>NZ_JBYTDE010000024.1:0-66867 GCF_058791075.1 Curvibacter sp. EU05-FHT14A10
CAGCGTTCATCTCTTCTCTCCTTTCCCGGCATTCTCCGGGCTGAGCTATGAACTCCGAAATTCGAGGGCAACCTCAAGCTTCTTCCTTTGCTGCCGCGCGCGCTTCCATGCTGAACCGCTTTTGCGTCACACTGGCTTTGCCGATCTCGGCTGCATTCTTGAACAGCTTGTTGACGTCGACGTCCTTGGGATTGACGTCCAGATCCATCAGCAGGTTGAAAATCTTCTCCTGCGTCATGCGCACCACGGCAGCGCCCAGCTTGTCCTCCTCGTCGGGTGCAGCGTCGACCAGCGCCTTGGCCTGTTCGCCTGCCATCTTGAGCTGGGCCATGCGCTGTTCGAAAGGCGAGCCATAGCGCTGTATGGCCGACTTCGAGATGTCAGCACCACGGGCCTTGAGATCCGCTGCCAACTGCACGTAGTCGCCGAATCCGCGCCGCACCAGCTCGGCATCCAGCCATTCCTTGAGCTCGGGCGGGAGCGAGTGAACTTTGCTTCTCGGGGCCATGCTCAGACCTGGGTGATGCGCGGCCGCGCAACACCTGGCTGCGCGTCGATCGTGTACTCAACGAACTCGATGCCCGTGCGCGTGAGGTCAATCATCCAACGATCCAGCGGATCCTTTTCGATGCGCACCAGCTCGCGCGCTTCGAGGTAGTCCAGCTCACGGCGCACTTCCTGGTGTGTAGCATCCGGGTAAACCGATTGGATGATGGACAACAGTGCCTCGGTATAAATGCCAACCGGACGGGACACGTTCACTGCCGAGAGCAAATGCCAACGCACGGCTTCGCGCCGAGCGCGCAGCATGTCAGGCTGAAAATTCATAGTCACTTCCCTCCACTCTGATTGAGCACTGCTGCCTCTATGCGCAGCGCGAAATTGTCGAAACGCGTGTTGATCGTTCCGATTACCTGCACAAAGTCATCGCGGCGCACGTAGTCGCGCGCCAACTCGATTTGGTGCCTTAAGAAATCGCGCTCCAACTGGGCGGTGGCGTCGGCGTTGCGCTCTTGCGAGTCAGCCATCCTTTTCAGGGTGGCCGCTTGCGACTCGGCCGTTTGTTTCATGGCTGCAGTGAGCGCATCGAACCTATCGTTCAGGCGCCGCTCCTGTTGCACGCTCACCAGCTTGAACAGCGCCCACAACGCGGCAACTACGAGCGCGACAAGAGATATGACGTTGGTCAGAGTCAATTCAAAAACCATCGGGCACCTCAATTGCTCGCTGCTGCAGGCGCGCCGCAGACGGTGTGCACAAACGCCTGCAGACCGATCACCTGGTCGCGGAGACCATCAGCCTCTGCAGCCAGCTCTTGATACGCACCAGTGCTTTCTCCGAGTAGCTCTCGGGCGACGGAGGCGTCGCGAGTGCAGGCGGCAATGCCGGCATCTCCTGGCGCGTAGGAATGGGCGAGGCTGTTGAGACGGGCAATCTCGGCGCGCAGGCTGCGCACAGCAGTGTCAGCAGCAGCGGCGCGAGCCAGGCGCGCGGCCTCACGTTGAGCGTCAGCATCGGAGATCCTTTCGGCATTTCGGAATTTGATGGCGTTGTCCCGGGCCGTTGCTTCATTGCGGGCCGCTTCATCGGCGTCCCATGCGGATTGCACGCGAGCCGCTCCGCGTGCGTCGGCCGCGGTGATCAACGAATCACGCCAGGCGTAAATGCCGATGAGCGTGGCGCCCAACAGCACACAAGCAACGACGGTGCGGGCGCTCATGGCGTGGTGCTACCGAGGCACATGGCACGAAGGCGTTGACGGTCAGTCCAAACGCCCCTGCAGGTGCGGTTCTCGGGGTGACTGCACCGGTCCTGTGGTTTGTTGACTGGGCCGGCACGGTCATAGAGCAGGATCGCGTCGCATGCCCCTGAGTAATCGCCAGCCTGCAGGCGAGTCGCAATCGTGCTCGGGCCCGATCGGTCGCCGTTTTTGCAAACCGCAGTGGCCCCGACGTTGTAGGCCAAGCCGACCATGGCATCCCACTCGTATTGGTGCATGGGGGCAGACAGGCAGCGCTTGAGAACCAGCTCTTGTTCCGTCGCGTCGGTGCGAAGGCGCACCAGTGCGCGCACGGGAGTTGTGGTGTCACCGAACTTCACGCCAGTGGTGGTGCCGAATCCCAGCGTGGGAATGCTTTTGCCGTGAACAGGGTCAGCGTAGGCGCGATCGCTGTAGTCCTCGCGCTGGGCGATGTACACCAGGCCCGACGCAGAAAGCGCCAGGGCGGCTATTGCAATACGAGTTTTCTCCATGCACGGCAGGATGCCGCGCGCGCGTGATCAGGGGTAAATGGAGGGCCCCATTGTTTGATCTCTTAACTCGGGTGAGACCTAGTCAATTACGCTACTTGGTGGACGCGCAAGAAATCACTCGCGGAGCCACCGTTTGTAGGCCCACTGACGAAAATTCCGTGTCGTACGTTCGATCGTAGGGCCAAAACCGAACACGTATCTTGATCCTGCTGCCCTTGGTTATTGCCCCCAATAACTGAGGAACTTTTTCATCTGGAATCCGCACAGAGAATTGCCTGAATGGCGGTGCAAATTCAATAAGGCTTCCACCATCAGTCTTTACCCCAGTTCCCTCAAGAGCATGATGGAAAGGTGTGTTCTCGTGATCAGGTGTAGAGGCCTCAAACACTAACTGCGGCTTGTTCAAGTCACTTGAAGAAATCAGCCTAAGCCGTATGGGAAGAAGATCTTTGCGGCCGGAGATTTGCAAATACTGCTTGGAGGAGTACGCAATACAGTAGGACGTTCCGGTCATCGAGTCTTTGGACCGTTCATAACTCCATCCGGACTCGTCTTGCGTGTTGGTGTTTAAAGGCAGTTGGTTTGTTCGGCTGTTGGCTGGACATGCCGAGTCTTGATAGCTAACTTTTCCATCTGGCCCCACACACTTGTTCAGTGCAAATGCGGGCCCAAAAGGGAAGGCGGCTAGGACAACAAATGACACTTTCAGTGCATCAATTTTCCACCCAAAATAAGTTATCGGTTGCATGTCTGATCCTCGGCTCTGATGGGGTTCGGCTCCTTGCCAACACACAAGGTTTCAGCGTAGCGCCGAACTCGGAAAAGCTGATGCGAATCGAGGGCTATAACACGGGTGGTGTTGAATTGCCTGCTCATAAATTTCAAGACGTCCTCTTCGATTCCGTACTTCGACATGAGTCGTAGAACAAATCTCTGGTCCTCATTTACAGAAACCTTGGAGCGACCAGGCGGCACAGGAAAGCTGCGGGCATTCGAAACTTCGGCATTCTGAGTAAAGTTGTATACGTTATTCACGATGGTTACAGGCCCTTTAGCCTGTCCTAGTTGCACCGCGAAATCCCCCTGTGATTTTTGTTTTGGCAACAGCTTGCGCACCCACGCAAGCAGTCGCATCGATATCTCAGCCAACGCTCACTTCCCCCTTTTTACGTTCACCTTGCCGGTCGCATTGCCGATCTGAATTGCGTGATCACCGATGCTGTTCTGGCTGTTTGCTCCAGCACGAATCTTGTTCGGACTGGGTGAACCGCCAACAGAGTCAATCCGTGCAGCCAGCAAGGTGGCCGTTTGGATGAGGTTGACCCGAGCGGCGGGCCCACAGCGCCGATAGCAATCCAACAACGCCAACTCAGTGGCATCTGCAGCCGGTTGCGGACCATTCCGTACACCGGAAACCACAAACAAGACGTCCACGCCGATCTCATGCAGTTCGGACAGGTACTGCAGATCGGGAACGCGCTCACCAGCCTCGTACAAGACCTGAGTTTTTTTCGTCACCCCCGCCTTTTCGCTGAACGCGGTCTGAGTCATCCCCAGCCGATTCCGCTCTTCGCGCAGGCGACCTCCAAAAGAAACCGTTCGGTTCATCAAAAAGCCTTGACTGGTAACCAATCGGTGACCACAATAGAGCCAACAAATGCAAAAAAACACGCATCAACGCCAATTGATGCACACCAAACAGGACGCTCCAACATGCTCAAAAAACGTGCACAGGTCCGAGCTGAGTTCGCTCTCAAAGGCCAGTCGTACTCCGGCTGGGCCAAGGCCAACGGGTACAGCCCGAACATGGTCATCGCCATCGTGAACGACAGCGATGACTCCCCGCGCTATCCGTGCCGCCGCGGAGACGCACACAACATTGCTGTTCAGCTCGGAATCAAGGCGGGCCAGGTCTGCCGTCAAAACACTACCGCGGCCGCTTGAAATCGAGATTTGGAACGTCCAATGTCCAATGTATCAAATCTCTACGACCGGCTGGGGTTCAGGCGTGATGCCCCTGTGATTGGTGGCGACTACGCCGCGCATCGTCAAGCGCTTCAGCTAGTTCCTGAAGGATCCGATGGCTCGCCGTGTGAGCCGGTGTCCGACCAGGCTGCACAGCCTGGCGCCACACCTGAGAAATCTGGGGGCCATCAATGACCCCGTTCATTTCCAGCCGAGCAGTCACCTGCAGCAAGGCCTTGGCCACCGCGTCGATTCGTCCGGCCAGCTCGTCAAATTCCAGTTCGCTCATCGCTTCCTCCTGTGTGTCGATGGCCAAATTGTTCGGCAGCGACACGACCAGCACCAGCCCCACCGCGGCTATTTGTTTGGAAGCGCACACCGGAGGGCATTTCCAATGACTCGCCGCGACTGGAAACGGGCTCGCCCCAACAGCCTGGTGCACGCCTTGCGCCTGTGCAAGGAATACGCGCTGGAGCGTCATAACCTCAGCGTGGAGCGCATCGCAGACCGTATGGGCCAGAGCCATGACAGCGTTTACAAGTGGCTGGCCACCGGCCGCATGCCGGCCATCCTGATCCAGGCCTACGAGCACGCCTGCGGCTGCAGCTACGTCAGCACCTGGTTGGCCAGCTCCAACGGCCACATGGTGATCGCCATGCCCACCGGGCGTGCCGCTGGCCAGGTCGACATGGTCGAGCTCAACACCGGGTTTGCCTCTGCCCTGCAGCTGCTGACCGACTTCTACGCCAAGCCCGGCACCGACCCGGCTTCCACGCTAGCAGCCCTGCAGGCCCACCTGGGCCAGGTGGCCTGGCACCAGGCCAACGTGGCCCGCTTTTCCAACCCTGAGCTGGAGTTCGAATGACCACCAAGACCATCCCTCTGAAGGCGGTCCGCGACGCGCTGATGCTGGCTGTCATGCGCAGCAAACGTGCAGACATGCACCTTGGTCGCTATGCCGCCTTCAGCCAGTACCCCGTGCACAACGTGGCCTGCCGCGAAGCCATGCGGGGTGCTGCGCCTCAACCCTTCATGCATCTGAACTTCGGGCCTATGTACCGAGGCGAGCTGTACCGCCTGTTGCCCCGCGTGCGGTGCGAGTCGGGCCTGGCCGGCGTGCGCAAGATCTGGGGCGCCGGCCTGCGCGCCCTGCAGGCAGAGTTTGCGAATGGGGTGATGCGATGAGCTCCACCACCACTACCTACGAGCTAGCTGCCCCAGTCCGCAACACCTGCGAGCTGTTCCGCCTGCTGGCTGGGCATGAGCTGCTCGGCCTGGCCCCCGGCGAGATCGCCAGCGGCCTGGGCGTGGCCCCGAGCTGGGTCAGCAAGAACTTGCCGGCACTTGCCACTACCGGCTTTGTTGAGCAGGTGCAAGGCACCAACCGCTGGCGGCTTGGTGTGCAGTTTGTGCGCATCGCCACCACGGTGGCCACCAATCTCAACCAGGCCCGCCGCCAGCTTGACGACATCAGCCACCGCTATTCCGTTCCCCTGTAACCGCCACTGAATCGAGAACACCATGGCCAAGAAACCTACCCCAGCCCCTCTCAGCAAAGAAGTGGCTGTGAATGCTGAAGTGATCGCATCCGACTTCTCTGCCGCCAACGCCCTGGCCCTGATCACCCGTGAGACCGACGCTCGCACCCGCGCTGTCGCTACCCAGCTGGGCTACCAACTGCCCGCCGACTGCACTGACCCCGACCTGATCCAGCGCGACATTGCCGCGAACATGCGCCGCAGCGTGGAGGCATGCCTGGAAGTCGGACGCGGCCTGGCGGTGCTCAAAGCTGCGTGCCAACATGGGCAGTTTCTCTCACGGCTCGACGCCCTCGGGATCGATAGCAAGGTCGCAGCTCGCTTCATGCAGTCGGCAGTCAAATTTGCAAATGTCGCGACGTCGCGCCATTTGACAGATGCCATCGGTAGCCAATCCAAGCTCTTCGAGATGCTCGTCCTGGACGATGAGCAGATTGAAGAACTGGAGCTGACCGGCCAAACCGGCGAGCTGAGCCTGGACGACATCGCCACGATGTCGGTGAAGGAGTTGCGTGCAGCCCTGCGCGAGGAGCGCCAGGAGCACAAGGCCAACAAGCAACTGCTGCAGAAGAAGAACGACAAGATTGATCAGTTGGAGCTGGACCAGAAGCGCATCGCCATGATGCCGCCGGATAAAGAGCTGGCAGCACTGATGGATGAGGCAAACCGCATTGCCAAGGATGCGATAGGCGCCATCCGAGGCGGTGTGCGTGCGGCCCTGAAAGCCCTCAAGAACCGCCCGGATGACAACGCCGTGCTGATGGCCGGCCTGGTGGGCCAGATCCAGGCCGACCTCAATGCCCTGCGCCAAGAGTTCGACCTGCCCGACGTGAGCAACGCCGCCGACGCGCAGTTGGCCTCAGAAGTGGCCCAGTGGGCAGGAAAGTAACCCAGGCTACCCCGACCGCATGTCCATCAACCCCGTGATTGCCCAGCGCCTGGTCCTGGTGGCCCAAGAGGCTGCCGCTGCCGCCCCCGGTGGCAAGCAGGCGATCTACGCCGCAGCGTGCGCCGAGCTGCAGATCAGCCTGGCCACCTTGCACCGACATCTGAGGAAACTGACCGTGAAACCCGAACGCAAGCAGCGCAGCGATGCCGGTGAGGTGTCCCTGAGCCGTGAAGAGGCGGTGGCCATCAGCGCCATGCTGATGGTGAGCCATCGCAAGACCAACAAGCGCCTGATGTCCATCGGCCAAGCCGTCGAGGTGCTGCGCGCCAATGGCGAGGTGCGCGCCGAGCGCCAGGATCCAGATACCGGTGAACTGACCCCTCTGTCCGACAGCGCCATTGCCCGCGCTCTGCGCCAGTACGGCATGCACCCTGACCAGCTCAACCGGCCCACTCCGGCTGTCGAGCTCAAGAGCCTGCACCCGAACCACGTGTGGCAGATCGACGCCTCACTGTGCGTCCTGTACTACCTCAATGCCCGCACCGAGGCAGAGAGCGGCCTGCAGGTGATGGAGCGCGACAAGTTCTACAAGAACAAGCCCGCCAACCTCAAGCGCATCGAGTCGGACCGGGTCTGGTCCTACGAGGTGACCGACCACAACAGCGGTGCCATCGCCGTCAACTACGTGCTGGGCGCCGAGAGCGGTGCCAACCTGGCCGAGTCGTTCATGGCTGCCATCCAGGAGCGCGAAGCCGATCCGCTGCATGGTGTGCCCTTCATCCTGATGATGGACATGGGCAGCGCCAACACCAGCGGCATGTTTGCCAACCTGGCCAGGCGCCTGCAGGTCAAGTTGATCGCCCACGCCCCAGGCAACGCCCGTGCCACCGGCCAGGTCGAAAAGGCGCGTGACCTGATCGAACGCAGCTTCGAATCCGGCCTGCGCCTGCGTCCAGTTGGCAGCCTGGATGAACTCAACGCCCAGGCTCAACGCTGGGCCCGCTGGTTCAACGCCAACAAGGTGCACACCCGCCATGGCCGCACCCGGTACGAACAGTGGCTCACCATCACCCCTGAGCAGCTGCGCATTGCCCCGCCGCTGGAGGTGTGCCGCGAGCTGCTGACCCACACGCCCGTGTCGCGCAAGGTGCGCGACACCTTGACGGTCTCATTCAATAGCCGTGAGTACGACGTGCGCAACGTACCTGGTGTGATGGTGGGCGAGTCCCTGCAGATCGCCCTCAACCCCTATGCGCTGGACACGGCGGTGGTGGTGGACACCAATGCGGATGGCCTGGAAGTACTTCACAGCATTCCTCAGGTGGCCCGCAACGACGCCGGGTTCCGGGAAGATGCCAATGTCATTGGCGAGGACTGGGCACGCCCCTCCGACACCGCGCTTGACACCAACCGCAAGGAAGTCGAACGCTTCGCGATGGACGCGGACACCGATGCCGAGGCCGAGGCCAAGCGCAAGGCCAAGGCGCTGCCCTTCGGGGGCCGAATCGACCCCTTCAAGGTGGTCGACCAGGCGCCCGAACGCACCTTCCTGCCCAAGAAGGGTACCGACCTGGCCACCTCGACCACTACCCGCCAGGCCCCGGCCCGCGTGCTCTCGGTGTTCGAAGCCGCGGCCGAGCTGGTGCGCATGGGGGTGCAGATGTCCCGCGAGACCAGCGCCCAGTTGCGCGCCTGGTACCCCGATGGCGTGCCTGAAGACCAGCTGGACGATGTGCGCAACCGCCTCACGGTGCGCAGCGGCCTGCGCGTGGTGGCCGGGGGCGGCGCATGAGTCTCGCCGTCACCCTCAACGAACTGGGCGTGACCCAGGCCGAGCTGAGCAAGGCAAGCGGACTGAGCCGCTCCGCCACCAGCCGCCTGGTTGCCCACGGTACCTGGCCGGCACGTGGTGCTGTCCGGGCCCGCCAAAAGCTGGAGACGCTGCTGCGCGAGCGCGGCGCCACCGCTGACCAGGTGCTGGCAGCCCTGTTTGTGCAGCCCCTGAAAAAAGTTGACCCCGCCGAGTTGCACCTCGGCGAGGTCGTCCCCGAGAGCCCAGAACCAACCGAAACCCCTGAGGAGGTATCCATGCTACTGCAGAACGCTGCTTTGACCCCCGAGGCCCGCCGTCACTTCGGCTTGCCCCGCAACCCCTTCGTGGACGATGTCCAGTCGCCCGACGATGTGTTCCAGACCGCCAGCGTGCGCTACGTGCGCGCCACGCTGATGGACTGCGCCAGTCACCACGGCTTCGTGGCCATCGTGGGCGAATCCGGGGCCGGCAAGACCACCCTGGCCGAAGACCTGGAGGAGCGCATCAAGGCCGACCAGCGCGATGTGCTGATCATCCGGCCCTACGTGCTGGCCATGGAGGCCAACGACCAGAAGGGCAAGACCCTCAAGAGCAGCCACATCGCTGAAGCCATTGCCGCCGCGATGGACCCGCAGCTCAAGGTCAAGAGCAGCCCTGAGGCCCGGTTTGCCCAGGTGCACGCCCTGCTCAAGGCCAGCCGCCGCGCCGGCCGTCGCCACCTGCTGGTGATCGAGGAGGCCCACTGCCTGCCCACGGCCACCCTGAAGCACCTCAAGCGGTTCCTTGAGCTGAAAGACGGCATGCAGCGCCTGATCGGCGTCGCCCTGATCGGTCAGCCCGAGCTGCGCGACCGCCTGGGCAGCCAGAACGCCGAGGTGCGCGAGGTGATGCAGCGCTGCGAGGTGGTGGAGCTGGAACCCCTGGACGGTGAGCTGGAAGGCTACCTGCGCCACAAGTTCTCCCGCTTCGAGCTGAAGTTCGAAGACGTTTTCGCCGACGACGCTGCCGATGCGATCCGCGCCCGCCTGGTGCACATCCCACGCGGTGGCAAGGCCTCAGATGCCCGCAGCGAATGCCACCCCCTGGTGGTGAACAACCTGGTGTGCCGCGCCATGAACGCCGCCGCCAAGGCCGGCTGGCCGAAGGTTGACGCCCAGGTGGTTACCCACTGCTGAGGAGCACACCATGCCCAACAAAAGTCTCACCCAACATAAGCACACGCGCTGCGAGCAACTCGGCGTGTGCCAGGCCTACGGCACGTGCACCCAATGCCTGGTGGCACCTCTGCGCCATCCCTTCGCGCCTGGCGTAATTGAGGCGGCACACGAGCCTCGCAGTTTCGTCATAGCGGTCCGCTGCCTGGTGGTCTTGGCACTGATCTGCCTGGCTTCCGTCGTCTGGCTGTGCCTTGACCTGGCGGGGGCGTTCAACAACCTGTGGTTGCTGGCAGCATGAGCGAACTCTCATGCCCCATCTGCGGTACGGAGCTGACGATCGCGCAGCTCTTCGCCAACGACGAGTCGCAGCGTGCATTCGCGCAATTGGCCGAGATCTCGATCCCTCTCGGGTCTCGCGTGCTGCAGTACCTAACCTTGTTCACGCCAGCACGGCAACGGCTGACGATTCCCAAGCAGGTCAAGCTGCTGAGGCAACTGCTGCCTGACCTGAAACGCCAGGCCATCACCTTCAAGGGCCGCGACTGGAACGTACCGCTGCAGGCCTGGGCGTTGGGCATCGACCAGATGTTGGCTGCCAGGGATGCCGGCCGATTGGATCTCCCGATGGCCAGCCACGGCTACCTCTACGCCATCTTGGCCGGCATGGCCGATCGCGTGGAGGGCTCGGCCGAGGCCCAACGTGAGCAGGAGCGCCGTACCCCTGCCAGACAGGCCATGTCGAGCGCGCCGGGCCCGGTGAGTGTGGCTGCGGCCTTTACCGCCGCCGCAGCGCCTGCCTACACACCGCCCCCTGCACCAGCACCTGGCACCAGCCCGCTGGTGCGCCGCATGCGCGAGGAAATGGCCCGCAAGGCAACGCCTACCCCCAAAACCCCAGGAGACCCATCGTGACCAAACCCACCCATGAGCCCCGTGGCCGTCCGCGCTACACGCCCCAGGCCCGCCCGATCAACGCAGTGCCACCTGCCCAGTACGACGCTATGCACGCCCCCGTCTACAAGGCCACACCCGCCCCAGCCACCCGCACGGGTTCGCTGGACTTCAAGCGCATCGAGAGCCGCGGCTTTCGGTGCTGATAACGATTCAACAGGAGCTTTCATGAGCACTCAACCTAGCCCCGAAAGAAAGCAGGCCGACCTGCAGGCAATCAACGGCCTCTGCATTCAATTGCGGGAAATGCTGGCAAGCCACGAGCACGGCATCGCGATCACGGCCTTGCTGTCCACCCTTGTCGAACTGGGTATCGCGCACCCGTGCTGCACGCAGAGCATCGCCAACTTGATGATGCAAAACGCCATGGCCCTTGCCACAGCAGCCGCAGCTGCGCGCCCTGCGTCTGCGCCCGTTCACTGACTTAAAGAAGATCAAGATGACAACTGAACAAATCACCGGCTACTGGAAAGACGCGGCCGGCAACCTGATCCCCGAGTCCAAGGTCAAGGACATCGACAAGCTGCGCCACCAGGTGGTGACCGACCTGTGCCTGGCAGCCGAGGCCGCCCAGGCCGGCCTGCGCAAGTTCAAGCTCGACGCCATGCAGGAAGTGGCTGCCCTGGTAGCCACCAGCCTGGAGCAGTACGGTGTGAAGACCGGCGGCGAGAAGGGCAATGTCACCCTGATGTCGTTCGATGGCCATTACAAGCTGGTGCGCTCCATGCAGGACAAGCTGATGTTCGGCGAGCAGCTGATGGCGGCGAAGGCGCTGATCGACGAGTGCGTGCACGAGTGGAGCGAGGGCGCCAACGACAACATCCGGGTGCTTGTGAACCACGCCTTCCAGGCCGACAAGGAAGGCAAGATCAATGTGGGTCGGGTTTTGAACCTGCGCCGGGTCAACATCGACCACCCCAAGTGGCAGGCCGCCATGCAGGCCATTGCCGACAGCATGCAGACGGCCAGCACCAAGCCCTATATCCGCTTCTACAAGCGCTTGGGCGACACCCAGGAATACCAGCCGATCCCGCTGGACATCGCTGCGATCTGAGGAGGCAAGCCATGTTCAGCAACATGATCATCTATCGCATCGCCTCGACCTGGTCGGCCACACTGGACCAGGTTGAGTCTGCACTCGGCCAAGCCCGCTATGTGGCATGCACACCCAGCCAGGAGAAGTCCACCGGCTGGGTGGAGCCCCGTGGAGAGGCCCATGGCGCCCTGGTTGAGTCCATCGGCGGGCACTGGATCTTGAAGTTCATGGTCGAGGCCAAGGACGTCCCCAGTTCGGTCGTAGACCGCCAGGCAAAGATCGCCGCCGAGGAAATTGCTCAGGAGGTAGGCCGCAAGCCAGGCCGAAAGGAGCTCAAGGAAATCAAGGAAGAGGTCCGGAGCAAACTGCTGCCGATGGCGTTCTCGAAGCTCGGTGCCTCGTTGGTCTGGATCGATTGCAAAGCGCAGCTGCTGGTGATTGATGCGGCGAGCCAGGGGCACGCTGACGAGATCGTGACGGCCCTGGTTAAGTCCCTGGACGGCTTCGCCGTGGCCCTACTCGACACCCGTGTCAGCCCGGTGAGCGCCATGGCGCAGTGGCTGACCACGCAAGAGCCACCCGCAGGATTCGCCATTGAGCAAGAGTGCGAGCTCAAGGCCGCTGACGAGTCGAAGGCGGCGATCCGTTACACCCGCAGCCCCCTGGACACTGACGAGGTCAAGCAGCACATCGCGCAGGGCATGCTGCCCTCCCGCTTGGCTCTGAGCTGGGATGACCGCGCTTCGTTCCTGCTCACCGAGGGCATGCAGCTCAAGAAGGTCCACCTGCTGGATGTCGTGTTCGAGGGCAAGTCGGCCGATGACGGTGGTTTTGATGCTGATGTGGCTATTGCCACCGGGGAATTCGCCCAACTGCTGCCGGAACTGATCCAGGCCTTGGGCGGCGTGGCACTGACCCCAGCTGCGTCTGAGACGGCTGTGGGAGGGCATTGACCATGCCGACCAGCAACACCTCGACTGAGCGCCCAGCTCAGCTGCAGGCCAACCTGGCCGGCGCCTGGAAGACCGTGCTGACCTTCGATGCCGGCGACGATGCTGCCGGCGACAAGATTCAGCAGGGCGCACTCCTGCTGCATGAGGCCTCGCCCTCCACCAGCTATCGCATCACCACGCGGGATCGGTATCCGGTCGTGCTGTGCCACTTGGGTAAGAACACCTATGGCATTTGGATGAAGGCGCAGGAGGCTCAGCAATGAACCGAGAAGACGCCCTCAAGAAGATCAAGAAGTGCCTGGCCCTGAGCCGCAGTGCCGAGTCGCATGAGGCCGCAGCCGCGTTGCGCCAGGCGCAGAAGCTCATGGAGCAGTTCAACCTGCAAGAAGGCGAAATCGCCCTGGCCGACGTGCGCGAGGTGCGCGTCAAGGCCGTCAGCGCTGCCGCCAACCTCTGGGAGGTGCGCCTGGCCAACCTGGTAGCCGATGCCTTCGGGTGCGAGAAATTCAGCCAGCTTGTGGGCGCCTACAACGCCGCTGGCAACTGGACCCGCTCACGCTATTACGTCTTCGTCGGGGTGGATGCTGCTGCGGATGTTTCGGGCTATGCGTTCGAAGTGCTGTCGCGCCAATGTGCCCGGGACCGACTGGCACACATTGGTCGGCAGCCCAAGAACTGCAAGGCCATCACCAAGACGGCCCGTGGCGATGCGTTCGCCAAAGGCTGGGTGCTGGCAGTGCAGGCGCTGGTCGAGCGCTTCAGTCGCAGTACCGCCAATGAAACCCTGCTGCTGCAGTACCTCGAAGCCAAGCATCCGGACCTGGCCAATGAGAAGACTCGCGATGCCACCCGTGCCCGCAAGACTGACTTGGGGCACTACATGGCTGGCCACAAGGCTGGCGAGAAGGCTCGGCTGCACCACGGCATGGGGGTCAACACCCCGCAAGCACGTCTTGCTTGAACCCAATACCTCCCTGGTCGGCCTTGCCGACTTTCCCCTCGGCCTGGCTGAGGGGCTTTTTCAAAGCTCACCACGGTGGTGGGCTTCGCAAAGGAAAGGACACCCCATGACACTCAAAGTGACCAGGACAGCGCAGCGCACCACCATCCGTGCGACGGGGGCCGATGCTGCTCGGTTGATGAACGCGCTCGCCACCCGGGGATCTCGGGAGAGTCTCGAAAGCATCGTCGGCGGCCTGAATCCCGTCCCAAAACGTCCCAATTCGCAAATGCAGGCATCCGGTGCGGCTGAGGCCTCCAGCGGCTCTAACGCGTCTCTTTTGGGTGCAGCATGAAATCGGTCAAAAACGGTGTTGAAACCGTGGGTGCGGTGACCGGCATGGCGGGGGCTCTGCTGCTGGCCATGCCCGCGCTACCTGGTTGGGGATTCAGCGCCTTCCTGGTCAGCAATGCGGCCTGGTTGGTGTTCAGTGCGCAGCGTCGTCTCTGGCGCATGTTCGCCCAGCAATGCGTGTTCCTGGTCTCCAGCCTGCTGGGTCTGTGGAATTGGTGGCTTGGCCCTTTGTTACTGGGGGCAGCATGAGCTCGCAGCACATCGCCGCCATCCACGTGCTCAAAGCCAAGCTGTCGCTTACCGATGACGACTACCGTGCGCTGCTCAAGGGGCTCACGCAGCGGACCAGTACCACCGAGATGACGGACACGCAGCGTCAGGCAGTGCGTGATCACATGCAGCACCTGGCAGAACGCATGGGTGTCGTGCCCGCACAGACACGGCATCGGCCGCTGACCCGGGAGCAGTTCGCAAAATCCAAGGCTGCGGCCAGCCCCCGGGAACGCAAGGTCTGGGCCCTTTGGCACCAACTGGTGCGCGATGGCCTGGTCAACAACCCCAGCCGGGCTGCGCTCAATGCATGGGTCGAACGCCAGGTCGGCGTGAGCGCACTGCAGTTTGCGACCTCTGCCCAGCTCGACACGCTGATCGAGGCGTTGAAGGCCTGGCAGGCCAGAGGAGCAGACCATGGTTGATATGTTCGAACGTCGGGACCTCGCTGAGCTGACTGCAGATGAGATCGCCCCGTTGGAGGCGCTGATGCCGAGAGCATGGCCCGACACCTGGCGCGAATTCGCGACCAGCCACTACATCACGCTGTTGTCGGCCCCCGGCTCCAATGCAGTCGAGAGCTCTGCTCTGGCGCGCCTGGCTGTTGCGTTGACCCTGGGCCTGGCCCAAGACCTCGGCGGTACCCAACCTTATATTCCCGTGGGCGCTATGCTTGCGGCCAGCGCCAAGGCCCGCATGGCGATCGAGCTGCTCGCGAAACGGGCCAGTTACAAGGCGGTGGCGGACGCGACAGGTTTGACGGAGTCGCGCGTGCGCCAGATTGAATCAGAATGGCGCCGACAGCAGATCGCAGCGCGCCAAGGCCAATTGCCGCTGTAGCTCCCCGTAGCCGCCCTGGCCACTGACCTGAGCCCCGCCTGCCTCGTGCGCGCGGGGCTTTTCTTTTGCTGCGTTTCTCTGGAGGCCTCGATTTAGCGCGCGAGGCCGCGCCGCGCGACAGTGCGGACATGCCCTCCAAACAGACCGCCACTGCAACGCCACCAGCCACGCTGCCCTCAGGCATCGAGATCTTCCGTGCCGGCCGTCACATCGACGACGCCGGAAACGTGCACCAGTTCTCCGAGGCCGATGTTGCGGCCATGGCTGCCGGCTACAACCCGGCCGTGCGTGAGGCGCCTTTGACCATCGGACATCCCAAAGACAACCTGCCGGCCTACGGCTGGGTCCAATCGATGAGCCATGACGGCGGAGTGCTGAAGATCACGCCGCACAACGTCGAGCCGCAGTTTGCCGAGATGGTCTCCTCTCGACGTTTCCCGAAGCGCAGCGCCTCGTTCTACCCGCCCCAGTCCCCGAACAACCCGACCCCCGGGAAGTGGTACCTGCGCCACGTCGCATTCTTGGGCGCGCAGCCGCCAGCCATTGCTGGCCTCAAAGACATCCAGTTTTCCGAAGGCGACGCCGACAGCGCGGCCGTCTGTTTCTCCGAACCCGTTTCTGAACCCGTCACAACACAGGAGCCTGACGACATGAGCAAAGAGTTGCAAGAACAGCTGGATAAGGCACAGGCCGCCCTGGCCGCCGCCAATGAAGCTACCGCCAAGGCGAAAAAGGACGCCGACACTGCCAACAAGGCGAGGGAGGACGCCGAGGCACAGGCCGCATCGTTCGCTGAAAAAGCAAAGACCGACCGCCACGCGGGCTTTGTCTCGTTCGCCGAGGCGCAGGTCCGAGCCGGCCGTCTGCTGCCGAAAGACAAAGCGATGGCTGTGGCCACGCTGGAGGCCCTCTCGGACGCTGCCCCTGTGGAGTTCTCCGAAGGCGACACGACTCGCAAGGTCGGCCCCGCGCAGTGGCTGCAGGACCTCATCTCCGCCGCCAAGCCCGTCGTCAACTTCGGCGAATTTGGGGGGGGCGCCCGCCAACAGGGCAGCCAGGCCGGTCAAGCCGCGGGCAAGTCCGACGCCGAAATCGACAGCGCCGCCAAGGCCTGGTCGAAGCAGCACAACGTGAGCTACAGCGAAGCGCTGACGGCCGTTACCGCCAGCTTCACCAGCTGATCCCCGTTCCCCGATCGACGAAACAAGGAAGACCACCACCATGGCAATGACCGCAGCCGAGATCCGGCTCAAGCAAAACCCCATCCTGACCAGCCTGCTGCTGGGCATGGGCCAGGGCACGTTCGTCGCTGAACGTCTGTTCCCGCGCCTGCCCCAGACCCTGTCCAGTGTCTCGCTGGCCAAGTTGGGTGATGAGCGCCTGCGCCGCTACAACCTGCGCCGGGCGCCGGGCGGACCGACCAAGCGCATCAACATCAAGTTCGAGGGCGTCACCTACTCCGTTGACCAATATGCGGTTGATGTGCCCATGCCGCGCGAGCTGCTGCGCGAGGCCGACGAGAGCCGCAAGCTGAACGTGGGCAACTACCTGGACGTGAGCCGCATCGCGATGACGACGGCCAATGATGTCCTGAGCCTGGACTACGAGATCGAGGTGGCCACGCTGGCCACCAGCGTCGGCACCTATGCCGCGGGGCATGTCGTCGCGCTGGCTGGTGGGACCAAGTGGTCGGCCAGCACGGGCACACCGGTGACCGACATCCGTGCCGCCGCTGACGTCATCCGCAAGAAGATCGGCAAGCGCCCCAACCGCCTGACGCTGTCGGCGGACGCCTTCAATGCGAT
The DNA here is from genome assembly GCF_058791075.1 of Curvibacter sp. EU05-FHT14A10. Lineage (NCBI taxonomy): Bacteria > Pseudomonadati > Pseudomonadota > Betaproteobacteria > Burkholderiales > Comamonadaceae > Curvibacter > Curvibacter sp. EU05-FHT14A10. The sequence goes on from NZ_JBYTDE010000024.1 coordinate 16,765, forward strand.
CACAACCAACGCCGAGGTCAAGGGCTACTTGCCGAGCTCCAACCTGGGCCCGGCCACCATCGACCAGCTCAAGACCATTTTGAATGTGGCGGACATCGTGGTCGGCGACGCGGTTTGGATCGACGAGACCGACACCGGCCGCGATGTCTGGGGCAACAACGCGGTGCTGGCCTACGTGCCCAACATTGGCAGCAACGGCACGGACATCAGCCTGGCTGAACCCGGCTTCGGCTTCACCAACGTGATCGAGGGCCACCCGTTCGCAGAGACGCCCTACTACGACCCGGGCCTCAAGTCCTGGGTGTACGGCGCCACGTTCGAGCGCCGGCCGAACGTCGCCTACAACAACGCCGCGTTTCTGTTCCAGAACCCGAAGTAACAACCCACCGAGAGCGAAGTCGCCCCCCGGCCCGGAGATCGGGCCGGGGTTGGACGCCAGCACTCATTGAAGGACACCACAACATGCCAAAACTGATCGCATTGGTCGCCACGGCAGTGATCATCAACGGCGAACGCACGGTCATCCAGCCTGGAGGCGAGCTGCCCGAGCTCTCCCGGCACGACACCCGTGAGCTGCTCGCGGCCGGCGCCATCGAGGACTTGAGCGCCAGTCTCAAGGCCGAGCAACAGCTGACCTTCGACGAGGCCAAGGCCCTGGCCGAGTTCGAGCAAGCCCGCAAAGACGTTCAGGCGGCCGACGCCTCCATTGCTCCGGCCCCGGACAACACCAAGCAGGGCTCCGCAGCCGCGGATGCCTCGACCAGTACCACTGCAACCAAGGTGCCGACCACGGCCCGCAAAGCCGGCAAGTAACCGGTCAGGAGCAATTTCATGCCATCGCAAAACAACACCGGCCGCCAATACGACAAGCAGCACGCCACCACGCTGGTCGCTCTTGTCGCCCTGGCTGCCTGCCGCTTTGTCGCGTATGACGGCGGCTACCCCACCACGGCAGGCGGCGCCAAGGACGTCCAGGGCGTGACCGAAAGCGCGGCCGATGCCGGCGATGCCGTCCCTGTGGTCACCAGCTACAGCTACCTGGTCGAAGCTGGCGAGGCCTTTGCCTTCGGCGCGTTCGTCAAGCCGGATGCGACCGGCCGGGCCATCACCGGCTCTGCAGCGGAGCATTGCGGCCGGGCCCTGGGCGCTGCCACGCAAGCCGGCCAGCTCGTCGAGATCCAGATCTACAAGCACGTGCACGCCTGAGCGCCATGAACTACGCCGTCGTCCAGGATCTCGTTGACAGATACGGTGAGCCCGAGCTCGTCGCGCTTACAGACCCCGACCTGCAGGCGGTCAATGTGGGCCGCGTCGAGCGCGCGATCGCCGATGCTCAGGCGTTCGCTGACGGGTTCCTGGGCGTCGTGTTTGCTCTGCCGCTGACTGGCTGCACCGTCCCAGCTCCGGTGCCTGGCAATCCATCTGCCACCGCGCTGGTGCCGCCCCCGCAGCTTGTGCGCATCGTGTCCGACGTGGCGCGCTACTACCTGCATTCCGACCTGGCGCCCGAGCATGAGGTTTACCTGCGCTACAAGGCCGCTGAACGAGAGCTGCAGCAGATCGCCGAAGGGCGCTCAGTGCTGGTTTGCCCCTGGGGCGGTCAGCCTGGTCAGATCGTCTCTGGTGAGGCCCCGGGCGAGGCCGAGGTGTACTTCGGGGGCGGCCGGCGCCAGATCACAGACGACGCATTGCGGGGGTTCGCTTGAGCACCGCGGGGATGACGGCCGAGCAGGCTAACGACTTCATGGCGCTGGAGGCGCCCCTGCTGGAACTGATCCGTTCGGCTGTGGCTGGTTTGTCGCCTGCGGTGCATGTCCTGTCGGCTTCGGAGCTGGCAGACGTCCTTGAGTCTGCTCAGACTGTCCCCGCGGTACATCTGATCTATGGCGGCTTCAGCCCGGTCGAGGACATCGGCACCGCGGTCCGTCTGGCGCACCGGTGGCACGTGGTTGCCGCTGTGCGCAACAAGGCCCAGATCAAACAGGGTGCGCACGCGCGGCTGGCCGCCGGGGCCTTGCTGGCCCGAGTCGTGGGCAGGTTGCTGGCTACCTCCATCCCCGGATCGGTGTCACCCATGAAGCTGGTGGCGCCGCCACCGCCGAAATATGTCGGCGGCTTCCAGTATCTGCCGGCAACGCTGTCGGTCGAGAGCATTTTTCGCAAGACCTGAACCTGAACATTGGAGCTCCCCATGACCCTCAACGTCACCAGCCAAACCTACAAACCCAGCCTGAACGTCGGCCATGTTTATGCCCGCCCGTATGGCGCCGTGACCCTGCCCGTGCCCGTGGGCAACGTCCTGGAGCTGAGCCTGGAACACAGCGAGGATGTCCAGACCCAAGAAGACATGACCGCTCTGGGCGGGGGCACGCATGCCGAGGTGCGCCGCGTGAAAGAGGTCAAGGTCAAAATGAAGCTGGCCGACCTCAACCCGGTCAACCTGGCGCGGGCCACGCTGGCCACCATGAGCGACGTCGAGGGCGGCACCGTTGTCGACGCGCCCTACACCGCGACCCTGGGCGGTCTGCTGCGCATCCGGCACATTGACCCCACCAGCGTGGTGCTCAAGAAGGGCGCCACCGCAGAGGCTGCAACTCCGGTGACCATGGCGGGCAACTATGAGGTGCGCGGCGAGGGCTTGTTGCTGCTGGCCGATGCGGCGGGCATCACGAACGCCGACAAGCTCTGGCTGAGCTACAGCTACGGGGCCTATGCCGCCATCGAAGCCCTGACCAGCAAGGCCATCGAGCTGGAACTTACGTTCGGCGGCCTGAACGAGGCCGACAGCGGCAAGCCCGTCGTGGTGGACATCTGGCGCGTGAGCCAGGGCGTGACCAAGTCGCTTGCGCTGCTCAGCGGTAAGTTCGGCTCATTGGACGTCGAAGGGACCGTGTTGATGGACCCGACCAAGACCGGCGCAGGCATCAGCCGCTACTACCGGACCAGCATGACCTGATCACCGGGCGCGGGACATCCGGCGGCGTGCACCGGGTGTCCCGACCGGCTGGCTGAATCGCGTGATGCGCCCCAGCCGCAGTGCGCAAATCCAGACGCCAATTAGCAATGAAGGCGATGGGGCGAGGTAACTGCCCATCCTAGGAAACCAGGGCTCTCCCCAGAAAAATCATGGCATTCAAGCCCCTTGACATCATCATCCGCGCCAAGGACGAAAGCGGGCCAACCCTGGTGTCCATCCACGGGCTGCTGAAGACCATTGCTGGCACGATCGCCACCTATTTCGGGATTTCCGCCTTCGTCAATGCTGTGCGCAGTGCCGGCGACCTGGAGGCAAAGCTCTCCGAGGTAAAGGCTGTCACCGGAGCAAGTGCAGACGAGATGCGTGCGCTGCGCACGGCCGCTGAGGAGGCCGGGGCCAGTACCAAATTCACGGCGACTCAAAGCGCAGAGGCACTCGGCAACCTGGCGCGGGCTGGCCTGTCGGCCAAAGATAGCATCACGGCGTTGCCTGCCGTTCTGTCTCTCGCTCAGGCCGGCGGTGTGGGACTGGGTGAAGCTGCCGAGTTCGTCACCAAGGCAGTGATGGGCATGGGCCTCCAGTTCGGTGATGCGGGCCGTGTTGCCGACGTGCTTGCCGCAGGCGCCAATGCATCCAACACCAGCGTGGTTGGTCTGGCCCAAGCGCTGAGCTACACGGCGCCGATCGCCAACAGTGTTGGCCTCTCGCTGGAACAGACCGTGGCTGTGCTGGGGAAGTTCGCGGATGCTGGCATTGACGCCAGTCGCGCGGGCACGGGGCTCAATGCGATCCTCTCGCAGTTCGCTGACCCAGCCAGCAAATTCAGGACCGAGCTGGCCGCCATCGGGATCACGACCGTCAACTTCGACCAGGCACTGCGAGAGCTGGCCAAGTCCGGCTCAGCGGGTCAGAAGTCCATTCTGGCCGTGGGCACCGAGGCAGGCCCCGCATTGCGCGCTCTGCTGAACCAGGGGATCGGCGCTCTCGACGATCTCAAAGGCAAGCTCGACAGTGCCAAGGGCAGCGCCGCCGAGGTGGCGAAGGTCATGGGGGACAACCTCAATGGCTCGCTCAGCGGCCTCTCCAGCATGTGGGACACGGTGCGCAACACCCTGACCACACCTGTGCTGCCGGTATTGAAGGATGGCGTAGATCGCCTTGTCGCCTCGCTGAAGTCGGCTGTGGACAGCGGTCTGGTGGGCCGGTTTGGGCAGGCCCTTGCAACGGGCTTCGAGAGCGCGATCACCTGGGCCACCAAATTTGCCCAGCAGGTCGACTTTGAGGCAATGGCGCAAAAGCTGCGCGGCTACGCAGATGAGGCCCAGGCGACCTTTGTCGCCATGGGAGAGGCCGCGACCAATGCGGGGGCGATCGTCAACACGGCATGGGGTGTGATGTCGGCGGGGACCAACGTTGTCCTGGGCGTCATCTACACCGTGGGCGAGGGGTTCGCATCGCTGTCCAGTCGCGTGCTGGATGGCGTGGCGCTGCTCCTGGAAGGCCTGGCCAAGATCACGTTTGGAGGCGTGGCTGAAGGATTCAAGGCGGCCGCAGAAGAGATCCGCATTGCGGCCGGTGGCGCCAATGCAGCGAGTGAAGCCTTGGCACAAAAGGCCACCGCGGCGTTTGTCGCGGTCGAGGCAGGCGCGGTTCGGGCGCGCGAAGGTTGGAGCAAACTAACCGAGACCGCCCAAACTGGCGATGCCCAGGTCAAGGCAAGCGAACAGGCCATTGCCACGCTAAGTGGCACGCTCAAGGAAATGGGCGGGGCGGCCGAAGAATCCAGTCAACGTGCTGTCGCGGCGAGTGTTCGTCTGAAAAACGCCAGCGAGGATGCGCGGGAAAAGGTTGCCGATCTCAAGACTCAGTATGAGGCTGCTGTCGCTAATGGCAACTGGCAGTTGGCGGCAGAGAAGCTGTTGGAGATCAAGAAGGCTTTAGAAGCTGGAGCAGCTGCATTGACGGACCTGAGCCGCAAGGCGAAAGAGACCGAGCAGGAAATCGCTGCAGCTTTCAGTCGGGTCGGCATCAAGACCAAGGACGAATTGAAACTGGCCACCACTGCCGCTCTCAAAGACTACGATCTGATCAAGTCAAGCGGCCAGGCCACGGCCGAAGGTCTTGCTGCGGCCTGGCAGCGCGTGTTTGACGCGTCAGCTGCGGCCAACAATGGGGTGGTCAGTGAGACCCTCAAGGCCCGCGCCGCGATGGATGGCCTCAATGTTGCAACCGACTCGGCTGGCCGAACCATCGTGTCGTCGATGAACCAGGCGCAGGCAGCAACCAGCGGACTCACCACCTCGTTTGCCCACTCCACTGCTGCTGTCCAAGAGCATGCTGACGCATTGGAGCGGCTGGCTATGCGATACACGATCACGGCGAACTATTCGCAACGGCAGATCCAGCTGCTCGAACAAGAGGCTGCCGCAAGCGAGAAGGCCGCCGCCGCAGAGCGTCAACGCCTGGCCGTCGACAAAGAAGGGTTCAGCACCGACAAGAGCGGCAATCGCCTGGTCGCGGGGAGTGACCTGAGCACCCGCACCGGCATCGCGGCATTTCTGAAGGCGGCCGGTGTTGACGACGAAGCCGCCGCGCGTCGGATCGCAAACGAGTTCGCCAACTCCAAGGGTGAGGTCGACTACTTCAACAATTCCGGCCAGAAGAAGTATGGCGGCGACACGATCAGCATGGCGCTGCTTCGAGCTGCTGAGACCTACACCTTCAGTGGTGCCAACAGCAAGACGTCGAGCGTGCCTGCCCAGACTCAAACCATCAACATCAACCTCGGCGGCCGCACGACCCCGATCACGGTTGCATCGTCCGCCGATGCCGACGCACTGCGCCAGGTGCTGCAGCAGATGGCGACAGCCGCAGGGAGGGCCGCCTGATGGCCATCACGTTGAGTTATGGAGGCGTCAGCGTCAATTTGACCGATCGCCTGGATTGGACAGACGAGTTCTCGTGGAGCCCTGTCGTGCAGGCACTGAGCTACTCCACTGCGGGTGCGCTGCTGGTCGACGTCGGCGTGCGCCAGGCCGGTCGACCCATCACCCTGGATGGTGTCGCCACCTCGGCGTGGATCTCCCGTGCTGACTGCGAGACCGTAGCAGCCTGGTCTGCGCTGCCAGGGATCGTATTGATCCTGGTCCTGCGCGGGGTTTATCACGATGTCATGTTCGATCACAGCCGCACCGGCTTCGAAGCCAAACCTATCTGGAGCCTGGCCGATGGGGAACAGACCCCGGATCAGGTCTATTTGCCAACACTGCGATTTGTGGAGATTTGAGGATGACGATTCTTGCGGGTGATATCAAACTGGTGGCGTCGCGCGTGATGGATGACGTCGCCGAGGGTGGCGGCGCGCCGACAGCGATTGCGATCCGCGACGGCGTGAGCAACGAGATCTTCCCCGACATTTCAGAGTTTGATCGGGGCGCAGGACGGGTTTCGATCCGCAAGCTCTTTGTTGCAGTAGACACCGAGAACACTGACACCTACATGGGTGCCAACATCATCGTCGCTCGGCCGCCAACTGACCCCAACGTCAGCGTCACGATCTTTGACACCGCAGACACGTTTGATACCCGAGCCGATGCCGTGAGCCGACTGGAGGCCTACTTGTTCGTCGGCACGGCCTATCCTGCATTCCTTTTTGGAAACCATATCTCTGGTCAAAGCACGATCCTGCTGTTCAGGCGCACCGACGAAGTGCCCGAGATCGGTGCCAGCCTGGTGCTAAAGAAGCGCGAGGGCTATCCGGATGAGGCATCCCAGTATGTTCGAATCACCGAGGCGAGCACGGTTCAGAGAACGTTCACCGACGACGGCGGGGACTACACCCGATATGTGCTCACGCTGCGCATCAGCGATGCGCTGCGCCTGGACTTCCCTGGCCATGACGTCAGTCGTATTGATCCGGCAGGCGCCACGCTCGCAGCAAAAACGGGTATCAAAAATGTGATCGTCGCTGACGCCGCCCGATACTACGGCTGTGTACCCCTGACCGAACCAGTCAGCATGGGCTCATACAACGCCAAGGGATCATCGATCTACACCCGATTGGTGCCGAGTGCGCAAACCGAGACCGCCATTGCCTCCGCGCGGATGAATCAGGTCTCGAATGCTCTGGTTTCGGCCGGCAGCGCAATTACCCAGGCGATCACCCTCGCTTTCACCACCACACAGCGGCTCTTCATCGGTGGTTCCATCATGCCGGGTACGCTGTCGATCGTGCGCGATGGTGTGACCCTGACGGACAGCAACGGGACGCTGATCAACGCGTCGCTCAACCAGGTCGGCTCCGTTGACTATGAAAACGGCATCATCTCGTTGAGCGAGAACGTTTGGGGCAATGCTGGCGGGACTCATTCCGTCACGTACCAGCTCGCGGCTGCACCGACCACCATCGAGCAGTCGATCGGGTTTCAGGTGACCATCGCAAACCGGTCGCAGAGCTACGTTTTCACGATTCAGCCGGTGCCGGCCCGCGGCTCTTTGCAAATCAGCTACCTGGCTGGTGGCAAGTGGTATCTGTTGCGCGAGTCTGGTACTGGCGCCATTCGGGGCTCAGACTCGGCGTTCGGTGCCGGAACCCTCAATTTCAGTGATGGCACGGTGAGCGTGACGCTCGGGGCGCTACCCGATGTTGGCAGCGCGATCATTTACCAATGGGCCGAGCAGTCGATCACGCTCGCGTCCTCTTCAATTGACATCGACAACGATGCTCGGGCCTACTTCGAGATCAACGTTAGCGGTAAATCCTTTGTGCCCGGAGGCGTCACGGTCAGTTGGGGGGCAAACACCCTGACGGATGACAGTCTGGGCAATCTTGGAGGCGTATCCGGCGTCGGTACAGTCAACTACAGCACGGGGCGCGTACGCGTGAGCCCCAATGCACTTCCGGCACCCGGCACACTGGTGACCGTCAATGTGGGTGGCAGCGTCGCCCCCAGCACCGCCAATATCGATTCCTACACGGACAGCGGCGCCAACTGGTCGTTCTCGCTTGGCGGCGCAGTCCAGCAGGGGAGTGTCGCGATCAAAGTTTATGGCCAGCTGTATCGAGCATATGGCTCTTCACTGGGTGATGGCGGTAACAAGTGGCTGTATGAAGCGCAATTCTCATTGCACGATCAAGCCGGGGTACTCAAATACAACCACAACAGTGGGTCGGTCGATGTCGGTACGATCAACTACACCACTGGCGTGGTCACAATCGCCAAGAGCTTCACGACGCCATATCCCCATGAGACGTTCGTTGAAAACAATAACGGACCCAGCGGGTATTACTTCGCTGTCGCAAGCAGCACTGCAGCCATTCCGATTTCGGTTATCTCTCGCAGTGCTGATGTCGACGCCGTGGTCAGTTATGCGCCAGTTGGCGGAAACGATGCTGTCACCCAAAGCGTGAATGTGGATACGCTGCTGCTCAGCGTGAATCTGGCGAATGCCTACACCCTCGGTGGCGTACGGTTCACCAAGGGTGGCAAGGATTTCATGGTGAAGTCGGACGGCTCGGTTCAGCGTGACCTGTCACCGATCACTGGGATAGGCACCCAGGTCGGCACAATGGCGCTCGCCACTGGCCTGCTAACGTTCAATTCCTGGGTCACAGGCGAGAGCCCCGCCATCACCAACTGGCGTGGGGTGCAAGCCCCTCCGGTGACCGGGCCCTACAGCCCGCTGCACACGGGTCAGGTGACATTTAGGACGGCGACATCCCCGATCCGGCCAAGCAGCTTCTCGGTGCTGGGCGCGATGTTCGATGAAACCACCTTCAATGTCGCCGCCGATAGCAACGGCCGCATCAATGGGGTACGTGTGAAGGGCCGGATCAACTACGAGTTCGGCACCGTCGAGCTCTATTTCTGTAGCCCCACAGGAAGTGCGGGCGCACCCACTGTGGACCTGTCGTTCCTCGGCATCCCGGGCGTGGGCACTGTTTTCGCCGATTTCGCGGACAAGAGCACGCTGCGCTACAACGCTGTGGCCTACACCTACTTGCCGCTGGACGCGGGCATCATTGGCGTTGACCCCGTGCGCCTCCCGACCGATGGTCGGGTGCCCATCTTCAGGCGTGGGGGCTTTGCCGTGATCGGCAACGCCAAGACCACAGTAGAGGCCGAAGTGAGCCCCGGGCAAACGATCAACTGCGCGCGCAGCAGGTTATCGCGTGTGCGGGTAGTGGGGCACGACGGGGTCACGATCACTGGCGGCTATACCGCCGACCTTGAGGCCGGCCTGGTGACGTTCAACGATGTGACCGGTTACAGCCAACCGATCAAGATTGAGCATCGCGTCGAGGACTTGTTGACTGTTCGTGATGCACAGATCGACGGCTCGCTGGAATTCACGCGGCCGCTCACGCACGATTACCCTGTGCAGGACAGTTACATCTCCAGCGCAATGCCCGCCGGCGATTTGCATGCTCGGGTCAGCGTAACTTTTGATCAGGTGTCGTGGACTGGAACATGGTCTGACCAGCCAATTGGTGCCAGCTCCGATGCCAACTACGACACGGTGCTCGCGCCCATTCTTGTGACAAACAAGGGTGCGCTGACGGAACGCTGGTATCTCCAGTTCACCAGTTCCACCGCGTTTCGGATCGTTGGCGAGCATGTCGGGGTGATCGGTACCGGAAACATCGGCTCCACCACGGCCCCTGTTAACCCCCGCACTGGGGTTCCGTACTTCACGATCCAATCAATCGGCTGGGGAACAGGCTGGTCTATCGGCAACATTTTGCGCATCAATACCATCGGCGCCGAGAAGCCGGTGTGGGTCGCTCGCACTGTGCAGCAGGGTCCGGAAACCGTGGTTGATGACTCGTTCGCGCTGCTCGTCCGCGGCGACGTGAATCGCCCATAAGAAACAAGGATTGACCATGAAATTCATGAACAGCGATATGCCCAACGCCCCCGTGCTGAACGGCACGGCGGGCTCCCTCACCGACCTGCTGGACGCTCTGCTGGTGACGGGCTTCGGCAGCAAGACCGCGACGAGCTTGGTGGTGAGCGGTGGGGTGGCCACTATCAACGTGTCGCCGTCCCACCCAGCCGTGGTGGGCGCCACTATCGCAGTGGCCGGTGCAACTCCAAGCGGCCTCAATGGCAATCAGGTGGTGACCGCGATCACCAGCGGCAGCGTGAGCTTCGCGACCAGTCTGAGTGACCAGGCTGCCACCGGCACAATCACCTTTAGGATCGCGCCGCTGGGCTGGACAATAGCCCAGACCGCGACCAACACCCGGGCCTACAAGCCCAGTGCGCCCGAGGCTTCCGGCTTCTTGCTGCGCGTGCTCGACACCGGCACCACAAATGCTCGTGTCTGGGGCTGCGAAACCATGTCGGACATCAACACCGCAACGGGCCGCTTCCCCACGGATCCCCAGGTGCCGGGCGGGTTGTATTGGCCCAAGTCCGATGCTGCGGACGCGGGCGCGCGGCGCTGGTATGCCTTCGGCGACGAGCGGGCCTTCTACATCGGGGTTGCGCCAGGCGCGACCTTCCAGACACAGATGAGCACGCATTTTTACGGCGACATCATCGCGCAGCGCAGTGGTGACGCCTATGCGTGCCTGCTGACAGGCGACCTCTACGACCGCGTGGCCCAGACCGTGATGTCTGGCGGCGAGGTAGGTGTCTCGGGCCGGCCTGGCAGCGCTGAGGCTGGCCGCTACATGCCTCGCGCCTACACCAGTCTAGGCGGTTCAATCAATGCTGACATAGTGGGTCTGAACCACATTGGAGACACCGCCGTAGTCGCCTCGGGCCGGCCAAGTTACGCTTGGGGCACGTACCCCAACAACGCCGACAACGGACTTCTGCTCGGCAAGGCCGCGGTGTACGCCACCGCAGGTTTCCGGGGGCTGCTGCCGGGCATCTGGCACGTGCTGCAGGATGCTGCGGGTGCCTTCACTACAGGCGATATCGTGAACGGCTCGGGCGACCTGTCGGGCCGGCGCCTGATGGCTGTAACGGTGGCTCCAGCGCAGGGTGGCCAGCGCGGTGTCTTCTTCGTTGACGTCACCGGGCCCTGGAGAAGCTGATGAGCGCGCGTTTCTGGCGAATCAACAGCATCGACACCTACGGCGACAACACGCTCGAACTGAGTGAGTTGCAACTGTGGGGCGCCACTGCACGGCTGGACGATTCAGTCTCCCTGGTGTGCCCCGTTGCGCCTATCGACGGCGCGCTGTCGGCCCTGCAGGATGGCACGCTGACCAACAGCGTGTCCTTCAGCCGGGCGCAGTTTTCAAGCGCAGGGTTCTCGTTCACCTGGGATTTTGGTGCAAGCGCCGACGTTCGCCAGGTGCGCGTGGGGTCTGGCTCCCAGAAGGCCCGTTTCATCGCCAACTTCGACCTGCAAAGATCCGACGACGGCATTGCCTGGACCACGCAAGAGCGAGCTGTCGGCGTGGCATATCCGGGGCCCACTGCGTTCACGTCGTCGTTTGCGCCAACACCCAGCGCGAACGATGTCGTCTACATGCGTTTTGAAGGAGCCAATGGATCTGCGAGCTTTACTGATCAGTGTGGCCACACGTTCACGGGATATGGAGCGGCGGCTGTCACCACCGCAGGGGCGCTGTCCGAGGGCTCATCACTGAAACTTGATGGCAACGGCAGCTATTTGCAGGCCGATCCAAATGCCGATTTCAATATCGGAAGCGGGTCGTTCGCCATCGACATGGCCGTGTCCTTTGATGACATCTCTCGTCGTCAGCCGTTGGTGTCGAAGATCTATTCGGAATACAACCACCAGACTGAGTTCGTACTGTTTTGGGAGGATAGCTATTTCCGCTTCTACTACGGAAATCGTGGCTACTACGGGGTTATTCGAGTGTTCCAAAGCCCGATAGCCATCGAAGCCAACAAGCGATACCGCATTCGGTTTGGCCGCAACTCTGATGGGGTCATGCGTCTGTTCGTTGAGGGCGCGCAAAGCCCTACACCCGTCGCCGACAATTTTGACTTCAGCGAGCCGTCCACACCGTTCTTTAAGTTGACGATCGGTGCGATCCTCGGGGGGCCTGGTGACAACTACTACTACAAAGGTCTGATCGACGATCTGGTCATCCGAAAGAATGTCGGACCTGGCAACGTCGACTACGTTGCGTTGGATCTGCAAAAGTGCATTGCGCAGCAGGCCTACGGGGCTAGCGGTAAACCATCAGGAGCCACCACAGTTGTTGTCGGTGCGGCTCCGCTAGCTACGCAGATCATGCCGGTGACCCGGGCAGTGCGCGCTCGCGACATGGAGTTCGGCGGGCGGGGGCATTTCCTGGGCACGGTGAAGGCAAAAGGCTCTCCCAATGTCCCAGTACATCGCCGCATTCGCCTGGTGCGTGACCGCGACGCACTGCTGGTAAGGGAAACCTGGAGCGATGCAACGACGGGTGCCTGGTCGTTCAGCGAGATTGACGAGACCAAAGCCTACACGATCGAGGCGAGCGACTATGAGGGCAACTACCGCACGGTGGTCGCATCGAACGTCATCCCGGGGTTGATGCCATGAACCCCACCATCTCAACAGGGCTGGCCAACGCACGCCTCGCTGCAACCAGGGACTACCTCGATGCTGGAAGCGCATCCGCCCGAATCCGCTTTTACTCCACACCAAGGCCATCCAGCGGCGATTCGCCCGGTGGGGCACACTTGGTTGAGGTGGTGCTGGCCAAACCATGCGGCACTATCACCGAAGGTGTGATGGTGCTGCACCAGCAGGCAGCCGCAGGTGACATGATCGTGCTCGATGGTGCTGCGGTGTGGGCCCGCTTGATCACGGGCGACAATGAATATGCCGTTGACGGCGACGTCACCGACGATACTGGCGATGGCCTGTTCCGGGTAGCCGGTACAAAGGGCACGCTGCTCTACGCTGGCGGCAGCATGATTCTGGGCTCGACTGCGTTGGTGTAATGGAGTCGATTGATCTCGTCCTCAGCCGGGGCCAACTTGCCGGGCCACCTTATGACCTGGTGCTCGGGGACGATGGGGCAGAAGCAGCGCCTGACAGCTCATTTGCGGTCATTGGCGCGTTGCCGTCCCTAGGCGTCGTCGGAACCACACGCATCGTCTCACGTGTAACGGGCTCGTTGGTCATGGCGAAGCCGGCGGTACTCGGCGCTGTCACTTACCAGAGCAATACCGCCCGGCCGATGGTGCGTGACGCGGCGATTCAATGGGAAGCCTCTGCTGTGCTGCGTGCGCCAGCCTGGGCGATGGCGTGGCAAGGCGGTATTCCCGCGCCGTCGTTGTTCGATGTCGCCCATGAAGACGCGCAGAAGATGCAGGCGGCGACAAGTGTCGATTTCACCGAAGGTCAGCGGATAAGCGCCGCGGCACCTGGGCGATTTCAAGAGGCTCAGCGCGTGGCCACACTCACCACCGCAGCGCGGCACGAAGAGGGCCTACGCGATCGCCGGCCATTGGCTATGGTGGCATTCCAGAAGACCGCGAATCTGAATCAATGGGCGCTGATTTCGCCGCATCAGGACTGTTTGCATGATCGCAGGGTCCTTTCAGCTGAGTCCTGGCAATCCGCTGCCTGGTTCAGGCTGGCGGCCGGATCGTCATTTCGGAAGGCGGTGCCTGGAACCACAGGCCGGGTGAGCAGATACCAACGCGCTTGGCCACCGCGGCCGGGGCGTTCTGTCGTTCCAGTCACTCCCGGCGTCGACCCCTGCTATTTGCCTCCGCTGGCGTTGGATGTCGAGTTGGTGCTTGATGTTGCGGCCAGCGCAAGCACTGAGCTGCTGTTCATCTGCGAACGCCACGGCGATAACCCGAATCCCGTTGAAACCATCATTGTTCCCGTCAGGAGGGTTTACGTGACCAACAACTCTGTTCTGCTGCGCAGAGCCGACAACGGCGTCATGCTGCGCGCTCACACGTTCAGCATGACGCTGGATTCGGACTCGTGGACCTGGACGTTCAGCGCGACCATCGACCGCGGCGACCTGGCGCAAGTGCAACCAGTGACCCGTGGCGTTCCAGTCGAGGTCGAGGCAGTGATCAACGGGGCCATCTACCGTCTGCAGGTTGTTAGCCGTGGGCGCGATGCCCAGTTCGCACAGACGCGAGTTCGCATCAGCGGCAAGGGCCGCGCGGCCGCACTGGGCGACCCGTACGCGCCGAGCCTGGTGTTTTCAAACTCGGTGGCACGGACTGCCCAGCAGCTGATGGGCGACGTGTTGACCGACAACGGCGTTCCCCTCGGCTGGACGATCGACTGGGGCCTGGAGGACTGGTTGGTGCCAGCCGGCGCCTGGTCGTTCCAGGGCACCTACATCGAGGCGGTCAACACGATTGCCGCAGCCGCTGGGGGGTACGTCCAGCCGCACCCCACCGACCGGGTGCTGCGGGTATTGCCTCGTTACCCCTCCGCGCCCTGGGCCTGGGCGAGCGCAACGCCTGACATCGAGCTGCCGGCGGACGTCGTCGAGGTGGTGGGGCTGGACTGGGTTGATCGCCCGGCCTACAACCGGGTGTTTGTGCGTGGCACGAGCTCAGGCATCGAGGGGCAGGTGACCCGGACCGGTACGGCTGGCGACCTGGTCGCGCCGATGATCACCGATGCACTGATCACCCAGGAGGCCGCCGCTCGCCAGCGTGGCCTGAGCGTGCTGGCAGATACGGGCACCCAACTACACTATGAACTCAAGATGCCCGTGCTGAGCGAGACCGGGCTGATCACTCCCGGGAAAATGGTCCGTTTCATTGATGTTGACGGCCCGGCAGTGGGTATCGTTCGCAAGATCGACGTGCAGCACTCATTCCCCGTGCTGCGTCAGACCATCGGAGTTGAAGCCCGTGCTGCGTAATCCCTACGCCGAATTTCTCAGTCTGCTGCCTGGCAGCCCATTGCAGGCCGGCGTGGTGTTGGCCGTTGCCGGTGGCGAGGTGACCGTGCAACTGCCTGGCGGGGCGCAGATCGTGGTCAGAGGGACCGCTACTGCGGGGCAGACCGTCTATGTGCGTGATGGGGTTGTGGAGGGGACGGCCGCTGCGCTGCCGCTAGTGCTTATTGAGGTTTAAGGCTTGACAGTGGTTCGCCAAACGAGCGGCGGCTTGATTGGCGCTGCGCCGCAAACCAAGATTCATGGGGTCAGTCTCGGCGCAAGGGTGCCCCCAAATGAGGCATGGGAACAGGGCTCACCACGTATGTGGTCCCATTGTTTTGAGCTTTTGCCACGAATCCGAAGCCAAACCCCTCTTTGTGAGCAAATGGGAGCCACATCACCACGGGTGGGCAACGAAATTCGCTTTGAGAAACCGGAATGGCTGCCTGGGCGCTGCTCCAGGCGTCAAGGAAGGACTCCAGATCAATTCCGGCACATGCAGCAGTCGATCCGTGCATCACGGACATCGCCGCCTCGGTGGCCCCTAGCTCTCTGGCGATGGCCTCGACGGTTGGCAAATACTCCCAGTTGTGATCTATCGGGGCGAGTTCGTACACGTACCAATTTCTATCCACAGCTACTCCTTCAGGTGCTGATGGATGCTAGCAGGCCGCGCTTTTTCCTGGTGAGCAATTTCTTTTCCTCAGGGGAAAATGCAATCTCATCAATTTATCGCAGCGCGCACGGCGGATTTATCGCAGCGCGCTTCAGACACGGAACCTGAACCATGACCACCACCCCATCCTCCTCCGCTTCAACGACGGCCCCGGCCGCCGTCACCCCGCCCCACCCGGCCCCGCTGTTTGCAGGCGTGCCCTTCGAAGGCTCGGCCCAGGCGGCCGAGCTGATCGAACGCATCAACGGCTACCTGTACGGCGAGCTGGCTGCGCTGGCTCAAGAACACGGCATCGACCACGAGAACGCCCCCGACAAAGCCTTGCTGCGCCAGGTCTGGAAGCGCTCGCAGGCGTTGGGCTTTTACGGCATGACGCTGCCGCGCCCCCTGGGCGGCCTGGGCCTGTCGGTGCTCGACCATGTGCTGATCAAAGAGGCCATCTACGCCAGCGGCTCGCCCTTTTCACCCCATGTGTTCGGCGAGCTCAGCGGCCCACCGCGCGTGGGGGCGCTGGCCCGGGTGGCCACGCCGTTCCAGCTTGAAAACTTCATCGCCCCCGTGGCGCGGGCCGACATGGCCATCTGCTTCGCGCTGACCGAGGCCGAGGCCGGCTCGGACGCGGGCAATGTGCAGACCCGCGCCGTCAAGGTGGGCGACCATTACGAGATCACCGGCGAAAAGCGTTTCATCTCGGGCTCGCCCTTTGCCGACTACGCGGTGCTGATGGCCTCGACCGCCACCGACCCGGCGCAGCGCGAGGTGTCGGCGTTTTTTGTGGACCTGCACGCGCCAGGGGTGCGGGTCGAGTCGGGCTACAAGACCATGGCGGGCCAGACCAGCACGGGCAACATCGTGCTCGAAGGCGCACGCGTGCCGGCCACCCACCTGATCGGCGAGCCCGGCCGGGGCCTGGCGCTGGCGCTGGGCCGCATCACCGTCAACCGCCTGCTGCACTGCCCGGCCATGCTGGGCCTGGCCCAGGTGGCGCTGCGCGACGCCCGCGACCACGCGCTGCGCCGCAAGCAGTTCGGCCGCGCCATCGGGCAGTTCCAGGCGGTGCAGCACCTGCTGGCCGACATGGCCACCGACTGGGCCGCCGCGCGCGGCCTGATGCTGGCCACCGCGCGCCAGATCGACGCCGGGGGCGAGCCCCGGGCAGAGGCCTCGATGGCCAAGCTGTTCTGCTCCGAGGCGGCCTTCCGCATCGCCGACCGGGCGGTGCAGATCCTGGGTGGCGAGGGCATTGTGCAGGGCAGCCGGGTCGAATTTCTGTTTCGCATGCTGCGCATGTACCGCGTGCTGACCGGCACCAGCGAGATCCAGCGCAACACGATTGCCAAAGAGCTGCTGGGCCAGGCCTGAGACGACAAGAACACACAATGGAGACAAGTCATCATGAATGCGACCCCCTGCCCACCGCTGCGCCGGCGCGCCTTTCTGGCGCAGGCCATTGCCCTCGGCGCCCTGCCCCTGGCGGGCGCGCGGGCTGCCGAGCCCTGGCCCAGCCGGGCCATCAAGTGGGTGGTGCCCTACCTGGCCGGCACCGGGCCCGACACCACGGCCCGCATCGTGGCCGAAGCGGCCGCCAAAGCCTTGGGCCAGCCCGTGGTGATCGACAACCGGGGCGGTGCGGGTGGCAACCTGGGCGCCCGCCAGGTGGCCAAGGCCCCGGCTGACGGCTACACCTGGATCTACTCGGGCTCACCCATGGCGGCCAGCATGCGCATGTACAAATCACCGGGCTATGACGTGTTCAAGGATTTCCGGCATGTGATGGGGCTGACCAGCGCCGACACGGTGCTGATCGTGCATGCCGACTCCGACATCCACACCCTGGACCAGTTGCTGGGCCGGATGCGGGCCCAGCCCGGCAAGGTGGATTACGCCTCAGGGGGCACGGGCACACCCTCGCACCTGGGGGTGGAGCTGCTGCTGAGCGTGGCCAAGGCGCAGGCCCTGCATGTGCCATACAAGGGCGCCTCGGAGATCGTGAACGCCGTGCTGGGCAAGCAGGTCACCTTCGGCGCGCCGATCAGCACCGTGGCCCATGCCAACATCCAGGCGGGCCGGCTGCGCGCGCTGGCCATCACCGGCCCCCGGCGCAACCCCAAACTGCCCAACGTGCCCACGCTGGCCGAGGCGGGCGTGCCCGGGGTCGAGCTGACCTCGTGGGGCGGGGTGTCGGTGCCGGCCGGCACGCCCGAGGCCATCGTGGCCCGGATCCGTGCCGCCCTGGAGGCGGCGCTCAAGCAGCCTCAGGTGATCGCGGCCCTGGAGGAACAGGGTGGCCAGGTGCTGCCGCAAGACGGCGAGGCCTTCACCCGGGCCTTTGGCCGCGAGATCGCCTTCACCGAGGCCATGATGCGCAAGACACAGCTGGAGCCGATGTAGCCTGCAGGCCGAGCTCAGATCTCCAGAAACAGCCCGGCCACTGTCGAGCGAAGCCATCGGTTGGCAGCGTCCTGCTGATAGCGCTCGTGCCAATGCTGTTTGATGGCGAAGTCGGGAAACCGGTAGGGAGGCGCCAGCGCCCTGACGCGGGCGATCTTCATCAATGTCTGGGCCACCCGCTGCGGCACAGTGGCAATCAGGTCGGTGTTGGCCAGCAGGTTGCCCACGCCCGGCAGGGTGGGCAATGACAAGGCCACCTTGCGCTGGCTGCCCCGGCGCTTCAGCTCTTGCTCGACGATCTCATTGCCGGTGCCGGGCGCGGTGAGCACCACATGCCTTTCGCTGCGGAAGCGGCTTTCGCTCAGCTTGGCATCGATGCGCGGGTGTTGACGCCGCACCACGCAGGCGAACCCGTCCTGAAACAGTTTTTGCTGGTAGAAGCCCGCGTCCAGCTCGGGCATGTAGCCGATCGCCAGATCCGCCTCACCCGACTCCAGCAATGGCGTGGTCTCGGATGTGATGCGCAGCACCTCGATGCAGATGTTCGGCGCCTCCTTTGACACCTTGTTCACCAGCGCCGGCAAGAACTCCAGGTGGCTGATGTCCGTCATGGCGATGCGGAAGGTTCGCGATGACGAGGCCGGGTCGAACTCATCTTGCTGCTCAGTGGCCGATTGCAGCAAAAGCAAGGCCTGGCGCAAGGGCTGCACCAATTGGGCAGCCCGCGGGGTGGGCTGCATGCCGTCGCGCGTGCGCACAAACAGCGGGTCGTTGAAGCACCGCCGCAAGCGCCCCAGCGCCAGGCTGACCGAGGTTTGCGGCAGCCCCAGGTTCTCGCCGGCCCGGCTCACGCTGCGGGTCTTGTAGATCTCGTCGAAAACGGCGAGCAGCTTCATGTCCATTATTCGAATTTCCGCTGAGACTTATTGGGGTTCATCGATCGACGCCATGAAGCGGGCTGCCTACAGTGCGTGCCAACACCAGGCCGAACCGGCCGGGTGACCCACTCAAACAACCCGGAGACTTCACCGTGAAATTGACCTTGTCGCGAGCCATTCTAGTGGCCGGCCTCGCCCTCATGGGTGCTCACGCGCCGGCCCAGGACTGGCCGAAATCCGCTGTCAAAGTGATTGTTCCGTTTGACGCGGGCTCCACGCCCGACCTGGCCGCCCGGCTCATCGCCGAGCGCCTGGCCACGCGGCTGCACCAGCCCTTTGTGGTGGACAACAAAAGCGGCGCCGCCGGCAACATCGGCACCGACGCCCTTGCCAAGGCCGAGGCCGACGGCAAGACCATCGGGGTCAGCATTGCCGGGCCGCTGGGCACCAATTCGCTCCTGTTCAAGAAGATGCCCTACGACACCGCCAAGGACATCGCGCTGATCACCCAGGCCGTTTCGCAGCCTTCGGTGCTGGTGGTCGGCAGCAAGTCGCCGGCAGCCGACACCCAGCAATTGGCCGCCCTGCTCAAGGGCCCGTCAAAGCTCAGCTTCGCCTCGATCGGTGCCGGCTCCATCTCCCACCTGGCGATGGCGGCATTGGTGGCACAGACCAGCGCCAATGCAGTCCATGTGCCCTACCGGGGTTCAGGGGCGGCCGTCACGGCCCTGTTGTCGGGCGAGGTCGACATGGCCTTGCTGCCTGCGGCGGCCGTGATGCCGCACGTGAAGGCCGGCAAGCTGCGAGCCCTGGCCGTGGCCTCACCCGCTCGCTCGCCCTCGCTGCCCGATCTGCCCACCCTGGCCGAGAGCGGCCTGCCGGACATCAAGGGCGATGCCTGGATTGGGTTCATCGCGCCAGCCAAAACCGATCCGGCCATCGTCAAGGCCCTCCACGACCAGATCGTGCAGGTGCTGGACGAGCCTGCCGTGAAGGAAAAGCTGCGAGCGCAATACATGGATCCCGTGGGCAACTCACCCGATGCGTTTCGCAAGCTGCTGGCCGCTGATGTCGCGCGCTGGAAGCCCGTCATCGAAAAAAACAGGATCTCCCTGGACTGAGCACTGAAAAAGACAAACGCCATGACCTCATTGCAAACAAGCCTGCTGGAGCCGGCTCGCCAACTGCCGGTTCTCGGTGAATATGACGTGGTGGTGATCGGGGGCGGCCCGGCCGGGCTGGCCGCGGCCGTCAGCGCGGCTCGCCGCGGGGCCCACACCCTGCTGGTGGAGGCCTATGGTTTTCTGGGCGGGATGGGGACCGCAGGTGGGGTGACCAACTTCGCGGGTCTGTACGGCCGCCATCAGGGCGAGATGCGACAACTGGTGCGGGGCGCTGTCGACGAGCTGTTGGCCCGCCTGGAGGCCATGGGAGGCCTCAACCAGCCTCAGGACGGCATGCAAGGCCGGATTCGCGTGCGCTCTTACGACACCTCGCTGTACAAATGCGTTGCCGACCAGTGGATGCTCGCCGCGGGGGTGAAGCTGCTCTTTCACGCCCAGGCGGCCTCGGTGTTGATGCAGGGCCCACGCATCGCCGCCTTGGTGGTCGAGAGCAAATCGGGCCGGCAGGCGATCCGCGCCAATGTCTTCATCGATTGTTCGGGCGATGCCGACGTGGCGGCCTTTGCCGGTGTGCCTTACGCCGTGGGTGATGGCCATGGCAGCGGGCTCTTCCCGAGCACCATGTTTCGCGTGGGTCAGGTGGATGCCTCGGCGGCCTTGGCTGCCGTGGGCGAATTCAAGGCCATCAACGACTACATGGAACGGGCCCGCCAGGCGCACCCCGGCCGCTACCGGTTTCCGCGCGAAGGGGCGATCCTTCGGCCGCAGATTCACCCCTCTGAATGGCGTGCCAACGTCACCCAGATCGCCAATGCCAAAGGCCGCGCCATGAATGCCGTGGACGCCGCGGAACTCAGTGCCGGCGAAGTGGAGGGCCGGCGCCAGATCGCCGAGTATTTCCGATTTCTGCGTGAACAGGTGCCTGGCTTCGCAGAGTCGCGCATCGTCGAGATCGCGCCCCAGGTGGGCATTCGCGAAACCCGCCGCATCGAGGGCCTTTACGCCCTGACGGGGGACGACATCCTGAACTCGGCCCGCTTTGAGGACACCATCGGCATCAATGCCTGGCCGATGGAGCTGCACCGCGCCGGAGGCATCTCCTGGGGGTTTCCGTCCGATGACAACCGGGCCTACAACGACCTGCCGTGGCGGATGATCGTTCCGCAAAAGGTCGAGAACCTGCTGGTGGCCGGCCGCTGCGCCTCGATGACGCACGAGGGTCAATCAGCCGCCCGCGCCAGCGGTGGGTGCTTTGTGATGGGCCAGGCCGCCGGCACGGCCGCCGCCCTGGCGGGCAGCACCCCGGTACAGCAGATCGACATCGCGCGCCTGCAGCAGGCCCTGCTGGCAGATGGAAGCCTGTTGCAGGCCTGACGGGTTGGCCACCCCGGTGCTTGAGCCTCGAACAAGCGGCAACCCGGGGCCATTGCCGGGCGCCAGCCTCGCGCAGGGCCCTCTTCGCCGCAGCCATTCGCTGCAGCGCCAGCCCAAGGTGGGTGGTGATCAGATCTTGATGAAGTTCGTGGCGGCCAAGGATCCGAATGGGAGCTCGGCCAGGCGCCCGCCCACGTCCAGTGAGCCCAGATCGACCGGAAAATAGCCCATCGCCTCCAGCACCTGGCGGACTGCGGCCTTGGCTGTTGCATCGTCACCCGAGTAGAACTGAACCCGCTGCCCACCTGACACCTCAGCCTGAGGCAACACATTCACGTCCAGGTGATTGAGCGCTTTCACCACCCGGGCGCCGGGCACAAGATCACGAAACACCTCGCTGGAGTAGCGGCCGCCCAGGTCGATGGCCTTGATGCCGTAGGCCGCGAGGGGATTGGCGGGGTCTTTGGCGTCTGGCGAATCGGGGTCCAGAAACTCGACCGGATTGGTGCCATCGATGACGATCCGGTTGTTCCAGGCCGGCAGGCCGCTCAGCGCCGTGGGCAGATCAGCCCAACGCACGGCCACCAGAACGATGTCTGCGGCAGCCGCCTCAGCCACCGTGCCGGCCTGGATGTTGGGGCCCAGCTCGGCCACCAGCGAAGCCAGCGAGGCCGGGCCGCGCCGATTGGAGAGAATGGCCTTCTGGCCCATTTTGGCCAGTGCACGAGCCACATTGGAGCCTAAGCCGCCAGAACCGATGATGCCGATCGTCATTGTGTTTTCCTTGGTTTGAACAGAGGTGTCGGGGCATGCCTTCGAACCCTAGCCACCCCGCGCTGAAGGGTTCAAAGCGAGGTCGATGAAGATCCGAAGGCATGGCGGTAGCTTAAAAAACGCTTGATTACCTGACTAGATGGTTTAATTGGCATGAACTCGTTCATTTTTATTGCCAATTGCCATGCTGGACCTCAACGACGTTGCCACCTTCATCCAGGTTGTGCGCTGCGGCAGCTTTGCAGAGGCTTCGCGGCGCCTGGGTGTTCCGCCCAGCACACTCAGCCGGCGCGTGCAATTGCTGGAGGCACAGCTGGGTACGCGGTTGATGCAACGCTCCACACGCCACCTGGCCCTGACCCAGGCAGGTCAGGTCTTCCATGACCGCTGTGCCGGCGCGGTAGACGGTTTGTTCGATGCCGGTGCCGCGTTGACGACCGATGGGCAGGAGCCCAGCGGGCTGGTGCGGGTCGCGACACCCGCCGACTTTTTCGACTTCTTTCAGATGGCGTGGCTGAGCGAATTTCTGCAGGCCCACCCCAAGGTGAGGGTTGACTTTGTGCTCAGCGACGCGCGCGCCGACCTCATTGCCGATCGCATCGATGTGGCCATTCGGGGTGGTGTGCTGGAAGACTCCAGCCTGTATGCACGAAAGGTGCTCGACGCGGGCCGGGACAGCCTGGTGGCCAGCCCGGCCTACCTGCAATCCCGGGGCGCACCGGCGACCTTGGCGGCGTTGCAACAACACGACTGCCTGGGCTTCAGCCACAGCAGCGGTGAGGCCCGCTGGAGCCTGACCGGACCCGATGGCCAAGAAACAGAGGTGCCAGTGAAGGGCCGCTTCAGTGGCAACACCGTACAGGCCTTGCGCAAGGCGGCGCTGGCCGGCCTGGGCATTGCGCTGTTGCCGGCCACGCTGACGCGCCGAGACCTGCGCGCCGGCCTGCTGCTGCCGGTGCTGCCCGACCACCACCGCCTCGGGCACGGTGTGCACCTGGTGTACCCGAGTCGGCAACACCTGCCGAGCGCCGTGTCGGCCTTCATCGAGCTGATGATTGAGAAGCTGGGCGCGGTTGAAGAGCTGCCCGAGCCGACCTGCGCCCCGTCCTGATGGATGCAGCGGCCAACGCCGCCTGGAGAAGGGCTGAGCTCCCCTACCCCGCCTGATGGAACACCAGATCCTCCACCCGCCGCCCCTGCACCAGGTGCTCCTCGATGATGCGGTCCATGTTGGCGGGGGTGACGTTGTAGTACCAGGTGCCGTCGGGCTGCACGCACAGCACCGGGCCGCCCTTGCAGGCCGCAAAGCAGCTCACGCGGCTGCGCTTCACGCGCAGTTCGCCGGCGTCCAGGCCGGCGGCCTTGAACTTGGCGCCCAGGCTGTCGTACAGGTCTTGCGATTCGCCACCGGGGCTGCAGCGGGGGCCGGTGCAGATCAGCAGGTGGCGCTTGTAGGTGCCGATCTTGGGCTTGACGACGGCGGGGCTGGCTGCATCAGCGGTTTGGGCCGCCATGTCCTGTTCGGTGGGGCTGCTCATGCTTCGCTTTCTTCGGCAGGGGCCGTGGCATCGTGCGCCTCGGGCGGGTGTTGCAGGGTGTCGCGGATGTAGTCGACCGGCAGGCGATGCAGCGCAGCCAGGGCCTCCAGGCTGGCGCCGGCCTGGTGGTCGGCCTGCAACGATTCCAGCCAGCCCAGCAGGCCGGTGGAGAGCGAGCGGCCAGCCTTTTCGCCCTCGCGGGTGCTGCCGCCGTCGTCCATGTCGTACTTGTTGGCGTAGCCGCGCGGGGTGACCATCAGGCCGTGGCGCACAAAGGTGTTGCTGTTGCCGATCAGCACGGTGCTGAGCATGCCGATGTCGGCCTCGGCCATCTGGTCCAGCGTGGTGAAGACGATGTTCTCGCGGCGGCGGTAGGCGCTCTTGACGATGGCCACCGGGGTGTCGGCGCGGCGGTGCCGCAAGAACAGGCGCTGCGCTTCGACGATCTGGCGCGTGCGCCGGCCGCTCTTGGGGTTGTAGAGTGCCACCACGAAATCGGCCATGGCCACCGCATCGAGCCGGCGCGCAATCGTGGGCCAGGGCGTGAGCAGGTCCGACAGCGAGATGGCACAGAAATCGTGCGTGAGCGGTGCCCCCACGCGGGCCGCGCAGCTGTTCAGCGCCGAGGCCCCGGGCACGATCTCGAGCTGCACCGGGTCGTCGGGCGTCCAGCCGGCCTGAAACAGCACCTCGTAGGTGGGGCCGGCCATGCCGTACACGCCGGCATCGCCCGACGAGATCAGGGCCACCTTCTTGCCCGCGCGGGCGCATTCGAGGGCGCTGATGGCGCGGTCCAGCTCTTCGGTCATCGACTTGCGGATGATCTCCTTGCCTTCGAGCAGGTCGGCCACCAGCTTGATGTAGGTGACATAGCCGATCACCACGTCGGCCTCGGCGATGGCCGAGCGGGCGCGGGCCGTCATGTGCTCGACGCTGCCCGGGCCGATGCCCACGAGCATGATCTTGCCCGCCAGGGGCTCGGGATGGGTGGGTTCAGGGTTCATGGTCTGGGTTCTCAGCCTTCAGGGGTGGGGTTCATGAGCGCCACCGACACGGTGGCGTTGCGGCCGTCGGGGCCGCAGTGCTTGTGCTTTTCCAGCAACAGCGCCGGCGCGGGCGGGCCGGGCCAGCCGGCGGCCAGCAAGGCGGCTGCCTCGCTGACCGAGGGGGTGCCGGTGTAGTGGCGCACGGTCTCCGAAGGGTTGGGCACGGGCACGGCCGCCAGCACCTCGGGTGGGTGGAAGCGCAGCGCCCAGCCCTGCTCGGCCGCCAGCGCCAGCAGGCCAGCCTCGTCGGCCTTGAGGGTGATGCTGGCGGCGGCCTGCACATCGGCCCAGCCGGCGCCAGCCTGGGCCAGGGCCTGCTCCACCGCCTGGCGCAGCGTGGCCAGGCTGCAGCCCCGGTCGCAACCCAGGCCCAGCGCCACGGTGGGACGGTGTCTGGCGTGGTGTCCGGAGGGGTTCATGCACTCGCCTCCAGCGGTGGCCGGTACACCACCAGGCGCTCGCTCAGTTGGGCCCAGCGTGCCTCGTCCACCTCGGCATGGGTGACCCACAGCACGGCAGCAAAGCGGCTCAGGTCCACCGCGTCGAACTGGCTGAAGCAATGGATGTTGGCGGGCAGCGGCGTGGGCCGAGTCCACCAGTCGGGGCGTCCGGCCTCTTGCACGAAGGCGATGGGCTCGCCATTGACCACATGGGCCGACACGCGGGTGATGTTGATCTTGGGCGCCTCCACGCGCCAGCCCAGGTGCCGGCCCAGGATGTCGACCGGCAGGGTGCGGCCCACGTCGGAGGCGGTGGTGAGCACGGGGCGGGCCTGCAAGGCCTCGGCCACGCGCTCGCTCCATTCATTGGCGCCGCCCACATGGCCCGACAGCACCGGGATCACGTACTGGCCGGCATCGTCCACCACGATCACGCCGGGGTCTTCGTCCTTGCTGCGCAGGTGCGGCGCGATCAGGCGCACCACGGCGCCCAGCGAGACAAAGAACACCAGCTGGTCCCAGCCCTCGAACAGGGGGCCGATTTCGTCGCGCAGCGCGCCCTCGTAGGCGTGCACGCGATTGGGCAGGCCGGCAAACTGCGCGGCAAACTTGGCCGAGGTGCAGACGGCGGCCTGCGGCAGGGCCTGCGCCAGGCGGGCCGCCTGGCTGGCGCCGTGGCGGGTGATGGCGACCAGGCACAGGCGCACATCTTCGGCGGCCTGGGCCGGGGCCGACAGCACCACGGTGGGTTGAGCCTTGGCGTTGGGTTCGGTCATGGATGCTCCAGCATAGGGGGGATGGCAGGTGCGGGCGGGCCGCTCTTCTTGAGGCAGCCCTTGATGCGTTCGCCGCGCACGCGGCCCGGGTTTTTCAGCAGCAGCAGCGACAGGTAGCTGACCCGGGTACCGCGCAAGGCCAGCAGGTCGGGGCCAGACACCCGGCGCTCGTCGGGCGCGCCCACGCGCTCGATGAAATGCGCGCCTTCCAGCAGGCCGCGGCGCTGCAGCCAGTCGAGCAGCTCGTCGAGCAGGGGCTTGATCTTCATGAGCACCAGGGTGTCGAAGTCGGGCAGCAGGCGATCGACCGCGCTCAGGCCGTAGGCCGCGGGCACGATGGCCACGGTGTCGTCCTGCTCGGCAAAGGGCACCCCAGCCCGGGCACTGGCCGCGGTGAACGAGTTGACGCCGGCCAGCACCTGCACCGGCACTTCGGCGTCCAGCGCCTTCAGGGTGCGGGCCAGGTGGCCAAAGGTGGCATAGGTGCTGGCGTCGCCCTCCACCAGAAACAGCACATCGCGCCCAGCCTGCAGCCAGGGCAGCAGGGCTTGCGCGGCCTTGAGCCAGGCGCGGGCCAGCTTCTCGCCGTCGTGGGTCATCGGAAACAGCAGCAGGCTGTGCTGTTCGGGGGGCGTCAGGCCGGCGCGGGTGGCGATGTCGAGCGCGTAGCTGGGGGTTTTGCCGCTGCGGGCCGGGTAGGCCCAGGCCACGTCGCGGCGCTGCAGGGCGGCCCAGGCGGCACGGGTGATCAGGCCCGGGTCACCGGGGCCCAGGGAGACACCCCACAGGGTGCCGCGCCGAGGCTCCGCGGTCGATGCGGCAGACGGCAAACTCGTGGGCTCAGTCATTCAAGGCTTCCTCAGGGTGGGCACGCCGGGCGCAGACCAGCCACACCGGGTTCTCGGCGGCCATGCGGTGCATGTGCAGAATGGGTTTGCTGCGCGCGGCCTGGAGCTGCAGCACGTCCCAACTCAGGGTGCCGGGGGCGGCCTGGGTGCTTGCGGCCTTCAAGGCCGCGGTGGCGGTGGCCAGGTTCTCCAGGGTCACAAAATTCATCACCAGGTGGCCGCCCGGGCGCAGGCGCTGCAGCACCAGGGTGATCAGCTCGGCCAGCTCGCCGCCCGAGCCGCCGATGAACACCGCATCGGGGTCGGGCCAGTCGGCCAGGCCTTCGGGGGCGCGGCCCAGTTGCAGGCTGTAGTTGCTCAGGCCGGCGCGGGCGTGGTTGCGGCTGGCAATGGCATGGTCGGCCTCGTTTTTCTCGATGGCCCACACATGGCCGCGCCGGCACAGGCGCGCCGCCTCCAGCCCCACCGAGCCCGAGCCGGCCCCGATGTCCCACACCCTGCTGGCGGGTCGCAATTGCAGGCGGGCCAGGCTGACGGCACGCACCTCCTGCTTGGTGATCAGGCCCTTGTCGGGCTGGCGCTGCTCATAGGCGCTGTCGGGCAGGCCCAGGCATGAGGGCTGGGGCGCGGCCCGCAAGCGCCACAGCAGCACCACATTGAGCTCGGCAAAGCGCAGGGTGGCGGCCTGGGCCGGGCTGAGCTCGGTGTGCAGGCGCTCTTCGGCCTGCAGCAGGTTCTCGGCCACGGCCATCTGGTAGTCGTCGCCCAGGCCTTCGGCCAGCAACAGGCGGGCGATGCGGTCGGGGCTGTTGGCCGGGCTGGTCAGCACCAGCAGGCGGCGCTCGCCGCGCAAGGCCTGGGCCAGCGCGTACAGGCCGTGGCCGGGCGGGCTGCCCACTGCCCACTCGCCGGCGTCCGTGCCGTGCACCGAGACAATGCGGGCGTCCTGCCAGGCCAGGCCGATGCGGGCGCAGGCCAGTTGCAGGGTCGACAGGTTGGGCAGGATGTCGAGTGCCTGCACGCACAGGTGCTGCGCCAGGTAGGGCGCGATGCCGTGGCACAGCGGGTCGCCGGTGGCCAGCACCACGCAGGCCAGGTGGGCCTCGCGGGCCGCGCGCACCCAGCCGGGCACGGCCTTGAGCTGGCCGCCCAGATCGTGCAGCCGGGCCTGGGGCTTGAACTCGTGGCGCAGCAGGGCCAGGGTGCGGGCCCCGCCGATCACCACGTCGGCGGTGCGCAGATGGGCCAGCGCGGTGGCGCTGAGGCTGGCCACGCCGTCATCGAGCACACCGATCACGCGGCAGGGGTTGGGGTCTTTCTCGGGGGTCACGGAGCGGGGTCCTCGTTGGTGTCGGTGTCGTTGTCTTTGTCGGTGTCGAGCAGAAGGGCCCGGGCCGGAAGGGCCGGTCTCTCAGACGGGGGCAGCGCCGGGGGCGAGAGCACATCAGCCACCAATTGCCCGGCAAAGTCGCACACCAGCACGCGCAGCTGAAATGCGCGGCCATAGCGCTGCGGGTCGGTCAGGGTGTCGATGGCCGCCTGGGCCAGGGCCTGATGGAAGGCGGGGCCCAGGCCACGCTCCACCATCAGTTCGGCGCCGAAGCGGGCAGTCTCGGCCTGGGCCATGGCTTGGCAGTCGGCCTCGCTGGCGCCGATCTGGCGGCCGATCTGCGCCACCAGCTCGGTGTCGACCACGTTGCGGTTGGCATGGGTGATGGTTTCGCCCTGGGCGATCTTGGTGAGCTTGCCCACCATCACGCCCAACACCACCAGCGGCAGGCCCTGGGCCACCGCCTCGTCAAGCGCATAGCGCAGAAAGTCGCCCATCTGCACAAAGCTGGCGGCGGGCAGGCCGGGCTGCTCGGCGCGCAGGGTGGCCATGGCAAACGATTCGGTGCGGCCACCCGTGGTCAGCGCCACCAGGCCATGGCCCAGCGTGGCCGCCACCTGAACGCCCTGCACCACGCTGGCCCGCCAGGCGGCGGTGGAGTACGGCCGCACGATGCCGGTGGTGCCCAGGATGCTGATGCCGCCCAGGATGCCCAGGCGGGCATTGGTGGTCTTCTTGGCCATCTCCTGCCCACCGGGCACGCTGATGCACACCTCCAGCCCATGCTCGGCCAGCAGCGCCGGGGCCACCTCGCGCAGGTTGTCGGCGATGTTCTGGCGCGGCACCGGGTTGATGGCCGGGCCGCCCACCTCCAGGCCCAGGCCCGGCAAGGTGACCGTGCCCACGCCCTCGCCGGCGCGCCAGTTCAGCACACCGGCCTGGCCGGGCAGCACGCGCAGGTCCACCGTGAGGTGGGCGCCATCGGTGCAGTCGGGGTCATCGCCAGCAAACTTGACCACCATGGCGTGAGCGCTGACCGGGTCGCATCGCCCGTCGTGCACCGCAAAGCGCACCCGGTCGCCATTGGGCAGCAGGCTTTCCACCGCGTCGGGCACCTGGCCGCTCAGCAGGCCCTGCACGGCGGCGCGGGCCGCGGCCGCAGCGCAGGCGCCGGTGGTGAAGCCGGTGCGGGTGCCGCGGGGCGGGGTGCCCTTGCCCTCCATTTTGCTGTCCATCTTTGCTGCCATCACGCGGCCCCGGCGGCTTTCTGACGCGCCTCGGCCAGCGCCAGCAGGGCGTGCAGGGCCGCCACCACCAGGGTCGAGCCGCCCTTGCGGCCACGGATCACGATCCAGGGCACCTCGATCAGCTCAGCCATCAGGTCTTTCGATTCGGCCGCCGCCACAAAGCCCACCGGCATGCCCACCACCAGGGCCGGGCGAACGCCCTCCTCGCGGATCAGGCGCACCAGCTCGATCAGCGCGGTGGGCGCGTTGCCGATGCCCACGATGGCGCCCTGCAGCAGGCCCTGGCGATGCGCCTTGCGCATGGCCTGCACGGCGCGGGTGGTGTCCTGGGCGCGCGCTGCCTCGATCACGTCCGCATCGCTGATGAACTGGTGGGTGCGCATGCCAAAGTGGGCCAGACGCGGCTGCGAGAGGCCCGAGCAGATCATCTCGACATCGGCCACCACGGGCGTACCGCTGCGCAGCATGGCCTGCAGGCCGGCCTCCACCGCGCCGGGGTGAAAGTCGGTCAGGCCATTGAACTCGAAATCGGCGTTGGCGTGGATCATGCGGCGCACGATGGGCCACTGGCCCGGGTCGTACGCGTGTGGGCCCACCTCGGCGTCGATGATGGCAAAGCTGTCGTGCTCGATGGCCTGGCCGGCGCGGGTGAGCTGCTCGGTGACGGTGTTGACGGTGCTCATGCGGGCTGGGTCTGTGGGGCCTGTGCTGTGGCTACGGGCGCGTGAACATGAACGGGCGCCGGTGCATGGGTGTGCTCATGCGAATGCCCATGGCCCATGTCGTGCGCGATCTCGCGGTAGCTGCAGCCGTCGCAGGGCAGGCGGCTGTCAGGGGTGCCGGCCAGCAGATCGAGGGCGCGCTGCTCCAGCAGCTCGAAAATCTCGGGCTCGAAGCCAAAGTGCGTGCTGCAGGCCAGGCGCAGCTGCGGGTACTGGCCACGCAGGTGCTGCACCTGTCGGTGGATGCGCTCCATCAGCGTGCCGGTGTACAGGTAGTAGGGCAACACCACGATCTGCCCCATGCCCAGCAGCACCTGGCGTTGCACCACGCGCTCCAGTCGCGGCCAGGTGATGCCGGTGAAGGCCAGGTCGACCAGTTCGTGGTCGCCCTCCTCCAGCAGCCAGCGCGCCATCTTGGCCATGTCGCCATTGGCACCCCGGTCGGACGAGCCCCGCCCCAGCACGATCACGCCGGTGCTGCGCGGGTCGGGCATGTCCAGGCCCAGCATGGCCTGGCGCAGGCGCCGCTTGAGGATGGCCAGGATGGGGTCGCAGGCCGTGAGGTGGGGCGCCAGCAAAATCTGGCTGCCGGGGCAGTGGGCGCGGGTGTGCTCGATGGCTTCGGGGATCTCCATCTTCACGTGGCCGGCGGCGTTCAGGATCAGCGGCAGCACCAGCACCCGGCGCCCGCTTTGCGCGGCGCGCAGCAGGCCGTCGTGCAGCGAGGGCGAGGCAAACTCGATGAAGCACACCTCGATGCGCCACGGCGGTCGGCGCGCGCGCCACTGGGCCACGAAGTCGAGGATCTCGGTGTTGCCGGCGGCCTCTCGCGAGCCGTGGCCGACCAGCAGCACGGTGTCCTCTGAGGTGATGGTAGTGAGCTTGTTCATGCCGTGGCCTTTCGAAAGCGGTGGGTGAAGGTGGGGTCGTAAAGCTTGGAGCGGGCCAGCGTCTCCCAATCGGCGGCGCCCAGCGTGGGGCTGGCCACCACCATGGCCTGGCTGACGATGCCGGCCTCGCGGCAGCGCTGCTTGATGTCGGCCAGGGTGCCGCGCACGATGCGCTCCTGGCCCGGCCAGCTGGCCTTGTGCACCACCAGCATGGGGGCATCCTCGGGCCAGCCGGCGGCCCGCAGGCCGGCTTCGATCTTGTGCATCAGGGTGATCGACAGAAAGATGCACAGCGTGCTGCGGTGCGCGGCCAGCGCAGCCAGGTCTTCGCCCTCGGGCATGGGGGTGCGGCCTTCGACCCGGGTCAGGATCACGGTCTGCGTGACCTCGGGCAAGGTCATGGCCTCGCCGGCGGCCGCCATCGAGGCCATGGCCGACGACACGCCGGGCACCACAGCCCAATCGATGCCCAGCGCGGTGAGCGGCCGGGTCATCTCGATCAAGGCACCGTACAAGCTGGGGTCGCCGGTCTGCAGGCGCACCACGGTGGCGTGGCGAGCCGCCTGCTCGGACAGCCAGTCGCTCATCTGCTCCAGGGTCATGTCCTTGGAGTCGCGCACCAGGCAACCCGCCGGGGCGTACAGGGTGACGGCCTGGTCGACCAGCGAGCCGGCAAACAGCACGGCCCCGGCCTGGGCCAGCAGACGCTGGCCCTTGAGGGTGATCAGCTCGGGGTCGCCCGGGCCGGCCCCCACAAACCAGACCTTGCCCAAGGGTCGCGATGCGGGCAGTGGGGCTTCAGTCATGGGCATTCGAGGTCACCAGATCACAAGAGGCGGCCTGCCGCAGCAGGCCGAGCAGCGCTTCGTGGCTGCGGGGTGGGTCGGTCTCGGGCAGCAGGCCCCGGCCTTGCAGGGCCTGGTGCAACTCGAGCACGCGGGGCAAGGGCTGGCCCAGGCGGCGCCAGCCTGCCGCCTGCCCCGGCAGCTCGGTGGCGGGCAGCGAAGCGGTGCAGCGGCCGGCCTGCATCAGGTGCAGGTGGTCGGCCCAGGCGTAGGCAAAGTCGATGTCGTGGGTGGACAGCAGCACGGTCACGCCGCGCGCCACCAGGCCGTCGAGCAAGGTGGTCAGCGCCAGCTGCATCGGGGCGTCCAGGCCGGCCATGGGCTCGTCGAGCAACAACACCTCGGGCTGCATGGCCAGCACGCCGGCCAAGCACACACGCTTCTTCTGCCCAAAGCTCAGCTGGTGCACTGGGGCCAGGGCCTGCTCACTCAGGCCCACATCGGCCAGGGCTGCACGCACGCGCTCGCGTACCGTGGCCTCGTCCAGCCCCAGGTTGAGCGGGCCATACGACACGTCTTCAAACACCTGGGCCGAGAACAGCTGGTGCTCGGGGTTCTGGAACACCAGCCCCACGCGCTGGCGCAACGCGCGAAGGCCGGCACGGCTGGCGTCCAGCGGCTGGCCATCGAACACGATCTGGCCCGCACTGGGCCGCAGCAGCCCATTGAGTTGCTGCAGCAAGGTGGTCTTGCCGGCGCCATTGGCGCCCAGCAGCGCATGGCGGCGCCCACGGGCCAGGCGCAGGCTGCAGTCGTGCAGGCCCTGGGGGCCGTCGGGGTAACGGAAGCCCACGCCCTGCAGTTCAAAGACTGGCCATGCCGTCCTCATGGCAGGCCCCAGGTCACCAACAACAGGCCCAGCGAGGCGAACGCCGCCAGCCCGACATCGCGCCGCGCACGAGGGTAGGCCGGTGGCAGAAAGCGCAGCCCAGCCCCGCCGCAGCGCGCCTCGGCGCTGGCCTGCAGCACCCGGGCGCGCTGCCACAGTTGCACGGCCTGGTGGCCCAGCAACAAGGCGATCGAGCGCACGGCCTGGGCCCGACTCGCGTAACCGAGGCGGGCACGCTGGGCACGGCTGGCCTCATGGAACAGCGCCAGGGCCACAAACAGCAGGCGGTGGCACAGCACCATCAGCTCCAGCAGCAAGGCGGGCACCCGCAGGCGGCGCAGCAGGGCCATCAGATCGGGCAGCGGCGTAGTCAGCGCCAGGCCCAGCAAGGCCGCCAGCGAGGCCAGCGCCCGCGCACTGGTGCGGGCCGACAAGGCCAGGGCGTCAGGCGCCAGCTGCAAGGCCGGCAGCCCAGGGCCATTCCAGCCCAGCGACACCGCCATCGATGCGGCCGACAGGCCCAGAAAGCCCAGCGGTGCCCAGGCCGCGCGCAGATAGGCACGCCAGGACACGCCAGCCCCAAGCAGGCACGCAGTGACCAGGGCCGCCGTGCAGCCCAGGGCCCGCCCGGGCGTGGCCGCGCCCTGGGCGGCAGCCAGACCGGCCAGCGCCCACAAGCCCTTGGCGGCCGGCGACACGCCCTGCCAGCGGTTGGCGTAGGCCCAATGTTCAATCAACATGGCGGATCAGGGCTTGGGGAGTGCAGGGTCTGTCGGGCGATCCTGGGCCGGGGGCTGGATCTGCCGTGCAGCACGCTCACGCGCCACGGACAGCCCCAACCAGAACCCGATCACCCCGGCGCCCAATGCGGCCTGCAGCGCAAACAGCAGCGAGGCGATCTCGTTGCTGGCCGGCTCAAGCACCGGGCTGAACCAGGGCTGGTAATGCGGCGCCAGTTGCGCAATGGCCTGCTGGGCTTGGGCGTCGGCCCCGCCAAAGTGCTCGGCCAGCGCCGCCGCATCGGTGGGCTGGGCCACCCAGCACAGCGGCAAGGCGGTGAGCAGCACCACACCGGCCAGCAGCATCAGGTTGCGACGGCTCATGCTTCCA
Organism: Curvibacter sp. EU05-FHT14A10; assembly: GCF_058791075.1. Classification (NCBI taxonomy): domain Bacteria; kingdom Pseudomonadati; phylum Pseudomonadota; class Betaproteobacteria; order Burkholderiales; family Comamonadaceae; genus Curvibacter; species Curvibacter sp. EU05-FHT14A10. Next base: position 50,422 of record NZ_JBYTDE010000024.1, read on the forward strand.
CCCCGCGCCGGGTAAACAAGGGCAGGCCCTGCAGCTCTGCCGCATTGAAGCGGGCCATGGCATTGACCACCAGCACAGTGAGCAAGCCTTCGCTGATGGCCAACGGGATCTGCGTGAGCGCGAAGATGCCGCCGAACTTGAGCAGCGAGGCGGCCATGCCGCCGACCGCGTCGGGAAAGGCCCAGGCCAGTTGCACCGAGGTGCACAGGTAGGTGGCCAGGTCCCCCAGGCAGGCAGCGCCAAACACCGCACCCGAACGCCCCAGGCCGCAGGCGCGGGCCAGCCGGAACACGCCGTACGACACCAGCGGCCCCACGATGCCCATCGAGAACAGATTGGCCCCCAGCGTGGTGAGGCCGCCGTGGGCCAGCAGCAAGGCCTGGAACAGCAGCACCACCAGCGCAATCGGCACCATCGCTGCCGGCCCGAACAGCATGGCGCCCAGGCCCACCCCAGTGGGGTGCGAGCAACTGCCGGTGACCGAAGGCAGCTTGAGTGCCGACAACAAAAAGGCAAAGGCCGCGCTCACGCCCAGCAGCATGCGCTGCTCGGGCTGCGCCTGCACGCTGCGCTGCATGGAGCGCAGGCCCCAGATCACAAAGGGTAAAGAGGCGGCTGACCAGCCCAGCGCGTGCGCTGGCGGCAAAAAGCCTTCCATGATGTGCATTCGAATCCTCCCGTCGAATGGTTCCTGTCAAGGCACCACGCGGAGGATGAAAAAGGCGGCCAGACGCCCGCAGGCGAGCCGGGGCATGTTGGCTGCAATCTTCCCGTCACCCCGGGGAATGGTGCTGGCGCTTTTTCGGGCCGGTATTCTGGCTCGCCTTCATCCTTCTCCGCACCTTCCCGTGTCATGCACAGTGGTGTGTTGGCGGAGTCGTCTGGCTTACAGCAGCGGGGGCTGCGCCGGAATGGCCACACAGGGTTGTTGTGCGGCGTCACCGGCTTCCCGTTTAACGTGCCCCCTGAAGAGGTCACGCACCCGAAGCGGCGATCTTAACTGCAGAAACCCGCAGATCATGAGGCCACTCGAAAATCGATTTCAAGGCCCGGGAAGGGGCGCAGGTGCGCCGACAGGACTTCGCCATGTGCCAGTCGCACCGTGGCGCCAGGGGGGCCGCCGCTGGCGTCAGCAAGTGCAGGCGGCAGGTAGACTGCGGCCATGAAATCAATCAGCCGCGCCCAAGCCGAGCACATCGGCGAGATCCTGGCCGACGTGGCGCGCACCGAGATCATGCCAAGGTTCTCTGGCACGCAGTCGAACCGGGTTCGCGAAAAAACGTCGGCCTTCGACATCGTGACGGACGCCGATGAGGCGGCCGAACGTGAGATCACGGCGCGCCTGCGCAAGGCCTACCCCTCGGCATTGATCGTCGGAGAAGAGGCCACGGGGCGGGATCCGGGTTTGCTGACCCAAATGGCGACTGCCGACCTGGCGTTCATCATCGACCCGATTGACGGAACGAAGAATTTTGCGTCGGGCCTGCCGCTGTTTGGGGTCATGGTGGCTGCGACGGTGCGGGGTGAGGTGGTGATGGGGGTCATCCATGACCCGGTCTGCCAGGACACCTCATTCGCGGTGCGCGGAGAAGGGGCCTGGAAGCAAGGGCCGGGGCGGCCGCCGACCTCGCTCAAGGTCGCCGAGACCGTGCCCCTGGCCGAGATGCAAGGCGTGGTCGGGACCAATTTCCTGCCCGAACCCCTGCGAACGACCGTGGCACGGAACCTGTCTCGTCTGGCACTCAATTTCTGGTTGCGGTGCGCTGCTCACGAGTATCGAATGATTGCGGACGGCCATTGCCACCTGCTGGTCTACAACAGGCTCATGCCTTGGGACCATGCGGCGGGCTGGCTGTTGCACCACGAGGCGGGCGGGTACAGCGCCCGGTTCGATGGCAGCCCTTACCTGCCAACACACACCAGCGGCGGTCTGATCCTGGCCACCGATCGACACGCCTGGGAACTCATCAGGGACGCCCTGCTGGGTGCGCCCTTGTAGCGTGATCGCCGGGTCAGGCCATTGCCAGACCCGCGCAGCGGCCAAACCAGGCGCTGGCTTGCGGCCCTCAGGCCAGCGCCACCACCCGATTGCGCCCCTGGTGCTTGGCCTGGTAGAGAGCCTGGTCACTGCGATCGATCATCGATTCGGCCGCGGTCGGGCCTTCGGTGGGTATGCTGGCATGCACGCCGATACTGATCGTCACCGGGATGCTCACCCCATTGACCACCATGGCCAGATCGCCCACGGCACGACGGATGTCCTCAGCCACCGCCCGGGCGCCCTCGATCGTGGTGGCGGGCAACAGGGCCAGAAACTCTTCACCGCCAAAACGCGCCAGCATGTCGGCACTGCGCAAGCGGGTCTGGGCCCGCTGCGCCACCTGGCGCAGCACCTCGTCACCCACCAGGTGGCCATGCTGATCGTTGACAACCTTGAAATGATCGATGTCGAGCATCAGCAGGGCCAGAGGACTGTGACGCCGCCGGGCCAGGGCCAGGTGGTGGTCCAGGAGCTCCATCAGGGCAAGGCGGTTGTAAAGACCGGTCAGGCGATCGTGGCTGGCCAGCTCATGCTGCTGGCTGACGGCATGCTCCATCTGCATCAGGACAAAGCCCATGCTGTTGAGCAGCAACACCGCCAGAACGGCAAAGTAGGTGACCACCTGCACCTGGGTCGGTACGTTGAACTGGATGTCCCAATCCGAGGCGCCGAGCATCGAGCCCGTGCGCGCCACCAGCGTGACGAAGAGCAGCGATGCCCCCACGATCACCACCCAGCGGCCCGTGAGGCGGCGCCCATGCAGGCCGGGCGCCCAGGCCTGCGACAGCAACACGAGCGCCAAGGCGGCCTGCAGGCCCGCCACCCACACGTTACGCCAACGATCGTCATGCAGCAAAGCCACGGCCGCGACCATGTTCAGCCCCGCCGGCAACCACACCACCCAGCGCGGCAAGGTGTCGCAACGGCCCCGCTGGAAGGCCATCAGCGCCAGGGTGTGGATGACCAGGCTGAGCGCTGTCAAGGCATTGGTCAACACGATGGACAGGCCTGGCCAGCCCGCGTCTCGCAGACCGAACGCCGGGTAGGACAGGGCATTCACGACCAGGCCCAGGCCCCAAAGCGACAGGCCCCTGTGCAGGCGGCTGCCCCAGGCCACGGCCAGCACGGCACCGGCAAGCACGCCACTGGTCAGGATGAGCGCCATGAGCAAGGTCGGCAGATGCAGGGTCATGAATCGGTCGTCTGTGTTTGAAATTGACTCTACACCGAAACCGGGTGCGCCGGCCTGCGGCACAACTGGGCACCAGCAACTGATCGGCTCAGGCGGCCTCGAAGGAAAACCCGCCATGGCTCAGCAGTTCAACGCAGATATCAGCGGCCTGGGGGTCATAGATCCGGCCAGGGCCGCCTACCGCCCCAGGCCCACTCGGTAGTGGCGGTCCAGGCTCATGGCCTCGACCACGGCCAGGACCCGAGCCCCAAACAGGTGCACAGCAACAGAACCAGAAAACGCCAACGGACACTGAGCGAAGCAATCGGCGACACCATGGACAAGCCTCCGGTCTTTGACAGGCAGTACGCCCAGCAGGGCACTCAAAGTGCTCCGGCCAGCCGGCCGGGGCGCCTTTCAGGCCGACGCCCGAACCCACTCCCTCGCTTCGGCCAGGGTCGCAAACAGCAGGATCGGCGGCATTTGGGTGATCTGGTCGTACTTTCGGGCCATGGCGATGATCACCGGGTCCACGGTGACGGCCAGGATGCGGTATTTGGGATTCACGAAGGTGGCCCCGATGTTGATGGCAGCCGTGTCCACAATGCCGCCCTCGCCCATGGTGAAGGCCTCGGTCTCCGAAAAATCGTTGATGGTGTAGCGGATGTTCTCGAAGCGCGGGTCGCTGTGGAACTGGCCCACGGACGACAGAAATTCTTCAGCCGTGACGATGCCCCAGAAACGTTTGTGGATACCTTGGGGTTCGCGGATGATTTCGTAGGGCATGGTCTGGAAACTGCAAATCTGATCGTCTGGACGCCATAAATTCGCCCATCGGTCGCTATTTGACCATGAACGGACAAGGGGCAGGCGCCCCCGCCCTTCAACCGTCGATCAGCGCCGGATCCCAGGCAAACACCGTCTGCTGCTGCGTGCCGAGTTTCTCGATGCCCAGCGTCATCACATCCCCCGGGCGAAGGAACTGCGGGGCCGGCTTTTTGCCCATGCCCACGCCGGGTGGGGTGCCGGTGGTGATCAGGTCGCCGGGCTCCAGGGTCATGAAGCGGCTCAGGTAGCTGACCAACTGGGCCACGGTGAAGATCATGGTGCGGGTGTGGCCGGTCTGCTGGCGCTGGCCGTTCACATCCAGCCACAGGGCCAGGTCTTGCGGATCGCCCACCTCGTCGGCACTGACCAGCCAGGGGCCGATGGGGCCGAAGGTGTCGCAGCCCTTGCCCTTGTCCCAGGTGCCGCCGCGCTCCAGTTGGTATTCGCGCTCGGAGATGTCGTTGATGGTGCAGTAGCCGGCCACATGCTTCAGTGCATCCGCTTCGCTGACGTAGCGGGCGCGGCTGCCGATCACCACGCCCAGTTCCACCTCCCAGTCGGTCTTGACCGAGCCCTGGGGCAGCACCACGGGATGGTGGCAGCCCACCGCGCTGTCCACGGTCTTGGTGAAGACGATGGGCTCTTGCGGAATGGGCATGTTGGCTTCGGCCGCGTGGTCGGCGTAGTTGAGGCCGATGGCGATGAACTTGCGCATGCCGGTCCAGGGCACGGCCAGGCGGCCTTGGGGCACCACGGGCAGGGTGTTGGGATCGAGGCTGGCGAGTGCGGCCATGCCGGTGGGCGACAAGGTGGCCGGGCCGATGTCGGCCAGCACCGCGCTGAGGTCACGCACGGTGCCGTCGCTGTGCAGCAGGCCGGGTTTCTCTTGGCCTTTGGGGCCGTGGCGAAGCAATTTCATGAACAGGGTTCCGCGTGAAGGGTGAAAGAAAGCTCAGTTCGACCAGCCGCCATCGATGACCTGGGCGGTGCCGGTGGTGAAGGACGATTCGTCACTGGCCAGGTAGACCGCCAGGGCCGCGATCTCTTCGGCCCGGCCCAACCGGCCCAGGGGCTGGCGTTCCACAAAGCCGGCCTCGACCTGGGCCAGCGACTGGCCGCTGGCCTGCGCCTGGGCCTGGATGCGCTCCTGCAGTGAAGGCGACATCACGGTGCCGGGGCAGATCGCATTGCAGCGGATGCCCTGGCCCACGAAATCGGCCGCCACCGACTTGGTCAGCCCCACCACGGCGGCCTTGGTGGTGCCATAGACAAAGCGGCGCGGCGCGCCCTTGATGCTGCCGGCCACCGACGACACATTGATGATGGAACCCCGCCCCTGCGCCAGCATGCCGGGCAGGAAGGCGCGGATGGTGCGCCATTGCGAGCGCACGTTGAGGTCAAACGCAAAGTCCCACTCTTCATCGGTGCAGTCCAGCAGGGTGCCGGCGTGCACAAAGCCTGCCCCGTTGAACAGCACGTCCACCGGGCCCAGCTCGGCCGCGGCGGCCTGCACGGCCTCGCTTCGGGTCACGTCCAGCACGCGGGTGATGCAGCCGATCTGCTGCTGCAGCGAGGTCAGGGCCTCGGGGTTGATGTCGGTGGCGATCACACGGGCGCCCTCGGCAGCGAAGGCCACGGCGGTGGCGCGGCCGATGCCCTGGCCGGCGGCGGTCAGAAAGGCGGTCTTGCCTGCAAGTCGTTGGGTCATGGGGGACAGATCCTCGGGTTGGATGGAGGGGGGCCGGGTTCAGATCACCTTGCCGGGGTTGAGCAGGCCTTGTGGGTCCAGGGCCTGTTTGAGGGATTGCATCAGGGCGATTTCGGCCGGGCTGCGCGCATGGCCCAGCCAGGCGCGCTTGAGCGTGCCGATGCCGTGCTCGGCCGACACCGTGCCGCCGTACTCGCGCACCAGCCCATAGACAATGCCGTCGACCAGGCTCTTGGGCTGTTCGGCCACGCCCGCCTGGTGCACGATGATGTGCAGGTTGCCATCACCCACGTGCCCGTAGAACAGGGTGCAGGCGTTGGGAATGCGCGCCTGCAAAGCCTGGCGGCAGCGGCTCACGTAGTCGTCCATGCGGGCCACGGGCAGGCCGACGTCGAAGGCCAGATGGTGGGGCAGTTGGGGGTGCAACTCGCCCGTGGCGTCACGCACGGCCCAGAAAGCCTTCACATCGGCCAACGACTGGGCCAGGGCCGCATTGGGCAGCACGCCGGTCTCCATCAGGCCGGCCAGCCAGGCCTCGAAGCGTGGCGCGTCGTGGGCTTCATCGGTGCCCAGGGCTTCGACCAGCACATAGGCGCCGTGCGGGCTGTTGTCGCCCTGCAGGGGGTTGCGCACCCCAGGCACCCGGGTGGTGGCGAACTGCCAGTACTCGGGCCACATCACCTCGAAAGCCGAGAGCAACGGCCCCAGGTTCTGGCGCGCCGAGTTCAGCAAGGTGAGCACCCCGGCGTAGTCGCGCACCGCGCACATCGCCACCAGGGTGGAGGCCGGCTTGGGGTACAGGCGCAGCACCACGCGGGTGATCACCCCCAGCGTGCCTTCGCTGCCGATGAACAGGTGCTTGAGGTCAAAGCCTGCGTTGTTCTTGATCATCTTGTTGAGGCTGGTGATCACCGTGCCATCGGCCAGTACCACCTCCAGGCCCAGCACCATCTCGCGTGCCATGCCGTAGCGGATCACGCGGTTGCCGCCGGCATTGGTGGCCAGGTTGCCGCCGATGCTGCACGAGCCGCGGGCCCCCAGGTCCAGCGGGCAAAAAAAGCCCGCCTCGGCCGCCGCCTGCTGCACCGCCTCCAGCGGGGTGCCCGCCCGCACCGTGAGGGTGGCCGCGGCCGGATCGATCTCCTCGATGCCCACCAGGCGCTCCAGCGACAGTGCGATCTGCGATCCACTGGCCCGGGCGCCGCCGCACAGGCCGGTCAGGCCACCCTGCGGGACCACGGCCACCCCATGCTGGCGGCACAGGCGCAGCGCGGCCGCCACACCCGCGGTGTCGGCCGGTCGCAGCACGGCCAGGGGTCGACTGGGTTGCAGGCCGCTGTAGTCGTTGTGATTGCGCTCTGGCGCCTCGGCACCAACCAGCACGGCCTGGGGCCCCAGTTCGGCCTGCAGGGCGGCCATCAGGGCCGGGGGAAGGGTTGCTGCGGTCATGACCATCTCCATCAGCGGGGTCATGGCCTCAGGCGGTGAACCAGCGCAGCGGCGCCAGCACGGTCTGGGGGAAAGCCACCATGATGAACATCACCACAAACTCGGCCACCATGAAGGGCCAGACCCCGCGGGTCACCTCGTCCATCTTCATGCGCCCTACCCCGGCCACCACGTTCAGGATGGTGCCCACCGGCGGGGTGATCAGGCCGATCGAGTTGTTGATGATGAACAGCACGCCAAAGTAGATCGGGTCGATGCCGGCGGCCTTGATCACGGGCATCAGCACCGGGGTCATGATCAGGATGGTGGGGGTCATGTCCATCGCCGTGCCGACCAGCATCACCAGCACCATGATGGCCACCAGCAGCAGGGTCTGGTTGCCCATGAAGGGCTTGAGCAACTCGACCATCTGGGTGGGCAGGTTGGCCACCGTGATCAGCCACGACGACACCATGGCCGCCGCCACCAGGAACATCACCACCGAGGTGGTCTTGGCCGCCGTGGTGAAGATGGGCAGCAGCGCCGACAGGGGCAGCTCGCGGTAGATGACCGTGGCCACGAACAGCGAGTACACCGCCGCCACCACGGCCGCTTCGGTGGGCGTGAACACGCCCATGCGCAGGCCCACGAGGATGAACACCGGCAGCGTCAACGCCCAGACCGACTCGCGTGCGGCGCGCCAGATCTCGGCCTGGGTCTTCTTCTCGGGCAGGGCCAGTTGCTCCTTGCGGCCCACCCACCACCAGGTGAGGGCCAGGCCGGCCCCGATCATGATGCCGGGGAAGATGCCCGCGATGAACAGCTTGCTGATCGACACGTTGGCGGCCACGCCGAAGATCACAAAGCCGATGCTGGGGGGGATGATGGGGCCGATCACCCCTGAGGCGGCGATCAGGCCGCCCGACACGTCTTTCTTGTGCCCGGCCTTGACCATCATGGGCAGCAGCAGCGCCGTCAGGGCCGCCGCATCGGCCACCGCCGAGCCCGACAGGGACGACAGCAGGCAGGCCGCCAGGATCACCACGTAGCCCAGCCCCCCCTTCACATGCCCCACCAGGGCCAGCGCGAAGTTCACGATGCGCTGGGACAGCCCCCCCACGTTCATGATCTCGCCCGCCAGCATGAAGAAGGGCACGGCCAGCAGCGGAAAGCTGTCGGCCCCGTTGATGAAGTTCTGCGCCAGGATCTGGGCGTCGAACAGGTCCAGCTGCCACATCAGGCCCACGCCACTGGCCAGCAGGGCGTAGGCAATCGGAATGCCCAGGGCCATGGCGCCCACCAGGCCGCCCAGAAAAATCAATACGGTCATGTTTCAGTCTCCGGTGTTGTTCTTGGTCTTGTCTGCATCGCGCCAGCTCAGCGGCCCGCGTGCGGCAGGGGCTTGTCGCCCAGGGGGGAATGGCTGGCGCCGTGGCCGGCGGCGTTCTCACGCGCCAGCTCGGCCTGCAGGGCCTCCAGCTCGCCCTGCTCCTCGGATTCCTTAATCATCACCAGCTCGGCCTCGCTGAGCTGGCCGGTCAGCACGCGCAGCAGCTGCAGCACGATGAGGCCGGCGGCACACACCGAGAACACCACCCCAGAGGCATAGAAGATGGCCGTGGACGCACCGGTGACCGGGGCTTCCACGTCCCAATTGATCACGGTCTGCTGCCAGCTGCCCTGAAAGAACAGCCAGGTGATGTAGAGCATCAACACCTGCCCCAGCACCATGCAGACCTTCTTGCCCGCCACCGGCAGTCGCGAGACCAGCATGTCGGTGCCCAGGTGGGCGTTCTCCTTGATGGCGCTGACGGCGCCCAGGAAGGTGATCCAGACGAAGAGCCAGCGCGACAGCTCTTCGCTGATGGCAATGCCCGAATTGAAGGCGTAACGCAGCACCACGTTGCCGAACACCAGCACCACCATGACGGCCAGGGCCAGCGCGATGAGCAGGTTGATGAACCGGCAGTACCGGTCGATGAGGGTATTGAGCATGTTGTTGTCTCCTTCGGTGGCTGGGCCACCATGGCGGTTTTTGAGTTCAATCGTCTCGTCTGGCCAGCTTCACAGCGCCCAACTCACAGCGCCCCGCCCTGCAGCAAACCGCGGGCGGCCAGGTTGGCGATGAAGGCACGCAGGCCGAAGCGCCAGGGGGCGGCGCTTTCGCTGTGCGTCACGCGGTTGTGCAGCGCCCCCAGCCAGCGGCTCTGGATGGTGACCACATCGCCCAGTTGGTGGGTGAACCCCCCGCCCGGCTGGTCCCGGTCTTCGATGGGGGCAAACAGAGTGCCCAGGAACAGCATGAAGCCGTCGGGGTACTGGTGGGCGGCCAGGGTCTGGGCCACCAGATCGACCGGATCGCGGCTGATGCTGGCCATGGTGTTGATGCCACGCAGCTCAAAGCCATCGGGCCCGGCCACGCGCAGGTTCACGGTCTCCTGGCGCACCTGGTCCAGGCCGAATCCGGCATCGAAGAGTCGGATGAAGGGCCCGATGGCACAGGAGGCGTTGTTGTCCTTGGCCTTGCCCAGCAACAGGGCGCTGCGGCCTTCGATGTCGCGCAGATTGACGTCGTTGCCCAGTGTGGCGCCCACGATGTCGCCCCGGCTGTTGACGGCCAGGACCACCTCGGGCTCGGGGTTGTTCCAGGCCGAATCGGCGCGGATGCCGATGTCCTCGCCCGTGCCCACCGAGGCCAGTACCGGGGCCTTGGTGAACACCTCGGCGTCGGGGCCGATGCCCACCTCCAGGTACTGCGACCACAGGCCTTTGTCCTGCAGCAGGGCCTTGAGGGCCATGGCCTGCTCCGAACCGGGCCGGATGTCGGCCAGGCTCTCGCCGATCAGGCCCACCACCTGGCTGCGCAGGCCCTGGGCGCGGCTGGCGTCACCGCGGGCCTGCTCTTCGATCACGCGCTCGATCAGGCTGGCGGCAAAGGTCACACCGGCCGCCTTGATCACCTGCAGATCGCACGGGGCCAGCAACCAGGGCCCCTGGCTGTCACGGGCACCAAGCTGGCTGTTGCCCAGCAGGTCGGCCACGCTGCACACCCGCTGACCGGGTGCCTCGCGCACGGCCTGGGCAGGGTTGGGCGCATCGAGCAAGGTGCTCATGGTGGGAAAGCGCCGGCTCAGGTCGAACACGCCCTCGGGGCGCAATGCCACCACGGCCGGGCCAGGCAGTTCGCCTGGGAAGGTGGCGGGGCGCCAGATGCGCCCCACCAGGGTGCCGGCCAGGCCGTCGTCGGGAAGAATCTGGGCGTGCGTGACCGCACCGTCCACCGCAGCTGCGGTGGACGTTGTGTTGGAACTCATGGCGGAATCCTTGAAAACGTCAGTGGTTGTGGCGCGGGGTGTGCTCGGAGATCCGGCGGTAGTCCAACGCAAAATCCAGCGTGGCACCGTCCACGAGTTGGCCGGTCTTCTCGCGGTACAGCGCCTCCCAGGGCGACTGGCTGCGGGGCACAGGCGGCGGGGGCAGTTCGCGGCGGCGGCGCTCGATCTCTTCGGGTGCCACCAGGGCATCGCAGCGACCGGTGTTGAGGTCGATGCGCAGCCTGTCGCCGCTTTGCAGCCAGCTCAAGCCACCGCCCACCGCGCTCTCGGGCGAGACATTGAGGATGGACGGGCTGTCGGCCGTGCCGGATTGGCGTCCGTCGCCCAAGGTGGGCAGGGTGTTGATGCCGCGCCGGATCAGGGCATCGGGCGGCTGCATGTTGACCACCTCGGCCGAGCCAGGCCAGCCGATGGGGCCGGCACCACGCATCACCAGGATGCAGCCCTCGTCGATGTCGAGGGCGGGGTCGTTGATGCGCGCGTGGTAATCGTCAGCCCCCTCGAACACCACGGCGCGGGCCTCGAACACGCCCTCCTGCCCGGGCTGGTTCAGGTAGCGCTGACGGAAGGCCTCAGAGATCACCGAGGTCTTGAGGATGCCGAAATCAAACAGATTGCCCGCCAGCACCAGGAAACCAGCCTTCTGCATCAAAGGTTGGGCGAAGGGGTAGATCACCTCGCGGTCGCGTGTTTCGCGGCCTTGCAGGTTGGTGGCGATGTTTTGGCCGCTCACGCTCAGGCAATCGCCATTCAGGCGGCCGGCCTGCAACAGCTCCCACATCAGGGCCGGCACCCCGCCGGCACGAAAGAAGCGCTCGCCCAGAAACTGGCCTGCAGGCTGCATATTGAGCAGCAGCGGCAGGTCATAGGCGTGCTGGGTCCAGTCCTGGGCATGCAATTCGACACCGGCGTGCCGCGCCATGGCCATGATGTGCACCTGGGCGTTGCTGGAGCCGCCTGCCGCGCTGACCACTGCCAGCGCGTTGAGGAAGCTCTCGCGGCTCAGGATGCGTGACGGGCGCAGGTCCTCATAGGCCATCTCGACGATGCGCCGCCCGGTCTCGTAGGCCATCTGGCCGCGTTCGCGGTAAGGCGCCGGGATGGCGGCGCACCCTGGCAGCGACAGGCCCAGGGCCTCGGCCACCGCATTCATGGTGGAGGCCGTGCCCATGGTGTTGCAATGGCCGGCCGACGGGGCACTGCTGCAGGCGCGCTGCAGAAACTCTTCTTCATCGATCTCACCGGCGGCCAGTTGGCGGCGGCTGCGCCAGATCACGGTGCCCGAGCCCACCAGCTCGCCGTCGTGCCAACCGTCGAGCATGGGGCCACCCGACAGCACGATGGCGGGAATGTCCACGGTGGAGGCGGCCATGATGCCGGCCGGCGTGGTCTTGTCGCAGCCGGTGGTCAGCACCACGGCATCGATGGGGTAACCGTACAGGGTCTCGACCAGCCCCAGGTAGGCCAGGTTGCGGTCCAACGCAGCCGTGGGGCGGCGGCAGTTCTCGAAGATCGGGTGCACCGGGAACTCCATCGGGATGCCGCCGGCATCGCGAATGCCGTCACGTACCCGCTTGGCCAGATCCAGGTGGATGCGGTTGCAGGGCGACAGATCGCTGCCGGTCTGGGCGATGCCGATGATGGGGCGGCCCGAGCGCAACTCTTCGGGCGTGAGCCCGTAGTTCATGAAGCGTTCCAGGTAGAGCGCGGTCATGTCCGAGCGTTCGGGGTCGGCAAACCACTCACGCGAGCGGAAGGGGCGCTGGGGCTTTTTGTCCATGGCGTACAGCAAGAAATAGAGACGAAACACCGGGGCCCGGCGCCAGGCTCAGCCCGCGCACCGGCCCCGACAAGGGATGGCGCCTTACTTGGCGGTGCCGCGCACCTTGGCCAGTTCTGCGTTGAGTTCGCCCGTGGTCTCTTCACCAAACTCCTTGGCGTACTTGGCCAGCACCGGCTGCAATTTGGTGCGCATCTTGGCCTGCTCGGCCGCCGGCAGCTCGGTCACCTGCATGCCCACCTTCTTGAGCTCGCCCAGGGCCTTGTCGCCAAAGGCGCGGATGGTCTTGCGCTCGTACAGCGTGGCCTCGCGGGCCGCGTCCTGCACGATCTTCTGCTCTTGTGCCGAGAGGCCGTCCCAGGTCTTCTTGGACATCAGCAGGGCCCAGGTGCTGTACATGTGGCGCGACAGCACCATGTGCTTCTGCACTTCGTAGAACTTGCTCGACAGGATGGTGGCTGAGGGGTTCTCCTGCCCATCCACCGCGGCCTGTTCCATGGCCGAATACAGCTCGGTGAAAGGCATGGGCGTGGCGTTGGCGCCGAGGGCGCTGAAGGTGTCAAGGAACAGCGGGCTCTGGATCACGCGCAGCTTCAGCCCCACCAGGTCATCGGCCTTGGTGATGGGCCGGCGCGAATTGGTCACGTGGCGAAAGCCGTTCTCCCAATAGCCCAGTCCCACCAGGCCTTTTTCAGGCAGCTTGGCGAGCAGCTTCTGGCCAAAGGGGCCATCCAGCACGGCATCGGCCTCTTGCTCATTGTTAAAGGTCAGGGGCAGGTTCAGCACACCGAAGGGCTTGATCAGCGACATCAGGGTGGAGGTGTCGGGCACCGTCATCTCGAGGGTGCCGCCGCGCAGCGCCGAGGTCATGCTGACATCGTTGCCCAGCGAGCCGCTGGCATAGAGCTTGGCCACCAGCTTGCCGCCGCTCTTGGCCGACAACTGCTCGGCAAAGTACTTGACCGCCAGGGCCTGGGGGTGGTCTTCGTTGAGGCCGATGCCCACCTTGAACACGTGGTCCTTGATCTGGGCCGAGACCGGGGCGGCCAGAGCGGCCAGGATCGTGGCCGCCAGGGCCAGGGCTTTGAATTGCATGAATGTCTCCGAATTTGGAATGTCTGGACCACGGCGGATCAGGCCACCGGCAGCAAGGAATCTCTGATGGATCCTCTCGATGCAGGCGAGAGATTAGGTAGTCAAGGCCCCTGGGTCCACTGACTTTTTTGCTAGCATCCATTCCAAATGCTGATGAGTCCAGACCCGATTTCGGGTAAACCCCTATCGCTGGCCCAGGCCTGTGCCCGCCTGCGCTTTCGCCATCTGCAGTTTCTGGACATCCTGGGCCAGACCCGCAACCTGCGCCTGACGGCCGAGCAGATGCACATCACCCAGCCCGCAGCCACCAAGATCCTGATGGACATCGAAGAGATCCTGGAAGCGCGCCTGTTCGAACGCCTGTCGCGCGGCATGCGGCCCAACGAACTGGGCCTGTTCACGCTGCGCTATGCCGCCAGCGCGCTGGCCGGGCACCGCAAGTTTGTGGATGAATTCAATGCCCTCAAACAGGGCGGTCATGGCCACCTGTCGATCGGCGCGATCACGGGCTCGGCAGCCCATGTGCTGATCGCCTCGGTGGCCGAGATTCAGCGCCTGCGCCCCCTGCTGGTGCTGAAGGTGCTGGAGCAAAGCAGCGACCAGTTGGTGGTGTGGCTGGCCGAGCGCAAGATCGACCTGATGATCGGTCGCTTCACCGATGAATCGCAGCGCAGCCAGTTCCACTACGAGCGCCTTTCGGATGAACCGCTGCAAGTGGTGGGTGGCCTGCATCACCCGCTGCGGGGCGCGCGTGAGCTGGACATGGCCGAGCTGTCGCACTGGCCCTGGATCCTGTACCCCGCCTCCACCGCGGTGCGCAAAGTGTCGGACGACATCTTCGGTCGCAACGGCCTGGCCCTGACCTCAGGGGTGGTGGAAACGCCCTCTTTCCTGTTTGCACTGGAGATGATGCAGACCACCGACATGCTGTCGCTGCAGCCCACCGCCTTGGTCAAGCGCTACATCGACAAAGGCCTGCTGGCCCGCATCCCCGTCGACCTGCCCGACCGCATGCCCGACTACGGCATGCTGACCCGCCTGGGCGAGACCCCCACGCCGGCGACGCTGGCCTTCATGGCGGTGTTGCGGCAGATGGCCGGGCCGGCTGGCCATGGCAGACCAGCCTCGGATTCATGAAATGCTCTGGCGCAAATGCTGCAAGCGCTGGCGTGTTCGTGCCAAGCTAGGAGAACGTTCAGCCGCTCGCTCTGCACACCATGCTGTTCTAACCCAATCACACAACAAGTTGTTGTAGCCAATCCCCTGACTGGCCATAGCGCCCTTTTCCTTCACCAAGTCCTGACGCACCCGACGGGGGGCCTGTTTGGCCAAGCTCAACAAATGTGCTTTGGGGTCAGGTAATTCATCAGGGGCGGGTGGGAATTTGCCGCTGGATCCAATCAATTGGCGCATTCCCTCATGGTCAGCAAGCAACCAGGATTCGACTTCTCGCACAGCGATGCGCATCCATAGCTTGGGCGGTATCGGATCTGTTCCCAGCCAATCCTGACGCATGGCCACAGGACAGGCCAATTGATCCAGATCGGTCAACAAAAGAACATACCGTCTCCTGGCAAGCTCTTTCCAGCTGGCAACTTTGGATCGCAGATAACCGAATCCGCTTCGCCCCAATAATTGAACATCCTGCGCAGGAATGCCGACCTCGCCCAACAATCGAAGGCCAACCGCTTCACTGAGGACATCCTCAGTCACCAAGGAAAGGACCGTCACTGCCACAGCCCCAGTTGATCAACATGAGTCGGGCGGGTCTTGGGCAGCACGACTTCGGCCACCGAAAAGCCCGCCTCCATGGCATCCGCCTCGTCGTTGCCCAGCGTTCGGCCTGTCGTCCCTTGAGACCCCGTTTCCAGCAGGACCACACCGCGCCCGTCAATGCCAGGATTGCTCAACAAGGCTTCACTGTGGGTGCTGAGCACGATCTGTCTTCTGTTTTTGCGATCACGCTGCAAACGCTGAAGGATGAGAGGGATTTCCTTGACGATGGCGTCATTCAGAGAAATCTCCGGCTCTTCAAGCAACAACAGAGATGAGCCATCCAGCAAGGACCACAGCAAGCCCAGGAGGCGCAGAGTACCGTCTGAAAAATGCTCTTCATTCTGCCAACCTGCATTCGGCCGATGATGGGCATACAGAGCCTGCAAATGGGGGTGTCCCAACTCGTCCTTGACGAACCTCAATTCTTCAAACTGAGGAACGGCCAGCTTCAAGGCTTTGCCAATCTTGGTCAACCGGGCGGTCCGTGTCCTTTCCGGTGTTCTGGCTACGCGCTCAAGAAATCCCTGACCAAAGGGATCATCTTCAATTCGTTGACCACCCAGTTTCTCCGAATATTTCAGTAACTGCGGCACCAGATGGAGGTAAGTGATCGCACCAAAAAAATCCGGCAATTCACGGAAATCACTGTTGGCAGCAATTTGCTCCAGCCGGGTCTGTGTCAACAACATCGGATCGCTCTGGTCATTCCGATCCGGGCGGCTGAACAGAAGTGTATGACCACGCCATACCTCCTCTTTGGAAATCAAGATTCGCTGAGCACCTTTGCCCTCAGGTTTGAAACCAAGGCTGTAACGCCACTCAGAAGGTGCATCCGGGGAAGAGGCCAGCTCAATCTCAATTCGCACCTCCGGATCACGCCGCGCGTGAAGACAACGCAGTTTGCTGATACCACCTCGATCTGCCACGGCAGTTTGCAATCCCCCGCCCTTGGGCTTGCTCACGTCACGAAGGAAGCGCAACGCATCCAATAAATTAGATTTACCAGATGCATTGGGACCCAACAGATACGTAACGTCCCGCAAAGGAATGTCCAATTCCCGGAAATTGCGCCAATTCTTGAGTTTGATTCGGGTGACCAGCATGTCCAGATCCTCGACGGCAATTCACCCGCACTGTGCGGGGTGAAGCCGTCGAACGAGACTGTACACGCCCTGCAAGAAGAATTCAGTTATGAAAACAGTCGCCCCTTCAGCCCGCCCGCTCCAGCATGGCCTGCAGCAGCACGTTGCAGCCGGCGGTGATGTGCTCGGGTTTGGCGTCTTC
>NZ_JBYTDE010000025.1:0-51661 GCF_058791075.1 Curvibacter sp. EU05-FHT14A10
TTGCTTACTTTCTTTGGCGAGACAAAGAAAGTGAGGCGCCCGCCGGGGCGCAATCCCGGCCTCCGCCCTGAAACAAGGCATGCAGCTAGAAAAGCGCCACGGCGATCACGAACGCCGTTCATGCTCGTGCCTCCCGCCACCGCCGAGCCAGCCCAGCAAAGCTCAAATAGATCACCGGCGTGGTGAACAAGGTCAGCATCTGACTGACGATCAGCCCCCCCACCATGGTGACCCCGAGCGGATGCCGCAACTCACTCCCCGTCCCGGTGCCCAGCATCAGCGGCAGGGCGCCCAATAAAGCCGCCAGCGTGGTCATCAGGATGGGCCGGAAGCGCAGCAGGCAGGCCTGGTAGATGGCATCGCGCGGGGCCAGGCCCTGCTCTCGCTCGGCCTCCAGCGCAAAGTCGATCATCATGATCGCGTTCTTCTTCACGATGCCGATCAGGAGCACGATGCCGATGATGGCGATGATGCCCAGGTCCAACCGGGCCGCCAGCAGGGCCAGCAACGCCCCCACCCCGGCCGAAGGCAGGGTGGAGAGGATGGTCACCGGGTGGATGTAGCTTTCATACAGCACGCCCAGCACGATGTACATCGTCACCACCGCGGCCAGGATCAGCAGCAGGGTGTTGGTCAGCGACGCCTGGAAGGCCAGGGCCGCGCCCTGGAAGCCGCTCTCCACGCTGGCCGGCAGGTCCATGGCCGCCTGCTCGGCCTTGATGGCCTCCACCGCCTCACCCAGCGAGGC
This sequence comes from Curvibacter sp. EU05-FHT14A10, assembly GCF_058791075.1. NCBI lineage: Bacteria > Pseudomonadati > Pseudomonadota > Betaproteobacteria > Burkholderiales > Comamonadaceae > Curvibacter > Curvibacter sp. EU05-FHT14A10. The sequence goes on from NZ_JBYTDE010000025.1 coordinate 749, forward strand.
CCCGGGCCCGGCGTTGAAAGAAATCGTCACCGAGGGGATCTGCCCCGCGTGGTTGACCGCCAGCGACACCGGGCGCTCGGTGACCCGGGCCACCGTGCTGAGTGGCACCACCCCGCCCGCGCTGGTGGGCACGTACAGGCGCGACAGGGCCTGCGGGCCCAGTTTGTCAGCGGGCTTGACCTCCAGCACCACCCGGTATTGCGTGGTCTGGGTGAAGATGGTCGAGATCAGGCGCTGGCCGTAGGCGTCGTACAGCACGGCGTCGATGCCGGCCACCGTGACGCCCAGGCGCCCCGCCGCATCGCGGTCAATGTCGACCCAGGCCTGCAGGCCTTGATCCTGCAGATCGGTGGCCACGTCGGCCAGCTCGGGGCGCTTCTTGAGTCGCTCCACCAGGTCACGGGCCACACGGCCGAGCTCATCGATGTTGGGCGAGGACAGCATGAACTGGTATTGCGTGCGCGCCACCCGGTCTTCGATGGTCAGGTCTTGCACCGGTTGCATGTACAGCGCGATGCCGGGCACGGCCTTGAGATTGGCCGTCAGGCGCCGGATCACCTCGCTGGCCGTCACGTCGCGCGCTTCACGCGGCTTCAGGTTGATCAGCATGCGGCCGGCATTGAGCGTGGCATTGGCGCCGTCCACCCCGATGAAGGACGACAGGCTGGCCACCGCCGGGTCTTGCAGCACCTGCTCGGCCAGGGCCTGCTGGCGCTCGGCCATGGCGGCGAACGAGGTGTCCTGCGAGGCCTCGGTGATGCCCTGGATGACCCCGGTGTCCTGCACCGGGAAAAAGCCCTTGGGCACCCAGAGGTAAAGCAAGGCCGTCAGCCCCAGCGTGGCCGCAAAGACCAGCAGGGTCAGGGCCTGACGATCCAGCACCCAGCCCAGCATGCGGCCATAGCCGGCAATCATGCGGTCGAAGAAGCGGCCCGTGGCCTGGTACAGGCGGCCGTGGCTTTCTTCGGGCGTGTGGCGCAGCACCCGTGCGCACAGCATGGGCGTGAGCGTGAGCGAGACCACGGCCGAGATCAGGATGGACACCGCCAGCGTGATGGCGAATTCGTGAAACAGGCGCCCCACCACATCGGCCATGAACAACAGCGGGATCAGCACCGCGATCAGCGAAATGGTCAGCGAGATGATGGTGAAGCCGATCTGCTTGCTGCCCTTGAGGGCCGCCTCCAGCGGGCTGTCGCCCTCTTCCACATAGCGCGCGATGTTCTCGATCATCACGATGGCATCGTCCACCACAAAGCCGGTGGCGATGGTGAGCGCCATCAGCGTGAGGTTGTTGATCGAGAAGCCGGCCAGGTACATCACCCCAAAGGTGCCGACCAGCGACAGCGGTACCGCCACCGCCGGGATCAACGTGGCCGAGACACTGCGCAGGAAGATGAAGATCACCATCACCACCAGGGCCACGGCCAGGGCCAGTTCGAACTGCACGTCCTCCACCGAGGCGCGGATGGTGGTGGTGCGGTCGGTCAGCACCTGCACCTCGACCGACGCGGGCAACGTGGCCTTGAGCTGGGGCAGCAGGGCCTTGATGCGGTCCACCGTCTCGATCACGTTGGCCCCAGGCTGGCGCTGCACATTGAGAATCACGCCGGGCTGCAGATCGGCCCAGGCCGCCAGCCGCAGGTTCTCGGCGTCGTCCACCACGGCAGCCATGTCCTTGAGGCGGATCGGGTTGCCATTCTTGTAGGCCAGGATCAACTGGGCGTACTCGCGCGCCGACTTGAGCTGGTCGTTGGCGTCCACGGTCGAGGCGCGGGAGTAGCCGTCGAAGCTGCCCTTGGCCTGGTTGACGTTGGCCGCCGTGATGGCGGTGCGCACGTCCTCCAGCGTGAGGCCGGCCGCAGCCAGCACCGCCGGGTCGGCCTGGATGCGCACAGCCGGGCGGCGCCCGCCTGCGATGCCCACCATGCCCACACCGGCCACCTGAGAGATCTTTTGCGCCACACGAGACTCGACCAAATCGTGCACCCGGATCACCGGCAGCGTGGGCGAGGTGATGGCCAGGGTCAGGATGGGGGCGTCGGCCGGGTTCACCTTGCTGTAGGTGGGCGGCATGGGCAGGTCACTGGGCAGCAGGTTGCTGCCGGCATTGATGGCGGCTTGCACCTGCTGCTCGGCCACGTCGAGCGTCACATCGAGCGTGAAGCGCAGGGTGATCACCGAGGCCCCCCCCGAACTGGTGGACGACATCTGCGACAAGCCCGGCATCTGGCCGAACTGTCGCTCCAGCGGCGCCGTGATGGACGAGGTGACCACGTCGGGGCTCGCGCCCGGGTACAGGGTGGTGACCTGGATGGTGGGGTAATCGACCTCAGGCAGGGCCGACAGGGGCAGCAGCCGGTAGGCCAGCAGGCCCACCAGCAACAAGGCCACCATCAGCAAGGAGGTGGCCACCGGCCGCAAGATGAAAAGGCGCGACAGGTTCATGCGGAGGTGCTCCACCGCAAAGCAGGCTTCGGTAGCACAGCGTGGCGCATGGCTCAGCCCCCGCTTTCGCGCTGCTGGCGACGCTCACGCAGCTTTTGCAAATAGGCGCGACGCTCCTCGGGCGGCATGGCCTTGAGCTTCTCCACCAGCTCGGGCGGCAGGGCGTCCATCCAGCGCGGGCGGGCTTCGCCCTCGGCACTGGTGCCCGGGGAGGGAGCGGCAGAGGGTGCGGATGCCGAGGCGTTGGCCGGGGCAGCAGCATTGCCCTTGGAAGATGCGGAAGATGCGGAAGATGCGGAAGGTGATGTGGGCGCGGCGGCCGCATCGCTCTGGCCCTGGGCCGGGGCTGCCGCGGGCTTTCCTGCACCCGCCTCAGGGCCCGCGGCGGCGCCTGCTGGGGCCCCAGAGGGGGCACCCGCACCGGGCCGGCTGCCGCGCTTGGCTTCGATCACCTCTACCTTGGCGCCTTCACGCAGGCGGTCGGCACCGTCGGTGACCAGGCGATCCCCCGGCTCGACCTCACCCTCGATGGCCACCCAGTCGCCATCGACCGCGCCGGTCGTGACCTTGCGCAGCGTGACGCTGCCATCGTCCTTCACCAGGTACACAAAGGTGCCCATGCTGCCCCGCTGGATGGCGTTGTTGGGGGCGACCAGGGCGTTGGGCAGGGTGTCGAGCTGCAGCCGGATGTTGACAAACTGGTTCGGGAACAGCGTGCCATCCGCGTTGGGAAACTCGGCCTTGAGCTTGATGGTGCCCGTGGTGGTGTCGATGGCGTTGTCGGTGGTCAACACCCGGCCCTGGGCCAGGCGCTTGCGCTGCTCGCGGTCCCAGGCCTCCACGGCCAGCACACTGCCCTTGGCCTGCAGGCGCCGCGTGATCTGCGGCAGGTGGGCCTCAGGCACGGCAAACACGACCGCGATCGGCTGCGTCTGGGTGATGGTGACCAGCCCGGTGGTGTCACTGGCGTGCACGATGTTGCCCAGGTCGACCTGGCGCAGGCCCAGGCGCCCGCTGATGGGCGCGGTCACCCGCGTGTAGGAGAGCTGCAGGCGCGCGTTGTCCACCTGGGCCTGATCGGACTGCACCGTGCCTTTGAGCTGGCCCACCAAGGCCTCCTGGGTGTCCACCTGCTGCTTGGCAATCGAGTCCTTGGCCAGCAGATCGCGGTAACGTGCCAGGTCCAGCTCGGCATTCTTCAATTGCGCGGCATCGCGCTGCAGCTGGCCCTGCATCTGGGCCAGCGCAACTTCGTAGGCACGGGGGTCGATCTCCGCCAGCAAATCACCCGCCTTCACCTGTTGGCCTTCCGTGAACAGGATTCGGCGCAACTCGCCATCCACGCGGGCTCGCACCGTGGCGGTATTGAGCGCCGTGATGGTGCCAATGGCATTGACTGACACCCGCAGGTCCTGGCGCTTGGCCGCCCGGGCCGACACCGGCTGGGGCCGGTTGCCGGCGCCGAAACGGCGCGCCCCGGCCGCGGCGCCAGCCCCTTCGGCCGCGCCCTCGGGGGGCGTGGCGCCCTGCTTCTTCCAGTACCAGGCACCACTGGCCCCCAGGCCCAGCAGCAGGATGAGCAAGCCGACCAGCCCCGCGCGGGAACGGCGCCGCGGCGGAGGCAAGCCCCCCGCCGGGGTCGGCAGGGGCGCAGCAGACACGGGAGACAAGGCGCTGGGTTCGGAGTGGGCGTTGGGGTCGGTCATGGAAGATCAGCCAAGGTTCGGGACAGGCCCGGGACAAAAGGGGACAACAGAAATGCCGCAGGCAGGGGGCGCAGACCCCAGCGGGCCGAGAGGGCACCGGGGCTCATTCGCTGAGTTGGGCACGAAAGCCTCCGGTCGTGCTGAGCGATTGCTCCAGACGATCCAGCAGACCGCAGGCCTGCTGCAGCAGGGCGAGCTCATCGGCGGGCAAGGCAGCCAAGTGGGCGGCCATGGCCTGCTCGGCCGCCTCCACCGCGGCGCGCAGGCCTGCCACTCCGGCTGGGGTAAGGGCCAGCAGCGAGCGACGTCCGTCAGCCGGGTCGTCAGAGCGACGCACCCAGCCCTCAGAGGCCAGCTCGGCGAGCAGGCGGGTGAGCGATTGCAATCGAACGCCTTCGCCGCGAGCCAGTTCGGTCGGGCTCATGGCGCCCTGCCGGCCCAGGCGACTGAGCACGCTGAGCTTGAGCGTGCCCATGCCCTCGGCCTCCAGGCCTGGGCGCAGACGGCGCGCCAACTGCAGCACACTTGCGCGCAGCTGCACGGCACATTGAAGAGGAGACAGGACAGGGGAACTCATGCCAACACCCGAAAACGCCCTAAATACCAAGCTTTGACTTGGCAATTATGGTAAGCGATTTCTTACAAACACAAGTCAGAGAAACCCCGCAGAAGCTGCAAGGCCGAGCGCATCTTAGGGAAGGGGCCCCGCACGGAGGGCCGGAGCCGCGTTCTTTTACGCGGAATTTACCTGCTCAAAGCCAGCGCGCCGCGACGCTGAGTGCCAGGCTCAGCACCACGGTGGAGGCCAGCGGAATCGACCATTCTCGGCCGAACAGGCGAAAGCGGAAGTCGCCCGGCAGGCGGCCAAAGCCCAGGCGCTGCAACCAGGGCGTGATGCCGCTGATGAGCACCAGCACCAGAAAGACGACGATGAACCAGCGGATCATGCCGCCGAGTGTAGAGCGTGTTCCGGGTCTCCCACGGGTCGCGCCGCGGTGGCCGCGTCAAAACGCGCCAGATACTGGGGCTGCTCGGTACCACACCAGCGGTCCCACCCCGTGAACCACAACCCGTAGTTGCCTCGGCCGTTCTCGTGGTGCAGGTGGTGGTGGGTGGTGGTGGTGAAGTGCCGCCCCAGCCAGTGACGGGCAAAACCGCGCGGCAGGGTCTCGATGGACAGGTGGCCATGGGCGTTGCGGATGATCTGATGCAGCGAAAACACCAGCAGCACCCCGCCATGCACCGGCACGGCCCACAGGATCAGGGGTGTGACCAGGCCATTGATCAAGGCCTCGACCGGGTGGAAGGCATAGGCCGCCCAAGGCGAAGGGTTGCGCGAGCGGTGGTGCACCCCATGAACGTGGCGAAACAGCCAGCGCGAGTGCAGCAGGCGGTGCGTCCAGTAAAAATAGGCGTCGTGAAACACCAGCATCAGTGGCAGGCTCAGCCAGAACCAGGCCCAGCCGTAGCGCCCGGCCTGGCGGTACACCACAAACTGGCCGTTCCAGATCAGGGCCACCACCCCCAGGCTGATGCCGGCAAACACTGCCATCGACATCAGGGAATAGACGATCTCGCGCTTCAGGTCGGCCTGGCGCGGCCAGCCCGAGATGACGCGATGCGCCAGCCGTCGGCGCAGCAGAACGTGAACCCCGCCCCACAGCAGCAGGGCCACGACCAGGTAGCGCCCGGCCTCCATCAGGTAGCTGCCCGTCCAGACCTGCAGCAGCAGGCGGCTGCTGTCGGCGTCCATCCCCGGAAAATTCATGTCAACTCCTTGTTCAGCGGGTCATGCGGTACTTTTCGAGGACGGGGCCTGGTCCCAAGGCCCCCGTCCATCTGCATTCTGACCAGCGCCACCTTGGGCACAGCTGAAGATCAGGCCCTGTGCTGCAGCCCCGGCAGCCGCACCTCGAAACCGATGCCTCGCCCCGCCAGCCCCGGCCCCAGGCAGACATCACCGCCAAGCGAGCGCGCCGCCTGACGCACGATGGCCAGGCCCAGGCCGGCGCCCCCGGCACCACCGGCCTGCTGCCCCCGACCCCGCACAAAGCGCTCAAAAATGTGGGCCTGCTCCGCCTGGGCAATGCCAGGCCCGTCATCGCGCACGCCCAGGCACAAGGCCCCATCGTCCTGCCGGGCCAGCGTGACCTGCACCCGCCCCCCTTGACGGGGGCCATAGCGCAAGGCGTTGTCCAGCAGGTTGTCGAGCATTGATTGCCAGGCACTGGCCGGCAGGGGCCAGGCCAGGCTGTCCGGGCTGTCCAGGTCCAGGTCCACCCCGGCGGCCAGGGCGCGTGCGCTGAAGGCGGCCAGGCTCTGCCGACACAGCTCGGCCACGTCCACCGGCCGGGCATCGGGGGCCGGCCGGGCCTCGTCCAGGGCCGCCAGCACCAACAGTTGCTGGGTCAGGTGCGAGGCGCGCTCGATGGCCTGCTGCAAACCGGCGTGGGCGGCCTGCCGATCCGTCTCGCTGTCGGCCTGCAGCAGCCAGTGCGCCTGGGCGGCCATCACGGCCATCGGGGTGCGCAATTCATGGGCGGTATCCTGCAATCGGGCGCGCTCCAGGGCCAGGCGCTCCCGCAGGCGGCCCAGCACCGCATTGAATGCCACGCCCACGGTGCGGATCTCGGTGTAGCGTTCGTCCACCACCAGCGGCGACAGGTCGTCGCCCCGGGCCTGCTGAAGCTGGGCGCTGAGCTGGCTCAAGGGCCGCAGGCCACGCCACACCACCAGCACCACCGGCAGCAGCGCAAACGGAAAGGCGATCAGCAGGTTGGGCAACAGGTCGCTGGCAATCCAGGTCAGCGCCGTGCTGTCGGCCACGCCCACCGTGGCCAGGCGCAGCGACCAACGCGCGTCATCGACCTGCGCCACCCAAACCAGGCGGCCCTGCAAGGTCTGCGACTGCACCTGATCGGGCTGCCCCAGCAAAGGCTGATCGCCCAGCGTTGCGCTGGCGTAAAGGCGTTGCCCCCCCTCGCGGGCCCGCAGCTCCAGCCACAGAGGCGCCAGCGCGTGGCCCTGGTTGCTGCTCGGGTCGGCACGTGAGGCATTGAGCATGATGTCGGCCGTGGCCGCCACGGTGGCGGCGTCGGCCGGCTGTTCGATGATGCGCAGGCCTTGCACCATCACCCGAGCCAGTTGGAGCAAGGCCGCATGGTCGCTGACCGAATGCTTGAAACGAGCGTAGTTGTAGCCGGTGAGCACCAGTTGCACCAGCACAAAGGCCAAGCCCAAGGCCAGCATCAGGCGGCGCATCAGGGAGACCGGGGCGGCAGGAGGTCGGTGCAGGCTCACAAACTCAGGCCCTCAGCAGGTAGCCCACGCCGCGCACAGTGTGAATGCGCTCGGGCCCCAGCTTGCGGCGCAGGTTGAACACATGCACCTCCAATGCATTGAAGTCGATGGCCTCGCCCAGCGGCTCCAGGCGCTGGGCCAGAAAGCCCTTGGGCACCACGGCGCCGGGCTCGCGGGCGAGTTCGAGCAGCAGCTTGAATTCGCGCGGGGTGAGGTCCATCGCCTGCCCGTGCAGCCGGGCCACATGGGCGCGTGGCTCGATCGACAGTTCCCCCAGGTTCCAGACCTCGCTGGCCTGCCGGGCATATCGGCGCAGCACGGCACGGATGCGCGACACCAGCTCGGCCGGGGCAAAGGGCTTGACCAGAAAGTCGTCGGCGCCGCCGTCCAGGCCCTCCAGGCGGTCCTGCAGGGCCGAGCGCGCCGTGATCACGATCACCGGCACCGCACTGGCCTGGCGCCGCCACTGCGCCAGCAGTTGCAGACCGTCGCCATCGGGCAGGCTGAGGTCCAGCAGCACACAGTCGACCCAGGCATGGTCGACCACTGCCGGCGCATCGGCCACACGGCGCAACCACTCGCAGCTGAAGCCCTCCAGCTGGAGCGCAGCCTGCAGGGCACGCCCCAGGTCCAGGTCATCTTCGATCAGCAGCAGGTGCATGGCGACCAGGATGGCACAGACAAGCTTGGCGCCGGCTTAAGACACTCAGAGCCGGTGCGTGCGGTCGCCGTGGGCAAAGCCCAGGGGCGCCCACTCGGCGCCGCGGCCCAGCGCGATGACCTTGAAGAACTCGCCCATCTCATGCTCGGTGATGAGCTTGAGCGTCATGCTGCGCAGGGCCAGGTCATCGGTCGGCATCAGCTCCACCAGGCCGCAGTTGATCAGGAAGTGCGCCTGGGTGGTGTAGCCCAGCACATCCAGCCCCGACTCCTGCGCCGCGAGCGCAATGCCCGTGAAATTGACGTGGGCCGTGATGTCCTTCAGCCCCGGGTCGGCCAGCGGGTCGCTGTCGGCCCGGTGGCCGCGGTGGCACATCACCGTGCCCATGTGGCGCTGCGGGTGGTAGTACTCGCTCTCGCCAAAACCGTAGTCGATCAAGAAAATCGCACCGCGCTCCAGGTGGTCCGACAGGGTGCGCACAAAGGCCTCGCCCTGGGGGTGGATCTCGGTCAGGTAGTCATGCGGGCCCTCGATGTCCAGCGGCGGGCGCAGCTCGGTGGGGCGGTCGGCCCACACCAGTTGGCCTTGCTGCACGGCCACGCCGCGCTCGTGCCAGACGCCGCCGACGCGGGCCAGCAGTTGCACCGGCATGGCGTCGAGCACCTCGTTGCCCACCACCACGCCGCTGAAGCGTTCGGGCAGCTCGAAGGCCCATTGCACCCGGTCGCCAAAAGCCGCCAGGGTCTGCTGCTGGCGCTCGCGCAGGCTGCCCGACAGGTCGACGATGGTGTAGCGGCGCACCCGATCGCCCAAAGCAGTCAGCAGTTGCCCTGCCAGGGCGCCCGAGCCGGCACCGAACTCCCACAACTCGTCGGTGCCGGTGGCCTCCAGCGCCTGCGCCAGTTGGGCGGCCAGGGCCTGCCCGAACAGCGGCGACATCTCGGGTGCCGTGACAAAGTCGCTGCCCGAGCCGGGCAAGGTGCCGAATTTGCGGCTGTCGTTGGCGTAGTAACCCAGGCCGGGGGTGTAGAGGGCCGCGGCCATGTAGACGTCAAAGCCCAACCAGCCGCCAGCGGCCTCGATGTCGCGCTGCAGGCGGCTCAGCAAGGGGTTGTCGGTCGGCGAATCGCTCGAATTTTCGGCCGTCAGGGGGGAATCAGGGGGGGACATGGGGTTCGTGCTCACCCGCATATTGTCCATGTTCAGGGTCCGTGATGGCTCAGCCCCCAATGCCCCTGAACCGTGCACGGTGCGACGGCGGCGTGGACAATCGCCCTCCATGACCGAAGCAAGTGTTGAATCCGTCGAACTTCCGCGCACCGTGCTGATCACGGGTGCAGCCCGGCGCCTGGGGCGAGAGATGGCGCTGGACCTGGCCCGCCATGGCTGGCGCGTGGCCGTGCATTACCGCCATTCCCGCACCGATGCCGAGGCCACCGCCCTGGACTGCGCCGCGCTGACCCCGGGGTCGGCCGCCTTCGCCGCCGACCTGCAGGACGAAGCCGCCGTGCGCCAACTCGTGCCACGCGTGGCGGCGACGCTGGGACGGCTCGACGCCGTGGTCAACAGCGCCTCGCTGTTCGAGCACGACGACGTGGGCACCTTCAGTTTCACGGCCCTGGAGCAGCACCTGCGCAGCAACGTCGGCGCGCCCATCCTGCTGGCCCAGGCCCTGCACCAACACCTGCAACAGCGCCAGGCCCAGGGGGTGGTCGTCAACCTGTTGGACCAGAAGCTCTGGAACCAGAACCCCGACTTCCTCAGCTACACCTTGTCAAAAGCGGCCCTGGAAGCCGCCAACACCATGCTGGCCCACGCGTTGGCGCCGCGCCTGCGCCTGGTCGGCGTGGCCCCCGGGCTGACCCTGACCAGCCACATGCTGAGCGACGAGAAATTTCAGCAACTGCACAGGCTGTCGCCGCTGGGGCGCTCGTCGTCCAGTGCCGACGTGGCCGCCACGGTACGATTCGCGCTGGAAAACCAATCCATCACCGGCACCACCCTGCTGGTGGACGGCGGCCAGCACCTGATGCGCTTCGAGCGCGACTTTTCGCTCATGTGAATGAGCCCTTACATCGCCCCTTCACCATGAGCTACAACACCAAAGGCACCCAGATCCTGACCCTGAACGGCCTGCGCTTCGACGCCAACCTGGGCATTCTGGAGCACGAGAAAACCAGCCCACAGCCGATCCAGGTCGATGCCGAACTCAACCTCGGCACCCAGCCCCTGCTGCCCACCGACGATGACATCCACCATGTGCTCGACTACCGCAAGGTGCGACAGATCATCATCAACGAATGCACCGCCGAGCACGTCAACCTGCTGGAAAGCCTGATCGGCAAGCTGGCCCACCGCCTGATGCAACTGCCCGGCGTGCTGGGCGTGCGCGTGAAAATCGCCAAGCTGGAAATCTTCGAAGACTGCGAAGTGGCGATCCGGGTGGAGACGGGGCATTGGTGAGCCACCGGCGGCCCTTAAGGCACTGAAATATTTGGTAAACATTTATTACCAAAAAATGACATTCGACACCTAAGTTGCTAAAAACCATCTCCTAGACTCGATTTCATCCGAGCATTCGTCGACAGGGAACGCCCCGGCTCAACGAATCGCTCGTGCGAAACAAGAGCCGTCAGGGAGAAAAATGTTCTTAGGTCTTCAAGCCACCCGCCTGAAACGTGGGGGGTTGTGTTTGCTGTTCCTGCTTCCCAAGCTGGTGATGGCGGGGTGGCGGGGTCTGCGTGTCAGAGCACGGGGACTGGCCTGGGCTCTGCTTTTCGGAAGCTTCTGGGCCCTGTCCTGGATGCGCCTGCAACTGGTCAACCGGACGATTGGCGACTACTCGGGCTGCCCAAGCCATTGCTTTGATGGCGTGGTTTTTGGCAGCGACGCCTTGATCTTCGCGATCCTGCTGGCCCTGGTGGGGCTGTCCTGGCTGATGCCCCGTGTGATCCGTCTCCTGCTGGCGTTGGGGGGCCTGCTGCTGATCATTTGTTTCGCCGTCGACATTGCGGTCTTCGACCTGCTCAACAACCGACTCAACCTGTCCGACATCCTGCGTTATGCCGGCGATGTCCGACTCAACAGCACAGTGGCCCTGCCGACGTTCAGCTCAGCCCGCTCTGTCGCCCTGTTGGGCCTGACGGCCCTGACAGGCTTCTCCTTGGTCGCGCTCACCTGGAGACGCCCGCCCGGCGCCTCACGGGTGTCAGGTCTGTGGCCCATTTTGGTGGTACCCGTGCTGCTGGGGATGCACGAGGAGGCAGACGAGGTTGGACACATCGCGGCCAACAACTACCGCGATCTGATCACCATCAACCTGCCCAGCGGGGAAGACCAACCTTACTCCGCGGCGCTGCAAGCGGCCCTCGAACATACCGCCGCCCCGCCAAGGACCTGCTTGGCCCCGACCCGGCCCCCACACCCCCGCCCCGTGATCCTGCTGGTGGTTGAATCACTGTCGCTGTACCACAGTCAAGCCATGTCTGGGCTGGGCCACGAATTGCCGCAACTCGATGAACTGGCCCAGAAATACAGCTACATCGAATCGTTCTACGCCAACGGGTTCACCACTGACGGCGGACTGATCTCCTTGCTGACGGGGCACGTGCCGCTGCCCACCGTTCACCGATATCAGAGCTTCAACGCCTATGAAGGCTTCGAGAATGACCGGCATCAGGCCTTCAAGCAACTGCGTGCCGCCGACATCTCGACCTGGTACTTCAGAACCGCCGACCTCGGCTTTCTGAACACGGGTGCCTGGCTCCGCTACCTGGGGTTTGACCACGTCGAGGGTCCCGAGAACCCTTTCTATCAAGGTTTGCCACGCGGGTCTTTCAACGAACCCGGAGACCATGCCCTGTATCAACGATTTCTGCATTGGTACTCGCACGAACGGGCCAACGACCGTTTCTTCGCCGTACTCCAAACCACCACCACCCACCCGCCATTCCGAATTCCGGGCCGGTCCGGCCACAATGAGAACAACGCTTTTCGCTACGCCGATCAGGAGATCGGGCAATTTGTGCAGGCACTGGAACAGCAGCACTTTTTTGACCGGGGGCTGCTGGTCATCACCGGGGACCATCGCAGCATGACGGTACGCCGCCCGGGCGAACAGGCTCTGCTGGGCATGGAGGCACCGGCACGCATCCCAGCGGTGCTGCTGGGGGCTGAATTCCGGCAGGGCGGCCCGTTGCCGGGCCGATGGCAGCAAACCGATTTCCTGCCTTCGCTGCTGGCAGCCAACGGACTTCGCTCCTGCACCGACGCCTTCACCGGGCGCTTCCTGGGCCCTCAGATCGAACCCGAGGTGATTTTGCATGCCCAGGGCCTGGCCCGCGATCGGGTGCTGGTCAGGCTGCGTGGCCAGGATGAACCGCTGGAAATCGAGCTCGACGGCGATCAGACCCACTGGGTCACGCCGCCAGCCAGTGCCCCCCTGGACGTGGTCCATGAAATCAACCGTCAGCGAGCGATGCGCCCCGAGGCTCCGGAGAATTTCACCGAAAACCTTTTGCGGTGGTATGGACTGAAATCATGAGCCAGACCGCCAGAGCCTTGCCAATGAGACAATACGGCCATGAGTGCAACATGGACCGATGACGTCAGCACCAGCGTGCTGGACGTCAAAAATGAGCTGAAGATCGAGCGCGAAACCCACAAGCTGGAAAAGCGCCTGTGCCGCCAGGTGGGCCAGGCCATTGTCGACTTCAACATGATCGAAGCCGGCGACCGCATCATGGTGTGCATGTCGGGCGGCAAGGACAGCTACGGCATGCTCGACATCCTGCTCAAGCTCAAGGCGCGTGCGCCCATCAGCTTCGAGCTGGTGGCCGTCAACCTCGACCAGAAGCAGCCAGGCTTTCCCGACCACATCCTGCCCGAGTACCTGGCCGGCCTGGGCATTCCCTTCCACATCGAGACGCAGGACACCTATTCCATCGTCAAGGAGAAGGTGCCCGAGGGCAAGACCATGTGCAGCCTGTGCAGCCGGCTTCGCCGCGGCATCCTGTACCGCGTGGCCCGCGAGCTCAAGTGCAACAAGCTGGCGTTGGGCCACCACCGCGACGACATGCTTCAGACCTTTTTCCTGAACATGTTCTTTGGCGGCAAGCTCAAGGGCATGCCCCCGAAGCTGGTCAGCGACAACGGCGAGTTCACCGTGATCCGCCCGCTGGCCAATGTGGCCGAAAAAGACCTGATCCGCTGGGCCGAGCACCGCCAGTTCCCCATCATCCCCTGCACGCTGTGTGGCAGCCAGGAGAACCTGCAGCGCAAGCAGGTCGGCAACATGATCCGCGACTGGGAGAAAAAGCACCCCGGCCGCATCGAGAACATGTTCACTGCGCTGCAGAACGTGGTGCCCTCGCACCTGATGGACGCCAAACTGCACGACTTCAAGAACCTGCGCCCCACCGGCATCGCCGACGACGAGGGCGACAAGGCCTTTGACCATGAAGAGTTTCCCGCCAGCAGCCCGGCCTTGAACGGCCTGCAGGTGGTGCAGCTCTGACCTTTCTGCGTGTCACCCCCATCGGGGTCAGGAGATTCGCATGATGAGCAAACGCGCGACAACACGATGGCCCCTGCTGCTCTGGCTGGGCCTGCTGGGCCTGCTGCTGAGTGGCTGCGCCAGCACCCACTGGCAGGTCGAGAGCGATGTCGAAACCTATGCCAGCACCCCGGTGGTGAGCCCTGGCAGCCGTTTCCGTTTCGAGCGCCTGCCCTCGCAGGAACAGGCCACACCGCCTGAAGCCCAGGCCCGCATCGAGGCCCTGGCCCAAAAGGCACTTGAGAAGGTCGGCCTGCAGCGCGACGACGCCAACGCCCAGTTCAGCGTGCAGGTCGGTGTGCGCACCACCACGGTCACCGACCCCTTTGCCCCCTACCCCTTCGGGGGCTGGCCAGGCTACGGCTGGTCGGGCCGGGTGTGGGCCGGACGAGGCATGTACTACGGCTCGGGCACGCGCGGCCTCTGGGGTGGCATGCCCTATGCGCCGCCGCGGGTGCTGCGCGAGGTGGCCCTGCTGATCCGCAGCCACACCGATGGCAAGGCGGTGTACGAGACCCATGCTGCCAGCGACGGCCTCACGCGCAGCGAAGAAGTCACCCTGGGTGCACTCTTCGAGGCCTCGCTGCAAGGCTTTCCGACCCCGCCCACCGGGCTGCGGCGCGTCAACATCGACGTGATGATGCCGCCCTGAGCGCTGCCGCGCACAAGCACTCGCCGCATCGTCGGGCGCCTAGAATGGTCGCCATGGACGTCACCCGAATCATTGCCATCCGACATGGCGAAACCGCCTGGAACGTGGACACCCGCATCCAGGGCCAGCTCGACATCCCCCTCAACGATCAGGGCCTGTGGCAGGCGCGCCGAGTGGGCGCCGCACTGGCCTCCGAGGCGCTGCACGCCATCTATGCCAGCGATCTGGCCCGGGCCTGGCAGACCGCCGGCCAGATCAGCGAGCACACCGGCCTCAGCATCACCCCACACACCGGTCTGCGCGAACGCGGCTTTGGCAGTTTCGAAGGCCGCACCTTTGCCCAGATTGAAACCGAGTTGCCCGACCAGGCGCACAAATGGCGCACCCGCGACCCCGAGTTCGCCCCAGAAGGCGGCGAATCGCTGCTGAGCTTTCGCCAGCGTGTGGTCAGCACCGCGGCCGAACTGGCCGCCCGCCACGCCGGCGAACAGATCGTGCTGGTCGCCCACGGCGGTGTGATGGATGTGCTGTACCGCGCCGCCACCGGCCAGGAGCTTCAGGCCCCGCGCACCTGGGCACTGGGCAATGCCGCCATCAACCGCCTGCTCTGGACACCGCAGGGCTTCACCCTGGTGGGCTGGTCCGACACCCAACACCTTCAAGACGAGTCCCTGGATGAAAACACCACCTGAGGCGCTGCTGGCCCTGCGCGGCCAAGGCACCGACGCCATCGACACCCCGGCCCTGGTGATCGACCTCGACGCCATGGACCGCAACATCCAGCGCATGGTCGACTTCAGTGCCAAGCACCAGATCCAGTGGCGCCCGCACGCCAAGATGCACAAGAGTGCCGAGCTGGCCCGCTTGTTGATCAGTGCCGGCGCCACCGGCTGCTGCGTGCAGAAGACCAGCGAGGCCGAGGCCCTGGCTGCGGGCGGCGTGAACGACATCTACATCAGCAACCAGGTGATCGCACCGGCCAAGCTGGCCCGTGTGGCCGGGTTGGCGCAAACCCTGGCCACCCGCGGCGGCTGGCTCACGCTGGCGGTGGACAGTGTGCTTGGCATCGAGCGCCTGGACCAGGCCCTGGCGCACAGCAGCGCCCGGGTGCGCGTGCTGGTCGAAATCGATGTCGGCCAGGGCCGCTGCGGCGTGGCGCCCGGCGAGGCTGCCGTGGCCTTGGTGCGCGACATCAAAGGCCGGCCGCGTCTGCAGTTTGGTGGCCTGCACGCCTACCATGGCGGGGCCCAGCACCTGCGCAGCGCCAGCGAACGTCGCCAGGCCATTGCCAATGCCGTGCAGGCCGTGAACCGCAGCTGCGAAGCGCTGCAGAGTGCCGGTTTCCAGATTCCCCTGATCACCGGCGCGGGCACCGGCACCCTGGTGCTGGAGGCTGCCAGCGGGGTGTACGGCGAGTTGCAAGCCGGCTCCTTTCTGTTCATGGACGCCGACTACTCGCTCAATGAGCGCGATCCGGCGCAACCCCAGTTCGAACACGCCTTGTTCGTCAAGACCCAGGTCATCAGCGCCCGCCACGGCCATGCGGTGTGCGATGCCGGCCACAAAAGCCACGCCGTCGACAGCGGCATGCCCCGCGTGCACACCCTGCCCGGCGCAGAACCACTGGTGTTCAGCAATGGCGGCGACGAGCATGGCCTGCTGACCACCGTGCGCCCTGCCGCGCCGCTGCCTGAGCTGGGCGCGACCCTGTGGCTGATCCCAGGCCATTGCGACCCCACCGTCAACCTGCATGACCACCTGGTCGGCGTGCGCGGCGGGCTGGAGCACGGCGTGGTCGAACGCATCATCAGCGTGGATGCGCGCGGCGCACTGACCTGATCCCTCCGGGTTGATGCGGAGGCGGCCGACGGACGGCAGCCCCAACAATGGCGGGCATGAGCGCCACCCAGATCATCGTCCTGGCCACCCCCGTGTTTTTCGCCCTGATGGCGCTGGAGTACGCCTGGGGTCGCCGCACCGGCCGCAACACCTATAGTCTGCCCGACACCTTGAGCAGCCTGGCGCTGGGCGTGCTCAGCCAATTGAGCGCCGTGTTCATGGTGGCCCTGTCGCTGGGCCTGTACACCCAGGTGTGGCGGCATGCCGCCCTGTGGCGGGCGAATGACTTCTGGTTCAGCCTGCCCGGCTGGTGGCTGGCCTTGCTGTTCTATGACTTCTGCTACTACTGGCTGCACCGCATGGGCCATGAGGTGGCCCTGCTGTGGGCGGCCCACGTGGTACACCACCAGAGTCAGCACTACAACCTGTCGACCGCCCTGCGCCAGACCAGCAGCGGCCCCCTGCTGGCCTGGCTGTTCTATCTGCCGATGGCGCTCGCCGGCGTGCCGCCCCAGCAGTTTGCCGTGGTGGCACTGATCGACCTGCTCTACCAGTTCTGGATCCACACCGAGCACGTGCCGCGCCTGGGCTGGTTCGACCGGGTCTTTGCCTCGCCCTCGAACCACCGCGTGCACCACGCCGTGAACGACGCTTACCTGGATCGCAACTACGGCGGCATCCTGATCCTCTGGGACCGCCTGTTCGGCACCTTCCGCGAGGAATCAGAACCCTGCGTGTACGGCACGCGCAAGCCCCTGAACAGCTGCAACCCGCTGTGGGCCAATGCCGAGGTCTATGCCGACCTGCTGCACACCAGTCGGCGCACCCCACGCTGGGGCGACCGACTGCGGGTGTGGTTCAAGCCGCCAGGCTGGCAGCCGCCCGGCCTGGGCGCCGTGAAACCGGCCTTCGACCCGGCCACCGTGCCCCGCTTCGACCCGCCTTTATCGGGCCCCCAGGTCCTGTTCTGCGGCGCGCAGTTTCTGGCCCTGCTGGGCGCCTCGGCCAGCTTTTTATGGCTGGCCGAAGGCCACGCGCTGCCGCAGCTGCTGCCCTGGGCCGCGGCCCTGGGGCTGGGCTGGTGGTGTCTGGGCGCCGCCCTGCAAGGGCGCCTGGCCTGGTTGGAGGTGGGCATGCTCGAAGCCGCGGCCCTTGCCACGCTCACAGGGGCCGAAGGTCTGCAGGGCTGGCACCACCTGTTCAAGCCGCTGGCCATGGTCTTGGCCTGGCTGTGGGTGCTGCGCCGCGCCCCGCCGGGCCAACCCGAGGGGCGGCTACTCCTGGCCCTGGGCGCCTGCCTGGTGGGCGATGTGATGCTGATGCTGCCCGGCCTGTTCCTGCCCGGCCTGGCCGCCTTTCTGATCGGCCACCTGGCCTACCTGGCGCGCTGGCGCCAGGACGCCCCCTGGCTGGCCAGCCGCCGGGCCCTGCTGGGCTGCACCAGCGCCGGGGCCTTGATGCTGGCCGTGCTGTGGCCCCACCTGGACCCGGTGCTGCGCATCGCCGTGCCCGCCTATGTGGGCGTGATCGTGCTGATGGCCGCCCAGGCCCTGGGCCGCGCCACGGTGCTGCGCACCCCCGCCGCCTGGGGCGTGGCCGCCGGCAGCCTGTGCTTCATGGTCAGCGATTCGCTGCTGGCCCTGAACCGCTTTGTGGCCCCCCTGCCCCAGGCCACGCTGTGGGTGCTGGGCAGCTACTACCTGGCGCAGTGGCTGCTGGTGAGAAACTCAGCCCAAGCCCAAGCCCACGCCGAGCCAAGCTGATCAACCGCCCGACAAATCACTCGCGTTCTTCGACGGCGTCACCCCCAGGTGGCGGTAGGCGGCCAGGGTGGCGATGCGCCCGCGCGGCGTGCGCTGCAGGTAGCCCTGCTGGATCAGGTAGGGCTCGATCACGTCTTCGATGGTGCCCGACTCTTCGCCGATGCTGGCGGCGATGTTGTCCAGCCCGACCGGGCCGCCATCGAAGCGGTGGATCACGGCCTCCAGCAGCTTGCGGTCCATCACGTCAAAGCCCTGCGGGTCGACATCGAGCATGGTCAGGGCACGTTCGGCGATGGCGCGGGTGATGCGGCCGTCGCCCTTGACTTCGGCGTAGTCGCGCACCCGGCGCAGCAGGCGGTTGGCGATGCGGGGGGTACCGCGTGAGCGGCGGGCAATCTCGAAGGCGCCGTCGTCATCGATCGGTGTGTTGAGCAGGCCGGCGCTGCGGCGCACGATGCGGGTCAACTCTTCGGCGGTGTAGAACTCCAGGCGCGCCACGATGCCAAAACGGTCGCGCAGCGGGTTGGTCAGCATGCCGGCCCGGGTGGTGGCCCCCACCAGGGTGAAGGGCTGCAGGTCGAGCTTGATGCTGCGCGCGGCCGGTCCCTCGCCGATCATGATGTCGATCTGGTAGTCCTCGAGCGCGGGGTAGAGGATTTCCTCCACCACGGGTGAAAGCCGGTGGATCTCGTCGATGAACAACACATCGTTCTTCTCGAGGTTGGTCAGCAGCGCGGCCAGGTCCTTGGGTTTTTCGAGCACCGGGCCGCTGGTCTGGCGCAGGTTGACGCCCAGTTCGGCCGCGATGATGTGGCTCAAGGTGGTCTTGCCCAGCCCGGGCGGGCCGAACAGCAGCACATGGTCCAGCGCCTCGGCACGCTTGCGCGCGGCGCCAATGAAGATGTCGAGCTGCTCGCGCACCTTGGCCTGGCCCACGTACTCGTCAAGCAGCTTGGGGCGCAGGGCGCGCTCGATGGCCTCTTCATGGGGCGAGGTCGGCGCCGCCGACACCACGCGCCGGTCGGGGGCGGGAACAGGGGCGAAATCGTCGGTCTGGATGGTCACGGCGGCTCAGGACAGGTCAGGGCTTCAGAAAAAACCGGGCGAGACGTCAAGCCGGCTCACCCGGGTCAAGACTATATAGCGCCGCCCTGGCAAAGACAGCGTGGCCGGCTCAAGTGAGGGCCTCGGATGCCGATAAAGCAAGTAACCTTTACTGACATTCAAATCAGAACGGTCACAAACCACGGGTCCGATGATGACGAAGAACCAAGAACACACCAGAACCCTCCTGCCGACGGACCGACCCGGCATGAATCGACCCTTGACCCTGTCTCTGCTCTTGCTGACCTGCGCCCTGGGGTTGGGCCTGGCGGGCACCGCCCGCGGGGCAGACGACCATGGCGATGCCCATGGCAAGCCCCCAGCCAAAGCCACTGAGAAGGCTGAAAAAGCCGAAAAAGCCAGCCCGGCCGCCAGCCCAGCCGACGTGGCAGCCCGGATCCGCGAAGGCGTGGAGCGCAACAACCAGGCCGGCCGCGGTGCCAAGGGCGAAGGCGCCACCGTGATCGAGGTGCGCATGCCCAAGGCCACGCCCACCAAACCCTCCGGGGCCCTGGCCAATCCGATCGATGCGCGCAGACTCGCCGCCGCCGACAAGGAAAGCAACAGCCGCGAGTACATCCGGGCCAAGGCCGCGGCCATGGCCGGGGGCGAGGACGCGCATGGCAAGGCCGAAGGGGCCGCCGCCGAGGTCCACGGCCAGCACGGCAGCGCCCACTGGGAGTACGAAGGCGAGAACGGTCCGGCGGCCTGGGGCAAGATGCAGCCCGAGTTCAGCACCTGTGGCCTGGGCCGGCGCCAATCGCCGGTGCACATCACCGATGCCGACACCCTGGTGGGGCCTGCCGAACCGCTGCAACTGCGCTACATGCCCAGCACGGCGTCGGTGGTGAACAACGGCCACACCATCCAGGTCGACCTCGACCCGGCCAGCCCCAACACGCTGACCGTGCGCGGCTCGACCTACAAGCTGGTGCAATTCCACTTCCACCACCCGGCCGAAGAGCGCATCAACTACAAGGGCTATTCGATGGTGGCCCACCTGGTGCACAAGAACGACCAGAACCAGCTGGCCGTGGTGGCCGTGCTGATGGACCCAGGGCCGGCCAGCGCCTTCATCAACAAGGTCTGGACCTACATGCCGCTGGACAACCAGGACCGCGTGCAGATGCCCCCGGGCGCCCTGAACGTGGCCGACTTGCTGCCCCCCGATCTGCGCTATTACCAGTTCCTGGGCTCGCTGACCACGCCCCCCTGCACCGAAGGCGTGCTGTGGCTGGTGCTGAAAACCCCCGTCACCCTGAGCCCGGAGCAACTGCGCCTGTTCTCCAAACTGTTCCCCAACAACGCCCGCCCCACCCAACCCCTGAACAACCGCGTGGTGCGAGAAGTGCAATGACCGGCGATGCGTGAACGTTGAGGGCCGCCAGCCCCCCTTCACCGTCCAGCCGGCCTGCAACGAAGGGGTCAGGCCGGCGCCGGGCCGCCCCAAGGCGGCCTGCGGCCCCCTCGGGGGGCAGCGACCACACGCAGTGAGGGAGCGTGGGGGCCAGTCACCCTCCAGCAAAGCGAATCTGATTGCTGCCGGCGCGCTTGGCCGCGTACATGGCGGTGTCGGCCCGAGCCAGCAGGTGGTCACGGTCGCGGGCATGTTCAGGGAACAAGGCCAGACCGGCACTGGCGCTGATGCGGATCTCCTGGTCGCCCAGCGAGTAAGGCTGGGCCAGCAGGTCGATCAGCTTGCGGGCCAGCTCGGCCGCCACGTCACGGCTCGCGACATCGAACATCACCAGCACAAATTCATCGCCCCCGATGCGGGCCAGGATGTCGGCCTGGCGCACGCCACTGCGCAGGCGGGTGGCAATGGCCTGCAGCAGGCGGTCCCCCATCTCATGACCCAGGTGGTCGTTGACGGGCTTGAATCCATCCAGATCGAGAAACATCACGGCCAGGCGCCGATCCTGACGCTGGGCCAGGGCCAGCAACTGAGCCAGGCGATCCATCAGGCTGCGCCGGTTGGGCAGGCCAGTGAGTGCATCGTGATGAGCCAGGTGCTCCATGCGGCGCTCGCTTTCCTGCAGCTTGTCCAGCAGGTAATTGAAGCCCACCACCATTTCGCCCACCTCGTCCCGGCGCACCACAGGCAGCGGGGCCAGGGGCTCCAGCCGATCGGCCATGCGGTGCATGCGCCGGGCGCTGTCGATCAGGGGCAGAAACTGGCGGCGCAGTACAAAAGCCAGCCCCACCACCACCACCGAGGCAATCACCAGGCTGGAGCGCAAAGCCAGCTTCTGCACGGCCCCCATCGCCTCAAAGGCCACTTCGGCCGGAATGCCTGCCACCACGAACCAACCGGCCGAGGGCACGCTGGCCACACCAACAATCTCTTCGCCGCCGCGGGCGTTGGTGGTCACGCCTGCGCCACGCCAGCCCGTCATGGCCCGGTCGTGCAGCGGATCGACGCCTGCCGTGGGGGTGCGTTGCAGGCGCCACTCGGGCGCCGAGGCCGCCACAACCATCTGCTCAGCCGGAGAAATCAACCAGAAATCAGCCCCTTTGTCGGTCCGGGGGCGCTGCAGCAGGTCCAGGAACCCCGGGGCGTCCAATTCCGTGACGCCGGCCAGTACGGCCAGCAGGTGCCCGCGCGGGTCTTGCACCGACACGGCCATCAACAGTTCGGCCACGCCGGAGGCCTCCGAGACCCGGGGCCGCGCCATGACAAAGCCAGGTTGTTGCACCAGGCGCTTGAACCACTCGGTTTCATGGAAGGAACTGGAGCGCTGCCGCGGGCGCGGCGGAAAATCGGCCCAGGCGCCATGCCCATCAGGGCGCACCAGAATGAACCCATGTGAGAACAGGGGCGCCAGCGTCTGGCGCTGCGCCAGCCAGGCCTGCAAAGCCTCGGGCTGCCCGAGCAGGGCCGGCGGCAACTCGATGGCCACCCGCTCCAGCAAGGCACGCCGGGCGCGCACCTTGGCATCGACGTCTTCGGCCACGTAGTTGGCCAACGTGGTCTGCTGGCCCATCACCACGTCTTGCAGACTGCCACGCACCACCATGGGCAGCAAGGTCATGCGCATGATCAGGCCCAAGGCCACGGTGGCGATGCTGATGCCAATCAAACGGGTGGCCAGGCTATTGGCAAATCGGCGAAAAGCCATCCAGAGGTTCCTGCTGCGGATTAACGGCGGTGCAATCCCGTCGCGTGTCCAAAATCTCGCAGGGGCCGGGGAAGACCTTGAACACGTTCTGAGTGAGTGGCTGTCAGTATACGGAGTCACGACCGCTCGTCGGCCTCAAGCGCAGCTTTCCAGGAAGGCGGCAATCAAGCGCGCACCGCGTCTGTCGCGCAGGCAATACAGATACTCGACCAAGCTGGGCACCTCGTCCTCAAACGGCAGCACCACCAGTTCGGGATGGGCGCTGGCCTCGTGGCGAGCAAACACACTCACCCCCATGCGCCGGATCACGGCCTCGCGGATGGCTTCGCGGCTGGCGATCTCCAGGCTGCGGCCCACCGCCACCCCGGCCCGGGCCAGGGTGGCCTCGGTGAGCTGGCGGGTGGTCGAGCCGCGCTCGCGCACGATCAGCTCGCAGCCGGCCAGGTCGCTCAGGCGCAGGGCCCGCCGCGCCGCCAGCGGGTGGCTGCGGTGCAGCAGCAGCACCAGGGGGTCGGTGCCCAGGGTGAGCCGATGCAGGCGAGCATCGGTTTCCAGGTGGGACGAGGTGGCCAGGTCCACCTGGAAAGCCAGCAGGGCATCCACCATCTGGCGCGAATTGCCCGCCCCCAGGCTCAGATCGACCAGGGGGTAGCGTTGGCGAAAGCGCTGCACGATGTCCAGCACGTAGTACGGTGCCGTGGCCCCCAGGCGCAGGTGGCCGCGCGGCTGATCACCCGAATTTCGCAGCGCGAACTCCACCTGGATCTCTTGTTGCAGCAACTGATCCACATGGGGCAGCAGTTGCACGCCCTCGTCGCTCAGGCTCAGGCGCCCACCCTGGCGGCGGAACAGCTCCACCCCGTAATGCGCCTCCAGGGCCTTGATCTGGCTGGTGACAGTGGGCTGGCTCAGGCCCAGCTGGCGCGCCGCCTGGGTCACGCTGCCCAGGCGGGCCACGGTGAAAAAGGATTTGAGTTGGCTGACGAACATGACCCAAATCCGCCAATGGTGGC
Source organism: Curvibacter sp. EU05-FHT14A10 (assembly GCF_058791075.1). Classification (NCBI taxonomy): domain Bacteria; kingdom Pseudomonadati; phylum Pseudomonadota; class Betaproteobacteria; order Burkholderiales; family Comamonadaceae; genus Curvibacter; species Curvibacter sp. EU05-FHT14A10. The sequence continues at coordinate 23,908 of NZ_JBYTDE010000025.1, forward strand.
TTCAGGATTTTGCGGCTTCGTGACACCGGCGTTTCACACAGGCTGCCTAAATTAGCGGCCAGAGCCCCGGCTGGCGGGCTCCACCCCCGGTCAGGCGACGTTCGCGCCGCCCCCTCGCAACGACTCTGCAACGACTTTTCAGGACACACACCATGCGCACCACCTTCTCCACCTGGGCTCGCCGACTGGGCCTGTTCGGCACCGTGCTGGCCACCGCCTTGGCCGCTTCCCAGGCATTGGCCAAGACCGAGTTGCTGGTCTACACCGCTCTGGAAGCCGACCAGATCAAGGCCTACAAGAGCGCCTTCGAGCAGGACCACCCCGAGATCGAACTGAAGTTCGTGCGCGACAGCACCGGCATCGTGACCGCCCGCCTGCTGGCCGAAAAGGCCAACCCGCAGGCCGACGTGGTGTGGGGCCTGGCCGCCACCTCGCTGATGCTGCTGGACAAAGAGAACATGCTGCAGCCCTACGCCCCCAAGGGCCTGGAGGCCGTGCGCGCCAACATGCGTGACCCGCGCGCCACCCCCACCTGGGTGGGCATGGACCTGTGGTCCTCGGCCGTGTGCTTCAACACCGTGGAAGCCGCCAAGCGCAAGCTGCCCACCCCCACCAGCTGGGCCGATCTGACCAAGCCCGAGTTCAAGGGCACGCTGACCATGCCGCATCCGGCCTCCAGCGGCACCGGCTTTCTGATGGTGTCGGCCTGGCTGCAGATGATGGGCGAGGACAAGGGCTGGGCCTTCATGGATGCGTTGCACCAGAACATGGGCGTGTACACCCACAGCGGCTCCAAGCCCTGCCGCCAGGCCGGTGCCGGCGAGTTCCCGGTGGGCCTGAGCTTCGAATACCGCGCCAACAAGACCAAGAAGGACGGGGCCCCGATCGACATCATCTTCCCCAAGGAAGGCCTGGGTTGGGACGTGGAAGCCACCGGCGTGATGAAGACCACCAAGAAGCTCGAAGCCGCCAAGGCCCTGGCCGACTGGTCGGTGACCAAGAAGGCCAACGAGCTGTACGCCGCCAACTTCGCCGTGCTGGCCCTGCCGCAGGTGCAGGAGCGCCTGGAGTTCGTGCCCTCTGACCTGGAAAAGATGCTGGCCAAGAACGATTTCGTCTGGGCCGCCGCCAACCGCGACCGCATCCTGACCGAATGGGCCCGCCGCTACGAAGCCAAGGCCGAGAAGAAATAAGCCCCCCTGCCTGTCAGCGATCCGAGCCCCGCATGCTGTCCATCCAACACATCACCAAGCGCTACCGCGCCCAACCCGTGCTGCGCGGCATCGCGCTGGACGTGGCCGCCGGTGAGTTCATCAGCCTGCTGGGGCCTTCGGGTTGCGGCAAGACCACCCTGCTGCGCATCCTGTGCGGCATCGAGACGCCCGACACCGGCAACCTGACCCTGCGTGGGCAGGACATCACGGCGTGGTCGGCCGCGCAGCGCCGCTTTGGGGTGGTGTTCCAGAGCTACGCCCTGTTTCCCAACCTGACGGCGGCCCAGAACGTGGCCTTCGGGTTGCAACACACCCCGCGCGCCCAGCAGGTCGAGCGGGTGGCCGAGATGCTGGCCCTGGTCGGCCTGGGCGAACAGGGCCACAAGGTCCCGGCTCAGCTCTCAGGTGGGCAGCAGCAACGTGTGGCCCTGGCCCGTGCCCTGGCGCCACGGCCCGAACTGCTGCTGCTCGACGAACCCCTGAGCGCACTCGACGCCCAGGTGCGCGGCAGCCTGCAGGCCGAGATCCGCCGCCTGCAACAACAGCTGGGCATCACCACCGTGATGGTCACGCACGACCAGGACGAGGCCCTGTCGATGGCCGACCGCGTGGTGGTGATGCACGAGGGCCGGATTGAACAGCAAGGCTCGCCCCGGCAGCTGTACGCCCGCCCCGAAACCCGCTTTGTGGCAGGCTTTGTCGGCCGCATGAACCTGCTGCCGGCCCGCGTCGTGGCCGCAGGCTGGCTGGAGGCCGGCAGCACCCGCCTGGCCTGCGACACCAGCGCCTACCGCACCGGCAGCCCGGTGCTGCTGGGCCTGCGCCCCGAAGCCGTGGTGCTGCAGGCGGCCCCCGACGCCGACCCAGCCCTGCCCGCCAACGGCGTGCGGGCCCGCGTGCTGGAAACCCAGTTCCATGGGCCCACCGCCTTGCTGCGCCTGCACTGCGACAGCCTGCAGGCCACACTGGACGCCCAATGGCCCACCGGGGCCGATGCCCGCCTGCCCGACTGGCTGCAGGGCGAGCTGCTGCTGAGCCTGCCCGCCCCCGCCCTGCACCTGCTGCCGCTGCCCGAATCGGTGAGGCGCGCGGCATGAGCACCCTGCCTCTGCCGCCCCCCGTGACGACGCCCCTGCCAATGGCCCCGGCATCGCCCCCACCCCCCGCCATGGCCACGCCCGAACGGCCCTGGCTCGCCGCCTTGCTGGGCGGGGCCCTGCTGTTGCTGGCCGTGGGCATCGCCCTGCCCGTGCTGGCCTTGCTGGGCATGAGCCTGTGGGGCAGCTCGGGCGAATTCGTCGGCCTGGCGCACTTTGCCGCCTATGCCCGCAGCCCCAATGTGCTGACCTCGCTGTTCAACAGCCTGTGGCTGTCGGCCCTGAGCGCCAGCGTGTGCGTGCTGCTGGCCTATGGCTATGCCTACGCCTTGACCCAGTCCTGCGTGCGCGGGGCCCGCCTGTTCCGTGCCGTGGCCCTGATCCCGCTGCTGGCCCCCTCGCTGCTGATGGCCATCAGCCTGATCTACCTGTTCGGCAACCAGGGCCTGCTCAAGGGCGCACTGCTGGGGCTGCCGGCCTATGGGCCCTTTGGGATCGTCACAGGCTCGGTGCTGTGGACTTTTCCGCACGCCCTGCTGATTCTCAGCACCGCCCTGGCCACCAGCGATGGGCGGCTGATCGAGGCCGCCACCACCCTGGGCGCCAACCGCTGGCGCGTGTTCTGCCAGGTCACCCTGCCGGGCAGCCGCTATGGTCTGATGATTTCGTGGATCGTGGTGTTCGTGCTGGTGATCACCGACTTCGGCGTGCCCAAGGTCATCGGGGGCAACACCCAGGTGCTGGCCACCGACATCTACAAGCAGGTGATCGGCCAGCAGAACCTGCCCATGGGGGCGGTGGTGGCGCTGATCCTGCTGCTGCCGGCGGCCCTGGCCTTTGCCGCCGAACACCACCTGCGCGCACGCCAGAACGCCAGCCTGGGGGTGCGCTCAGTGCCCTACCAGCCTCAACCCCAGCCGGGCTTGGACCGCGCCCTGTTCGCCTACTGCAGCCTGATCGCCCTGGCCTTGCTGGGCGTTCTGGCGGTGGCCGTGTTTGCCTCGCTGGCCAATTACTGGCCCTACAACCTCACACCTTCGTTCAAGAACTATGACTTTGACATGATGGACGGCGGTGGCTGGGCCAGCTATGGCAACTCGCTGCGCATGGCTGCCGGCACGGCCGTGCTGGGCAGCGCGCTGAGCTTTCTGACCGCCTACCTGGTCGAGAAACCACGCAGCTTTGCCGGGGCCCGCCAGGTGCTCAACGCCATCGCCTCGGTGCCCATGGCCGTGCCTGGCCTTGCATTGGGCCTGGGCTACATCCTGTTCTTCAACGCCGGCTGGAACCCCTTGCATGGCCTGTATGGCAGCCTGACGCTGATGAGCCTCTGCACCGTGGCGCATTGCTTCTCGGTGGCCCACATCACGCAGCTGACCGCCTTGCGCCAACTCGACCGCGAGTACGAACTGGTGGCCGAATCTCTGGGCGTGCCGTTCTGGAAAACGCTGTGGCGCGTGCACCTGCCGGTGTGCCTGCCGGCCCTGCTGCAGGTGGCGGGCTACTTTTTCGTGAGTGCCATGACCACCGTGTCGGCGGTGGTCTTCATCTACTCGCCCGAAACCACCCTGGCCTCGCTGGCCGTGCTGGCCATGGACGACGCGGGCGACATCGCCCCGGCCGCGGCCATGGCCACGCTGATCTTCATCAGCGCCGCGATGGGCCGCGCGCTGCTGGGGGCACTGGAGCGCCTGCTGGTGACGCGAACGCAGCGCTGGAGAAGCCGCTGATGACAGCTTGCCATCCCCCCGGCAGCCGCTGCAGGGCCACCGGCCCGCCCCAGACCTGACGCCCCGCTGAGCCCCCCGATGCCCGCCAAGGCCCGTCAAGGCCTGTCGAAGTGGCCGGCAGGGGCGCGCTCGCCCCTGCCCCTTGTCGCCCCCCTCCCTCAACCTTCCCAATCCCCAATGAACAACAACGAACCCTGTGATCTGCTCGTGGTGGGCGCCGGCATTGTCGGCCTGGCCCACGCCTACTGGGCCGCGCGGCGCGGCCTCAAGGTGGTGGTGGTGGAGCGCGATGCCCAGTGCATCGGCGCCTCCATCCGCAACTTCGGCTTTGTCACGGTCACCGGCCAGAAAGCCGGCGCCCATTGGCGCCGCGCCCTGCGCTCGCGGCAGGTGTGGGCCGAAGTGGCCCCCCAGGCGGGCATCGAGGTGCTGCACCAGGGCCTGTGGCTGCGCGCCCAGCGGCCCGCCTCGCAGGCGGTGCTGGAGGCCTTCATGCGCACCGAGATGGGCGAGCACTGTGAGCTGCTGAGCCCCGCCGAAGCCGCGCGGCGCCACCCGGCGCTGCAGACCGACGGCCTGCAGTCGGTGCTGTACAGCCCGCACGAGCTGCGCGTGGAGTCGCGCAGCGCGATCCCGCAGCTCACGCAGTGGCTGGCCGAGGTGCTGGGGGTTCAGTTCCGCTTCGGCGAAACCGTGCAAGCGGTGGAGACGCCCGTGGTCGAGACCTCGCGCGGCCGCTACCGGGCCGAGCGCGTGGTGGTGTGCACCAATGCCGAACTCAACGGCCTGTTCGCGCCGCAATGGACGCCGCACCAGATCCGCCTGTGCCAGTTGCAGATGCTGCGCGTGCGGCCCCAGCCCGGCTTCAGGCTGCAGGGCTCGGTGATGGGCGATCTGAGCCTGGTGCGCTACGAGGGTTACTCCGAACTGCCTGAAGCCCAGGCCGTGCGAGAGCAACTGCTGCACGAAGAGGCCCTGAGCCTGCAGCACGGCATCCACCTGATCGTGGTGCAGAGCGCCGACGGCTCGCTGGTGGTGGGCGACTCGCACCATTACGGGCCGGTGCTGCCGCCGTTCGCGCTCGAAGAGGTGGACCAGCTGATCCTGCGCCACCTGCGCGAAGCCCTGCACCTGAGCCAGGCCGAGGTGAGCGAACGCTGGGTGGGCACCTACCCATCGTCGGCCACCGAGCCCTGCATCGTGCAGGCGCCCGACGCCCAGACCCGCCTGGTGACCGTGACCGGCGGCACCGGCGCCAGCACCGCCTTCGGCCTGGCCGAGGAAGTCTTCAACGCCTGGTGAAACCCAGCGGAACTCACAGATGAACCCCACCCCCCTCTCCCCCCTGTCCTTGCAGGCCGTCGTGTTCGACTGGGCCGGCACCGTGATCGACTTCGGCAGCCTGGCCCCCATGGACGCCTTTGTGCAACTGTTTGCGCGCTACGGCGTGCGCATCGACGTGGCCGAAGCCCGGGTGCCCATGGGCCTGGCCAAGTGGGACCACATCCACGCCCTGGGCCATGCCCCCCGCATTGCGGCCGAGTGGCTGCGCGTGCACGGCCGCCCTTTTGACGACGCCGACTGCGACACGCTGTACGAGGTCTTCACGCCCATGAACGCAGCCAGCGTGCGCGACCATGCGCAACTGATCCCGGGCGCCCTGGCCACCGTGCAGGCCCTGCGCGAACGCGGCCTGAAGATTGGCTCAACCACCGGTTACAACCGCCCCATCATGGAGGTGGTGCAGCCCCTGGCCGCCGCCCAGGGCTACATGCCCGACAACCTGGTCTGTGCGGGCGACATGGACAGTGCCCGCCCCGGCCCGCTGATGATGGTGCGCACCCTGTCCGACCTGCAGGTGTGGCCCCCGGCCGCGGTGGTCAAGGTGGACGACACCGTGCCCGGCCTGCAGGAGGGCCGGGCCATCGGTTGCTGGGTGGTGGGCCTGGCCGTCAGCGGCAACACCCTGGGTCTGACAGAAGCCCAGTGGCGCGCCACGCCCGAGCCCGAGCAGCACCGGCTGCGCGCCCAGGCCAGGGCCGAGCTGCTGGCCGGCGGGGCACACGAGGTGATCGACAGCGTCGCCGACCTGCTGCCGGTGCTGGCGACCATCGAGGCCCGGCTGGCCCGGGGCGAGCGACCCGACTGACACCCACTCGCTTGACAGCGCCCTGGCCGCCAGCGGCCCGGAGGCCCGACGGCCAGCGCCGTCACCAGCTGGCGCGGTACTGCATGCGCTCCTGCCGCCCCAGGGTGGCCGGCAGGTAGCGCCGGCGCAGGGCGGCCACCGCCTGCATGCCCTGGCGGTCCACCGCCAGATCCGGGGTCAGGCCATGAACCGGGTCCAGCAGCAGGCCATAGGCGGCGCGGGCCAGCACCAGGTCCAGGCCTGGCACATGGGCCTGCAGCAACGCACAGGCGGCGGCCGGCTCGCGGCGACACCAGGCCAGGCCCTGCCGGTAGGCCTGCAAAAAGGCCTTGAGCTCAGCCGGATGCCGTTCGGCCCAGACCTGGCGGGTGGCCCCCACCGTGCCTTGGTAGTGCGGCAAGGCATCGGCCGAACGGGCCAGCACCCGGCAGCCCTGCCGGGCCGCCAGCAGCTCGTATGGGGTGCGCAGCAGGGTGGCGGCACAACGCCCCCCCAGCAAGGCCTGGTAGCGCTGCTCGGTGCTGCCCTGCGGCTCGATGCGCAGCGAAGCCTGCGGCAGGCCGGCCCGGGCCAGCAGCTCGTACAACACCAAGGCAAAGCCGGTGTCGGGGGCGTCCACCGCCAGCACCCGGCCCCGCAGATCGTCCAGCGTGCGGATGCCGGGCGCCGCCACCAGGCTCAGAAAGCCGGCGTCGCCCCCCAGCACGATGACCGCATCGGGCTCGCCGGGCACCGGCACCTCAGCCAGGTTCTGCTGGTAGGCCACCACGTTGTCGGCACTGACCAGGATCAGGGGGTAATGGCCCGCCGCAAAGCCCTCCATCATGGCCCGCGAATTGGGCGTGAGCGTGAGCTCGATCGCCAGGCCCCGAAGCTCGAAAAAGCCTTGCTCGATGGCCGCCCAAAGGGGCAGGTTCCAGCCGCCATCAAACACGCACACCGGCAAGTGCAGAACCGTGCTCATGGGCTCAGAGGGACTGCAGGTACAAGGCCAGGTCGTGCACCTGGTCCGGCGTCAGGGGGCCGGCCTCAGCCGCCATGGCGGCGCCATCGGCCCGGTCGTGGCCTTTGAACACCGCCAGTTGCAGGGCCAGGTAGCGGGCGTTCTGCCCGGCCAGCCGCGGAATGGTGCCCAGGCCCTGGGCTTGGGCACCATGGCAGGCCGCGCAGGCCAGCACACCACGGGCCGGCTCACCGCCCAGGAACAAGGCCTGCCCCCGGGCCTGTGCGGCCAGTTGGGCCGGCGAGCGGGCCTCGGCGCGGGGCGGCGCCGGTGGCTGGGCCGCGTAATAAGCCGCCAGCGCCTGCAGATCCGACTCGCGGAGCCAGGACACCACGCCCCACATGAAGCGCTGGGCGTTCAGGTTGGCACGGCTGTGATCGCGGTAGGCCTTGAGCTGCCCCAGCAGGTAGGACTCGCTCTGCCCCGCCAGGCTGGGAAACTGGCCCGAATCCGTGCGCCCCCCGGGTCCATGGCAGGTCACGCAGACCTGGCTCGCCAAAGCCGGGGCTTGCGGGGCCGGCACCGATTGCGCGCCGGCCAGGGCGCCCCAGCAGGACATGGCCAGCACACCAGCGGCCAGAAAATGCTTTTTCATGCGATGTCCTTCGATTCAGTACAAAAACCACAGCCCGAGAAACAGGGTGTTGTTGTCGGAGGGCTTGCGGCCCCGGCCGTCGATGTTGGCGCTGGCACCGTTCCACTTCAGGTACCCGGTGTACTGCAGCATCAGGCGCATCTGCGGGTTCAGGTTGTAGTCCAGCTCGGCGATGAGACTGCGGGTGTCGGGGCGATCACTGACCAACGCCCCCGTGGCACCATCGCGCACCCGGCCATACAGGCCGGCATCACGGCTGCCACGCACGTCCACATAGGCCAGTGAGGCGCCGTAGGTGCGCTCATACAGATACGAAGCCTTGAGCCGCAGGGCCTGCAGGTGGTTGTCGGAATGACTGGCCCCACCCCGGCCAAAGGTGGCCTTCAGGTTTTGCTTCTCATGCCCCAGCGAGCCCTGCAGCGAGAAGATCGACGGGTCGGAGAGGTACTGGTACTGCGCATCCAGGCCCAGATCGGTGAAGCGGTCCGTGCTGCCGTGCGGCGTGCCAGGATCGGGGTACTTGTCGACCACCAAGCCGTAGTGGCCCAGCATCAGCGAATGAGCCCCCCATTCTCGGTTCCAGGCCAGGCGCCAGTAGGGGTTGTTGTAGCCGCGCAGGCGGTTCAGGGTGTCCAGCGCCACCCCAGTGCTCAGCACCCGCCAGGTGTTCACCGCGCTGCCATAGCTGCTGAATTCGCCATACCACTGGCGGTCCCACCAGGCATAGGCCCCCAGGCCCACCACTTTCTGACCCAGGCCGCCGTCCAGCACCATGCTGCCCATGGCCTGGGGCCGAGGCAGGTTCGAGCCCGTGAAAGGGATTCCCCGCCACACCGGCGTGCTGTTCCACACATCCTGCAGGGTCGGGTTGTTGTTCAGGTTGAAGCCCAGCACCAGGTCTTTGCCCGCGAGCCTGAGGCGCTGGATGGCGCGCAGGTCGAAGTCATGGATGCCGGCATGCCCCACCGTGCCGCCATCCTGGCCGGGCACCCGGTTGTTGTTGTAGGCCCACTGGGTGTAGCCCCCCAGATGGTCGTTGATCTTGCCGGCCGCAAACACCGAGAGTCGGTCGAACTGCAGATCCTCCTGGTGCGGCATCAGCGTGCGGCCGCCCGCATCCTGCGACTGGGCCATCTGGGTCAGCGAGGCCTGCATCATCACCGCCAGCGGCACCGCCGCCCGCTCGCCCCAGGTGTAGCCATTGAGTTTGAACTCGCGCCCGAAGGGGGTCAACTCGGGGAATGCGGTGTGGCAGGCCACGCAGTTCTCGCCGGTCTGGCGGGCAAAGGCGGGTACGGCCTGGGCAGGCGCCGCGAACAGGGCGCACAGCAGCAGGCCCCAGGTCACAACGAGAGGACGGATCAAGGCTAGGGGGCGTCTGTTTGACATGGCGGTGCTCCTGGTTGCTGCGCCGACAGCGAGACGCAAGGGCAGAGGATGCAAGCGGCGACACGGCCGCGGGCCCGCCATTTGCAATCAACCGTTTCATCGTCCCGGGCGGTGCCCGCCCCCCCACGCAGGCCAAGCGAGGGGTCACCGCCCCCTGGCCCGTGCTGAATTGGAGCGGGCGGTGACCCGCAAAGCGCACACAACGGTTTCGTGAATGGGGCCAAAAGCACAAAATGTGACTTTGCGACCGGCCTCGCCAGCACCACACAGCGCCCCAAGAAGGCAGGAGACACCATGAAGTTGAGGGTCAATGAGCAGGAGACGGAATTCGAAGCGCCACCCGACATGCCTCTGCTGTGGGTGCTGCGCGATGAGCTGGGCCTGGTCGGTACCAAGTTCGGCTGCGGCGTGGCGTCCTGCGGGGCCTGCACGGTGGAGGTCGATGGCGTGGCCATGCGTTCGTGCGTGGTTCCGGCCAGTGCGCTGGTCGGGCGCTCGGTGCGCACCATCGAGGCGCCGCCCGACCGCATCGTGGCGGCGCTGCAGGCGGCCTGGGTGCGGCACCAGACCCCCCAGTGCGGCTACTGCCAGGGCGGCATGATCCTGGCGGCGGCCTCGCTGCTGCGCCAGAACCCGGCCCCCAGCGATGCCGACATCGACCAATCCATCACCAACCTGTGCCGCTGCGGCACCTACCAACGCATCCGCGCAGCCATCCACGATGCAGCGCAAGCCCTGCAGGGAGCCCGCGCATGAGCCCCGCCATGAGCCCCACACTGAACCGCCGCCGTTTCCTGCTCACCGGCGCGGCGCTCGGTGGCGGCCTGCTGGTGGGCTGCAGCGCCCAGCGCCTGGGCGAAGGCGCCACCTTCGAGCCGGTGGACGGCCAGGTGGCCCTGAATGCCTGGGTCAAGATCACGCCCGATGACCGGGTGATCGTGGCCGCACCGCGCTCCGAGATGGGCCAGGGTGTGCACACCGGCCTGGCCCAGTTGCTGGCCGACGAACTGGACGCCCGTTGGGAGCAGGTCAGCGTCGAAGCCGCCCCGCTGGCCCGCGTGTACGCCAACACCGCCTTGCTGCTGAACGTGTCGCCCCTGCTGCCCGACGATGACGGCCTGCTGGCCCGCCTGACCCGGGCCTCGTTGCAGACGGTGGGCTATGCGCTGGCCCTGCAGGTGACCGGGGGCTCATCCAGCATCCGTGATGCCTGGGAGCCCCTGCGCCTGGCTGGCGCCACGGCGCGCCAGCAACTGATGGGCGCCGCGGCCCAGCGCTGGCAGGTGCCGCTGGCCGAGCTGACGGTGCAAGAAGGCGTGGTGCGGCATGCCGCCAGCGGCCGGGCCCTGCGCTTCGGCGAACTGGCCCAGGCTGCCGCGGCCCTGCCGGCCCCCGAAGACGTGGCGATGAAGCCCTCCGCGGCGCGCCGCCTGATCGGCCAGCCCGTGCCCCGCACCGACATCCCGGCCAAGGTCAACGGCCAGGCGCGCTTCGGCATCGACACCCGCCTGCCCGGCCTGCTGTATGGCGCGATCCGGCAGTGCCCGGTGTTCGGCGGTCGTCTGCACCCCTTCGACCTGCAGGCCGCACGGGCCCTGCCCGGTGTGAAAGACGTGATCACCGTGAACGAGCAGGCCGTGGTGGTGCTGGCCGGCAACACCTGGACCGCGCAGCAGGCCGTCAACGCCCTGCCGCTGCAATGGGACGAAGGCCCCCATGCCCAGCTCGATTCGGCCGCCGTGTCGGCCCAGCTGCGAGCGGCCCTGCAGACCCCCGGCACCCGCTTTCGCCACCAAGGCGACGCCGCTGCAGTGCTGGCCCAGACCCCGGCGCCGCAACGTCTGCAGGCCGAGTACGAGGTGCCCTTCCTGGCCCACGCTGCGCTGGAGCCCGTGAACTGCACCGCCCAGGTCAAGGGCGGGCGGGTCACGGTGTGGTGCGGCACCCAGGCGCCCTCGCTGGCCCAATGGCTGGCCGCCCGGGTGGCCGATGTCGATACCGATCAGGTCACCGTGCATGTGCCTTACCTGGGCGGCGGTTTCGGCCGCCGGCTCGAATCCGACATGGTGGAGCAAGCCGTGGCCGTGGCCCTGCGCACGCAGGGCGCGCCGGTCAAACTGACCTGGTCGCGCGAGGAAGACCTGCAACACGACATGTACCGCCCCGCGGCCATGGCCCGCTTCGAGGCTGCCCTGGATGAACAGGGCCACCCCCTGGCCTGGCGCAACAGCGTGGCCGCCCCCTCGATCGGCCTGTCGACCATGCAACGCCTGCTGCCCAGCCTGGCCATGGACATGCCCGACAAGAACCAGATCGAGGGCGCCTTCGAACTGCCCTACGCGGTGCCCAACCTGGAGGTGCGCCAGATGCGCTGCGCCACGCCGGTGCCGGTGGGCAGCTGGCGCAGCGTCGGCCACAGCTACAACGCCTTCTTCACCGAGTGCTTTCTCGACGAACTGGCCCATGCGGCCCGGCAGGATCCGGTGGCCTATCGACTCAGCCTGCTGGCCCGGCAGCCGCGACATCAGGCGGTGCTGAAGGCCGCGGCGGAACGCGCGGGCTGGGGCCAGCCCCGGCCGGCGGGACGGGCGCTCGGCGTGGCCCTGCATGAATCCTTCGGTTCGGTCTGCGCCCAGGTGGCCGAGGTGGCTGCCGAGGGCGGCCGGCTGCGCGTGCACCGCGTGGTGGCGGCGCTCGACTGTGGCACCGTGGTCAACCCCGACACGGTGGCTGCGCAACTGCAAAGCGCCATCGTCTACGGCCTGAGCGCGGCCCTGATGGGCGAAATCACCCTGCAGGCCGGGCGCGTGCAGCAGCGCAACTTCCCCGACTACGACGCGATCCGCCTGGCCGACATGCCGCACATCGACACCGTGCTGCTGCCCAGCCAGGCACCGCCCGGCGGCGTGGGTGAACCCGGTACGCCGCCCCTGGCGCCAGCGGTGGCCAATGCCTGGTTTGCACTGAGCGGTGAACGCCTGCGCAGGCTGCCGCTGAGACCGGCCCAACAAGTCAAGACCACCTGACAAACCCGGAGCAGCAAAGCCAGCGAACCGGGTCACAATCGCGCCATGAAAGCGCACAAGACCCTGCTGCGGCACCTGCTGCTGACCCGCTACGAATGGATCGAGCAGCGCATGCTGGCCCGCGCGGCGCGCAATGGGTATGGCGAGGTCACGGCCGCCATGAGTCGGCTGTTCACCCACCTGGGCGGGCGGCCGGTCGGGCTGTCCGAGTTGGCCCGCAGGCTCGGGGTGTCGCGCCAAGCCGTGCACCAACTGGCCCGCGAAGCAGCGGCCCTGAATCTGGTTGAATTCGTGGCCAGCGAGACCGATGGCCGGGTCAAGCTGCTGCGCTTCACCCAGCGCGGCTGGGCCATGTCGGACAGCGCGGCCGAAGAGATCGAGGCCATCGAAGCCGAGATCGCCCAGCAGATCGGCGCCCCGGCGGTGCAAACCCTGCGCGAACTGCTGGCCCAGCCCTGGAGCCCCGACGAGCGCTGACGGGCCAACCCCGGGTAAACACCCAGCGCCGATCAGGTCCGATCCATTGACAGCCCTCGGTTGAGGCTGAAGAATCGAACGTTCGTCAACAAGATTGACATTTAAAGCCCATCCACGGAGATGTCGGGCCTTGGACGGCAACGCCACGCCCCCCACCGAGCGTTGCCGCAGGCCTAGGCAGTGACGCCGCCGATCCGGCCGCCGGCGCACGGAGCACCGCTGTGCGGGTTCAATCGGCCGGCTTGTCAGCCATGACCTCAAGGAGATAACGCCGTGTCCAGTAACGCCATGCGGGTGGCACACTTCCAGCTGCCCGACGACCCCCCGCGGCTGCACCGCGACGAACGAGAGGCCCTGGAGCGCGATGCCTGGTTTGCCTCGCTGACCCCGCTGCTGCGCCACGACATCCTGCGGGTGCTGCAGATCGACCGCTACCGCGACGGCCAACCCCTGGCCGACCCGCTGGGCGGACAGCACCACCCTTGGATGGGCTGCGTGCGAGGCGCCGTTCGCATCTGCAGCGAGGCCTTCAGCGACCTGCCCCACACGCTCGACTTTGCCGGCCCGGGCCAATGGTTCAGCCTGGGGCCCGCGGGTGATGCGGCCGGCGATGACCTGGGCCCCGACGAGCCTGGGGTGTATGCCGTGGCCCACCGCGACACCACCGTGGTGCGCATCCCGCGTACCGCCATGGCCGGCCTGCTGCAGCGCCACCCCAGCTTCGGCCCTTCGCTGCTGAGCCAGTCGGCCTTGCAGACCCGGCGCCTGATGGAGCGCACCGACGACCTCAAATCACTCAGCCTGGGCCAGCGCCTGGCCAAGCAACTGGCGCTGATGGCCGGCCAGGCGGGCCCGCTCGGCGAAGGGGGCCCGGCCCGGGTGGTACTGGACATGGCGCAGCACGAGCTGGCCAGCCTGCTCGGGGCCTCACGCCAGCGCATCAACCAGCAGCTCAAGCGGCTGGAGCAGCTCAATGCCATCCAGGTGGCCACCGGGCGCCTGCTGGTGCGGGATCATCGGATGCTGCAGCGGATCGGGGAACAAGGCTGTTGATGTGGCCCCCACGGTCGTGCACTGCGTGTCACTCCCTGCCCCCCGAGGGGGGCCGCAGCCCGCCTTGGGGCGGCCCGGCGGCGGGCTGATGTGGCCCCCACGGTCGTGCACTGCGTGTCACTCCCACGTGCGGCCGCGAGACGCGGACGCTCTTCGCCCTGTCCAGCCCTGCGCAGGCAGGCCTGGAGCCGCAGGGCTCAGCCCCCCGAGGGGGCCCAGCCCGCCTTGGGGCGGCCCGGCGGCGGGCTGATGTGGCCCCCACGCTCCCTCACTTCGTGTGGTCGCTGCCCCCCAAGGGGGCCCAGCCCGCCTTGGGACGGCCCGGCGGCGGCCTGACCTCTCCGCTTTAGGCCTGCTGGAGGCCTGGCGACCTCAACACCCAGACGCTCGCTGACGCATCGCTGCCGTCAGCCCAAAGGGCTTCTGGCCAATGCCTTACCTTGCCAGAGCCTTGAGGGCCAGTTTGATGCCTTCGCTGACGCCGACGTCGGGGGGCAGGGCCTTGAGGGCGGCGGCGGCCTCCTTGTCGTTGTAGCCGAGCGCCAGCAGGGCTTGCTGGATGTCGGCCTGGGCGTCGCTGGCGGCGGCGGGGCGCAGCAGGTCGATTTCGGCGCCGAGTTTGCCCTTGAGCTCGAGCAGCAGGCGTTCGGCCGTCTTTTTGCCGATGCCGGGCACCTTGACCAGGCGCCCCGACTCCTGCTGGGTGATGGCCTGGGCCAGCTCGTTCACGCTCATGCCCGAGAGCACGCTCAGGGCCGTGCGCGGGCCCACGCCGCTGATCTTGATCAGCTGGCGAAATGCATCGCGCTCGCCGGGCGTGCCGAAGCCATACAGAATCTGCGCGTCCTCACGCACCACGAAGTGCGTCAGCAGCGACACTTTCTCGCCCAGGCCGGGCAGGTTGTAGAAGGTGCTCATGGGCACGTCCACTTCATAACCCACGCCATGACAGTCCACCAACAGCTGCGGTGGGTTCTTGTCTGCGAGGGTTCCGGTCAATTTGCCTATCATTGCAGTCCTTGCGGCCCCGTCTCGGGGCCCTTCGGCCGGAATTATCAGCTTGATCGTCAGACACACCTTCACTCCCCACAACAACCTGCGCCTGGGCCACCTGTGCGGCGCGATGGACGAGCACCTGCGCAGCATCGAGGCGGGGTTGCAGGTCAGCATCGCGCACCGGCACGAGCAGTTCAAGGTGGACGGCCCCAAGGCCCGCGCCACCCAGGCCATGGAAGTGCTGCAGGCCTTGTATGAGATCGCCGAGCGGCCGATCCCAGCCGAGACCGTGCAGCTGATGCTGGCCGGCGACACCGCCCTGCCCGAGGCCCCGGGCGGCCAGGTGGTGCTGAGCACCCGGCGCGCCGACCTGCGTGCCCGCACCCCCACCCAGGCCATGTACCTGGACAACATCGCCACCCACGACATCACCTTCGGCATCGGCCCGGCCGGCACCGGCAAGACCTACCTGGCCGTGGCCTGCGCGGTGGACGCACTGGAGCGCAGCGCCGTGCAGCGCATCGTGCTGACCCGCCCGGCCGTGGAAGCCGGCGAGCGTCTGGGCTTTCTGCCCGGCGATCTGACGCAGAAGGTCGACCCCTACCTGCGTCCGCTGTACGACGCGCTGTACGAACTGATGGGCTACGACAAGGTACAAAAGGCCTTTGAGCGCAACGCGCTCGAAATCGCCCCGCTGGCCTTCATGCGTGGGCGCACGCTGAACAACGCCTTCGTGATCCTCGACGAGGCGCAGAACACCACGCCCGAGCAGATGAAGATGTTCCTCACCCGCATTGGCTTCGGCGCCAAGGCCGTGGTGACCGGCGACGTGAGCCAGATCGACCTGCCCAAGGGGGCGCCCAGCGGGCTGATCGATGCCGAGCGCGTGCTCAAGCGCGTCAAGGGCATTGCGGTGAGCCGCTTCACCAGTGCCGACGTGGTGCGCCACCCGCTGGTGGCCCGCATCGTGGACGCCTACGACGCTGCGGGCCGCCCCGGTACCGCCGCGCGGCGCAACGCCGATTGAGCCTGCCCTGCCCTCTCCGATGACACCCCATCCGCCCACGTCCATGTCCTTGCCTGAACTCTCGCTGTCGCTGCAATTCGCCCGCTTCCCCGACGCCGCGGCCCACCGCGCCGCCCTGCCCCGCGCCCAGGTGACGCGCTGGATCCGCCATGCCCTGCCTCAGCCGGGCGAGATCACGGTGCGCATCGTGGGCAGTGAGGAAGGGCGCGAGCTCAACCTGGCCTACCGGGGCAAGGACTACGCCACCAATGTGCTCACCTTCGACTACGCGCAAAGCCCGGTGGTGATGGCCGACCTGGTGCTGTGTGCCCCGGTGGTCGAGCGCGAGGCCCAGGAACAGAACAAGCCGCTGCAGGCCCACTACGCCCACCTGCTGGTGCATGGCACCCTGCATGCCTGCGGCTACGACCACGAAACCAACGAACGCGATGCGCTCGAGATGGAAACGCTCGAGATCCTGTTGCTGGGCGCGCTGGGCTTCCCAAACCCTTATTGACGCCCAAGGCGCATCAGGCCATCCTGAACCCGCCGCCCGCACGCCCGCGCTGGGGTCGGGTCGGCCCCGCCCCGTCCCATCCGCCCCTGGCCCACGCCGGTGCGGCTCTTTCCGCCATGTCCACCTCTGATCCCGCCAGCACCCCCCTGCCCCCGCCAGACCCGGTCACCGAGGCGGCCCCCCCGGGGCTGCTGCGCCGCCACGGTGCCGACCTGCTGGCCGGCCTGTCGGTGGCCGGCGTGCTGCTGCCCGAGGCCGTGGCCTATGCCGCCATTGCCGGGGTCGAGCCCCTTCACGCCCTGATCGCCGCGCTGGTGGGGCTTTGCGTCTACCCCTTGCTGGGCAGCAGCCGCTTCGCCATCGTGGCGCCCACCTCGTCCGCTGCCGCGGTCTTTGCCTCGGCCGTGGCCATCGGTGGTCCGGCCATGGGCTACGCCCTGGTGGGGCTGACCGGACTGATGTTCCTCACCGCCGGGCTGCTGCGCGCCGGCTTCCTGGGGGCCTTCATTTCGCGGCCGGTGTTGCGTGGCTTTGCCTGGGCCCTGGCCGTGACCATCGTGATCAAGCAGTTGCCCCACATGGCCGGCGTGGCCGGGCATGGCAGCCTGCCGCTGCCCCTGCTGTGGCAGCTGATGCAAGCCCGTGCCGAGTGGCACCAGGCCAGCCTGGCCCTGGGTTTTGGTGCGCTGGCGCTGTGGCTGACGCTGCGCCAGGTGGCCCAGCGCTGGGTCTTTGTGCCGCCGTCGCTGCTGGTGCTGGGCCTGGGCATCGCGCTGTCGGCGGGTCTGGGTCTGGGCGATCAGGGGGTGAAGCTGGTCGGCGACATCGACTGGCAGGGCCTGGGCTGGCAATGGCCCGAGCTGCGCACCGAACAATGGCTGCGGGCGGCTGAAATCGCCCCGGCGCTGCTGCTGATCCTGTTCGCCGAATCCTGGGGTTCGGTGCGTTCGCTGGCCCTGCAGCACGGCCACACAGTGCGCGCCAACCGTGAACTGATGGCGCTGGGCGCAGCCAATCTGGTGAGCGGCCTGGTGCAGGGGCTGCCCGTCGGTGCGGGCTTCTCGGCCGCCATGGCCAGCCATTCGGCCGGCGGACGCAGCCAATGGGCGGGCCTGGGCGCCGCGCTGGCACTGGCCTTGTTGCTTTGGCTGGCCCGGCCCTGGCTGGCCCTGATGCCAGTGCCGGTGCTGGCTGCGGTGGTGGCGGGCATTCTTTCGCACAACCTGTGGCCCAAGGCCATGATCGCCACCCTGCGCCTGGGCAGCGATGCCTGGCTGGCCTTGGTGGCAGGGGCTGGGGTGCTGGGTTTCGGCGTGCTGTTCGGCATGCTGTTGGCGGTGGCCCTGTCGCTGCTGCTGGCGCTGCGGCGCTTTGCCCAGCCGCTGGTGTCCGAGTTGGGCCTGCTGCCCGGCACGCGCGACTACCTGGACTGCGAACGGCACCCCGAAACCCGGGTGCAGGCCGGCATTCTGGTGATGCGGCCCGAAGAGCCGCTGTTTTTTGCCAATGCCGAGCAGGTCTTCAGCGTGGTGCGCCAGCGGGCCGAACAGCGCAACGCCCGCGTGGTGGTGCTGAGTCTGGAGATGAGCGACGATTTCGACACCACGGTGATGGAGGCCCTGGCCGAATTCGCCGCCGCCCTGCATCAGGCAGAGCGGGTGCTGCTGCTGGCCCGGGTCAAGGACAAGCCCCGCGAGGCCCTGCTGCGCCAGGGCCTGGCCGATGGTCACAACGGCCACCTGACGCTGTACTGGAGCGTGGACGACGCCATGCGTGCCGCCCAGCGCCTGCAGCCCGCCTGAATCAACTCATGCGCAAAGGGATGGTGATGGGGCCGTCGTTGACCAGGTGCACCTTCATGTCCGCCGCAAAGATGCCCGTGGCCACCTCCGTGTGCTGGGTGCGCGCTTGCTGCACCAGGTGCTCATAAAGCCGGCGGCCGTCATCGGGGGCCGCCGCCTGGGTGAAGCTGGGGCGGTTGCCACCGGTGCAATCGGCCGCCAGGGTGAACTGGCTCACGACCAGCAGCCCACCCGGCCGGCCCTGACCGTCCAGGTCCTGCACCGAACGGTTCATCTTGCCGGCCTCGTCGCTGAAGATGCGCAGCTTGAGGATTTTCTGCAGCAGGCGCTCGGCCACCGCCTCGGTGTCCCCCCGCTCGGCGCACACCAGCACCAGCAGGCCCGGCCCAATCCGGCCCACCGTCTGGCCATCCACCACCACCCAGGCCTCGCTGACACGTTGAATCACGCTGATCAAAAGCTCACCCTTTCAAGTTCATAGCTGACAAAAATTGAAAAAAGACGCGCTGTTAACATACCGTTCGTCTGAAATGTTACTGTTCGCTCTAATATTCAACACTTTCACAAGGCAGTGCCGCAGTGTGCCATTGCATGCACGGGCCTTTCTCAACGATTGAATCGATGACCAAGCCCCTCCACTCCCACGCCAGACCCCGATGGTCCGCCTTGTCGCCTTTATGGCCTGCGCTGCTGCCTTTGGCGCTGCTGATGGGCCAGGCCCGGGCACAAAACACCCCGGCGCCCGCGAGCACGACCACGCCAGCCACCAGCGCGACCGCGGCCACCGCGGCGCGCGAGCGCGCAGCCACCGTCAAGCTGGTCAATGGCCAGGTACTGGCCCGAGGCCCGCAAGGTGAACGCCCACTGAACTCGGGCGACGAAGTGGCGGCCAGCGAGCGGGTGCAGACCGGCAAGGGGGCCTCGGTCAGCCTGGTGCTGCGCGACGGCAGCACCTTGATGCTGGGCCCCGACAGTGCCCTGGACCTGAAAGAGTTCCGCTTCAACTCAACCACCAACGAAGGCAACATGGTGCTTTCGGTGGTCAAAGGCACACTGCGCATGATCACCGGCCTGATTGGCAAGACCCGCCCTGAGTCGGTGCGCATCACCACGCCGACCTCCACCATTGGCGTGCTGGGCACCGACTTCATTGTCGAAGTGAGCGAGGAGGTACAGCCATGATCGCCCGTCGCCTTGCCCTGTGCTCGCTGCTGGCCTTGACCGCGCTGGCCGGTTGCTCTACGCCGCCGCCCCCCAAGCCCCTGGTGCCACGCGTGCAGGTGGTGCTGCTGCCCCAAGAGGATGGCCGCCCCACTGGGGTGGTCGTGCAATCGGGCAACGCCAGCCAGACGCTGGTCGAGCCCTTCCAGCGCGCCAGCAGCCGGGCCAACCAGGCCCCGGTGGTCGACCGGGCCGACCCCGAACAGGTGCGCCAGACCTATGACCCCTTGTTCAAGATCGCGCCCCCGAAGCCCGTGCGCTACGTGCTGTTCTTCCAGCCTGGCGGCACGCGACTGACGGGCGAATCGCAAGCCGAGTTGCCACGCATCCAGGCCGAAACGGCCCGCTTCCCCGGGGTTGAGATCCTGGTGGTGGGTCACACCGACACCAAGGGCAACGGCGACGGCAACGACGCCCTGTCGCTGCGCCGCGCCCAGCAGGTGCGCGAACTGCTGGTGCAGCAAGGCCTGCCCGCCAACCGCATCGAAGCCGTGGGCCGCGGCGAGCGCGAGCTGGCCGTGCAGACCGGCGACGAAATGGACGAGCCACGCAACCGCCGGGTGGAGATTCAGCTGCGCTGATGCCCGGGGGCCTCAGGCGTACAGCCGGGGCCCAGCCTCACGCACGGCCTGGGCCATGACCGGCCCCACGGACTGCAGCACTGGCTGCCACACGCTGTCGTAGGCCGGCAAGGCCTCCGGCGCGAATGAGGTGTGCGGCCAGTCAGACCCCCAGACCAGGCGGGGCGCCTGGCCCGGCCCGGCATGGCGTGCCGCCAGTTCGACCACCCGCTGGATCGACGCCGACAGTGCGGCATAAGGGGCTTGCGCCCCCAAGCGGTACCAGCCGGACAACTTGACCCAGGCCCCCAGGGTCAGCAGAAGCGCCAGCGTCTGCCATGCAGGATCATCGTCCGGCAGACCTGCCTGCAGGCCGGCCAGGTGATCGAGCACGCAAGGCAGCCCGGTGCGCTTGTGCCAGGCCAGGATGGCGGGCAGATCGCTCGCCCGCGCATACCACTGCACGTGCCAGCCCAGGGCGCTCAGCCGGGGCGCCAGGGCGACCAGATCGTCCGCCCCGTTGCCCACCGGCGACACCAGATTGAAGCGCACGCCACGCACACCCAGTTGCTGCATCTGCGCCAGTTCGGCGTCGGTGACCGAGGCGTCGACCACCACCACGCCCCGGTGCCGGCCCGGCTCGTGGGCCAGGGCCTGCAGCAGCACCTGGTTGTCGCAGGCATACACGCTGGGCTGTACCAGCACCAGGTGCCCCACGCCGTGGGCCTGGGCCAGGGCTTCGATGTCTGACAAGGGCCGATGCACGGGCTGGTAATGCCCGGCGGCCACCGGCACCTCGGCATCGAACACATGGACATGGCAATCCCAGCCCGGGGCGGGCAAGCCTGCGGGCGGCGCTTGTGCCGTGGGCGGGGCAATGACCAGGCTCATCGTGCTCACCCCACCGAGATCTTGCGCTCGCGCACCACCTGGGCCCACAACGCCTGCTGTTCACGGATGAAGCGGCCGGCGCTGGCCTGAGAGGCATCGGCAAACACGTCGCCGCCCAGCTGGCGCACGCGGCCCAGCACCTCGGGATCGGCCAGGGCGCGTCGGATGCCGGCCACCAGGGCCAGGCGCGTGGGGTCGGGCAGGCCGGCGGGGGCCAGCACCGGGTTCCACTCCAGCACCTCGTAGCCGGCCACGCCGGCCTGCTCCATGGTGGGCACCTCGGGCAAAGACCGCGTGCGCACGCGGCTGGTCACAGCCAGGGCGCGCAGCTTGCCGGCCTGGATGTGGCCCAGTGACGAGGCCACATTGGCAAAGAACAGCGGCACCTGCCCTCCCATCACGTCGTTCAGGGCCGGGCCACCGCCCCGGTAGGGCACATGCGCCAGTTGCACCCCGCCACGGGCCTCGAACAGAGCACCCGCCAGGTGCTGGGCCGACCCGTTGCCCGAAGACGCATAGGCCAGTTCACCGGGTTTGGCCCGGGCCAGCCGCAGCACATCGCGCACCGACTGGGCCTCGAAGCCCGGCGTGCACACCAGCACATTGGGGAAGGTGGCCAGCACCGCCAGCGGCGTGAAGGCCTTGGCGCTGTCGTAGGGCAGGCGCGGGTACAGCGAAGGGTTGACGGCAAAGGACGAGGCGTCGAGCAGCAGGGTACTGCCGTCGGGCGTGGCGCGCGCCACCTGGCTGGCCGCCAGTTGGCCGCTGGCCCCGGGCTTGTTGTCGACCACCACGGTCTGGCCCAGCGCCTCGGCCAGGCGCGGCGCCACGATGCGCGCCATCAGATCGGCGCCGCCACCGGCCGGGTAGGACACCACCAGGGTGATGTTGCGGCCGCCGGCAATGGTTTGACCCGCTTGTGCGCCCAGCCAGGGGGCGGCCAGCGTGGCAGCAGCGCCCAGACACAGGCGTCGGCGGGGTTGATCGATGCGGGAAATGGCTTTGTTCATGGTCTTGTCTCCTGGGTGAATGCGGGGCTGGCTCAGGTCAGGGTCACGGTGTAGTGAAAGGCATGGGCATCGCCGCGGGTGGTGCGCCACTCGACGCAGCGGCCGCTGAGGTCGTAGGCCTGGCGGGTCACGACCGCCGCAGGGTGGCCCGCGGGCAAGGCCAGCAGGCGCGCCTGGGCAGCAGCCAGCAGGCCGAAGCCGATGTCGTCCACGGCGCGCTGCACATGCACGCCGCACACCCGGGCGTACATGGGGTAGAGCAAAGCGTCCCAGTCGGCGCTGTCACCCTGGGCCAGGGGGGCAAACAGGTCCATGGGCAGCCACAGGTCTTCCAGCAGGCAGGGCTGGGCGTCGATCAGGCGCAGGCGTTGCAGGCGCAGCACCGGCTCGCCCGGAGCCAACCCCAGGGCCCGCGCGGCCGCTGCCGAGGCCGCCACCCGCTGACGCGACACGATGCGCGAGGCCGGCACCACGCCCGCGTGCTCACCAAAGCGGAAGAAGCGCAGCATCGAGGCCCCCGCAATGCCCTGGCGCACAAAAGTGCCTTTGCCATGCACGCGCTCGATCAGGCCCTGCTCGGCCAGCAGCTCCAGGGCCCGGCGCAGGGTCCCCAGAGCCACGCCATGTTCTGCCGCCAGCAGTTGCTCGGCCGGCAAGGCGCTGCCGGGTGGCCATTCGCCCGCCACCACGCGGCTGCGCAAGGCTGCGGCCAGGGCGCCATAGCGACTCTGCCCCGGCACCGGCGCCGTGGCGGCGTTGGCCACGCCCCCCTGGGGCACCACTGTCAAGTGCTGTTTGTTCAATTCGGCCTCCAACTCATCTAGAGGACCAGAAGTCTAACCGAGTTTGAAAAATGGCCTCTTGCGGGTTTCGCTCATCTATTGAGGATTGCCATCAATCTGTTCAAACCCGCCGGACTCGGGCTCAATGGCCAGTCATCGCCCCTCTGCTGAACCCCCTCATGGAACACCACGCCGACACCTTCTTTCTGCAACAGATCTGGCAGGCGGTCGAAGGCGACCCCGCGGCCCTGGCGCACGTCCGCTTCCAGGGCCAGGGCGCCCTGGCCTCGGTCTTCGAGGTCACGCCCTTGGCGGCAGCCTCGATGGCGGCGGCCGGCCTGGCCGCGGCCACCCTCGAACAGGCCTTGCACGGGCTGGACCTCACGCCGACCGTGACGGTGGACCGGCGCCTGGCCTCGATGTGGTTTGCACTGTCGGTGCGCCCCCAGGGCTGGGCCCTGCCCCCGGCCTGGGACGCCGTGGCCGGCGACTACCGCTGCGCCGACGGCTGGATCAGGCTGCACACCAATGCGCCGGCGCACCGGGCCGCAGCCTTGTCCGTGCTGGGCGTCCCCGCCGAACGCGCCGCCGTGGCCGCAGCCGTGCGGGCCTGGCCCGCCGAAGCGCTGGAAAGCGCCGTGGTGGCGCAAGGCGGCTGCGCCGCCGCCCTGCGCAGCGCCCGCCAGTGGCAGGCCCACCCGCAGGGGCAGGCCGTGCAGAGCACGCCGTTGCTGGAGCGGCAGGCCGGCCTGCCTGCGGCCACCCCGGGCTGGCAGCCGGTGCGCAGCCGCCCCTTGCAAGGCCTGCGGGTGCTCGATTTGACCCGCATCCTGGCCGGGCCGGTGGCCACCCGGCTGCTGGCGGCCCTGGGCGCCGAGGTGCTGCGCATCGACCCGCCCGGCTGGGACGAGCCCTCGCTGGCCCCCGAAGTGACGCTGGGCAAGCGCTGCGCCCGGCTGGACCTGAAAAGCCCTGACGGCCTGGCCCGATTCCACGACCTGTTGAGGGGGGCCGATGTGTTGGTGCATGGCTACCGCAGCGATGCGCTGGAGGCCCTGGGGCTGGGGGCGGCACAGCGCCAGGCCTGTCGCCCCGGACTGGTCGACGTCTCGCTCGATGCCTATGGCTTCACCGGGCCCTGGGCCCGCCGGCGCGGCTTTGACAGCCTGGTGCAGATGAGCATCGGGGTGGCCGACGCGGGACGCCCCACGCGCGACGACGACACGCCGCCGGTGCCGCTGCCGGTGCAGGCCCTGGACCATGCCACCGGCTACCTGCTGGCCTGCGCCGCCTTGCGCGGCCTCACCCGGCGCCTGCAGCAGGGCCAGGGCAGCCAATGGCGGGCCAGCCTGGCGCGCACCGGGCAATTGCTGCAGGAGCGCCCCAGCGCAAACCCGGCCGCGGCCCTGGCCCCCGAAACCGAAGCCGACCTCCTGCCCACGCCCGAGGCCACCGCCTGGGGCCCGGCCCGCCGCCTGCGGCCGGCCCTGAGCATCGACGGACTGACCTTGCAACAGGCCCTGCCCGCGGGCCCGCTGGGCAGTTCGCCCGCCCGCTGGCACGATGGCGGCTGACACCATCGACACATGAGGAGCCCATGGGCTGGATCACCGCCGAACAAGCCCTGCACGTGCTGCAGGTGCGTCCGCAAACCCTGTATGCCCAGGTCAGCCGCCACGCCATCCGCAGCCGCCCCGACCCGGCCGACCCGCGGCGCAGCCTGTACCACGCGCAGGACGTGCAACAGCAGGCGGCCCGACGGGCAGGACGCCGTCGCGACCAGGCGATTGCCGCCGCCACCATCCGCTGGGGCGACCCGGTGTTGGACACCCGCTTGTCCACCGTGAACCAGGGGCGCCTTTGCTTTCGGGGGCGCGATGCGGTGGCGTGGTCAAAAAGCGCCACGCTCGAAGAGGTGGCCGAGCTGCTGTGGCAGGCCCGCCCGGCGTGGCCCCTGGCCAACGCCCCCCACCGCCCCAGCCCGGCGGCGCCCGCCCTGACCCGGGCCCTGCAGGCCCTGGCCGAACGCGCAGCCCACGACCCGGCCACCCTGGGCGCCCAAGCCGACAGCCTGGCGCCCCAGGCCGCCTCGGTGCTGATGACGGTGGCCGCAGCCCTGATCGACGATGCGCCGGCCCAAGCCCAGGGTCGCCCCCTGCATCAACGCCTGGCCCAGCAATGGGGCTGCCCCCAGGCGGCCGAGCTCATCCGTCAGGCCCTGGTGCTGCTGGCCGACCACGAGCTGAATGCCTCCACCTTTGCCACCCGGGTCACCGCCTCGACCGGGGCGGCACTGAGCGCCTGCGTGCTGAGTGGCCTGGCCACCCTGTCGGGCCCGCTGCATGGCGGCGCCGTGGCGCAGGTGCAGGCCCTGGTGGACACCACCCTGGCGCAAGGGGCCGAGGCGGCTCTGGCGCCCGCGCTGCAAAGCGGCCGCCTGTACCCGGCCTTCGGCCACCCGCTGTACCCTGACGGCGATGTACGTGCCCAGACCTTGCTGGCGAGCCTGATGGCCTCAGGCGGGCGGCTGCCACCGGGCTTTGCCGAGTTGCAGACCCTGGCCCTGCAACGCGCCGGCGAACACCCCACGGTCGACTTCGCCCTGGCCGCCCTGGCCCGGCAACACGGCTGGCCGGCCGACGGCCCCTTCACCGTGTTCGCGCTGAGCCGTTGCGTGGGCTGGCTGGCCCACGCCATCGAACAAGTGCAGCAGGGCGCGCTGATCCGCCCCCGGGCCCGCTATGTGGGGCCGGCCCTGGCCGAAGCGACCGAAGCGTCAGCTCCCCGACCTGAGGCGCGAACCATCAGCCGCTGGCATCCTTGATGGAGCCGGGCTCCGGCGTCCTAGGCTTCTACCCAGGCACCTACCCCTACCAGGGCACCGTGCTGCCGTCGTAAGCCCGAAAGCCGCCGTTGTCGGCCGGCCCCAGCGTCGCCAGGGTGTCCAGCATCTCGGCGGCGGCCAGTTCGGGCGGACGCACGCGCAGGCCCTGCTTGGCAAAGGGCTGCGACAGGCCCGTGTCCACTGTGCCGGGGTGCAAGGCCACGCACACGGCCTCGCGGTTGTGGCGTCGCAGCTCGATGGCGGCGGTGCGCATCAGTTGGTTGAGGGCCGCCTTCGAGGCCCGGTAGCCGTACCAGCCGCCCAGGGCGTTGTCTTCGATGCTGCCCACGCGGGCCGACAGAAAGGCCGCCAGCACCGGGCCGCTGCGCGCCAGCAGCGGAAAGAAATGCTTGATCAGCAGGGCCGGGCCGATGGCGTTGACCGCAAAGGCCTGCTGCAGGTAGGCCGCGTCGAGCTGGCGCCAGCTGCGCTCGGGCCCGGCGCCCTGCTGGTGCAGAAACCCGCTGGCCACCACCAGGGTGCGCAGGCTCTGGCCCTGCTCGGCGCACTGGGCAGCCAGGGTATGGGCCGCGGCCGCGAGGCTGGCCTCGTCCTGCAGGTCGATCAGCAGATCGTCTGCAGGGGCCCCATCGCCGCTGGAGCGGCGCACCGACACCCTGACGCCGGCCTGCGGATGGCGCACGCGCAGGCCCGCAGCCAGGGCCGCGCCCACGCCGCCTTGCCCACCCACCACCAGGGCAACAGCGCCCGGCAGGCCCAGCGCAGGCAAGGTGGGGGCGGGAGGGCTCAAGCCTCGTCGCCTTCGACCAGGCGCACCTTCACCACCTTGCCCTTGATGCGGCCGGCCGAAAGACGGCGCACCGCCTCGCGCGCAATGGCGGTATCGACCGCCACATAGGTGCTGAACTCGTTGACGTTGATCTTGCCGATCTGCTCCTTGGCAAAGCCGGCCTCGCCGGTCATGGCGCCCAGCACGTCGCCCGCGCGGATCTTCTCCTTGCGCCCGCCCACGATCTGCAGGGTGGCCATGGGGGCCTTGAGCGGGCCCTTGCCGGTGGGGGTCAGGCTGTCCAGCGGCTGCCATTCGGATTCGCGGCCCTGCATCTGCTCGATGCGGCCGACATAGCCCATCTCGTCCATGCTGACCAGCGTGAGCGCCAGGCCCTCGGCGCCGGCACGCCCGGTGCGGCCGATGCGGTGCACATGCACCTCGGGATCGGGGCTGACATCGACATTGATCACGGCCTGCAGGTTGGCCACATCCAGGCCGCGGGCCGCCACGTCGGTGGCCACCAGCACCGAGCAACTGCGGTTGGCAAACTGGATCATCACCTGGTCGCGCTCACGTTGCTCCAACTCGCCATACAGGGCCAGGGCGCTGAAGCCCTGGCTTTGCAGCAGGCTGACCAGGTTGCGGCACTGCTGCTTGGTGTTGCAGAAGGCCAAGGTGGATTCAGGGCGAAAGTGGTTCAGCAGTTGGGCCACGGCCGGCAGGCGCTGGGCATTGGTGGCCTCGAAGTACAGCTGGCGGATGGTGTTGCTGTCGTGCTGGGCCTGCACCTTGACCTGTTTGGGGGCTCGCATGAATTGCGCGGCCAACTGGTCGATGCCCTCTGGATAAGTGGCCGAGAACAGCAGGGTCTGGCGCTGCGGCGGGCAGCGGCGCACCACCGAGGCGATGTCCTCAAAAAAGCCCATGTCGAGCATGCGGTCGGCTTCGTCCAGCACCAGGGTGTTGACGCTGTTGAGCTGCAAGCTGCCCCGGTCCAGGTGGTCCATGATGCGGCCGGGCGTACCGACCACCACATGGGCGCCGTGCTGCAGGCTGAGCGTCTGGCCGCGCAAGGCCACGCCACCGCACAGGGTGACCACCTTGATGTTGTCGACCGAGCGCGCCAGGCGCCGGATCTCCTGCGTGACCTGGTCGGCCAGCTCACGCGTGGGGCACAGCACCAGGGCCTGCACATCAAGCCGGCCGGCTTCCAGCTTCTGCACCAGGGGCAGACCGAAGGCGGCCGTCTTGCCGCTGCCCGTGCTGGCCTGGGCGATCAGGTCGTGGCCAGCCAGGGTCAGGGGCAGGCTGGCGGCCTGGATGGGCGTCATGGCGGTGTAGCCGAGCTGCACCAGGTTTTGCAGGGCGGCGTGGGGGAGGCCCAGGGCCTCGAAGCCCTGGGTGACCGGGGCGGAGTTCGAACTGTTCATTGGGGGATTATCCTGGCTATGGGGTTGGGGGGGGTGACTTGGCGGTCATTGCGCCCTGGCTGGGGGCTCGAATGGGGCTTGTGCTTTGTTGCACTCAACATGAGGTGGGTCTGCCGCTGCGCTCTGTTCCATCTGCTGCTTGTTTCAGGGCGGAGGCCGGGATTGCGCCCCGGCGGGCGCCTCACTTTC
>NZ_JBYTDE010000026.1:0-51656 GCF_058791075.1 Curvibacter sp. EU05-FHT14A10
TGCCCCTGTTGTAGTGGAAATATTCAAGCGGTTTCTAATGAAATCAAGCACTTGCCGCACTTCGTGTCGAACTCGGGTGGTGAGCTGCGCAATGCGACCTGGGCGGAGTTCGAGCTCGATAAAGCTGTATGGACGGTGCCTGCTGAGAGGATGAAGCGGGAGAAGGCTGGCAAGCTATTTGGTAAGCCCCATGTCGTGCCGTTGGCAAAGCAAGTTGTGACTGCATTGCGAGACCTGCATGGGTTGACCGGGGCCAGTCCATATGTGTTTCGCGGGGAGCGGCACCATGATCGGCCGATGAGTGACGCAGCCATCAACGCTGCGTTGCGAGCGATGGGTTTTTCGGCGGATGAAGTAACTGGGCATGGTTTTCGGGCAACTGCTCGTACGATGCTCGCAGAGCGCCTTGGCGTCGCTGAGTCGGTTATCGAGGCGCAATTGGCGCACTCTGTTCGAGATAGCCTTGGGCGTGCATATAACCGAACTGAATTTCATGCAGAAAGAAAAGCAATGATGCAAAATTGGTCTGATTATCTTGATGAATTATTGGGCTAACACATCTCTGTTTGTCTTCTTTATTTTAATTAAGGCTTGACTCGAATGTTGGAATCGCGGTGTCTGATAAAGAGTCTGCTGCTTTGATTGTTCCATTCATCGAGTAGGTGATGAGTCCCCTTTGAAGATTATGAATAACCTCGTAGGTGAACGAATCAATCCTGTAGTATTTGCCGGATATAAATGGTGCGATTTCTACAGGCAATCCTTCCTTTGAAGTTACCTCTAGTCGTCCTATGGCATTGTCATAGATTCTAAAGTCTCTGATTTTTGCAGATACCAATTTGGCATTGTCAAAGTTGCTTACGTGGGCATCAATCATCTCTTTCTTGATTTCCAATGCTTCCGTAAAGTAATCTTTTTCGCCTAATACTGCTTTTAAGAGTTCTTGAACAATCCAGTTCCCTCGGGGTGGATTTGTTATGGATAAATACATCTCGCCATTCTTTGCTTCAAAGAAGCTGGCTAAATGCTGATCCATTGTGGAGATTTTTGTTTTTATTTCGGTTCCGTCCTCTAAATACTGGGTCGTACTAAGGTCCCGGGTGATGATATGGCGAATTGTTATTTTTTTAGGGTCGGATTTTATTAAGTGCAAGCTCTTTGAGCTTAGATTCTTTATGTGCGACTCCAAATCGGATAATGTATGTCCTTTCACCCTTAGTTTGATGTAGCGTAGCTTGATCATGGCTTCTCCAATAAGGCGATTGCATTTTTAGCTGATTCTTCGATCAATCGGAAGAATTGATCTTGCTCTTCAAGCTTAGGCGCTCTCTTCTTCGCAGTTGGTTTGCCCTCGCTGCAAATGACAGCACCGCGAACTTGGTAAGAAAAGTCGGTGCAATCCTTTGGGTCGCCGAACTGAGCCTCTAGTTCAAATATATCGGAGTCGACACTGGATGCCGGTTTTACTCGCCATGCAACTTTAACGATGTAATAGCCTTTGTTATAGAGTTCATCGATAACAAATGACTTGGTGACACCAGTTCCTTTAAGTGAAACCTTTTCGACGTAGGAGCGATCCTCTAATTCCTTCTTTTCGCTCTCGTTGTTCTCCTCGTCGTCGTCACTAATGGTTCGATCAGCTACGTCTGGTTTGTAGCAGTAAGCCTCGGTTACGGTAATTAAGTTGTGCTTGCTAATGTTGCTCACAAGATTGTGAAAGAAGTTGGTCCTGACTTCTGGGTCAGCATAGCCTATCAATGAGATTTTTTTTCTGGTAATGGGGGTTTTGCACTCTTTTTCGATCTCGGAAATTACTTGATCGAGTAATAAATCTATGTATTTTTCTTGCGTGCTGCGAATTACATATTTGCCATCGTTGGTTTTTCTGAATTCGATCACTGCATCGCGTGGTTGAACCTGCCTGAATTCAACCTCTGTGTAGTCAATGTGCTCGTATTGAATATGTGCCGAAATACGGTCTGATTGAGAGTCGATGGTGAGCATTTCACCTTCTTCTTCGATTTTCTCCTTGACTATTTTTAGGCTGTTTATAATGTCTGTTGCAGATATTTGGTTTACTATTTCCGTGTAGGTGATCCTCGACCGCCTGGCAACCTTGCCGAGTTTTTCGCTGATATTTTTATGATCGAAGAAGTCGGCTGTGAGGCGGGAAAAGTATTGGGCTAAATCATCTTTGCTTGTATGTGATGAAACAACAATATTCCTTTCAAAGAGCAAGTCTTTGATTAGTTCGGTTGTGACCCGTGCATGGTTCATTGCATCAAATATCACTTTGTCTGATGCGAAATAAAGTGATGCTCCTACACGCCTTTTCATTGCTTCCACCCTAGTTCATCGGCCTTGTAGTTCGGCGCAATCTGATTGATTGAGTCAATTGTTATTGCGTCAATCTCATCTTTTCGACCATTTTCAAACTTCCAAATTTGACAGTAACGGCTCTTTGCGCGATTGAAATTATTTTTTATTTCATTGCTTGCTTCTGGGTTGAATGCCCGAATCTGCAAATTTTCTTGAGAGTTAATTAATTGGTGCCTTGATAGGCTGTCTAGAAGATAGACAAATTCATCAATTGTTCCACCTTTTCGCCCGTAGTAAACTAGATTTCCTCTGCGCTCAAGTACTTCTCCGTTATCGCCTAGCACCGGGAGATATTTGATTACAAAGTATGGGGAGAGGAGCATTTCAATTGTTGCTCCGACCCGCTGGTCATCTGCTGTCTTTCTCTTCCAAAGCGTGAGGTCCGGAAAGAAAAATCGGTAGTGTTGGTTGATCTTTTTGTCCGCGATCAATAACTTGATGTCCGTGGCAATCGAGAATAGATTGCTGATTTCATCCGGGCCAAGTATATGTATTGTTTGCCCTTTGGCAACAGGGATGGTTTTGTGTGATATTGATTTTAATAGCTGTTTAAAACGGCCCTTTGCTTTGTTGTCGTGGTTCGCAACAAAGAGTAATCCGCGAACCTCATACTTTTCATCTTCCTCAGCTAGAAATTTTGCGCGCCATGTATTTGTAATGGAGGCGCATTCAATTGTCATGGCAAGGGATATTAATGCCTCGCGAATCTTGCCTTGCTGAAGAGTGTTGTTGCCGTACGATTTTAAATCTGTGTGTAGGTATATTCGTTTGTTTAGGTACGGGTCGATATAGTGGTAGACAATATCTCCTGGGTGTGTGCGCTTTGGCTCTCCACCCTTTGTTTTGTGTGAGTCGGAAACGCAGCTGAAATTACTATCTTCCTGGGCGTGTACTTCCCAATGAAATACCTTGAAGATATCATTTTGAATTTTGTTTGCAATTAATGATGTGTTATGTGTTTCTGACAATTGCTATTCCCTGGGTAATCATCAATCCATTGTGTCAGATTGTGTTTCACAACGGAAGACGGGCGCAAGCCTGTACTGAGCAAGATTGAGTGTGCAGCCCTGAGCACTAAAACCAGCGATCTATGGCTTGGTCGAAGGGGACGGCGCGCTGTCGAGACCCCGCCCCGCCCCCGGGCTTCATAGGTCTGTTTTGACGGGCCTGCCGACACCCCAGAGAACAAGGCGTGGTGCGGCTGGAGAGTCCAAGCATGGGCGCGATCAGATGCCGGGATTTAACGGAATTTGTTGGTAGCCCGGCCTGGCTTCCAAGGGGGCAGTGACGTAACTGTATTTACTTGGGACTGCTATTTAGGGGATGAGTCGGCCCACCGCCAAGTGTCGCGTCCGGCCGCTTTCGCTGCATAAAGGGCGTGGTCAGCACGATCCATCGCATCGACAAGAGTCTCGCCCCGGGCAACTTCCTCAACCCCCGCACTCATCGTCAGATGTAAGGAAGTACCGTCGGCCAAGTGCAGCGGCGAGTCGCGGACGCCCCTCAAGAGGCGCTCTATCATTTGTGCCGCCGCTTCATGGTCTGCGACAAGCAGGAGTGCTATGAACTCTTCGCCGCCCACTCGAAAAACTGGTTCATCTGCCCGAGAGTTCGTCCGCAGTAAATCGCCAATATGCTTCAGTGCCAGGTCCCCCACGGCATGGCCATGAATGTCGTTGACGCGCTTAAAGTGATCCGCATCCAGCATGACCATGACAAGCTTCAGGCTCCGTCGTGCGGCTTGAATTCGGCTCCGCTCAAGTTGTTCCTCCAAGCCGTAACGCAGTGGCAGTCCTGTCAATGAGTCGATTCGAGCGCTATGTTCGATGAACTCCGTTTTGAAATACGCAAGGTCGCTTATTACCTGATCTTGAGTGCTTTCAAACGTCTCAAGTAGCAATGCATTGCCGGCCTGGGAGTCAATGATTGCCTTGCAAATTGCGCGCGCTGCATCGTGCATTTTTTGATGTTGCTGCTCTAGATGCTGTGACCTTGTCGTGTCAATTGCATCGAACTGAGCCCTCTCGCTTCGAAACCAACGGCCGAATTCACAGCGGTTGTGGGCGTCTTCGCTGACCAAATCTACTTTTGGTATGTCGCCCAAGACGGCGCAACGTAGCAACTGATGAGACCATCCGATGTGCACCTTTACAGCGCTATCTAACTTTTCTATGAAGTGTTCAGCTTCGCCTGTGAAGGTGGTGTTTCGCATGAGTGGGGAGCCTTGGAATACGACCTCTTGCCGACTTCGAGTCGAACTTCTCCCTTCGTCAATTTTGATCATCCCTTATTCCAAGTGCATCGTCGAGCGCACTTGCCGTCAATCGACAACAGTGTTGTCAGGCCCATATAAGAAATATGGGGCGTGCCCTCACAGGACACGCCCCTTTCACTTTGTGATGGCCTAGCCTGGCGCAACCCCTGCCTCAGGTCTCAGCGGACTCCTGCTGCTGGGCGTGCCGCGCCTGGTGAGTCTCCGCCGGGCTCATGAACTTGCGGTTCGCAAACGGCCCCAGCTCCAGAGTCCCCAATGCCTCGATCGCAGGCAGCTCATCGGCCACCGGATGGGCGCTGGCCATCTCCTTGATGCAGGCCCACACAAACGCCTCACGCCGGGCCTCCGGATCGTCGGTGATGGTCAACAGCCGGGGCAGCTCGCAATGGCGCACCAGGGCCAGCGCCCGGGCCAGGGGCTCACCCATCTCGTCCAAGGCCTGATAGACCTGCAGGTGGGCATAGGCCTCGAAGGCGGCGCGATGCGCCAGGAGATAGCTTTGGGCGTCGTTGGAGGCCTGCACCTGGGGCTCAAAGGTGTTGGCCTCGCACTCGGCCAGGGCCAGGCGCAATTCCTCGGCGATGGTGGCCGCGTCGTTCTTGTTGAACAAGGCGTTCTTCACTTCCTTGGTCTGGGTGTAGTTCGCAGCGGCGAAGGCCCGGCGGAAGAGGTCGTGTGAATCAGCGGCGGCCTGCTCATGGGCGGTGATCTTCGAGCGCAGTTCTTCACAGCGCTGCAGCAGATCGGCATAGGCCTTGTCTGAGCCGGCTTCGTAGGCTTGGCGGGCCATGGCCAGGTGAATAAGGGCTTCCTTGTAGGTCTCCTTGGCCTTGGCGAATTTGTCGTGAATCGAAGTCATTGTGTATCCAGAAAATGAGAACGTGAGATAGGGGATAGAGAGAAATAGCGGCCGAGGTGATCAGCAGTCGGTCAGATGGAAATGGGCCGTCCGGGCCTTGCCGTCGGCGGCAGTGAACTGCAGCGAAACCTTGGTGTCTTTGGCCGTAAATTCGCCCGTGATGTCGTTGAGCTTCTTGCGAGCTGCGGCGTATTCGCGGGTGGCCTCTTCGAGCTTCTGGCCGGCTGCGTTGAGGGCCATTCGGGCTTGAGATTCGTTGGCAAACATGGGTAGATCCAGTGAGAAAAAAGGGTTGAAAAACAGTTGAAGGAAAAAGGAGACGTTGAGCGCTATCCGGAGAGCAGGGCCAAGGCCCAGCTCCGCCCGAAACATCACGGCCTCAATCGGCATCGAGCCACTCGATAAAGCCCGTCTCCTGCAGGTGGGTGCGGGTCATCTGTCGCTGAGCCAGCGAGAGCCGCCCCAGAACGGCGCGCAAGGCCTGGCGAAGGGCCTTCATGCGTTGCTCCAAGGCCTCCAGTTGGGCGCGCTCTGCAGCGCGTTCCGTGGCGTGCTTGCTGGCCTGCTCTGTGAGCTGACGTTGAGCGGTCTGCAGCCGAGTGCGCAGGTTGTCGTCTTCGCGCTGCTGGGCCGTGCCTGCCCCCGAGGCCGGGGCTGCAGCCTGGGCCGGTGCCTGGCGCGAAAGCGCCTCGCGCACTTCGAAATATTCAACAGTAGCAAGCGCGGCCTTGAACTGAGCCCGGCGTTTATCGCGGTAGCGGCGCTGCCGCTCGGCAGGGGTGAGGCGGGCCATCAGTAGTCCCCCCCGAAGTCACGATGCGCCTTGAACCAGTCGCAGCGCTGCAGCACGTCCTTCATGGGCACCATGCGAGGGCTCACGCCGGGCATGTTGCCCCGGGCGGCCTCGGCACAACCGCCATAGGGGCGGAAGTGCCGGCACTCACTGCAGCGTCTGCGGTCGTCTCGCAGGCCGGCCGAATCGAGCAGCTCGGCCAGGGCGTCACGGTTGGCCTTGATGGCGTCGCGCAGCTCCTGGGTCAGCAGGCTGGCAGGAGTCACCCGCAGGGCGCCCGAGGCCTCCAGCTCCACCGAAATCCCCAGCTCGCGCAGGGTGCTCAGCAGGGCCTCGGCGCGCTCTTCTGCGGACGGTTCAGGCGAGATCCGGGCGGCGATCTCCCACAAGTTGGGCTCGCCGTTGACGGTCAAACACCCACCAAAGCCCACCAAACCCACCAAGGCCTGACGGCCGTGAGAGTCCGAAGTGCTCAACGTGGCGCGTCGATTCGCTGCCGCTAACCCTCCAATTCCCACCAAACCCACCAGAGGTAAGCCAGGCGTGCGGCTCAACTTGTCGCGCCGGTTCGCCTTCGCAAACCCACCAGAAGCCACCAAACCCACCAAAGGCAGGGCCGTTGATGTCGTGGTCGTTGTTGTGGTCGGGCGCATCAGAACACCTCCGCATAGGAGGGGGTGCCGGCTTGAGCCGCCTTCAAAGGTTGAATCGTGGCGCGTCGATTCGCGGTCACTAACCCCCCAATTCCCACCAAACCCACCAGAGGAAGGCCAGGCATGCGGCCCAACTTG
The DNA here is from genome assembly GCF_058791075.1 of Curvibacter sp. EU05-FHT14A10. Taxonomy (NCBI): domain Bacteria; kingdom Pseudomonadati; phylum Pseudomonadota; class Betaproteobacteria; order Burkholderiales; family Comamonadaceae; genus Curvibacter; species Curvibacter sp. EU05-FHT14A10. Next base: position 7,098 of record NZ_JBYTDE010000026.1, read on the forward strand.
TCATGCCGGTTCGCCTTCGCAAACCCACCAGAAGCCACCAAACCCACCAAAGCCGGGGCCTTCGTTGCTGTGGTCATCGTTGTGCTCAGATGCATCAAAACACCTCCACATCGGCGCCGGTGCCGGTCTGGTCACCGTTCAAAGGTCGATTCATGGCGCGTCGATTCGCCTCCGCAAACCCCCCAATTCCCACCAAACCCACCACGGCAGGCGAGGTGGTGCGCTCGCTGTCTTCGTCTTGCTCCGGGTCGTCGTTGGTGGGATTGGTGGGCTTTGGTGCGTTTGTGGCGGTCGATGGCCGCGCGAGATTCACGGCCCAATGCAGTGCACCTGCCCGCAGGCCCACCCGTGAGAACAGCTTGCCGCCCACGATGCGCCCCGTCATGCGCTCAATCCAGCGCCCCAAGATCCGCGAGTTGACCTTGCCGGCCTGGCCCGCGATGTCGTCCAAGGCCACGCCTAGGCGTTCGTCGGTGTCGGCCCTGCGGATGGCAATGGCGACAGTGGTCTGCATGCTTCCAAACGTCCCATACCAGGCCTCCAGCATCGCGGAGAGCTTCGTCGTCTCCGGGTCTTGCTCGAACGCCCTGGCGGCGGCCTCCATCGGGTCTTCAAGCGCTGGCAGATCCTCCGAGCCATCGGCCGCCACCAGGCCCGCCAGCCAGCAAATCGGCTGCCGCACCAGGTCGTCCCACTGCTCAAAGCTCGCGGTGCGTCCCTTGGCCGCTTTGGGTCGGCCGGCCGTGATGTACGCCCGCACGATGGTGAGCGCTGCCACCACGTACTGCAGCCGCTCGGCCGCGATCATCTGTGCCGGGTCGAATGAGAAATCCCGCGTGTACGGCTTCTCGCTCTGGGCATCGATGCGAGCCGTCAGCACCCGCCTGCAGGTGTCCGAGGTCATGCGCAGGTTGTTGCCCGTCGCAATGAACAAGGCCCGGTTGGGTAGCGTCACCGTCTCGCTGCTGCCCAGGATGCGGTCTGCAAAGGTGGGCGCGGTCAAGAACGCATCCAGCGAGGCCGAGCCCAGGGGCTCGCGCACGTTGTCCCACAAGACCACGCGCTGGCCTTCGCGCAGCACAGCAAACAAGCGCTTGCGCGTCTCTTCGTCGGTGTCGGCTGGTGGCAGCACCGCCGGGTCTGAGCCCATGGCCATCACCCCAATGCAGCGCGCCAACAAGGTCTTGCCGCTGCCCGCTGCAGGGGCGTCCAGGCCAATGCCTGGCGTCGTGGGCAGGCTGGCTCGCAGCGCTGCAGACAAGAGGCCATGCAACACCACGGCCCGGCTCACATCGTCCACCAGGGGGAACAGCGCAAAGGGCCGCCAGAGATACCGCAAGGCGTTGAGCGCGTCCGTGGGGCTCGGTGAACTCGGCACCCTGGGCGGGTTCGGATGCTCGCAGTAGTACAGCAGCCCCGAGCCCTCATCATGGCCGGGCCGGTCCAGAATCGTGCCGTCCACGCGCAGGGTCGGCGCTGTGACCACGGCCACCAGCTTTCTGAAGCCTCGCTCCCCATGCTTGGCCAGGATGGCCCGAGCCACACCCAGCGGCGCGTCCTCGGCGCCTTCGTCCGTCACGTCGTCCCCGGCCGAGTCCTTGCGGCGGCGCACCGAATAGAAGTCACACACCCGGCCCATGTGATCGGTGAGCCAGTCCGGCGAGACCGGCCGGGCCTTGCCCTCGCTCACGTAGGCAATGGCGCCTTCGCCATAGTCGAACAGCTCGCCCCGGGACTTGAGGACAGACAGCACCGCGTCAGTGGTGGCCACACGCATGCCTCGGCCAACTTGCACTCGGGCGGACTGTCGCATCAACTCAAACCGCACCCCACCATGGCGGTGCGTGTACAGGTAGGGCCGCTGCCCGCTCTTGAGGTTCACCACGGCCACGCGCCGGTCTTGGTCCGGGTCCAGCGGGTCGGCGAACTGGGCGTTGTGCCAGCGGTCAGGCAAATCCAGGATCTCGCCCACCGACACCGATTGGCCATCGGCCGCCGTGAGCATGAAATGCCCCATGAGCACCCGCTTCTCACTGGCCCGAATCAACACATCGCGGGCCTTCTCCAAGGGGATGCCGCGGCGCTGCGCCAGGGCCGGCGCCTTGGCCGAGGCCCAGCGCTCGCGCTGGGCAGCACACTGGCTCGCAATGGCCTCACGCTTGGCCTTCTTCAAGGCCTGCACCCGCTTCAAGGTCTCGCTGTCGGTCTCGATCAACGCCAGGTCAAACAAGGCGTTCCCGTCGCCGTGGATCTGCGGCGCCGCAGTGGGTCGGCTCAGCCCATCGAGCAGCACGGGCGGTGCGCAGAAGTCCAGGCGTTCAGGCTGCCACACCGTGGCATCCACCAGGCTGCGCTCCAGGGCCTGGCCAGCTCGGCCCACTTCGTGCCAGCCCTGGCCAGCGGCCCAGAGAAGCGCAAACAAGGTCTTGCCCGCATCGGGGATGCGCGAGGCATCGCGCACGGGGATGTACAGGCGGTGCCGGTTCAAACCCGAGAGCACGCGCCCGTCAGGCGCCTGCACCCCGGCCGAGCAGCTCGGGCGCCAGAGCATGGGCGCGGTGGCCAGAGCCGGGCAAGCGTCAATCAAGCGCTGCCGCAGCTCGTCGGCGCTGAGTTCGCCATTCGGGCACCCGTCGTGGTCCAGCATCATCACGCCAGGCCCGCGAGGGTAGGCGAAGTGCTGGCGGGTGCGTGAGATGGCCGCCGGCGCGCCGGGCTCGGTGAGCACCGCCTGGCCAGCGTGCGCGTCCTGCACATCCCGCTCGGGTGCAATGGCCACATGCTCTTGTTGGCAGATGCCCCAGCTCACGGCCTGGTCAGGTGTGAGCGTTTCGAGGATCTGGGCCAGCTCGGCCAGGTTCAGGGCCTGCAGGCGTTGAGCCAGGCCGCGCATCATGCCGGCAGACGATTGCTTGTTGAGGGTGCCGTCCCGGTTGAGGCTGAGCACCTTGGTGAGGCGCTCGGGCTCGGTGGAGGTGAAGACCGTGAACTGCAGGGCGGGGCCTTGCGTGGTCAGGGGCTTGGCCGCCTTCACGCGCGGGGCTGGTGCCGCCGCTGCGGGGGCCTTGCGGGTTGCCTTGGTGGTCGTTTCTGGGGCGTCCGTGGAAGGTACAGACGTGTTCGTGCTTGCCGCGCCCGATTCGATGGCGCTGGCCTTGTTCTTTGCCATGGTGAATCCTTGAGTTGTTAGCGCGGTGCGCGGGTGTCTTGCACGGGCTCGCTGGGCGAGTCGTCGGGGGTGTCGCTCGGTGGCTCCACTGCGTGGGCGACGGCCTCCACGCCACAGGCCGAGGCCTTGCGCAGCAGCTCCGTCACCGGCCTGGCGTCCACGTCATCCACGAACGCATGCAAGGCCGTGAGCCCCCGGGGCCACCGGAACGAGGCCAGGGCCTCGGTGCTCAGCACCGCCCAAAACGGCAGGCGCGTGGCGCGGCTGGCCTGCAGGGCAGCGCGCAGGCCCACGGCCACCCCCAGGCGCAGTTCCTTGCCCTTGTGCTGCGGTGGGCACAGGCGAATGGACGCGCCTTGCACCTGGCCATCCACACCCGTGAGCTTCATGAAGCTAGGCACAGGGGCCGGGTTGCCTTGCGCATCGAGATACACCCGCAGCAAGGCCACCGTGTGGAGTTGCGTCATATGGAAGGGCGCGAACTCCACTTGCAGGGCTGCCAGCAAGGCCGGGTGAGAACCGCAGGCCAGGGGCTTGCCGGCACCGTCAAAGTGCCAGTAATCCAAGGCCGGATGAAGCCGCAGCGTGTCGGGCACGGCGCGGGCGTTCAGGCCCTGGCACTGCAGGAAGCGGTGGGCCGCGTCACCCGTGCGGATGGGTTGAGACTCGGCCCAGAGTTGGGCGATGCGCTCGCGGTTTTGTTCGTAGGCATGGCGGCGCTCGGCCTGCAGCTGCAGGGCAGGAAGGCGCACAGGGTAGGCGGTCATGCGAGCCCCCTTGCAGCCTGGCGGCTCAGGTTTTGGATGCTGAGCACGCTCAAGGTGCGCACCTGGCCAAAGCGATCAAAGGCCAGGGTGCCGGCCGAGGCGCTGGAGCTGGCCAACTGGGTGTAGCGGTGCAGCTTGCCGCCTTGGTCCACCACGCGGATGAGATAGGCCTTCATGCTGCCCTCCCTTGGGTTGCGAGGGATTCGCGCAGGCTGGAGACGGTGGCCTCCGTGGCTTCCAGGCGTTGGGCCAAGGCTTCGTTGACCAAGCGCACCAGGGCGCCCAGTTCGTGGCGCTGAGGGGCCACGTCCTTGCAGTCGCTGGTCTTGGCCGGGCTCAGCAGTTTCTCCAGGCCCACATAGGCCTGCAAAACGTCGTGCAGGTTGGCCACGTCGTCGGAGACTTCGAGGGCCCAGGATGAGGCGGCGCGTGCCTGCCGATGGGGCAGGGCGGCGACGTTGGGGGTGTGGTGTGCCTGGTCGTCGGAGTCGATGCCAGGTGTAGGGGCGTGCGTGTACGCACGAGCGGAGTTAGCCATTGAGGGCCTCCAGGGTCTCGGTTTTAAAAACCGACGCACCCGCTTCCAAACGGGGGCGGCGGCTCGAACGGGTTGGAAGACCGGGAGACCCTGGCGGGACCGGCAGGGCGCGAGCCCTCCCATTCGAGCCGCCAAAAACTGGAGGCGCGAGCGAAAAAGCCGCACGAACTACGGTTGTCCTGCGGCTTTCGCTGCAGGGTCTCTTGAGGCTTCCAAACCCCATCACGCCTTTTTTTGACGTGACCGCGCCAGTATAGCTAGCGCTGGTGGGTTTAGGTTGGTTTTTGATGGCATCGGCAAACGCCAAGGGCTGCGCGCAATGGCCGGCCGCATTGGTGGGTTTGGTGGGAATTGGAGGGTTTGTGAAGGCGAATCGGCGCACCAAAAATTGCCGGGCCTGCTGAAAGCGCGCGCAGCCCACTGCCGGCACCGTGGTGGGTTTGGTTGGATTTGGTGGGTTGCTGACAGCGAATCGACGCGCCAAGAATTGCCCGGCTTGCTCAACCGGGGCTCGGTTCAGTGGGCCGGCCGTGGTGGGTTTGGTGGGAATTGGAGGGTTTGCGAGGGCGAATCGACGCACCAAAATTTGCCGCGCCTGCTCAAAGCGGGCGCCGTCCACTGCTCGCGCCGTGGTGGGTTTGGTTGGATATGGTGGGTGTTTGACGGCGAATCGGCGCGCCAAATTCGGGGCGCAGGTCCGCGAGTGCAGGGCGCTGGCCAGGGGTAAGAAACGGGGCTTCGGGGTCATGTTGACGGGCGTTTGGGTGAATTCGGGTTGTTTTGGGCAAAGTTCGTCCCGCAGGGCCTCAAAACGGGCTCCGCACAGTGGGAAATCGGGATTGGGGGCTAGGGCCTGAGCGCTATGCGCTGGGCACCGTGACAGGGGGTGTCGGTGGGCTTGAGCGCTGCGGTGGCAGGGGCTCGGGCTCTGGGGTGTCTGCGGCCTCGGGCAGGGTGTTCATCTGCTCCACGATGGCGCGGCGGTTGATGTTCTTGCCAAGCGGCAGGCGCACGCTGGGGTCAGGGGTGGCAGAAGGCGAGATGGTGCGCAGCACTTCGGCGCCGGCCATGAAGGTGTGCCCGCATTGGACGTTCGAGCAGATCAGGAATAGCTCGCGCAGAGTGACCGTCATCTGGCGGCTGTTGCGCACAGTGGCTTTGCTTCGGCAGTGAGGGCAGATGAAAAGCATGGGCGGGTCTTCCTTCTCAAGCGGCGGCGTGTTGGGCTGTGCTGGTTTTCGGTGCGCTGATCTTGGATGCGCGGACCTTGGGCACCAGGCTGGGGCGGCCTCGGGGTGCCTTGAGCTTGGAGGCTGGTGATGGGGCAGGAATGGGCGTTGCTGCCGCCGGACGCTGGGCAATCCAGGCGTCAATCTCCGATTCGCGCCAGGCCACCGCGTGGGCGGTCAGGTTGACGGCAGCGGGGAAGGTGCCGGCTTGGATGGCTGCATAGATGCTGCTGCGGCCGAGGCCGGTCATATGTTTGACGTCCGCCAGGCGCAGCAGGCGGTCGCGGTATTGACGCAGCGGTTGGTCTACTGCGGTGTCGTTGGCAATCTGGATGTCGGTGGATGAGTGCATGCCTCTATGGTCATGTACGGACGGCTGTGGATTAGCGAGTGCTGGTTGTGTACGGGCCGTACACAACCAAAGGTCGGGCAGATTGGTGCCATTGGATGAGGCTGGCGACATTTGTTCGGGTGGCCGGTTGGTGGGTTTGGTTGGAATTGGTGGGTGTTTGACGGACAACTGGCGCACCAAGTTTGCGGCGCGAGTTTTTGAGTGCGGTGTGCTGGACAGGGGCTGGAGGTTGGGCTTTTGAGTCATGGTGAGCAGCGGGTGAGGGCGGTTTGGCAGGGGTCGGGATGTTTTGGGCTGAGTTCGTCCCGCAGAGCCTCGAAACAGGCTCCGCAAAGTGGGCGGTTGGGGTTGGGGTTTGGGCCTGAGCGCTATGCGCCGGGCTCTGTGGCCGGCGCGGCCGTGGGGCTGGTCAGGCTCAGCGGCTGGGCGGCGCTGGTGTCGGCGGGCTGGACGTCGGTGGATGAGTACATGCCTCTATGGTCGTGTATGGACGACTGTGGAAATCCGAGTGCCGGGTGTGTTTGGTCGTTTTACACCTTGCCGTTGGCCGGGCGATGAGCGCTTGACGTGGGTGCACCAAGCGCCTCAGGAGCCCTGAGTAACTAAGGCGTTAGGTTCGGGTACGAAATGGGGTGATCAGGTCCGCGTGGTATGGTGCCGGCCTGGGCTCTTTTCAGGCTGGGGGCAACATTGGGGGCAACTCCAGTGACTTGCAACCACAAGAAATGAGTGTTTATGCGGCTTCCAGGGATTCTTTCGGTAGAGTCCCAGCCACCAAGACATCAAAAAAGCCCTAAGCACTCAAACGCTTAGGGCTTTTTTCGTTTTGATCCTCACCCATGCAGCCATCCTGCCGGATGGCTTTTTGTTTTTCTGCGTCGGCCCTGTGCCGTCTTCAGCCCCGTTGGCTGTTGTGGCATCTCAGTCGGGCCTGTCGGCCTGGCTGGTGGGATTGCCAGCCGTCGCGCCTCCAAAAGGACACCTCATGGTCGTCGTCGATACCCTTTCCATCCAGGACCACGCCCAGGCACTGCAGGGCATGCTCAGCACCCGCACCCTGAATGATTTCGCGGCGGAAGCCCGGCTGGATGGCGAGAGCCTGAGCCAAGCGGTTGAGCGCTATGAGATTGACTATGCCTGGAGCATTCTGGGTTCCGAGCGGCTGCTGGGTGAAACCTTGGCAGTACTGGCGTTGCGCTTGCAGGCGCCGCCGAGCGAGCCGCAGACGGCCCGGGTGGCAGCGGTCTTGCAGGCAGCGGCAGCGGCGCAGCCGCCCGAGGCGCTGATGAGCTTTGACAACGAAGTGCCCCAGCAATTGACCGGCCTGCTGTGGCCTGCTGTGGCGCCAGCGCACAGCGCCTGAAATTCAGCGCCTCAGGGCCTCAGGCCTCCGTGGGAGGGGTTCAAAAACTCTCCCAGTCGTCGTTCCCTTTGCTGTGGCTGAGCGCAGGTGACGGAGCCGACGCCGGGGCAGGCACTTTGGGCTGACTCAGCTTGGCCATGGCCGGGCCCCGGCTGACTGGTCGGGGGCTGGTGGGGGTTGCCTGGGGTTGGGGCGCTGTCTTGGCACGTGTCAGGTCGTTGGTGATCTTGAACTGCGCCACGGCCTCCACCAGTTCGGCGGCCTGGGTGCGCAAGGCATTGGCGGCGGCCGACATCTCTTCCACCATGGCTGCGTTCTGTTGAGTGGCCTGGTCCATGTGGGTGATGGCCTCGCCCACCTGAGCCACGCCCGAGCTCTGCTCGGTACTGGCGGCGCTGATCTCGCCCACGATGTCGGTCACCCGGCGGATCGAGCTCACCACGTCGGCCATGGTGGCGCCGGCTTTGTCGACCAGGGTGCTGCCATGGCCCACCCGCTCCACGCTGTCTGAAATCAGCGCCTTGATCTCCTTGGCTGCTTCGGCCGAGCGGCCGGCCAGGCTGCGTACTTCACTGGCCACCACGGCAAAGCCCCGTCCCTGCTCACCGGCCCGAGCGGCCTCCACCGCGGCATTCAGGGCCAGGATGTTGGTCTGGAAGGCGATCCCGTCGATCACGCTGATGATGTCGGAAATGCGGCGCGAGCTGTCATTGATGCCACGCATGGTGTCGACCACCTCCGACACCACCTGCCCACCCTGGCTGGCCACGTGGGAGGCGCTCTGGGCCAGCTGATTGGCACCGCGCGCATTGTCGGCGTTGTGCTTCACGGTGGCGTTCAACTCTTCCATCGAAGCCGCCGTTTGTTCGAGGGCGCTGGCCTGCTGCTCGGTTCGGTTGGACAGATCCTGATTCCCCATGGCAATTTCTGCGCTGGCGCTGGACACCCCCTCGGCATTGCTGCGCACCCGCTGCACGATCAGGCTGAACTGGTCGCGCATGTGGGCCATGGCTTTGAGCAGCAGGCCGGTTTCGTCTTGGCCAGACACATCAACCGCCACCGTCAGGTCGCCGGCGGCCAGGTGCTCGGCCACGCTCACCGCCTGGGCCAGGGGCCGCACGATGGCCCGGGTCAGCAGCAGCCCCAACATCACCGCCAGCACCAGCGACAGCGCCACGGCCACCGCCACCCACACCAGGGTCTGCGTGTAGCGATCTTGCGATCGGCGGAACGAGTCATCCGCGCCCTTCAGATTGATGTCGGCGAGCTTTTGCACGTCGGCGAAGGTGGCCTGCATGGTGCTGCGGGCTTCGCCATTGAAATAGACCCGCGTGTCGGCCAGCTTGTCCTCACCCTGGCCGGACAAGGCCGCCAGCTTTTCGGAGCTGACCAGGTAGCCTTGGCGGTGTTGCTGGTACTCGGCGTAAATCGGCCTTTCTGGGGGCGTCAACATGGCCTCGTAGCGCTTTTCCTGTTCGCCCAGGGTCTGGACCAGCTTGCGCATCCTTTCTTCCTGGGCCTTCTTTTCTTCGGCTGCGGTGGCAATCACATGCTGGCCTTCGGCCCGTCGGATCTGGCCGAGGGTGTCCTGTATCTCGCCCAGCACCCGTATCGAGGGCAGCCAGTTGCTGGCCAGATCGACCACGTTGTTGTTGATGGCGCCCAACTGGCTCCAGGCAAAAATGCCCAGAGCCATCGTCATCACGACGATGGCGGCGAATGCGGCGCCCAGCTTGGCGCCAATCCTCAGGTCGGACAACTTCATTGACAACTCCGATCGCGAAATGAACACGGCCACGGACAGAACACGGATGGGGTCAGAAGGTGACGGCACCCGCCAAGGAGAGCGCGGAAAGGGGGCGCGCGCTCTCGTATCAAAAAGTTTCAATGCTGTCCGTGTTTGTGACACGGTTGTCGACGGTTGGCAAGTGTCACGTGTCGGACGGTCGTGACAGACCCAGGGGAGGGCGCCTGAGGCGGATCAGCCCATGGCCGACAGGAACTGGCGCAGCTCGGGGGTTGCCGGCTGGCTGAACAAGGCTTCTGGCGGGCCCTCCTCATGCACCTTGCCCTGGTGCATGAAGATGATGCGGTCGCTCACCTTGCGGGCAAAGTTCATCTCGTGCGTGACCATCACCAGGGTCATGCCCTGCTCCGCCAGGCTTTCCACCACCTGCAGCACCTCGCCCACCAGTTCGGGGTCCAGGGCAGAGGTCACCTCATCGCACAGCAACACCTCGGGGTCCATGGCCAGCGCGCGGGCAATGGCCACTCGCTGCTGCTGACCGCCGGACAGTTGCTCCGGCAGGCTGTCGAACTTGTTGCCCAGGCCCACGCGCTCCAGCAACAGCTCGGCGCGTCGGCGCGCCTCGGCCTGCGGCAGGCCCTTGACCAGGGTGGGGGCCAGCATCACATTGCGCCCGGCGCTCAGGTGGGGGAACAGGTTGAAGCTCTGGAAGATCATGCCCACGTTCTGACGCAGCTCACGCATGGCCTGGGCGTTGTCGGGCTGCAAGGGCTGGCCGTGCACTGTCAGAGCGCCCTCCTGAAACACCTCCAGGCCGTTGATGCAGCGCAGCAGGGTGCTTTTGCCCGAACCGCTTTTGCCGATGATGCACACCACCTCGCGGCGATGGATCTGCAGGTCGATGCCTTTGAGCACCTCGTTGTCGCCGTAGCGTTTGCGCAGCCCACGGATGTCGATCAGGGGCAGGGTGGAGTTGGTGGCGGTCTCTGGCAGATTCATGGCGGGGATCCGGTGGGGCGGCAAGAGCGTGAAGCGTGAGTGTGGAGAGGGCTTCAGCGCTTGGGGCGCAGGGCGCGCTCGATGCGCCGGCTCCACCATGACAGCGGAAAGCACAGCGCAAAATACATCAGGCCCACGCAGCTGTAGACCAGAAACGGTTGGTAGGTGGCATTGGCAATCATCTGGCCGGCCTTGGTCACCTCCACAAAGCCGATCACCGAGGCCAGGGCTGTGCCTTTGATCACCTGCACCAGAAAGCCAACGGTGGGTGCGATGGCCAGGCGTGCGGCCTGCGGCAGGATCACATGGCGCAACTGCTCGCCAAAACTCATCGCCAAGCTGGCGGAGGCTTCCCACTGGCCGCGCGGGATGGATTCCACACAGCCGCGCCAGATCTCGGTCAGGTAGGCACTGGCGTACAGGGTCAGGCACAGCGAGGCCGCCGTCAGCGGCGTGGTCTCCACACCCAGCATGGCCAGGCCGAAATAGGTCAGAAACAGCTGCATCAGCAGCGGCGTGCCCTGGAACAGCTGCACATACAGCGCCACGCCGCGCTGCGCCCCGGGCCAACGGGCGGTGCGAGCCACCAGCAGGGCCAATCCGACCGCTCCGCCGCCGACAAAGGCAATCAGCGACAGGCCGGCTGTCCAGCGCAGGGCCAGCAGCAGGTGCCGGGCGATGTCCCACAGAGAAAACTCAACCATCGCAGCGACTCCTCAGCGGCCAAAGATGAAACGCGGCCCGAACCAGTTCAGCAGGTGGCGCAGGGCCACCGCCAGGGCCAGGTAGGCCCCGGTGACCAGGATGTAGGCCTCGAAGTTGCGGAAGGTGCGGCTGGCGATCAGGTTGGCGGCGAAAGAGAACTCCTCGGTCGAGATCTGCCCGCACACCGACGAACCCAGCATCACGATGATCATCTGGCTCACCAGCGCGGGCCAGACGCGGGCCAGGGCGGGTGGCAGCACCACCCGCGTGAAAATCTGCCAGCGGTTCATGGCCAGACTCAGGGCTGCTTCGATCTGCCCCTGGGGCGTGGCCTCAATGCCGGCGCGCGCGATCTCGCTGGCGTAGGCGCCCAGGTTCAGCACCATGGCCAGCGCGCTGGCCACCTCGGGCGACAGGCGCAGGCCCAGCGAGGGCAAGCCGAAAAACAAAAAGAACAGCTGGATGATGAAGGGCGTGTTGCGCACCAGTTCCACATAGGTCGCCACCCCGGCCCGCAGCCAGGCCGGGCCGTGCGCGCGAAGCCAGGCGCACAGCACCCCCAGGGCCACGCCCAGGGGCGCGGTCAGCAAGGTCAGCAGGCAGGTCAGCGCCAGGCCCTTGAGCAGCAGGGGCCACTGCGCCAGCACGATGGAGAAGTCCAGGATCATGGGTGCTCCCCCGCGTGCCGGGCCATCCGCCGGCCCCAAGGGGCTTCAGTGCCGCAGGCCTGGCGGCCCGGCAGTGCCATGTAGGGAAGAAGGGTGTTGGGCATGCCAAAGCCATAGCAAGATGCATGCTAGGCCCTGTGCTGACCTCGGTGCGTCGGCACCAGGGGCCCGCCTTCAGGGGGGGGCAGCCCGAGGGGAGGCCGGGGTTGTCAGTGGGTGTTGCGGTTGCCCGTCGACGACTTGCCGTAGGCCGACTGCGGCTGGCTGAACGGGCCTTGGCGGGGCGGCGTGGCCTTGGGAAACTTGCCGTGGGGCAGGGCATGCAGGCGATGGAACAGGCGCCGGCAGTAGCCCTGGATCCCGATGCACTTGTTGATTTCCTCCACAGGCAGAGGGCCCGACACCACCACGATGTCGTTGGCAATGTCGATGGCGCCTGCTGCCCGCAGCCGCCGCCGTGCACCGGTGGCCCACGACTGGATGCGGGTCGGGCTGCCGTGCTGGTGCAGTTCGCCGGTGCTGCGGTCAAAAGCGATGGCCACGGTGTCCGTCTTCAGGCGAAAACGCCGTTCACCCGTGTACGGGCTGGGCGGCTCCTTCATGTCGTACAGATAGTAGCTGCCGGCTTTGAGTTGGTATTGCAGATCCATCGGTGTGTCCTCTTGATCTGATTGTGGTGTGCGCGCTTCGGTTTGATGGCTGGAAAAGGCCGGTAAAACCCCCCGTAAAACACGGGGTGCCTCGGGCCGCTGCTGGTTGGCGCGCAAGCGTACACCAGCCAGCCCTTCCCGGGGCTGACGATCACCACGCCTTGATCTGGCTCAGAAGTCGACCAGGCTCAGGCCCACGCTGAACACCACCCGACGGCGGTTGTAGTCGACCAGGCTGTCCCCGTAGCCGCTGAACAACTGGGTGTGCAGGCGCAGCCCGCTGTGCCCGCCGGTGGCCGGGCCGTTGCCCAGGGCCTTGAGCCATTCCAGCCGCACCGAGCCCCGCGCCTGCGAGCCCAGCGAATGCCGTGCCGTGGCAATCAAGGTGTTGTCCAGGTCCTTGTTCCAGGCCAGCGACAGCTCGCCGCGCCCGATGTAGTTGCTGATGCCGGGGTTGTCGTCATTCGCCGCACTCTCGGAGATGCGCCGCCACAGCCGGCCCTGCAGGCGCCAGCGCGAGTCCAGCTCGGCGCCCGCCATCCAGTAATAGCGGTTCCAGCTGCGCGACAGCGGCAGGCTCTGGCCATTGGACTGGTGCACCAGCCCCAGCCCGTTGTAGCGCAGGCGCCAGCCGCCGGGCAAGGCCAGGGTGCTCGGGTACACATACACCAGCTCGGGCTCGTGGTCCGTGGTGCGGAAGGGGCGCGAGATCTCGGGGCTGAACAACTGCCAGTACGACTGCTGGGTGTAACCAAACCACAGCGAGTCTTTCAGGGTGGGGTGGCCCTGTGTCAACAGGCCCTGCGCGATCTTGGTGCGCACCGACAATTGAAGCCGGGTCTCGGTGCGCCGGTAATCGATGGCCGTGGTCTGGGTGTGGCCCTCGCTGGGGGAACTGGGCTGGGTGTTGACGCTGTCCGAGGCGATCACCGACAGGCTGATCGGGCGGTAGCCCCGGAGGCCGAAGGTGCCGCAGTCGCTGCCCGCCTCCAGCTCCCAGAAGCGCGACAGCTCCGAGTACTGCGGGTCGTGGCAGCCGGCGTCGCTGCCCACGGTGATGATGCGTGTGGCCGGCAGGGTGGTGTCGACCGGTCGGGTGCTGGGCTGCTGGCTGGCCAGTGCGCCGGGTGACACCGTCAGCTCGCGCGACGCCGCGGCCGCGCCTGTGCTGCTGTCGCTTGGCTTGGCCGCCAGGCTGGGGGCCGGGGCCGTACGCTGGGCAGCCCAATCGTCAAAGCAGGCCAGACGGGCGGCCGGGTCGTGCGCCAATGCTTTGCAGGCCTGCCAGCCGGTGGCGGGGCTGCCGCCCGGGGAGGCAGGCTCGACCTGCGCCTGAGCCTGAAATGGGCCGGCCAGGCCCATCATCAGCAGCGCAGGCACCGAGGCCGCGGCCCGGCGCAAGACGAGAAGGAGGGGCGTGGGCCACCTCATCGGGCGACCTTGCGGAGCACAAAGTGCAGCGGTTTCTGAGTCTGTGTTTCGGAGGTCCATGTGCCTTTGATTTCCCGTCCGCAGCTTTCAGGGCTGACTTCACCGAGCCAGGTGGCCGAGATGTTGCGCCCGTTGGCGGATTCTTCGAGCGTGAAGTCGCCATTGTCGACGTCGCCGCTGACCCAGGCCCGCACGCCTTCGCGCTGCAGCAAGCCCCGCACGCTGCCCGCCAGATCGGGGTGGCGCTCCAGCAGCACGGTGGCCGGGGTGGCCTGGGGTTCGAACTCGGCCCGCCACAGACCGTACAGGTCCGAGGCCTGCAATTCGTCGGGTTGGGGGCAGGGTGTGGCCTGAGGCACCAGGGGTGCGGCGGCCTTGGCTTGGGGGGGCTCTGCGGCGTCGGCCGCCAGCGCCTGCAGGCCGGCCGTCAGGGCTGCCAGCACCAGGGCGTTCTTCAAGGGACGAGAGGGTCGAAGCATGGCAATCTCTAGCGCATCGGGCCCCGTATGTCGGGGGCCGTCGGCGCGGGTCAGTTGGGGGCGGCCCCGGCCGCCGCCCGCTTGGCAAATTCGGCGCGCAAGGCCTTGAGCTTCTCGCGCGGGTCTTCCTTCACGGTCTTCTGGTCCAGGGCCATTTCGGCAATGAAGCGGCTGGGCAGGGCCGCGACCATCTCGCGGCCTTTTTTGCGCCGGCGTGTCCAGCTCACGGCCAGCGTGCGTTGGGCGCGGGTGATGCCCACGTACATCAGGCGTCGTTCTTCCTGCAGGCGCAGCGCCAGGCTTTCGCCACTCTCCGCGCTGCCGGGCTCCTGGTCCATCTTGAAGGGCAGGATGTTCTCGTTCACGCCCACCAGCATCACATGAGGCCACTCCAGGCCTTTGGAGGCATGCAGGGTGGACAGCGTGACCACGTCCTGCTCCTGTTCTCGGTCGCTGATGGTGGACAGCAGGGCGATCGTCTGCGCCACCTCGAGCAGGTTCTTCTTCTCGGTGCTGGTGGTCACGCCCGCGGTGTCATCGATCTGGCCGCCACAGCGTCCGGCCATCCAGTCGCAGAACTCCATCACGTTGGTCCAACGGGTGGCGGCTGCCTTCTCGCTGTCCTCGTTGTCATACAGATGCTGCTCGTAGCCGATCTCTTTGAGGAACTCATTGAGAAAGGCGCGCGCATCTTCTGCGCCCAGGGTTTGCTTGGCCCGGTATTCCAGGTCATTCACGTAGCGGCCGAACTCCTGCAGCCCGGCCGATGCCCGTGCCGGCAGCACGTTTTGCAGCGAGGAGCTGAACAGCGACTCGAACAGGCTCAGCTTGTACTGGTCGGCGTACACCCCCAGTTGCGCCAGGGTGGTGTGGCCGATGCCACGCTTGGGCGTGGTGATGGAGCGCAGGAACGCGGGGTTGTCGTCGTTGTTGATCCACAGCCTGAACCAGGCGCAAAGGTCCTTGATTTCGGCCCGGTCGAAAAAGCTCTGCCCGCCCGACACCTTGTACGGGATCTGCGCGCGGCGCAGCGCCTGTTCGAACATGCGGGCCTGGTGGTTGGCGCGGTACAGGATCGCAAAATCCTTCAGGTTCTTCCATTGCGAGGTGGCGCGCAGGCTCTGGATGCGGGCCACGGCCCGCTCGGCCTCGTGCTCTTCGTTGTCGGCGTCCACCACGCGCACCGGCTCGCCCTCGCCCAGTTCCGAGAACAGGGTTTTCGGGAACAGCTTGGGGTTGGGCTGGATCACGTTGTTGGCCGCGCGCAGGATGGCCGAGGTGGAGCGGTAGTTCTGCTCCAGCTTGATCACCTTCAGCTGCGGAAAATCGATCGGCAGCTTGCGCAGGTTGTCCAGTGTGGCGCCGCGCCAGCCATAGATCGACTGATCGTCGTCGCCCACCGCGGTGAAGCGGGCTCGCTCACCCACCAGGGCCTTGAGCACCTCGTACTGGGTGGCGTTGGTGTCCTGGTACTCGTCCACCAGCACGTGGCCCAGGGTGTTCTGCCATTTCTCCCGCACCTCGGGGAAGTCGCGCAACAGCTTCAGTGGCATGCCGATCAGGTCGTCAAAGTCGACGCTCTGGTAGGCCGTCAGGCGTTCCTCGTAACGCGCCATGATCTCGGCGATCACCCGCTCGTGGTCGTTCTCGGCCTGGGCCATGGCATCGGCCGAGTTCATGCCCTGGTTCTTCCAGGCGCTGATGGTCCATTGCCACTGGCGTGCCGTGGCCATGTCGGGGCTGCCGCCACAGTCTTTCAGGATGCCGGTCACGTCGTCGGCGTCCAGGATGCTGAACTGCGGTTTCAGCCCCAGCGCCTGGCCGTCTTCGCGCATCAGGCGCACACCCAGGGCGTGGAAGGTGCAGATCACCAGGTCTTTGGCGTTGCGTCCAATCAGGCTCTTGGCTCGCTCGCGCATTTCGGCAGCGGCCTTGTTGGTGAAGGTGATGGCGGCAATGCGCTTCGGGGGCATGCCTGCCTCGATCAGCCGTGCGACCTTCATCGTGATCACCCGCGTCTTGCCCGAGCCAGCACCCGCCAACACCAGGCAGGGGCCTTGCAGGTAGTTCACGGCTTCAAGTTGGGCGAAATTCAGACCGGCAGACATGGGGAGATGGAAGGCGCCTGTGACAGGCTGATGAGCGGCGGGGAGGCCAGCGGGGCCCGCAATGATACCGGCACCGGCCAGCGCACGCTGGTGGGGCCCCGGCTGGCGCCGGCGCGCTGGCTGGCCCGGAAGCCGGCACCTGCCTGACAGGGCCGGCTTCGTTCACATCGCTTCCGATCAGGAGACAACGTCCATGTTTTTGCTGTCCCGCCACCTTATTCCCTTCAAGGCCTGCTCAACCCGCGGGTCACGTCTGAGCCCGCTGATCCTGGGCGTGGCCCTGGCCGTGCCGCTCGCGGGCCTGCTGTCCGGCTGTGGCGGTAGCCACGCTGGCTCTGCCCAGGATCCGTCCGAGCCGCCCACCACCTTGACCGAGGTCGGCGAAACCCGGCCTGGCTCCGGCGTCATGCGCGGGTACCTGGCGGCCGACCAGTACCCCGACAGCCTGGCCCTGCTGCCGGCGCCGCCCGCGCCGGGCTCCGCGGCGGCCCAGGCCGATCAGGCCGCATTTGAAAGCACCCGAGCCTTGGCCCAGGGGCCCCGCGGCGTGCTGGCGCGCCAGGATGCCAACCTGAGCTTTCCGGCCTCGGCCAATGCCTTTGCCTGCACCACGGGCTTCGAGTTCGATCCCCAGCTCACCCCCCACCTGACCACGCTGATGCGGCGCAGCTATGTCGACGCAGGGCTGAGCACCTACAAGGCCAAGGTGTTTTACCAGCGCCAGCGCCCCTTTGTGGTCAACAACACCGGCACCTGCACCCCCGACGATGAGCCCGCGCTGCGGGGCGACGGGTCTTACCCCTCGGGCCACACGGCCATCGGATGGGCCTGGGCCCTGGTGCTCACCAGCCTGATGCCCGAGCGCACCGATGCGCTGCTGGCGCGGGGCTATGCCTTCGGGCAAAGCCGCGTGATCTGCGGCGCGCATTGGCAAAGCGATGTGGAAAACGGCCGTGTCGTGGCGGCCTCGGCCGTGGCGCGCCTGCAGGCCGATCCGGTCTACCAGGCCCAGTGGAAGCGTGCGGCGGCCGAAGTGGCGGCCCTGCGCCAAGCCGCGCCGCCCCTGACGCGCGACTGCGCGGCGGAAGCCCAGGCCCTGGCTCTGAAGCCTTGAGCGCCTCTGCAAACCTGGCAGCAAAGCCGGCAGAATAGGCCGCTTGCCGTGGCAGAGGGTCCGCCCGGCACCCTGTGCCGGGCTGCCGGCTGAAAGCGTTTGGCCGTGCTCTCGATTCTGCAAGTCACCTTTCCCTTCTTTGCCCTGGTTCTTTGCGGCTACTTGGCCGCGCGTCGGCGGATGTTGCCTCTGGAGGCCATTGGTGGCTTGAACGGCTTTGTGCTGTTCTTTGCCCTGCCCTGCATGCTGTACCGCTTCGGGGCCAGCACCCCGATCGCCCAGATGCTGGACGCCACCCTGTTCGCCGTCTACCTGCTGTGCTCGCTGGCGCTGGTGGGCTTGACCGTGCTCAGCACCCGCCGCGGCCCGGTGGCCACCCGGCTGGGGTGGAACGACACCGCTTTCGGCGCCCTGGTGGCGGCGTTTCCCAACACCGGCTTCATGGGCGTGCCCTTGCTGGTGGCCCTGCTGGGGGCCCAGGTGGTGGGGCCCACCATCGTCACGCTGGTGGCCGACATGGTCTTCACCTCGTCGCTATGCATCGCCTTGTCACGCCTGGATGGCGCCGGCCAGCATGGGGTGGCGCAGGCCCTGCGCAATGCCTTGCGTGGGGTGGTGGCCAACCCCATGCCCTGGTCCATCCTGCTGGGGGGGCTGGCGTCGGTGCTGGGCTTCAGCCTGCCGGCGCCGCTGCAGAAGACCGTTTCGCTGCTGGCCGATGCCGCCTCGCCCGTGGCCTTGTTCACCATGGGGGCGGTGCTGGCCCGTTCGCAGATGCTGCCCTCACGTCAGGCCGCGACCCAACGGGGCTGGGGCGATGTACCGCGTATCGCGCTGTACAAGCTGGTGTTGCACCCCTTGCTGGTGTGGGGTGCCGGCCATGCCGCGATGGCCGCTGGCCTGCCGCTCGACCCTTTTGCCCTGACCGTGGTGGTGTTGCTGGCCGCCCTGCCGAGCGCCAGCAACGTGTCCATGCTCACCGAGCGCTTTGGCGCCGACACAGGGCGTGTGGCACGCATCATCCTGGTGTCGACCGTGGTGGCCTTTGTCAGCTTTCCGGCGGCCGTGGCCTGGCTGCGCTGAGCGCGAACCGGCGCTGCTCAGCCTTTCAGCTGTGATTCAACTTGCTTGGCCCGTTCGCCCGGAGCGGGGTGGCTTGAGAACATGCTGTTCTCGCCGCCGCCCAGGTCTTGCAGTTTGCGCAGGGCGCTGCTGGCGGCCTGGGTGTCGTATTGGCGCTTTTGCATGAAGCGCACGGCGTACGCATCGGCATCGCTTTCCTGGCTTTGCGAGAACTGGGCGTGGATCAGTTTTTCCGCCAGATCCCCCAGCGCTGACTGGCTGAGCACCGCCACCGCGGCATTGCCCGATGCGGCGACCGCATCCCGCGCGGCAGAGGCCGCATAGGCGGCCTGCAAGGCTTTTTTGCTGTGGCCCAATTTCACGTGGGCGATTTCGTGGCCGATGACGAAGCGGAGTTCGTTGTCGTTCATCTTCTCCATCAGGCCGCTGTAGACCCGAACGGTGCCATCGGCCATGGCAAAGGCATTCACCTCGGGGTTGAGGTAGACCTTGAAGTTGAGCTTCAGCCCGTCTTCGTTCTTCAGACCGGCGGCCAGCCGGTCCAGGCGCGCCGCCTGTGTTGAGCCGGCCGCGGCGACCTTGTTGCGCTTGTCCTCGGCTGCGCTGACCTGCCGCGCCACATCGGCAACCTCGGCATCGCTCAGGGTGGCGGCCTTGAGGCCCTTGCCGGCCGCGCTGACGGCGCTCCCGAGATCGAATGCGTGTGCCAGGCTGCCGGTGAGGGTCAAGGCGGCGACCAGTGTGGCGCTGGGCCAGAAACTGCGTGTCATGAGTGAACTCCCTGTTCATCGTTGCTCGCCCTGCGTCAAGACCCGGGGCCTGTCCTTGGGCCTCGCAGAGCCTGCGCAGTGTCGGGCCCGGGGGCGGCCTCAAGACCTCGATTTTTCGCTTTGAGAGCTTTGTAACCAGGCCGATGGCGTGAGTGGCGCAGCTTCGGGCGCAGGAGGTTCAGATCATCAGTGGGTCGACATCGATGGCCCAGCGGATCAGGCCTTTGTGCTCGGGCTGGGCCCGGGTGGCGTGCAGCACGCCTTGCCAGGCGGCCAGAAAGCGCTGCAGCGCGGCGCGCGAATCCGACTCGATGAGCATCTGGGCACGCTCGATGTTGGCCACGCGCTGCACCGTCATGGGCACGGCCGGAAAGCGGAACACCTGCTCGGCCCCGGGCAGGGCCTCGCCTGCGGCACTGGCCGCATTCAGAAACGCCTGGGCCACGTCCTGGCTGCGGGCCTCGGCGCGCACCAGGGCCTGGAACGAGAAGGGCGGCATGCCCGCCTGTTCACGCTCGCGCAACTGTTGCGCGGCAAAGGCCGGGTAGTCGTGCCGTTTCAGGGCCTCGAACAGCGGGTGGTCGGGGTGGAAGGTTTGCACCCACATCTCGCCTTCGCTGTTTTGCGCACTCACGAAGGCGGCGTCGCGGCCGGCCCGGCCGCCAGCCTGCATCAGCAGGGCAAACAGGCGCTCGGGCGCCCGGAAGTCGCTGGAGAACAAGGCCCCGTCGGGGTTGATGGCCGCCACCAGGGTGACGCGACGGAAGTCATGCCCCTTGGCAATCATCTGGGTACCCACCAGCACATCGACTTCGCCGGTGTGCACCTGGGCCAGTTGCGACTCCAGGGCGCCCTTGGCCCGGGTGCTGTCGGCGTCGATGCGGGCGATGCGCACCGGCTGGCCATCGGGCCGCAGCGTGCCTTCGAACAATTCAGCCAGTTGCTCTTCGAGTTGTTCGGTGCCCCGGCCCAGCGGCGAGATGTCCAGATTGCCGCATTCGGGGCAGGCGCGGGGCACGGGCTGGGTGAAGCCGCAGTGGTGGCAGCGCAGTGTGCGATCGATCTTGTGAAAGACCCGGAATGCGCTGCAGTGCGGGCACTCGCTTTTCCAGCCGCAGTCGCGGCAGTGCAGCACCGGCGAATAACCGCGCCGGTTCAGGAAGATCATCACCTGCTCGCCACGGGCCACTCGCTCGCGCAAGGCGGCACTCAGCGGTGCCGAGAACACGCTGCCACGGGGTTGGCGGTTCATGTCCACCCGTCGCACCCGGGGCAGACCGGCAGCGGCCGCGGCGCCCACGCGCGTGGGCATCAGCAGGCGCTGGTAGCGCCCGCCTTCCGCGGCAGGGCGGCTGTGGTGCCAGCTCTCCAGCGAGGGGGTGGCCGATCCCAGCAGCACCTTGGCGCCCTCCTGTTGGGCTCGGTACACCGCCAGGTCACGTGCCGAGTAACGGGCCCCCTCCTGCTGCTTGTAGCTGGGGTCGTGCTCTTCGTCCACGATGATCAGGCGCAGGCCCGGCAGCGAGGCGAAGATGGCCATGCGCGTCCCCAGCACGATGCGCGCCACGCCCCCGTGCGCCGCCAGCCAGCTTTTCAGGCGCTGCGGGTTGGTCATGCCGCTGTGCATCGAGACCACCGCTTGTGGGCCCCAGCATGGCGCAAAGCGGGCCTGGAAGCGCTCCTCCAGTTGCGGGGTCAGGTTGATCTCGGGCACCATCACCAGGGCCTGAGCCGTGGGGTCGCGCTCCAGCAGGGCCTGCACACTGCGCAGGTACACCTCGGTCTTGCCGCTGCCGGTGGCGCCAAACAGCAAGAAAGGGCCGCTGCCCTCTTCAATGGCCTGGGTCACAACCCGCTGTTCTGCGGTCAGTTCGGGCAGCGCCGCCGCGCTGGCTTGGTTGTCGGCACTGTCGTCGGCCTGCGGCTGGCGCTTGAGCCGCCGTGCCAACTGCTCGGGGCCCAGTTCACGCAACTGGGGCGGCAGGGCCGCCAGCGCCACTTCGCCGAGCGAGCGCTGGTAGTACCGGGCCGAAAAACTCACCAGCCGCATCCAGGCCTGGCCCAGCGGTGGCACGCCTCCCAGCACGCCTGCGATCTGACGCTCGGCCACGCCTGCGCTGTCCAATTCGGCTTCGGCCACCGGCCAGACCACGCCCAGGGTTTCGCGCTTGCCCAGGGGCACGCGCACCAGGGTCCCCGGAGCCACGGGCTCCGGACTCAGGTAGGTGAGGGGCCCCGAGAGGCCGCTGTGGGCCGGCGTCTGGACCACGACGGCAATCCGGTGGGTCATGGGGCTGGATTGTGCGTCAGCGCGCCGGGGGGCAGACCCGAGTCATCGCTTCCGGGGCCGCAGCGATCTGTGGATAAGTTTGTTGACAGATGGCCGCGCAAGGCTGCTGGGTGTGGCCTGCGCCGCTCATTGAGCCGCTGGACCGGGGTCTCATGGCTGAAAACAATTTGAACAAGGACAAGGACTTAGCCGATTTTTGGTGGCATTCCTGAGGGGGGCTTTCCATGGGCCAGGACGTGCCCCAGTTTTGTGCATAACTTCGCTCAGCGAACGCCCTGCCGTGCCGAAGAGACTTGTCCCCAAGGCCAAGCCAACTGTCCACAGACTTGTCCGCACCCGCCCCGGCGTCATCACTTTTCCGCAAGTGCTTGATTTGTTTGAATTTTTCACATCAGCGCCGGTTTTCTGTGGATAACTTTGGGGATAGCCTGTCGCCAGCCGTGCCAAAGCCTTGTCCCACAAGGCTTTCAACAACTTGCCTGTTTATTTGGCAATTTAAAAACCTCAATGAAATCAATGGGTTGTCAATGCAGGAAAAGCCGGGGGCGGCGAATGCATGTCCCACCGCCCAAACAAGCTGGGGACTTGCTGCTGTGCACAAGTTCCGGATCGTGCAATGCCCCAAGCGGCCATGGCAGAAGGGTTGGCGGTGTGGACGCGGCCCGGTGACTTTCCGACTATCGGTCATTGCCTGCCGTTCAGTTCATCCTGCCCCGAGAAAACCGCGCTAAGTGCTTGATGCCAAAAGGGGTTTTTCAGGTGTTCACAGAAGCTGTGGATAACTTTGTTGATATCCAGCGCGCATGGGCTGCAAACCCTTGCCAAACAAGGGTTTGCTTACGTTGCCCACAAAATCGGCAGAGAAAAAAATCCATATAAATCAATGTCTTATTCTTTTTATAAGAAATTCTGTCCAGGACTGCCCGTGTTGCGATGCATCAGAAATTTTGTGCATAAGTGCTTGACGGTCTTCGCGTTTTCGGTTCCTGGTTGAGGCTGATGGCCTTGCGCTGGCAGAAAACGCAGGGCGCCGCCTGGGTGTTCGCACGGCGATCGCACCGCGTTCTCAGGCACCGCTTGAGAAAAATAGAGTAAGTCCTTGTCGGGATAGCGATTTAACAAAAATTCACAGATCCTGTGGATAACTTTGTTGATATCCCACTCGTGAACCGTCAAAACCCTTGTGCCACAAGGCTTTGCTTAGGTTGCCTGCAAAATTGGCAGAACACAAAACCTATATGAATCAATAACTTGCAAATTTGTCGTGGCGAGATCGTCAGGGCGCTCAAGGGTTGCGGTGCATCAGATGATTTGTGCATAAGAGGCTTGACGAGCCTGCCGATGCGGGCTCCAGCGTGGCGTGAGAAGGCGAAAAAAAACGCCCGCATCGGGCGTTTGGGGGCAGGGCGGCCTGTGAGGGCTTCTGGCGGCCTTCGACGGCCTGTGATGGCCTCAGAGCCCGCGCTGGCGCCTGGAGTGGGTGTGCACGGCCTCGACCAAGGCGCTCACGTGCTCGGGCGGGGTGTATTGGCTGATGCCGTGACCCAGGTTGAAGATGTGGGTGGGGCCGGTGGTCAGCGGGTCCAGGTGCGGGGTGCCGAAGCTGTCCAGCACGCGGGCCACCTCTTGTGCAATCTGCGGGGGTGGCGCAAACAGCACGTTGGGGTCGATGTTGCCCTGCAAGGCCTTGCCCGGGCCGCCGACAGCGCCGCCAACGCGGGCGCGGGCCTGACCCAGGTTGACGGTCCAATCCAGGCCCAGTACCTCGCAGTCCAGGGCCGCCATGGCGTCCAGCCACTGGCCTCCCCCCTTGGTGAAGACGATGCGTGGAATGGCCACGCCCTCATGTTCACGCTTGAGTTGCTGCAACACGCGGGCCGTGTAGGCCAGGCTGAACTGCTGAAACGCGCCATCGGCCAGCACACCGCCCCAGCTGTCAAAAATCATCACCGCCTGGGCGCCCGCCTCGATCTGGGTGTTCAGGTAGGTGGCCACGGCGTCGGCGTTCACCTCCAGCATGCGGTGCATCAGGTCGGGGCGGCTGTACAGCATGGTCTTGACCAGGCGGTAGTCATCACTGCCCTTGCCTTCGACCATGTAGCAGGCCAGCGTCCAGGGGCTGCCCGAAAAGCCGATCAGCGGCACCCGGCCCTTCAGGGCGTGGCGGATGCTGGTCACGGCATCGAACACGTAGCGCAGCTTGTCCATGTCGGGCACCTGAAGGGCCGCCACGGCGGCCTCGTCGCGCACCGGGGTGGCAAAGCGCGGGCCCTCGCCCTGGGCAAAGGACAGGCCCAGGCCCATGGCGTCGGGCACGGTCAGGATGTCGGAGAACAGGATGGCCGCGTCCAGCGCGTAGCGCTCCAAAGGCTGCAGCGTGACCTCGGTGGCGAAGTCGGTGTTGGTGGCCAGCCCCATGAAGCTGCCGGCCCGGGCCCGGGTGGCGCAGTATTCAGGCAGGTAGCGGCCGGCCTGGCGCATCAGCCACAGCGGCGTGTGGTCGGTCGCCTGGCGCCAGCAGGCGCGCAGAAAAGTGTCGTTTTGCAGCGGCGCGAAGCGGCTGGCGGCGGGATGGGGGGCGGCAGAGGTGCTCATCCCTGGATTGTCGCAGCACCGCGCGTTCTGGCTGTAGCGCAGGAGGCCCGGGTTTCTTGCCCTGGATCAATTTTGATGCGCTGAGAAAGTGCGGAGGAAAGCGGCAGAAGCCAGGCCGCTGCGAAACCTCAGCGCTGAGGGTGCATCTTCAGCCACTCTTTCAAGGCTTGATCGATGCGGGTTTGCCACCCGTCTCCAGCTGCACGGAAAGCGGTCAGCACCTCGGGCGACAAGCGAATGGTGGTGGAGATCTTGCGCGCTGCCTTCTGCGGGCCGCGGGGGCTGCGCCTGAGCTTGTCGCGCAGGCTGGCGGGCAGGTCGTCCACACGGATGGCCTGCTCGAACATGGCCTCTGTCCAGGCCGGATTGTCGGCGTCAGTCATTTCAGGATCGGGCTTCTTGCTCATAGCGGCTTTGCTCTCTGAAGTTGGCCTTGCGAAAACTGATTACCCGGATGCCTCGGCTCGTCTCTGCGTACACCACCACGTGGGTTCTCGCACCGATCAGGCCCAGAGCGATGTAGCGTGTTTCTGGGTAGGGCTGACGCCTGTCCTGCCAGATCAGCGAAGACTCGAAGTCAAACTGTCGCACCAGTTCGAACGAGAGGCCGCGCTGCCGGATGTTGGCCTCGTTTTTACGAGGATCATATTCAAGTTCCACCATTTTAGGATGGTGGATTTGCAGGCTTCAATCTTCATTTTGTTGTAACAAAAAGATTGTCAGCCCTGGGCATTGGCCTGTTTGCCCTGAGCCCTCGGGTGGCTTCCAGGCCTCATCAGGTGGCCAGCAACTGCAGCACCGCGGCGGTCTCGGTCGGGCGCACCAGCCGGGCCTTTTCCTGGCCATCGACCAGCAGGATCAGGGTGGGCCACAGCTTGACGCCGTAGACACGCCCCAGCGGACGGCCGGGGCCGTCTTCCACCAGCAGGTGGCGCAACCCAGGGTGGGCAGCCAGCGCTTCGGTCACCGGACCCTGGGCGGCGCGGCAGTGGCCGCACCAGTCGGTGCCGAACTGCAGCAGGGTGCGTCCGGGCAGGGCTTCGACTTCGGCCTGCGAGGGGGCTTCGGGTTCATACAGTGGAAAGGCGGGCATGGTGGTTCGTTCAAGGGAAGGGGCCGGGGCGCTCAGGAGCCAGGCAGGTTGAGGGCCTGGCGCACGTCGCGCACGCTCAGCAACTCGGACAGCACCTGGGGCGGCTGGCCCGGCCGGTAGGCCACGTAGACGGGCACGCCGCTGCGGCCCAGGGCGCGCAAGGCGGTGGTGATGGCCGGGTCCTGCCGCGTCCAGTCGGCTCGCAGCAGGGCCACCTTGTTCTGGGCCATGTCGGCCAGCAGCGCCGTGTCGGACAGGGTGCTGCGCTTGTTGACCTGGCAGGTCACGCACCAGGCCGCGGTGAAGTCGATGAACACCGGCCGGCCTTGGGCCACCAGGGCCTGCACCTGGGCTTCAGACCACGGGGCCCAGGTCGCGTCGGCCTGGGCGCTGCTGGGGGTCGGTTCAGCCAGGTGGGTCACCTGGGGCCCCAGGCTCCAGCCCAGCCACAGCAGCAAGGCGGCAAAGGCGGCACCCAGCACCAGCCGGGCGCGGTGGCGCAACGTCAGCGCCCAGACGGTGGCGCTCAGGGCCACCAGCAGGGCCAGCAGGGCACCCGCGCCGTCGATGCCGCTTTGCTGGCCCAGCACCCAGACCAGCCAGGCCACGGTGCCGAACATGGGGAAGGCCATCAGCTGGCGGAACACCACCATCCAGGGGCCGGGGCGGGGCAGGCGCCGTGCCAGCCCGTGGCTCAGACCGGGTACCAGGGCCACGGCCAGGTAGGGCAGGGCCATGCCCAGGCCCAGGGCGGCGAAGATGGCCAGCGCTTGGGTGGCCGGCAAGGCGACGGCAAAACCCAGCGAGGCGCCCATGAAGGGCGCGGTGCAGGGCGAGGCGATGGCCACCGCCAGCACGCCCGACAGGCCGGCATCGATGACCGGGTGGCGGGCCTGCACACTGGCCAGCCCGCTGGGCAGCCAGGCGCCAAATTCGAACACGCCGGCCAGGTTGAGCCCGACCAGGGTGAACAGGGCCGCCAGCAAGGCCACCACGCCGGGCGACTGCAATTGAAAACCCCAACCCAGCTGCGCTCCGCCCGCGCGCAAGGCCAGCATCAGCGCGCCCAGGGCCAGAAAGGACAACACCACGCCGCCGGTGTAGGCCAGGCCTTGCAGGCGCAGGTGGCGGGCCCCGTGCTCGCCGCTGTGGCGCGAAAAGCCCAGCAACTTGATCGCCAGCACCGGGAACACACAGGGCATCAGGTTCAGGATCAGCCCCCCCAGCAAGGCGCCCAGCAGGGCTGGTAGCCAGGCCGAGCCTGAGCCGCTTGTGGTGACCGGCGCCGCTTGGGCCGCGGCCTGGTTGGCCGCCAGCGCGGCACTCAGCGCGGGCGAGACCTCGGCCTTGCCCGCCACCGGTGTGGCCGGCCAATCGCCGTGCACGGGCAATTCGATGCGCCAGGCCGGCAGGGCCGTGCCTTCGCGCTGCAGCACCACGGCGATCTGGGCGGTCTGGCCGCTGCGCTGGGCCGACAGGGGCACGCGGGTGGTCCAGGTGTCGCCGTCCCAGTGCGATTCGGCGGGGGCGGCGATGTCAAGCAGCTCCGGGGTTTCGGGGTACAGGTTCAGGGGCTGGCCGCGCCAGGCGGCAGGCAGGCCGGCAATGCGCAGGCTCAGGCCATCGGCCGACACCTGGGCCGCACTGTGGCTGGTTGGGGCACCCGCCAAGGCCTGAGGCTGGGCGGCCCGAGCGGCCTCAAAGGCGGGCAGGCTGGCGGCCGTGGAGCTGCCCACGGGCAGGTCCAGGCCCAGCTCGGCTTCTTCGGGAATGCATTCCTGGCGGCACACCAGCCAGCTGGCCTTGAGGCGGATCGGCAGCGTGCCCGAGGCCGTCGTCCAGCCCGGCGCCACGGTCACCGGCACCGGCAGCAACACCGTGCCTTCGTAGCCCAGGTTGGCCAGGGCACCGATGCGGATCTTGTGCGGCACAGGCCAGGCGATCTCGCCCGCACTCAGGCCGGCGGGCAACTGCCAGCTCAATTGGGTGGGCAGGCCGGAGTCCCCCGGGTTCTTCCAGTAGGTGTGCCACTCGGGCTGGTGGGTGATCTGCAGGCCCAGCCACAGCGGCTGGCCCGGGCCCACGCCCTGGGGCGCCAGCGCCAGCAACTCGGCCCGCACGCGCGGGGTGCTGACACTGCTGGGGGGGGCAGCCGGGCTGGACAAGGCCGGCCGGCCGGCCCCGGCACCTGTGCGCAATTCAATCTGGGCCGGGGCGGTGGCGGGCAGCAGGCTGGCCGCGCCCAGCAGGGCGGCAGCCAGCCGCCAGGGGCGGAGCAGGGGCGAGAAAAAGGACATGGCCGCTCTGGGAGCGGATGGGGCGGCCGAAGTTCCGCCGACCGGGGGCTGCTGCGTCACGCCGCAAACCCCAGCACCACGCGGCGCGAGTTGGCGCTTTTCTTCTCGATCTTGGTCACCACCATGGCACCGATCTCGGCCGTGTTGGCCACATGGGTGCCGCCACAGGGCTGCAGATCCACCAGGGCGGTGCTGCCGGGCAGGGCCGCAATGCCGATGGTGCGCACCTGGCCGCTGCCCCGCGGGGGTTGCACCGACATGCTTTTGACCAGGTCGGGGTTGGCATCCAGTTCGGCATCGCTGATGGCCCCCACCGTCACCGGCAGCGCCGCGGCCACCAGGCGCGCCAGGCCAGCGCTCAGGGCCTCCTTGTCCAGGGGCTCGGTCATGTGGAAGTCGAGCCGGGCGTAGTCGGGCGTGATGGAGCAGCCGTTCACGGGTTGCGCCACCAAGTGGCACAGCAGGTGGGTGGCGGTGTGAAAGCGCATCA
The DNA here is from genome assembly GCF_058791075.1 of Curvibacter sp. EU05-FHT14A10. Classification (NCBI taxonomy): domain Bacteria; kingdom Pseudomonadati; phylum Pseudomonadota; class Betaproteobacteria; order Burkholderiales; family Comamonadaceae; genus Curvibacter; species Curvibacter sp. EU05-FHT14A10. The sequence continues at coordinate 35,035 of NZ_JBYTDE010000026.1, forward strand.
GCCGGTGGCGGCGCTCCCAGTCGATGCGCGCCGTGAGCTCGCTGCCCGGCTGCAGCCGGGCCAGCAGGGCCTCTTGCCCGGGGGCCGGCACGTGCACGATGTCGGCGGTGGGCTGGCCCTGTTCGTCCTTGCCCTTGCGGGTGTCGATGATCTGAAGCACGCTGCCATCGGCCAACAGCAGTTGCCCGGTGTCACCGGCCTGGCCTCCGCCCAGCGGGTAGAACACGCTGCGGTCCAGCACCACGCCGGCTTCGGTCAGGGCGGTCACATGGGCGCTGCACTCACGCAGCCGGGCATCTTGGCGGAACAGGTCTTGGGTCATGGGCTCGATGGTAGCGAAGCGGGCCCGCCCGCGTGCGTCAAGGGGGTAGGCAATCCCATGCCGGAGGCTTCGAAGCGCCGGGCCAGGGTGTCGACCAAGGCCCGCACCCGGGCCGGCACGAAGCGGTTGCTGGGCAGCACCGCGTGCAGGGGCATGGTGATGCCCTGCCAGTCCGGCAGCAGGCGCACCAGGGCGCCGCTGGCCAGGTGGGCGTGCACGTCGATTTCGCTCTTGCACAGGATGCCGTGGCCCGCCAGGGCCCAGCGGTGGGCAATCTCGGCGTCATCTGCGCTGCGCCGACCGTGCACGCGCACGCTCAGCGTTTCTTGCCCGTCGTTGCGTTCAAACGGCCACTGCAGCACCCGCCGACCTCGGATCACGAAGCTCAGGCACTCGTGCCGGGCCAGCTCGCTGGGGTGCTGGGGGGCACCATGGCGGGCCAGGTAGGCGGGGGCCGCGCACACCACCCGCCGCGTGGTCAGCAGGCGCCGGGCCACCAGGCGCGAGTCGTCCAGCTCGCCATAGCGCAGGGCCAGATCCACCTGATCGCGCACCACGTCGGTCAGGGTGTCGCTGACGGCCAGCTGCAGTTCGACCGCCGGGTGCTCTTCCAGAAAGTCGTCCAGCCAGTCGAGCAGCACGCGCCGCGTCAGGTCGCTGGAGGCGGCCAGGCGGATGGTGCCTACGAGCTGGGCCCCATCGTCGTGCAATTGCGCTTGGCCCTCGTCGAGCAGGTCGAGGGCGCGCCGGGCGTACTGGCAGAACAATTCGCCCCCCGGCGTGATGCGCATGCTGCGCGTGCTGCGCTCGAACAGGCGCACGCCCAGGCGGAACTCCAGCTTTTTGAGGGCGGCACTGGCCGCCGCCGGGGTGATGTGCAGGCGTTGTGCGCTGCGCGTCAGACTGCCCGTGTCGGCGCAGGCCAGGGCCACGCGCAGTTCGTCGATGTTTTCAAGTTTCATTTGAAACTGATGCTGTTTTTGGGTGGTTTATCAAATGATCAGGCAGGCCTAGATTCTCGTCTTCATCACACATTCTTGTCAGAAGGACGATTGCCATGACCACTTCTCCCCTCATGAAAGCGGTGGGTTACCACCAGGCCTTGCCCATCGAACACCCCGAGTCGCTGCTCGATTTGCAACTGCCCGCGCCGCAGGCGCAGGACCTGGCGCCGCACGACCTGCTGGTGGCCGTGTCGGCGGTGTCGGTCAACCCGGTGGATACCAAGGTGCGGCGCAGCCGCGCTCCGGCCCCGGGCCAGGCCGAGGTGTTGGGCTGGGACGCGGTGGGCACGGTGTTGGCCGTGGGCCCGGCCGTCACGCTGTTCCAGCCTGGTGACCGGGTCTGGTACGCCGGCAGCATCACCCGCCCCGGCAGCAATGCCGAGCGGCAGGTGGTGGATGAGCGCATCGTCGCGCGGGCGCCCAACAGCCTGAACGACGCACAGGCCGCTGCCTTGCCGCTGACGGCCATCACCGCCTGGGAGCTGTTGTTCGATCGACTGGGGGTGCCTTTGCAGGCCGACGGGCAGGGGGGCGCCGGCCAGACTTTGCTGGTGCTGGGGGCCGGTGGTGGCGTCGGTTCCATCTTGCTGCAACTGGCCCGGCGGCTCACGGCGCTGACCGTGGTAGCCACGGCATCGCGCCCCGAGACGCGCCAATGGTGCGAGGCCTTGGGGGCCCATGCGGTGATCGACCACGGCCAACCCTTGTTGCCGCAGCTGCAGGGCCTGGGCCATGCCGAGGTGGCGCTGGTGGCCTCGCTGACCCACACCGGCGACTACTTCCCGCAACTGGTCGAGTTGCTGGCGCCTCAGGGGCGGCTGGGCCTGATTGATGACCTGGCCCCCGGAGAATTGGATGTGATGGCTCTCAAGCCCAAGAGCCTGAGCCTGCACTGGGAGATGATGTTTGCGCGCAGCCGCTTTGCCACGCCTGACCAGATCGAGCAGCACCGCCTGCTGAGCCGCGTGGCCGAACTGGTGGACGCTGGCCAGTTGCGCAGCACCGAGGGCGAGCACATGGGGCCCATCCATGCGGCCAACCTGCGCCGAGCCCATGCCCACGTCGAATCAGGGCGTGCCCGTGGCAAGGTCGTGCTGCAGGGCTGGGTCTGATCCCGGGGGGGCGCCCGGCGTTTCGGTGGGCCAGCGTCGACCCAGCCAGACCGCCATGGCGGTGGCGGGCATGGGGCGGGCGAACAAAAAGCCCTGCAGCGTGTCGCAGCCCATGTCGGCCAGCAGGCCGGCCTGGGCCTGGGTCTCCACGCCCTCGGCCACCACATGCAGCTTCAGGGTGGCGGCCATGGCCACGATGGCTGCCACCAGTTGCTGGTTGCCGGCATCCTGATGCACCTCGGCCACAAAGGAGCGGTCGACCTTGAGCGTGTCCACCGGGAACTGGCGCAAGTAGCTGAGGCTGGAGTAGCCGGTGCCGAAGTCATCCAGCGCGACCTGGATGCCGGCCGCCTTCAGTCGGCGCAGGGCTTCGCGGGTCTGCTCGGGGTGGCTCATCAACGAGGCCTCGGTGATCTCCAGCTCCAGCAGGGCTGGGTTGATGTGCTGGCGCTCGGCCTGGGCGAGCACCTGTTCGACAAAGCCGGGGGCGGCGAATTGCAGCGGTGACACGTTCACGCACAGCCGCTGCACCGGCAGCCCCTGGTCCTGCCATTGGCGCAATTGGGCACAGGCCTGCTCCAGCACCTGTTCGCCCAGGGCCACGATCAGGCCGCTTTCTTCGGCCACCGCGATGAACTGCCCCGGGCCCCAGCACGTGTCAGGCCCGCGCTGCCAGCGCACCAGGGCTTCGGCCCCGATCACGGCGCCATCGCGGGCCCGCACCAGAGGCTGGTAATGCACGATGAATTCGCGCGTGGCAATGCCCCGACGGATGTCCTGCTCCAGTTGCAGGCGCACGGTGGCGGCCTCGTCCAGCGCGCGCGAGAAGAAGTGGTAACGATTGCGGCCCTCGCGCTTGGCCCGGTACATGGCGGTGTCGGCGTGCTTCATGAGCAGCTCCACGTTTTCGCCGTCGGCCGGGAACAGGGCCAGGCCCAGGCTGACCGACATGTTCATGTCCCGGCCAGCGATCAGGCAGGGGCGCGCCACCTCGGACAGCACCTTCTCGGCCACCGCCCCCAGGTCCTGGGGGCTCTGGATATCCCCCACCAGCATGACGAATTCGTCGCCCCCCAGTCGGCAGATGGTGTCGCAGGTGCGCAGCGTGGCCTTGAGCCGGCGCGCCATTTCGCGCAGCAGCTCATCGCCAGCGGCATGGCCCAGTGAGTCATTGACATGCTTGAAGTGGTCCAGGTCGAGAAACATCACGCCAAAGCCACCGCCTTCACGACGGCTGCGCTCGCAGGCCTGCTGGATGCGGTCTTGCAACAGCACGCGGTTGGGCAGGTCGGTCAGGGCGTCGTGGTGGGCCAGGTGGGCCATGCGCTGCTCCAGGGCGCGGGCCTCGCGCACGTCCTGGAACACCATCACCGCGCCACGCAACTGGCCGAGCGGATCGAAGATGGGTGACACCGCGTGCTGGATCGGGTGTTGCTGCCCCGACAGGCCCCGCATCAAGGCTTCGCGGGGCAGGCCGGAGCCGCGTCCGGTGCGCAGGCAGCGCAGCACCGGGTTATCGATGCGCAAGCGGGTTTCGGGGTCGAGCAGGACCAGGGTCTGGTCAAAGGCATGGCCTTGTGCACTCTGGCGCTGCACGCCCAGCAAGGCCTCGGCCACGGGGTTGAGGTACTGGATCCGGCCCTCGGCATCACAGGCCACCACCCCATCGCCGATGGAGTGCAGGGTCACTTCGATGAACTCGCGCTGGGCCGCGAAATGGGCCAGGCGTTGGTTCTCCGTCACATCCTCGATCACAGCCAAGGCCCGCGTCGGCTGGCCACGGGCGTTGCGTTCCCACACGGCGGACAAGCGCGACTCGATCAACTCGCCCCGGCCGGTCACCCAACGGCAGGCGACATCGCGGCACTGGCCACGCTGCAGCAGCTCAGGCAGCACATGGGCCTGGATGTACTGGGCCGACTCGGCCGGCATGAAGTCGGTGAAGGGCTGGCCCAGCACCTCGGGGCCCGAACGCCCGAGCTTGTTCAGCCACAGATCACTCACGCTCAGCAGGCGGCCGTCGGGCAAAAACGACATCATCAGCGCGGGGGTGTGGCTGTACAGGGTGCGCAGCCGGCGCTCGCTGGTGCGCAGTTCGCGCAGGCTGCGGCGGTAGCCCTCCATGGCACTGGCCAGCAGGGTGGGGGGCACCACCACGGCCAGGATGGGCAGGTAAAACAGCACATGCTCCCAATGCAGCGTGGTGGGCGGTGGGATCAGCAGCCCCAGGCCGATCTGGGCCCCGGTCAGGATCGACACCAGCAGGCTGGCGCTGGCCGTCACGGCAAAGCCGCCACGCAGGGCGGCCAGGGCCAGCGGCAGGGTGACGTAGACAAAGGGAAAGGGCACGCTCACGGGCACCACCAGGGCCACGGCCGCACTCAGCAGCAGCAGCGAGCCGTTTTCGAGGCTGCGCAGTTGGTGTAACAGGACACGCGCACCGTGCATCAGAACGAACAGCACCAGCGGAAGCATGGAGATGGCGCCGATCAGGCTGCCCTCCAGCCAGCGCGGCCACAGGAAGCCGAAGCTGGCTGCGGTGCTGCCCGCCAGCATGGCTGCCCCCAGCGTGGCGCCAATCAGCGCGGGCACCAGCCCGGCATTCAGCACGATCAACAGCAGTCGGGCCGGGCTGCTCAGCAGATCGATGTCCCCCTTCACCCGCCGCAGTGCCTGGGCTGCCAGGGTCACCTCGATCAGGTTGGGCAGCACAAAGGCCACGGCCGCGTGCCAGTCTTCGACCAGCAGCAGATTCGCGCCCAGGTTGCCCAGGGTCAGGGCGGGCAGCAGCACCCAGGCGTCGCGCGCGGGCCGGCGCGCCACCAGCAAGGCACCGGGCATGTTGGCGAACCACAGGGTGGCCACACTGCCCGGCAGGCGCGACAAAGCGATGCTCATCCCGGCCAGCAGCGCATACAGCACGGCACCGAACAGGGCCGCACCCCACACGCTGTGGCGTTGCACAGGCGGGCCGGAGGGGTCTGATTCCAGTTCGCTGGAGGCGTAGGCGTCGGGCTCAGAGGGCGTCGTCATCCGGGCTCCTGCGCACCAGGGTCACCGCCAGGCCCAGCACGGCCACCCCGGCCAGGCCCAAGCCGATACGCCGCAGCCAAACCGCGCGCGGATCGTCACTGCTCTGTTGGCGCCCGTCCAGCCAGCGCTGGCGCAGCGTCTGGCGCCGGGTTTCCGGCAGGCGCAGCAAGCTCTCCTCCAGTACCCGCCCGATGTCCGGACGGGATTTGGGAAAGGCAAAACTCAAGGGGTATTCGAAGCCGATGGCCGCATTCACCTGCACGGCCCGCAGGCCCAGGCGGTCGGCTGCAAAGTGCACGCTGGCCACATCGGCCACCACCGCTCCCACCTGACCCGCGCGCAGCAGGCGCAGCCCCTCGCTGTCGTCATCCACCGGCATCCATTGGACCTCGGGGTACTTCTCTCGAACAAAGGATTCCACCGCGTAGCCCCGGCCCACGGCCACCGGCCGGCCACGGAAGTCCCCCAGCGACTGGGGGTCGCGGCTGGGCAGGGTGACCAGCACGGCAGGCACCGTGACATAGGGGCGGGTGAAGCCGAGAAATTCGGCCCGTTCCGGGGTGGGGCGCAGTGAGGAGATCAGGTCAACCTGCCCCTGCCGCGCGGCCTCCAGGATGGAGGCCAGGGGTTGGGCCGGCAGGGTGTCGATCCGAAGTTCGCCCTGGGTGGCCATGGCGTTCAGAAAGTCGGCCGACAGGCCTTCCACCTGCCCCTCGTCGGTCAGGTAGATGAACGGACCGTAATCCTTCTCAGGCGCAAAGCGCAGGCGCAAGGCCTCGCCGGCCCAGCCCAATTGGCCGAGGGCCATCAGCCCCCAGGCCAGCAACGCATGCCGCAGCCCAGCCCGCAGCCTGTCGCCTGGACGATGATTTTTTTGAACTCCCCTGCCCTGCATGATTGGCGGCCTTCCTGGAACGGATCCGACGAAACCGGTTTGGACAGCCCCATTCTGGGTGAATCAAAAAATTGTTACAAGATGAATTTGAGGGGTGTGTCAAGGTCATTTGTCTCGTATCGACGGATCAGCGACCCATGGAGGGCAATGGAAGCGCAGTTTTGTAACGCACCTGCTTGAGGGCAAAGCTGGAGCGGATCTTTTCCACCCCGGGAATGGGCGTGAGCTGTTCGAGAATGAAGCGCTCCAGGGCGGCGATGTCGGTCACGGCCACGCGGATCAGGTAGTCGCTGTCGCCCGTCATGAGGTAGCACTCCATGACCTCGTCGTGCTCGCAGATGCGCTGCTCGAAGTCGGCCAGGGCGGCCTTGCTTTGGGTGCGCAGACTGATCGAGATGAACACATTGAGGCCCAGGCCCAGCGCCGCCGCACTGGCCAGCGCCACGTAGCGCGAGATGACGCCTGCCTGCTCCATCGCCTTCACGCGGGCCAGGCAGGGCGACGGTGACAGGTGCACGCGACGGGCCAATTCGACGTTCGACAGCGCGCCATCGGCCTGCAGTTCGGCCAGGATGCGAAGGTCCAGTGTGTCCGGCTTCATATGCGCGAATTTATTAAATAAGCCGCATATTGTGCTGAGATTGCTTGTTTTTGAGGCTTGTTTTGGCGACTCATTCTGTGGTGATTTCCCTAAAGTACTGAACCATGAACGCACCTGCCGATCCCCGCTTCCTGCAGCTCATCGATGGCATCCCCGATGCTGACCCGACCGAGACCGCCGAATGGCGTGAGGCCTTCGAATCCCTGGTGCAGACCCAGGGGCCGGAGCGAGCCCGTTTCGTGCTGGACGAACTGGCCCGCCTGGCCCGGGCGCATCAGACGGGATGGCGCCCCGGCTTGAACACAGCCTATGTGAACACGGTGCCGGTGGGGCAGCAACCCGCGTTTCCGGGCGATCTGGCGATCGAAGAGCGGCTGGCGTCGCTGATGCGCTGGAACGCGCTGGCCATGGTGGTGCGGGCCAATCAGGTGGAAACCGGTGGCTCGGCCGAGCTGGGCGGCCACATCGCCAGCTATGCCAGTGCGGCCGATCTGTTCGAGGTGGGCTTCAACCACTTCTTCCATGCCCGCCAGGGCCTGGGCCCGGGCCAGCATCGCGGGGACCTGGTGTTCTTCCAGCCGCACAGCGCCCCGGGGGTGTATGCGCGCGCCTTCCTCGAAGGGCGCCTGCAGCAAGCCGACCTGATGCACTACCGGCAGGAAATTTCGGCCCCGGCGGCAGGTGCCCAAGGGCTGAGCAGCTACCCCCACCCGTGGCTGATGCCCGAGTTCTGGCAGTTCCCCACCGGCTCGATGGGCCTGGGGCCGATCAGCTCGATCTACCACGCGCGCTTCATGCGCTACCTGTCGCACCGCCAGTTGCTCGATTGCAGCGCGCGCAAGGTCTGGGGCGTGTTCGGCGACGGCGAGATGGACGAGCCCGAAAGCATGAGTGCCCTGACCCTGGCCGCCCGCGAGGGGCTGGACAACCTGGTCTGGGTGGTCAACTGCAATCTGCAGCGCCTGGATGGCCCGGTGCGCGGCAATGGCCGCATCATCGACGAGCTGGAGCGCCTGTTTGCCGGCGCCGGCTGGAACGTGGTCAAGCTGGTGTGGGGCAGCGACTGGGACGGCCTGTTTGCTCGCGACATCACCGGCGCCCTGGCCCGCGCCCTGTCGGCCACGGTGGATGGCCAGATGCAGACCTTTGCGGCCAAGGATGGGCGTTTCAACCGCGACAATTTCTTCGGCCAGAACCCTGAGCTGGCCGCGCTGGCCATGGGGCTGACCGACGAGCAGATCGACCGCCTCAAGCGCGGCGGGCACGATCTGGTCAAGATCCACGCCGCCTATGCCGCGGCGGCTGCGCACCGTGGCCAGCCCACGGTGATCCTGGCCCACACCAAGAAGGGCTATGGCATGGGCACGGCCGGTCAGGGCAAGATGACCACGCACAGCCAGAAGAAGCTCGACGAAGACGACCTGATCGAGTACCGCAACCGCTTTCAATTGCCGCTCAGCGATGAGCAGGCCAAGTCGCTGACCTTTTACAAACCCGCGCCCGACAGCGATGAGATGCGCTACCTGCATCAGCGCCGCGCCGCGCTGGGGGGCTTTCTGCCGCGCCGCGAGGCCGCCTGCGAGGTGGTGCCGGTGCCCGAACTGAGCCGCTACGGCCAGTTCGCCCTGCAGCCTGATGGCAAGGAGATGAGCACCACCATGGCCTTTGTGCGCATGCTGGGCAACCTGCTGAAAGACCCGCAACTGGGCCCGCGCATCGTGCCCATCGTGGCGGACGAGGCGCGCACCTTCGGCATGGCCAATCTGTTCAAGCAGGTGGGCATCTACAGCAGCGTGGGCCAGCGCTATGCGCCCGAAGACATCGGCTCGGTGCTGAGCTACCGTGAGGCGCTGGACGGCCAGATCCTCGAAGAGGGCATCAGCGAGGCCGGGGCCATCGCCAGCTGGACCGCTGCCGCCACCAGCTACAGCGTGCACGGGCTGGCCATGCTGCCCTTCTACATCTATTACTCGATGTTCGGCTTTCAGCGGGTGGGCGACGCCATCTGGGCCGCGGCCGATCAGCGCGCCCGCGGCTTTCTGCTGGGTGCCACCTCGGGCCGCACCACGCTGGGCGGCGAGGGCCTGCAGCACCAGGACGGCAGCAGTCACCTGGTGGCGGCCACCATCCCCAACTGCAAGGCTTACGACCCGGCCTACGCGGGCGAACTGGCCGTGATCATCGACCAGGGCATGCGCGAGATGCTGGTCGAGCAGCAAGACGTTTTTTATTACCTCACCCTGATGAACGAGAACTACGCCCAGCGCGACCTGCCCGAAGGCGCGTCTGCAGGCGTGTTGCGCGGCGCCTACCGGCTGCAGCGCATCCCCGGCACGGCCACCCACAAGGTGACCCTGCTCGGCTCGGGCGCCATCCTCACCGAGGTGGTCAAGGCGGCCCAACAACTGGCCGCCGAGGGGTTCACCGTGGACGTGATCAGTGTCACCAGCTGGAGCGAACTGGCCCGCGATGGCCAGGCCTGCGAGGCCCGGGCCCTGGCGGGTGAGCCTGACCCAGGAACCCCTTGGCTGACGGACTTGCTGGCCGACACCGAAGGCCCGGTCATTGCGGCCACCGACTATGTGCGCGCCGTGCCCGAAAGCGTGCGCGCCTGGATGCCGGCCGGGCGCCGCTATGTCACCTTGGGCACCGACGGCTTCGGCCGCAGCGACACGCGCGCCGCCTTGCGCGCTTTCTTTGGCGTGGACGCCGCCCAGGTGGCGCGGGTGGCGCGGCAGGTGGCCGGCTGAGCACATGAGCTCTCAACCTTGAGGGCTTCACAAGGTCTGAGGTTGACGTGCAAATCTTGTGTGGAGGACGCAGTGGTGACAGAACTTCAAGCGCCAGTTCAACGCAAGCACCTGGGCACTGCGCCTCAACCCAGGCTGGCGTGGATGCTGTCACGCACCCGCGGGTAGATCTGCTGGTTCCACTTGCGGCCGCTGAACACGCCATAGTGGCCCACGCCGGTCTGCACGTGGTGGTTCTTCAGGTAGGGGCGCACGCTTTTGCACAGGTCTTGTGCGGCCACGGTCTGGCCGATGGCGCAGATGTCGTCGCGCTCGCCTTCGACGGTGAGCAGTGCCGTGCGCCGGATGGCGGCCGGGTTGACGCGGCGGCCCTGGTAGTGGAGCTGGCCCACGGCCAGGTCGTAAGTCTGGAACACTTTCTCCACCGTTTCCAGGTAGAACTCGGCGGGCAGGTCGTTCACCGCCAGGTACTCCTCGTAGAAGGTCTTGATGGTCTCGGCCTCGTCGAGGCGGCCCTCCAGGATGTGCTGGTAGAGGTGTTCGAACGATTGTTGATGGCGTTCCAGGTTCATGCTCATGAAGGCGCTGAGCTGCACAAAGCCCGGGTACACGCGGCGCATGAAGCCCCGGTGCGGCAGGGGCACATGGCTGATCAGGTTCTTTTCAAACCATTCGATGGGTTTGCTGGTGGCCAGTCGGTTCACCTCGGTGGGGTTGACCCGGCAGTCCACCGGGCCGGCCATCAGGGTCAGGCTGCGCGGCTGGGCCGGGTCATCGTCTTCGGCCAGCAGGGCGGTGGCGGCCAGGGCCGCCACGCAGGGCTGGCACACGGCCACCAGGTGGGTGCCAGGGCCGATGTGCTGCAGGAACAGCATCATGTAGCGGATGTAGTCGTCCAGCCCGAAGGCGCCTTCGCGCAGGGCCACGTCGCGGGCGTTGTGCCAGTCGGTGATGTAGACATCGTGGTCCTGCAGCAGGGTGCGCACGGTTTCGCGCAGCAGGGTGGCAAAGTGGCCCGACAGGGGGGCGGCCAGCAGCACGGGCGGTTGGGTGGGCAGGCCGGCGGCCGGGTCTTTGGCAAAGTGCAGCAGGGTGCCGAAGGGCAGGGTGTGCGCCACCCGTTCGGTGATGGCCACGCGCTGTTCACCGATCTGCACCGCATCGATGCCGTAGGCCGGCCGGCTGTGCGTGAGCCGCAGGCGCGAGAACACCTCGCCAGCCGCGGCCATCTGGCGCAGCACCGTGCGTTCGGTGCCGGGCACCATGAACGCCGAGCCCATGGCCTGCGCCATCAGGCGCAGCGGGGACATCAGGTCAGACTGGAGTTGGTAGGCCTGATACAGCATGGCAATCTTTCGGTGGGTGTTGCCGGGGCGAAGGCAAGTTGCGGGCCAAGGCCTGGCGCTGGCGGCATGGCACGGGGCTTGCACAGCCGCTGCACCTACAGGAGCAAGCCATGGCCAAAGCGGTTTTGACGATCAGCAGCAAGAACTACGGTGCCTGGGCCTTGCGTGGCTGGCTGATGGCGAAGCTGGCGGGCTTGCCGTTCAGCGAAAAGGTGATTTCTCCCGATGACCCTGACATGAAGGCCGAGATGCTGCTGTTGTCGGCCTCGATGCGGGTGCCGGCCCTCGATCACGAGGGACTGCATGTCTGGGACACCCTGGCCATTGGCGAGTACCTCAACGAGATCCGGCCTGATGCCGGCCTGTTGCCGGCGGATCGTGCTGCCCGGGCCCATTGCCGAGCCATCTGCGGTGAGATGCACTCGGGCTTCAGCGCCCTGCGCTCGTCCCTGCCCATGAACATCAAGGCGCATTTCCCGGGGTTCAAGCTGTGGTCGCGTGCACAGACCGACATCGATCGCATCACCACCATCTGGACCGAGTGCCTGCAGCGCTACGGCGGCCCCTATTTGTTCGGCGCCCAGCCCTGCATCGCCGATGCGATGTTTGCGCCGGTGGTGACCCGCTTCCAGACCTACGATGTGGCGCTGGATCCGGTGTGTGCCGCGTATTGCAAGACCATCATGGCCCTGCCCGCCATGAAGGAGTGGGTGGCCGCCGCAGCCTTGGAGCCCGATGAAATCGACGAACTCGACGCTGAGTTCTGAGAACGTCAACACGTTCTCGGTGGTGCACCCGCCCCATGCGGGTGCATGGCCTGTGTCAGACCCAGGGCGTGGGCGCCGGAATGGGGCACACCGCGGGCACGTCCACGGTCTTGAAGTCGGCCGGTGAGACGATCTCAAGGTATTCCATGTCGGGCGAGTAGTCGAACAGGTAGTGCCGGATGCCCGGGCGTTGGTGCACGCAGTCGCCGGCCTGCACCAGGGTTTCCTGGTCTTCGTACATGAAGCGTGCCCAGCCCTTGAGCATGATCACGATCTGAAAATCGGCCTCATGCCGGTGCCACCCGGTGCCCGCTTCAGGGGCCATGTTGGCTTTCACCAGGTGGGCGATCACCTGGCCGTGCGTGGCGGCGGCCACGCCCAGGTCTCGGTACAGGAAGAAGTCGCGCAATCCGCCACTGACGTAATCGTTGTCGCCAGGCTTGACGTGGGAAAACAAGGTTGAGCTTCGGTCCAGCATGAAGGGCTCCTGTCGAGGGTTGGGAAAGAGGCCAGAAGACCCCACGTGACGGCGGGTCACAGGGGTATTGCTGCGGTGCAGCATCAAGCATGAAACATTCCCGGTTTCAGGGGGCTTTGGGCGCCAGATCGGTGCCCACAAGACAGGCGGGTCCGGGCGACGTGAGTTCGGCGACAGCAGCCGAGGCGGGAATTGGCTAGAGTGTTTGGCGGTACCCAGCCCGTTCCCTGTTTCCCGTTTTCCGTTTCCAAAGCTCCAACCAGCGAGACAAATCCGTGAACACCCCATCTTCCTTTGCCCGATTTGGCAGCGGCCAGGCTGTGCTGCGCCTCGAAGACGAAGGTCTGCTCAAAGGGGCAGGCCGTTATGCCGATGACTTCAGCCTGCCTGGACAGGCCCATCTGGCGTTTCAGCGCTCGCCTTACCCGCATGCACGCATCGTGAGCATCGACCGCTCGGCGGCCCTGGGCCTGCCCGGGGTGCTGGGCGTTTACACCGGGGCCGATCTGGCGCAGGCCGGCGTCAAACCCATGCCCGGCAATGCCGGCTTCAAGCGGGCCGATGGTGTGGCCGCCTCGCCTTCACGCCACCCGCTGGCCCAGGAGCGGGTGCGCTATGTGGGCGAAGCCGTGGTGGCGGTGGTGGCCGACACGCCACAGCAGGCGCGTGATGCGGCCGAGGCGGTGTTCGTCGAGTACGAAGAGTTGCCCATGGTGGTGAACCTTGACGACGCCACCCACCCTGGCGCCCCCGCGTTGTGCCCTGAGGCCCCCGACAACGTGGCCGCCGAGATGCAGCACGGCAACGCGGCGGCCTGTGCCGCGGCATTTGCCCAGGCCACCCATGTGGTGGCGCTGGAGGTGGTCAACCAGCGCCTGGCGGCCCTCACGCTGGAGCCGCGCACCGTGTTGGCCTACCCCGATCCGGCCGATGGGCGCCTGACCCTGCGCATGAGCACCCAGATGCCCTCGGGTGTGCGCGACACCCTGATCGCCGTGCTGGGCCTGCCGCGAGAGCGGCTGAGGGTGGTGGTTGGCGATGTGGGCGGCGGCTTCGGCATGAAGACCGGTGCCTACCCCGAAGACATGGTGGTGGCCTGGACGGCCCAGCACCTGCAGCGCCCCGTGAAATGGGTGGCCGAGCGCAGCGAAGAGTTCCTGTCGTCCAGCCATGGCCGGGATCTGCAGACCCGTGCCGAACTGGCGCTGGCGGCCGACGGCAAGATCCTGGGCTTGCGCTTGCGCTCACTGGCCAATGTGGGGGCGTATGCCACGGGCACGGGGGTGGCCATCCAGCTGCTGATCGGCCCCTGGGTGCAGACCAGTGTGTATGACATCCAGACCATCGACTTCCACTTCAAGGCGGTGCTGACCAACACCGCACCCACCGGGGCCTACCGCGGCGCCGGGCGGCCCGAGGCCATTTTCACGATGGAACGCCTGATGGATGAGGCAGCCCGGCAGACTGGCATCGACCGCGTGGCCTTGCGCCGCCGCAACTTCATCCAGCCCGAGCAAATGCCCTACAAGAACCCCATGGGGCAGACCTATGACACCGGCTGTTTTGAGAAGGTGATGGACCAGGCCCTGGTGCAGGCCGACTGGACCGGCTTTGAGGCCCGGGCTGCGGCCTCGCGCCAGAAGGGGTTGCTGCGTGGCCAAGGCATTGCCACCTTCCTGGAGTGGACCGGTGGCAATGTGTTCGAGGAACGCGTCACCGTCACCGTGCTGCCGGACGAGACCATCGAAGTGTTCTCCGCCGTCAACGCCATGGGCCAGGGCATTGCCACCACGCTGGCCCAGCTGGTGGTGGATGTGTTCGGGGTGCCGATCGCGCAGGTGCGCGTGGTGCTGGGTGACACCGACCGCGGCGACGGCTTCGGCAGTGCGGGCTCACGTTCCTTGTTCACCGGCGGCTCGGCCGTGCGGGTGGGGGCCGAACGCACCATCGAGCACGCCAAGACCCTGGCGGCGGCCGAACTGGAGGTGGCCGCCGAGGACATCGCCTATGAAGGCGGGCGCTTCAGTGTGAAAGGCACCGATCTGGGGATCGACCTGTTTGCGCTGGCGCGGGCCCAGCGCGAGCAGCGCATCCACATCGATTCGACCAGCACGGTATCGGGTCCCACCTGGCCCAATGGCTGCCATGTTTGCGAGGTCGAGCTGGACCCTCAGACGGGCGATGTGCAGGTGGTGGCCTATTCCTCGGTCAATGATGTGGGGCGGGTGGTCAACCCCCTCATCGTGCGCGGCCAACTGGACGGTGGCGCTGTGCAAGGTTTGGGGCAGGCCCTGTGCGAGCACCTGCTGTACGACCGCGAAACCGGGCAACTGGTCACCGGCAGCCTGATGGATTACGCGGCCCCGCGGGCCGACCTGGCGCCCGAATTCCACACCACGATGGACGAGTCCACCCCTTGCAAGAACAACCCGCTGGGGGTCAAGGGCGTGGGCGAGCTGGGCACCATTGGCGCCACCCCCACCCTGGTCAATGCCGTGGCTGATGCCCTGGCCCGGGCAGGCCGGGCCGGCACGGCGCCGAGGCTGCAGATGCCGCTGTCGTCAAGCCGGCTGTGGGCCCTGCTGCAGTCAGGCGCGCCGGCGTGAAGCCATGAAAAAAGCCCCTGGCGTGAGCAAGGGGCTTCAACTTGGAGAAACCAGAGACCAGAGGGGCCGGGCAGCGACCCTCCCTGGTCAGATCGAGGGGGCCGATCAGAAGGCGTGACGCACGCCCAGCATCAGGTTGGAGCGGGTGCTCAGCGTCGAGGCGGCGCCAAACAGATCGGAGCCGGCGGTGATCGCGGTGGCCGAGTAGCCGCTGTTTTGCTTGGAGCGGTCCACATAGGTGTAGACCATGGTGCGCTTGCTCAGCGTGTAGGTCAGGCCCAGTGCCAGGGTGTTGCGGCTGCCGTCCACATTGGTGGTCGACTTGGTCTTGTCGTTGTAGTAAGCACCGATCAGGCCCACCAGCGGGGTCACTTCGTAGTTCACGCCCAGGGTGGCGATGTCGCTCTTGGCGCCGGTGCTCAGCTTGGTGTCCATGTAGTTGAAGAACACGCGGGCCGGGCCGAAGCCGTAGTTGGCGCCGATCATGGCGTTGGAAGTGCTGCCCAGGTTGGTGCTGGCCGAGGCGTTCACGTCAAACTTCTGGTAGGCCGCGCCGACCAGCAGGGGACCGGCGGTGTAGTTGGCTTGCAGACCATTGAGTTGGCCGGCCGAGGTGGAGCCCGACACGTTGCCAAAGCCGTGCATGGCGGCGAAGTTCACGCCAGCGATGTTCTTGGCGTAACGCACGGCGTTGTTCTGGCGGAACGTGCCGTAGGCCAGGTAGAAGCCCGATTCGTTGACGTTGGAGATGCCCCACAGCGGGTCAAAATTGCCGTAGTGCTCGAACAGCGGGGTGTACTGGCGGCCCACGGTCAGTTGGCCAAAGTCACCACCCAGGCCCACGAAGGCCTGACGACCGAAAGCCAGTCCGCCTTGGCCACGGCTGCCGTCATTGGGGTTGAAGCCGGCTTCCAGGGTGAACAGCGAGTACAGACCGCCGCCCAGGTCTTCCTTGCCCTTGAAGCCGTAACGGCTACCGCTGATCGAACCCGAAGTCACAGCGTTCAGGCTGCCGCCGGTGGCGGTCGCGTTGGTCTGGTGTTGGTAGGCGGTGTCGATCACGCCGTACAGGGTGACGCTCGATTGGGCGTAGGCAGAGCCCAGGCTCAGGGCCAGGGCGGTCATCAGAAATGTCTTTTTCATTGCAAGTCCTGTGTTCAGGTGGGGCAGGGGTGAGTCAGAAGGGCCGCATCGCGCCACGTCTGGGTGCATCCGACCAGGAAGGCACCAAGATGAGGCGAAATGGTTTTTCGCCCACAAATAAATGTCATTGACGACAGGTCGCGGATTTTAGGGACATGTTTGCATTTCGTAACTTTTTGGTGTGGGGTTTTTGTGACACCCGTATGCCAATTAGCGCGCTTCATGACTCATCAATTTTTCTGATGAATCTCCTGGGGATCGAATCTTGCTGATTGAGGCTGGAGCGTTCGTTGCCTGCGGATCGATCGTTCATGCGGTGGGACGTTCTATTAATCAGGCTGCTGGTACATGAATCGAATTGATGGAGAGGGGCTTTAAGGGCATCTCCCGACAAAGCTGGCCCGGAAATTGAAATACCTTCCACCGCCGCCTTCTATCGGCGTTTATTACTGATTCGGAGTTCATCCATGCAATTGAAGTTGACACTTACCGCTGTTGCTGCCCTGGCAGTTCTGGCAGGCGCTGCCTCGGCACAAGACGTTCAGGTCGTGAAGATCGGCCACGT
>NZ_JBYTDE010000027.1:0-48618 GCF_058791075.1 Curvibacter sp. EU05-FHT14A10
TGCCCCTGTTGTAGTGGAAATATTCAAGCGGTTTCTAATGAAATCAAGCACTTGCCGCACTTCGTGTCGAACTCGGGGGCACCGTTTGCAATTCGGGCGCCCCTTCGAATGCAACGACAACTTCTGGAGCATTGCAGGCCCTTCGTCATCGTCTACTGATGCCTATCAGCCTCTTGATAATGCGCTTGGCAGTCATTCCTGACCCCGCGGAGCCTCAACAGCCCCTTAAGCTACGGCCAAACCCTCGACAAACACCTTCAGTTCTCCCTGATGGAACTCGACCCATGATTCGTCTCGGGTCAAGGGTTCTGTCACGATGATCGCCGCGCGGTCGTCGGGTGATGTGCAGGTCGTCCAATCAATGCTGATGTCGTCATCTGCCAGCGTGGATTGTCCGAAGGGCGCCGCACGCTCGAGGTAGTGCAGGCGAGTCGAGGCGTGAGCCCAGAGCGCCTCCCCGTTCGACAACAGGAAATTGAATGTGCCGTGTTTGGCAATTCGAGGCGCCAACTCACGCAAAGTGATGGTCAGTTCTTCCACAGAGGGGACGTTGGCGTGTGATTTGGCAAGTTCTTGCATGATCCAGCAGAAGGCCAACTCACTGTCCGTGCTCCCAACCGGACGAAAATGGCTGTGCAACCTGGGTGAGAAGTTCTTCAAGTCGCCGTTGTGGGCAAAAACCCAATACCTCCCCCATAGCTCTCGCACGAAAGGATGACAGTTCTGAAGATTCACCGCACCTTGCGTGGCTTTGCGTATATGAGCAATGACATTGCGACTTTTGATGGGGTAGCGTCGAATCAGTTGCGCGATGGCGGACTCTGCTGCGGGCTCGTGATCCACAAAGTGACGCAGCCCACGCCCTTCAAAAAATGCGATGCCCCATCCGTCAGAGTGATGATCAGTGCGTCCGCCTCGTTGAGAAAAACCTGAAAAGGAGAATGTCACGTCGGTCGGGACGTTGCAGTTCATGCCCAGCAATTGACACATGGATCATTGGTCCTTTGGAATCTTGTTGTTCATGGCATCGCGGCCTTCACGCAGTTGCCATGCGGCCGCCATGGCCAACATGCACAAAGCAGCCAGAAGCATAAAAACCTCATCGAAGGCCGCCACGCGGGCGGGGCTGGTGACAGGATTGCTCAACGAATCTCCGTGAGCTGCCAATCGCCATTCGAGCACGATGCCGCACAGACTGACACCGGCAGCACCACCCAGCATTCGCAAGAAATTGATGCTGCTCGCCCCTTGCGGAATCAGCGCCTTGGACAAGGGCCGCATGGCTCCCAGGTTCAATGAGGGGAGGATGAAGCCCAGTCCGATCCGCCCGAGGACGGCCAGCAGAGCAAGTTGCCACAGGGCGGATTCAAGGGTCAGCCCCATCATCAACGCAAAGGATGCGGCCAGTAGTGCCAACCCAACACTGACGAGCAAATAGGTTGGTTGCTTGTCTGCCATGCGTCCCACCACGGCAATGGTCGCCGCGAGCACAAAGCCGGCGGGCAGCAAGATCGTTCCAACGTGTGAGGCCGAAATATGAAGTGCCAATTGCATGTAGACAGGCAGCAGGTAGGTGGATCCGAATAAAGCGGTACCGTAGATCACCGCCACGATACTGCCCATGGCAAATTGCCTGTAACTGAACAGATGGAGGTTCATCAACGCCTCGCCCCCCTGTTTGGCGATGCGACGTTCCCACCAAATGAAAAGGAACAAGGACGCAAGGGCCGCCACCAACAGCATCGCTGCCTGCAAGCCTGACCCACCTCGTAAATCGACCAAGCCGTTGAGCAGGCACAAGGTGCCCACGCTGCCCAGCAGCAAGCCACGCCAGTCCAATCCCGCGCCATCGCGGTTGGCTGCCACGCCACCTGGTGCGGTGGTCGGTACGAAACGATGTGCCATCCACAAAGACGCCAGGCAGAAAGGCACGACCATGAAGAAAATGGAGCGCCACCCGAACAGGTCGACCAGAATCCCACCGATGCTGGGGCCGATCGCTGGTGCCAGCACCACCCCCATGCCGAAAATGCCGCTGGCACGCCCTTGCTCATGGGGCGCGAAGGCACGCAGGATGATGATGGCTGGGATCGGTTGAACAATGCCCGCTGCCAGGCCTTCCGCCACGCGGGCGCCCAACACCAATGGGTAGACCTGGGCAAAGCCACCGACAACGCCGCCCAGCAGAAGCAGTGCCACAGCACCTGAGTAAGTCCTTCGATAGCCATACCGGGCCAGCAACCAGGGGGTGGTCAGCATGGACACGGTCATCGCCACCATGAAGCCCGAACTCACCCATTGGGCCCGTTCTTGCCCCAATGAAAAATGGTGGCTCATCGCAGGAATCGCCACATTGACGATGGTGGACGACATGATGGACGCCATCGTGCCGATCATCACGGACAACAGCAGCAGCCAGCG
Organism: Curvibacter sp. EU05-FHT14A10; assembly: GCF_058791075.1. Classification (NCBI taxonomy): domain Bacteria; kingdom Pseudomonadati; phylum Pseudomonadota; class Betaproteobacteria; order Burkholderiales; family Comamonadaceae; genus Curvibacter; species Curvibacter sp. EU05-FHT14A10. Next base: position 2,422 of record NZ_JBYTDE010000027.1, read on the forward strand.
GTAACGTTCCCCATAGCGTTCGCGCAAGGCCTGGGTATGCAGTTCGCCCGCATTCGCGAGAGGAGAAGACATCCGTGCTCCTGGTCGCTCAAGTACGGGCTTCAGACCACAGCTTGCCGCCGGTGGCCCAGTTGTCGCGCCGGACCTCTGTGATGATCACATCGACCGATTCCGTTGCCCCACCCAGAACCTCCCCACTCACGCGGGTGAGCTCTGCCACAAGCTTCTTTTTGTGTTCGATGGAACGGCCTTCCATCATTTCCACGTGATAAGTGGGCATCTTGCGACTCGCTAGGATTTCGAAAGAGTCAAATCATAGAAGGAATGCGCCACCCGGGTGATTCGGCTAAATCTGCTCTCCGTCATGTGCCACCGATGTGATGCGCTCGCCACCCATTGCTTGCGTGCCTTGTGCACATCGCGAGCAGATGCAGCGCAACCCTTGCTCATCGGCCGGCAGGCGCGCCAGCGCATCAGCCCCAATGGGGGTGCTCATGCACCAACAGGCAGAGGCATTGCCTTGGCAGGCACCGCATTCGTTCGGCTGACCGCACAAAGGGCACAGATCTGCGCGGAAGGGCTTGGGTGGCTGGCTCTCAGTCATATCACCGCATTGTGCGCTTCTGTGTGCCAGGCCTGGCAGGCGTGAGCGCCAAAAAAAGGGGGCACCCCAAGGTGCCCCGATCAAGATGCATGCCCCGTCAAGGGCAAGGGCTCAAGCTTTTGCTTTCACCTTGAGGCGCCAGGCATGCAGCAGCGGCTCGGTGTAGCCGCTGGGTTGCACCAGGCCCTTGAACACCAAGTCCAGAGCGGCCTGGAAAGCAGCGCCTTGCGGGTTGGCCACCAGGCTGATGTAAAGCGGATCGCCTGCGTTCTGGGCATCCACCACGGCGGCCATGCGTGCAAAGGTCTCGCGCACCTGGGCTTCCGTGACCACGCCATGCAGCAACCAATTGGCAATGTGCTGGCTGCTGATACGCAGGGTGGCACGGTCTTCCATCAGGCCCACGTTGTGGATGTCGGGTACCTTGGAGCAGCCGACGCCCTGGTCCACCCAGCGAACCACGTAGCCCAGAATGCCTTGCACGTTGTTGTCCAGCTCTTGCTGCTTGTCGGCTTCGCTCCAGTTGGCCTGGGCCGCCACCGGGATGGTCAGCAGGTCGTTCATCAGCGATTCGGGGTCTTGTCCCGATTGCTCGATGTCCGATTGCACCTGCGCCACGTTGATCTGCTGATAGTGCAGGGCATGCAGGGTGGCCGCAGTGGGCGAGGGCACCCAGGCCGTGTTGGCGCCCGCCTTGGGGTGGCCGACTTTTTGCTCCAGCATGGCAGCCATCAGATCCGGCATGGCCCACATGCCCTTGCCGATCTGGGCGCGACCACGCAGGCCACATTGCAGGCCGATCAGCACATTGCGGCGTTCGTAGGCGGCGATCCAGGCGCTGCCTTTGATGTCGCCCTTGCGCAGCATCGGGCCTGCGCGCATGGCCGTGTGCATCTCGTCACCTGTGCGGTCCAGGAAGCCGGTGTTGATGAACGCGACACGGCTGGCGGCGGCCGCAATGCAGGCTTTCAGATTGACGCTGGTGCGGCGCTCCTCGTCCATGATGCCCAGCTTCACGGTGCTGTCAGGCAGGCCCAGCAACTTCTCGACGCGGCTGAACAATTCGCTGGCGAAACCCACTTCTGTCGGGCCGTGCATCTTCGGCTTCACGATGTAGACGCTGCCGGTGCGGCTGTTTCGGATGCCATTGGCGCCATGGCCTTGCAGGTCGTGCAGCGCGATCGCCGTGGTCACCACGGCGTCCATGATGCCTTCCGGGATCTCCTGACCGTTGCCATACAGGATGGCCGGGTTGGTCATCAGGTGGCCCACATTGCGAAGGAACATCAGCGAACGGCCATGCAGGCGCACTTCACCGCCCTTCGCGCCGGTGTAGACGCGGTCCGGGTTCAGGCCGCGGGTGAAGCTCTTGCCGCCCTTGCTCACTTCCTCGGTCAGCGTGCCTTTCAGGATGCCCAGCCAGTTGCTATAGGCCAGCACCTTGTCGTCGGCGTCCACTGCGGCCACCGAGTCCTCCAGGTCAAGGATGGTAGACAGCGCCGCTTCCAGCACCACATCGCTGACGCCGGCCGCGTCGCTCTTGCCAATGGCCGTGTTGCGATTGATCTGGATGTCCAGATGGTTGCCGTTGCGTTTGAGCAGGATGGAACTGGGGTTGGCTGCGTCGCCTTGGTAGCCCACGAATTGCGCGGTGTCCTGCAACGGGCTGTCGCTGCCGGTGCTCAACTTGACCAGCAGTTGCCCATTCACCACCTGATAGGCCACGGCGTCCTTGTGGGAGCCGTTGGCCAGGGGGGCCGAGGTGTCCAGCACCTGGCGTGCAAAGGCAATCACCTTGGCGCCGCGCACCGGGTTGTAGCCCGAGCCCTTTTCGGCACCATCGGCTTCGGGAATGGCGTCGGTGCCATACAGCGCGTCATACAGGCTGCCCCAGCGTGCGTTGGCGGCGTTGAGTGCATAGCGTGCGTTGAGGATGGGCACCACCAGCTGAGGCCCTGCCTGCAGGGCCAGCTCAGCGTCCACGTTGGTGGTGGTGGCCTGCGCCTGCACGGGTTGTGCGGCCAGATAGCCGATCTTTTCCAGGAAGGCGCGGTAGGCCGGCATGTCGGTGATGGGGCCTGGGTGAGCCTGATGCCAGGAGTCCAGCTCGGTCTGCAGGCGGTCTCGTTCAGCCAACAGGGCCACATTCTTGGGGGCCAGATCGGCAACGATGGCGTCAAAGCCTTGCCAGAACGTTTCGCTGCTGACGCCGGTACCCGGCAGAACTTGTTCGTTGACGAAGTCGTAAAGCGTGGTGGCGACTTGCAGGCCGTGAACGTGGGTGCGTGCGGTCATGATGAGGTCCTTGAGTTGAAAGTGAAGTCAGGCAAATGAACAAAAAACAAAAATGAAGGTGCCATCGACCCCGGTGCATTCCGGGCAGGCGGGGCATCACCCCGACGGAAAAAAGGACAGCACGGCCTGAAGGTTGGTACCGGTCCGGCTGGGGGGCGGGCCAATCTGCTCCGGGGGCCGGTCATGCCGGTTCACCCACAGCGTGTTGTAGCCGAACCAGGTGGCCCCCAGAGCGTCCCAGCTGTTGCCACTGACAAACAGCGTGTCGCGCACGGCCACGCCGGTGGCCTTGGGGCCCAGGGCATAGGTGTCGGGGTGGGGCTTGTAGCGGCGTACCGCGTCCACACTGATGATGTGATCCAGCCAGTTTGCCAGCCCGGCGCTGCGCACGGCCACGGCCAGCATCTCGGGGTCGCCGTTGGAGAGGATGCCCGTGGTGATCCCCTGCGCCTTCAGTGCCTGCAGGACCTCCCGGTTCTCAGGAAAGGCGCTCAAGGCGCGATACTGGTTCATCAGTTGCAGTTCTTGTGCGTCGCTCAGCAGCAGGCCCAGTTGGGCTGCGGCATAGCGCAGCGACGCCTGGGTCAAGGCCCAGAAAGGCTGGTAGTGGCCACCACCATCGCTGGTCAGCAACTGGGTATATTCAATTTGCTTGTCGCGCCACAGCCGGCTCAGGGCATCCCCTTGGCCAGCAAACAGTTGTTCGGCCAGCAGGCTCACGCTGTAGACGTCAAACAAAGTGCCGAATGCGTCAAACAGCACCGCCTTGGGCGTGCCAAAGGCGGAGGCAGGTTGGGCGCGGCGTTTGTCCATGCCCAGACTTTATTCCACACTTGAGTAAACATTAATAACTTGAAAATAGATTTATTTGTGACAAATTAAGATGTAATCTGTGGGGCTGATGCGTTCCACGTCAGAGGCCTGCACATCCCCATCGAGCGAGCTTGTCTGGCATGCCGTGTCAAATTCGAATTAAATTTGAGGGTAATGAGGGTTTTTTCGCCTGAGATTTTGACTTTTTGTAACGTAATCTGAGGCCCATGGACAAACTCAAGCAGATGGAATCCTTTGTGTCGGTGGCCACCCGGGGCAGTCTGACCGCCGCGGCCAATGCCGAGGGAGTGGCGCCTGCCATCATGGGGCGCCGGTTGGACGCCCTGGAAGAGCGCCTGGGCGTGAAACTGCTCATGCGGACCACTCGCCGCATCACCCTCACCCACGAAGGCAGCGCCTTTCTGGAGGACTGCCAGCGTGTGCTGGCTGACGTGGCCAATGCCGAGGCCAGCGTCAGTGCCGGGGGCGTCAAGGCCAGCGGGCATTTGCGCATCACGGCGCCAGCGGGCTTCGGCCGCCGGCACGTCGCTCCCCTGGTGCCGCGCTTTCGCGCTCAGCATGCCGAGGTCACGATCTCCCTCAATCTCAGCGATCGAGTGGTCGATCTGGCGGGCGAGGGCTACGACTGTGCGGTTCGGGTGGGCGATCTGCCCGACTCCTCTCTTGTCAGCGTGCGAATGGCCGACAACCGGCGCTTGTGCGTGGCCACGCCTGAGTACTTGCAGCGCAACGGCACCCCGCAGCACCCCTCTGAACTCTCCCGCTTTGACTGCCTGACCTTGTCGAGTGATGCCTCACAGACCCGCGGCTGGGCCTTCCGATTGCCGAAGGACAGCGGCTTCGAGTTGGTGCACCTCAAGCCGGGCGGTCCCCTGGACTGTTCGGACGGGCAGGTTTTGCACGATTGGTGTCTGGCCGGCTACGGCGTGGCCTGGCGAAGCACCTGGGAGGTCGAAACCGAAATTGCCCAAGGCCGCCTGGTGACCTTGCTGGACGAGTTTGCTGCGCCGCCCAACGGTATTTACGCCGTCTTTCCACAACGCAAGCACCTGCCGCTGCGCGTCCGCCTTTGGATCGATTTCCTCAAGCACAATTACGGCCAGCCCGATTACTGGAAGGTGTCCTGACCTTTCCGCTGCCTGCCGCCCCCTGAGGCGTGGGCCGGCCCTGGGCTGGAGAAAGACCTTTCCATGACCCTCGAAGCCCTGCTGGCCAGCCTTCATCTGCTGGCCATCCTGACCCTGGTGGTGTTCCTGTCCAGCGAAGCCGCCCTGTGCCGCCCCGAATGGCTGAATGCCGCAGTGGTCGAACGCCTGCCCCGGCTGGATCTGATTTACGGGCTGGCCGCCGCGTTGGTGTTGATCACTGGCCTGGCCAGGGTGTTCCTGGGCATCAAGGGCGCGGCCTGGTATGCGCCGCAGCCCCTGCTGCATCTGAAGCTCGGGCTGTTTGCCCTGATGGGCCTGCTGTCCATTTCGCCCAGCCTCGCGTTCCGCCGGTGGCGCCGTGAATACCGCGCCACTGGGGCGCTGCCCGACGCGGCCGAAGTGCGCCGGGTGCGGCGTCTGGTGATGTGGCAGGCGCATCTGTTTCCCATCATCCCGGTGATTGCGGTGTTCTGGGCTCGGGGCTGGTGAGGCCACGATGAAGTCTGTCATCCTCTGTGCCGATGATTACGCCCTCAACGAGAGCGTGTCGCGCGGCATCGTGGCCCTGGTCGAGGCCGGTCGCCTCAGCGCCACCAGCGTCATGACGCTGTCTCCGCGCTGGGCCGCGGATGCCGCTGGGCTGGCCGCCTGGCGTGGCCGCATCGACGTTGGTCTGCACCTGGACTGGACCAGCGAATTCGCCCTGGCCGCCGGCCACGGTGCCCCGCTGGGGGCTTTGATGCGCCGCAGTTGCTGGCCCGGGCTGCCTGCTGCGCAGGTCCGCGCGGAGGTGCTGCGCCAACTGGACCGCTTTGAGCAACACTGGGGCGCCCCCCCCGACCATGTGGATGGCCATCAACATGTGCAGCAATTCCCTGGCCTTCGCCAGGCGGTGGTCGATGTCCTGGCTCAGCGTTATGCCACCGGCCCGCGTCCCTATTTGCGCATCTCGCGTCCGGTCGCCTGGCAAGGCGGGCTCAAGGGCCGTGTGATCGCCGGCATGGGCGCTGCCGCCCTGCAGCGCCTGGCCCGTGCCCGTGGCTTGGCCGTGGCGCCTTTTCTGTCGGGCATCGACGATTTCCAGTCCGATGTGGCCGGCTATGCCCAAAGCATGTCGCGCTGGCTGGCCGACGCCCCCGAAGCGTGTCTCATCATGTGCCACCCCGCGCGGGCGGCCGAGCCCGGGGACGAGATCGGGCCCGCTCGACTGCGCGAATGGACCTACCTGTCCGGTCCTGATTTCGCGGCTGCACTGCAGCAGGCCCAGGTGCAACTCGCGCGGGGTCAAACTCTTTTGGCGTCCGTGCCCTGAGCTCGGTGCCCCATCCTGCCGGAACCTACCGTGACTGAACGACAAAAATCCTGGGCCGGGCTGGCCTTTCTGTGGGGCTTGCTGCTGGTGCTGGCGGCCCTGCGCCCCCTGGCCGTGCCTGATGAGGGCCGCTATGGCGACATCGGGCGCTGGATGCTGCAAAGCGGTGACTGGATCATTCCGCGGCTCAACGGCATTCCCTTTTTCCACAAGCCGCCGCTGCTGCATTGGCTCAACGCCAGCCTGATGGCCGTGCTGGGCGTGCACGCCTGGGTGGCCCGCCTGGGGCCGGCCCTGCATGCCGGGCTGATGCTGCTGGTGATGTACCTGACGCTACGCCGCATCCCGGCGCTGCCTGGGCACAGCAGCGAGCGTTTGGCCCAGCGCGCCACCTGGGTGCTGGGCAGCAGCCTGGCTTTTCTGATCGGCGGGCAGTACATCAACCACGACATGCTGGTCGCCTGCTGGATCGGCGTCGCGATCTGGGCTTTTGCGATGGCCTTTGTGCAATCCAGTGAGCGTGTTCCAGATGCCTGGTTGGCCCGTGCAGGCTTTGTCGCCTGCGGCCTGGGGGTGCTGAGCAAGGGCTTGATCGGCCTGGTGTTGCCCGGACTGGTGTTGTTCATCTGGTTGTTCCAGACCCGGCAGTGGCACAAGGTGCTCCGATTGCCCTGGGTCAGCGGGCTGGCCTTGTTCGGGCTGATCGCCGTGCCCTGGTTTGTGCTGGCCGAGCGCCAGGCGCCGGGGCTGTTGGCCTACCTGTTCGGCGATCAGCAGTTCAACCGTTACACCGCCACCACATTCAACAACGGGCGCCCCTGGTGGTTCTACTTGGCAGGCCTGTTCCTGCTCATGTTTCCCTGGACCTTCCTGGTGCTCCCCCAGGTGCTGGCCTGGTTGCGGCGCCGGGCCTGGCCCTTGCCCGCAGGCCTGGGCCCCTGGGTGTCACTGGCCTGGATCTGGCTGGTGGCCATCATCGGATTTTTCTCGGTGCCACATTCCAAATTGATCGGCTATGCCCTGCCCGTGATGCCTCCTCTGGCGTTCCTGGCCGCCCTGGGCTTTGAGCAGACGCTGGCCCGGCGACCCCATGCCGGGCGGTACTTTGGGGGCTTGCTGGCTTTGGCGCTGTTGGTGGCGTGTGGGGTCGAAGTGGCCGCCGCCCGTTACACCGAGCGCCGGGGCAGCGCCGATGTGGCTGCCGTGCTGGCCTGCCAAATGGCGCCCGGTGACACCGTGCTGGCTGCGGGTGATTTTCCCTACGACCTGCCTTTCGTGGCGCGCCTGCCACGGGCCATGGTCGTGATCCAGGATTGGGCGCTGCAGCGCCGCGAGGCGGGTGACAACTGGCGCCGTGAGTTGTTTGAGGGGGCTGATTTCGATCAACAGGCCGCAGGCGTGCTCATGGGGCCGGAGGCCCTGGCACAAGCCACTCAGAAACCGGGTCAGTGGGTGGTGGCACCCCGAGGGTTCGAGATCACCGGCTTCACGACGGTCTTCGAAGGACAAGCCTGGGTTCTGTACCGCAGCCCGAGCACGGCGGCCGGTGAGGGCCTGGCTTCTTGCCGGCGCTGATCAGGCCAAGAAGTCCTCAGGCCTGAGGAGGCGGCAGCCCCTGGCCGTGGCGGGCCTTCATCAGGTAGGTGGGGCGGCGCTTCACCTCTTCGTAGATGCGCCCGATGTATTCGGCCAGAACGCCGATCGACAGGATCTGGATACCGCTGAGCAGCATCATGCCGGCGGCCAGGGTGGCGTAGCCCGGCACGTCGATGCCGTACACAAAATAGGACACCACCACCCACAGGCCGTAGCTGAGCGAGGCCAGCGAGATCAGCAGCCCGACCACCGCCAGAGTCCGCAAAGGCAAGGACGAGAACGCCACCAGGCCCGTCAGGGCCAGCGAGGCGGCGCTGCGCAGGCCGAAACTGCTTTGGCCATCAGTGCGCGGCAGGGGCTCGTACTCAAGGGCGGTGCTGTTGAAGCCCACCCAGGCATACAGGCCCTTCATGAAGCGGTTGCGCTCGGGGAGCGTCTTGATGGCTTCGACCACGGCCCGGTCCATGAGTCGAAAATCCCCGGCATTGGGCGGAATTTTCACCCGGTTGTTGTGGTTCACCAGGGTGTAGAACAAACCGGCCAGGTTGGCGTGCAGCCGGGTCTGGTCGTCGCGGGTCTTGCGCACGGCGTACACCACGTCCATGCCCTCGCGCCAGCGAAGCAGCATCTGGGCCATCAGCGACACCGGGTGCTGGCCATCCGAATCCATCAGGATCACCACTTCACCGCGGGCGGCTTCCATGCCGGCCGTCAGAGCGGCTTCCTTGCCAAAATTGCGCGACAGATCGATCAGCACCACTTCCGGGTGCTGGCGTGTCAATTCGATCGCGGCGGCGGCCGTCTGGTCACGGCTGCCGTCGTTCACGATCACCACCTCCACCTGGGGGGACAGGGCGCGCAAGGCCTCCAAGACCTGGGGCACAAAGCGGCCCAGGTTGCCGGCCTCGTTGTAGGCCGGCATCACGCAGGAAATGGACGGGGTGGTGGTGGCTCGATCAAGCATGGCCGCGATTATCGATCAGCGGCGTGGCGGTCGGCAGCCCCACGGGGGCGGCTCCGGGGTCAGGAGGCCTTTTTGGGCTTGCGCAGGCATTCGCTCATGTAGGCTTTGCGCTCGCTGCCCGGGCGGCCGGTGGCCTTGAAATCGGCACTGCAGCGCGACATCCGGTTTTGCGGCTTGGCCTGTGCACCATCGCCTGCTTCGGCGGCCTTGCCCTGGGCCAGCGCCACCTGGCCTGCCAGGCTCAGCGCCAGCCCGACGCCAAGGGCGCTGGCGCGCACCCAGGTGGCCCATCGGGTTCGAGTGGGTGACGGCGCAGCCGCTTGGAGGGCGGGGCGCAGAGCCGCACCTGTCATCGAGAACACTTTGAACATGTTGCAATCTCCCTTGGGCTGGTGGGATGCCGGCGGCTCCCAGACCCGAATTCGACGCTTAAACCACGCTCTTCTGGTCTCCATGCACCCAGGTGCCCGTGCCGTTCGGGCACCGCCCCGTAAAATCACGCCATGCTTTCTGTCAAACACGATTTGCTCGCTGCGCTGGCGGCCGAGCTCGAGAAACTTTCCCCCGGTGCTGGTCCCAAGGCGGTCTTCGAGTCGCCCAAGGTGGCGGCCCATGGCGATTTCGCCTGCACGGCGGCCATGCAGTTGGCCAAGCCCCTCAAGCTCAACCCGCGTCAGGTGGCTGAGTCCCTCAAGTCCGCCTTGATGGCCACCCCCGCCTGGGCGCAGTGGGTCGATGCCATCGAGATCGCGGGCCCGGGCTTTCTGAACGTCCGCCTCAAGCCTGCTGCCAAGCAGCAGGTGGTGCGCGAGGTGCTTGAGGCAGGAGATCAGTTTGGCTGGCAGGCGGCACGCAACGAGCGCGTGCTGGTCGAGTTTGTCTCGGCCAACCCGACCGGCCCCCTGCATGTGGGCCATGGACGCCAGGCGGCGCTGGGCGACGCCATCTGCAACCTGTTCCAGACCCAGGGCTGGGACGTCTGGCGCGAGTTCTATTACAACGATGCCGGCGTGCAGATCCAGACCCTGGCCAACAGCACCCAGTGCCGTGCCAAGGGCCTCAAGCCCGGTGATGCCGGCTGGCCCGAGTCGGCCTACAACGGCGACTACATTGGCGACATCGCCACCGACTTCCTGGCCGGCAAGACCGTCAAGTCGGACGACCGTGAGTTCACCGGCAGCGGTGATGCCGACGATCTGGACGGCATCCGCCAGTTCGCCGTGGCCTACCTGCGTCATGAGCAGGACCTGGATCTCAAGGCCTTCCAGGTGAAGTTTGACAACTATTACCTCGAGTCCAGCCTGTACACCAGCGGCCGGGTGGAGGCCGCGGTCAACAAACTGATCGCCGCGGGCAAAACCTACGAGCAAGACGGCGCGCTGTGGCTCAAGTCGACCGATTACGGGGACGACAAAGACCGCGTGATGCGCAAGTCCGACGGCACCTACACCTACTTCGTGCCCGATGTGGCCTACCACATCACCAAGTTTGAACGGGGCTTCGGCAAGGTGGTCAACATCCAGGGCACCGACCACCATGGCACGATTGCCCGGGTTCGCGCCGGTTTGCAGGCGGCTGACGTGGGCATTCCCCAGGGCTACCCCGACTACGTGCTGCACACCATGGTGCGGGTGATGCGTGGGGGTGAAGAAGTCAAGATCTCCAAGCGCGCTGGCAGCTACGTCACACTGCGCGACCTGATCGAATGGACCAGCAAGGATGCCGTCCGCTTTTTCCTGCTGTCACGCAAGCCGGACACCGAGTACATCTTCGACATCGACCTGGCCCTGGCGCAGAACAACGACAACCCGGTCTACTACGTGCAGTACGCTCACGCCCGCATCTGTTCGGTGCTGACCGCCTGGGGCGGCGATGCGGCCTCGCTGGCTGGCGTCGACCTGTCGCCGCTCCAAGGCCCCCAGGCCCAGGCGCTGATGCTGCAATTGGCCAAGTACCCCGACATGCTCACGGCGGCCGCGCAAGATTTTGCACCCCATGACGTGACTTTTTACCTGCGCGACCTGGCCGCCAGCTATCACAGCTACTACGATGCCGAGCGCATCCTGGTGGATGACGAGCCGGTCAAGCTGGCGCGTCTGGCGCTGGTCGCGGCCACGGCCCGGGTGCTGCACAATGGCCTGGCTGTGCTGGGCGTATCGGCACCTTCGAAAATGTGAGCGACAACATGAAAAGACAAGGCGGCGGGACCTTTCTGGGTCTGGTGCTCGGGTTGGTTCTGGGCTTGGGGGTGGCGTTGGCCGTGGCGGTCTATGTGACCAAGGTGCCGGTGCCCTTCCTGAACAAAGGCCAGACCCGTTCGGCCGACCAGGACGCCGCCGAGGCGCGCAAGAACAAGGACTGGGATCCCAACTCGCCGCTGTACGGCAAGAACCCGGCTCGCCAGTCTTCTGGCGGCGCCGTCGGGGCCGATGCATCCTCTGACGCCGCCAAGGCTGACGACAAGGCCACTCGGTCTGACAACCGGGCGGACGCCAAGCCCGACAGCAAGGCCGACGCAAAAGCAGATGCCAAGCCCGACAAGGCTGATGCACGCGCTGACAAGGCCGATCGCACGGATGTCAAACCCGTGACCAAGGGCAGCGACACCAAGGCCGCCACCTCATCGGACCCGCTCGGTGATCTGGCCAAGGCCAAGTCGGCCAGTGCCAGTTCGGGCGTCGATCCCTTTGATTACTACGTTCAGGCGGGGGCCTACCGCACCAACGAAGATGCCGAAACCCAGAAGGCCAAGCTGGCCATGATGGGTTGGGAGGCCCGTGTCACCGAACGCGAGCAGGCGGGCCGCACCGTGTTCCGGGTGCGGGTGGGGCCCTTCTCCAAGCGTGATGACGCCGAGCGAATCAAGGACAAACTCGACAATGCCGGACTCGACACCACCATGGTGCGGGTGCAGCGCTGAGCCCTGACGTCGCCGTCGTCCCGAATGAAATCGTGAACTTTTTGGTGTCCGTGCCTTCTGAGTGACGTGAACCCCCTTTTGAAAGAGGCTTTCTGATGAAACGTCGTGATTTTTCGCTGGCCCTGGCGGCCACTTCCACCGCCACCCTGGGCCTGCTGGGCAGTTCCCCGGCCCAGGCTCAGGCAGCCTTCAAGGCCGGCAAGGACTTTGTGGCCTTGAGCACGGCCGCCCCGGTGGACGCCCCGGCCGATCGCATCGAGGTGCTGGAGTTCTTCTCCTACAACTGTCCGCATTGCGCCCATTTCGAGCCCGAACTGGAAGCCTGGCTCAAGAAGCTCCCCAAAGATGTGGTCTTCCGCCGCCTGCCGGTGCCCTTCCTTGCTGACTTCGAACCCAAGCAGCGCATGTATTACGCGCTGGAAGCCATGGGCAAAGTCGATGAGTTGCAACTCAAGGCCTTCAACGCCATCCACACCGAGCACCTCAAGGTGGTAGGGGACGCCGCCATCATCGATTGGGTGGCCAAGCAAGGCGTGGACAAGGCCAAGTTCACTGAGTTCTTCAAGTCTTTCTCGGTCACGGGCAAGGCCACCCGCGCCAAGCAACTCGTGGACGCCTACAAGCTCGATGGCGTGCCTGCCATGGGGGTGGCGGGTCGCTTTGTCACCGACGGCACCATGGCCGGTGGCATGACCCGGGCTCTGCAGGTCACGGACTTCTTGATCGCAGAGGCACGCAAGTCGCGCTGATCGCTCAACGTTTGCCGAAGCAGCCCGCCTTGTGCGGGCTTTTTCTTGCCCCCGCCAGCGAACCGGCCACCTGCATCGGTACAATCGATTGCAAGAACCATGCCTTTATGAAACCTGCTTTTGTATCCTCATTGCTGATCGCCTTGGCCCTTGGGCTGGCCCCGTTGGCCTGGGCCGAGCGTGCTGACCGCAGCAAGCCCATGAACATCGAGTCGGACATCCTGCGCCACGATGATCTCAAGCAGGTGAGCGTGTTCACGGGCCGGGTGGTCATGACCAAAGGCACCATCATCATCCGCGGTGCCCGCCTGGATGTGCGCCAGGACGCCGAGGGCTACCAGTACGGGGTGGTGACGGCCGAGCCCGGCCTGCGCGCCTTTTTCCGGCAGAAGCGGGATGGCGGCGAGGAGTACATCGAAGGCGAGGGTGAGACCATCGAGTACGACGGTCGAGCCGACAACGTCAAGTTCATCAAGCGTGCCGAGTTGCGACGCTACCAGGGCACCACCCTCAATGATCAGGTCACGGGTGACGTGATCGTCTACGACAACATCACCGACGTCTTCAATGTGGATGGTGCCCGTCAGACGCGAAACGTGAGCCCCGCCACCCCATCGGGCAACCGCGTGCGGGCCATGCTGTCGCCACGCAATGCTGCAGCCCAGGAGGGGGCCCGCCCCGAACCTGCCAGCCCGGCCAACCCGACGCCGGCCCTGCGGCCCTCTGGCGCCCTGTCGGGGGACAAGCCTTGAGCGCTGTGGACCGGACAGAAGGTATGACCAGCCGACTGGAGGCACGCCACCTGCGCAAGGCCTATGGCAGTCGCAAGGTGGTCAAGGACGTCTCTCTCTCGGTGGACAAAGGTGAGGTGGTGGGCCTGCTGGGCCCCAACGGCGCCGGCAAGACCACCTCCTTCTACATGATCGTCGGGCTGGTGCGCTCCGATGCCGGCGAAATCCTCATGGATGGCCAGCAAGTGGGCCACATGCCCATCCATCGGCGCTCGCGCCTGGGCCTGAGCTACCTGCCCCAAGAGGCCTCGATCTTCCGCAAACTGTCGGTGGCCGAGAACGTGCAGGCAGTGCTGGAGCTGCAGCAGGACGAGGAAGGCCGCCCGCTGGGCAAGGCCATCATCGCTGAACGGCTGGACGCCTTGCTGCAAGACCTGCGGGTCGACCACCTGCGCGACTCCCCCGCGCTGGCTTTGTCGGGGGGTGAGCGGCGGCGGGTGGAAATCGCCCGGGCCCTGGCCACTCAGCCACGCTTCATCCTGCTGGATGAGCCCTTTGCCGGGATCGACCCGATCGCCGTGATCGAGATCCAGCGCATTGTCGGGTTTCTCAAGTCGCGCGGCATTGGTGTGTTGATCACCGATCACAACGTGCGCGAAACCCTGGGCATCTGCGACCACGCCTTCATCATCAGTGACGGTCATGTGCTGGCCAAGGGTACCCCGTCCGAGATCGTCGAGAACGCCGATGTCCGGCGCGTCTACCTCGGCGAGCACTTTCGAATGTGAGCATGAAACAGGGTTTATCGCTTCGCGTTTCGCAGCATCTGGCGCTCACGCCGCAATTGCAGCAATCGATCCGGCTGCTCCAGCTTTCCACGCTGGAGCTGAGCCAGGAAGTCGATCAGATGCTCGACGAAAACCCTTTTCTCGAGCTTTCCACCGAAGAAGCTCCGCGCGAGGAGTTCGGTTTGGCGCAGGCCGATGTACCGGCTCGCGACGAGGAGGCCTCGTCCTTCGATGAACTGCCGGCCACGGCGCCCAAGGAGCTGGCGTCGACCCCCGAAACCAGCACGGCAGAGGTCGAACCTGCGTCCAGTGCCCTCGAAGACGAGCCCACCTGGGACGGCGACGGCCAGGTCGAGATGGCGCCCGATGACAGCGAATGGGGCGGCGATGCGCCTCCCAGCCGCAACAACCTGGGCGAAGACGGCGAAGTGGATGCCACCGAGCTGGCGCGCAGCCAGGAGTCGCTGCAGCAGTTCCTGCATCGCCAGGCCCTGGCGCTGCGCCTGTCGCCCGAAGATTCGGCGGCGCTGCGCTTTCTGATCGAATCGCTCAACGACGACGGCTACCTTGAAGACCCGCTGGAAGACCTGGCCCGTGGCCTGGCGGGCGACGATCTGGAGCAGGTGGAAGAGCTGGTGCACCACTTCACCGTGGCGCTGCGTCTGCTGCAAAGCCTGGAGCCGGTGGGGGTCGGTGCCCGCGACCTGCGCGAATGCCTGAGCTTGCAACTGCGTCAGCTCCAGTCCGATGAAGGGGGTGTCGATGACATCCTGCCTGACACCCTCGACGTGGCCATCAAGCTGTGCGGACAGCCCCTGGAGCTGCTGGCCCGGCGCGACATCAAGCGCCTGCAGCAACTGTGCGGTGAAAGCGATGAGCGCATCCGTGCCGCGCTCAGCCTGCTGACCCGGCTGGAGCCCAAGCCGGGCCGCCGCTTTGTCGACGTCGAACGCAACATCATCGTGCCCGATGTCATCGTCACCAAGATCGGGCGCGGGGCCCAGGTGCGCTTTCGGGTGCAGCTCAATGCCGATGTCATGCCCCGCCTCAAGGTGCACGACATCTATGCCAGTGCCCTGCGCTCGCACAAGGGCGAAGGTCATGCGGCGCTGCAGCAGCGACTGCAGGAGGCACGCTGGTTCATCAAGAACATCCAGCAGCGCTTCGACACCATCTTGCGGGTGTCCAACGCCATCGTGGAGCGACAGAAGAACTTCTTCGTGCATGGCGAACTGGCCATGCGCCCCTTGGTCCTGCGAGAGATCGCGGATGAACTGGGCCTGCATGAGTCCACCATCAGCCGCGTCACCACCGCCAAGTACATGGGCACGCCGTTCGGCACCTTCGAGCTGAAGTACTTCTTCGGCTCGGCACTGGGCACCGAGACCGGCGGCAACGCCTCCAGCACGGCGGTGCGGGCGCTGATCAAGCAATTCGTGGCCTCCGAGAGCACGAAAAAGCCTTTGTCCGATAACCAGATTTCTGAAATGCTCAAGGAGCAGGGCATTGAATGTGCGCGCCGCACCGTGGCCAAATACCGCGAGGCGCTGCGCATCGCCCCTGCCAACCTGAGAAAAGCCCTCTGACCCTGTCTTGCGCACGGCGCGGCGCCTGGGTCAGCGTTCGTCGGTCGTGCCGGAGTGAATCACCGTGAACCAATTGCAACTTTTCATGCCCTGCGCCGCTGGCGTCGAGGGCTTTCTGGCCGACGAGGTCCATCGCATCACAGGGCTCACCGG
Organism: Curvibacter sp. EU05-FHT14A10; assembly: GCF_058791075.1. Taxonomy (NCBI): domain Bacteria; kingdom Pseudomonadati; phylum Pseudomonadota; class Betaproteobacteria; order Burkholderiales; family Comamonadaceae; genus Curvibacter; species Curvibacter sp. EU05-FHT14A10. Next base: position 18,102 of record NZ_JBYTDE010000027.1, read on the forward strand.
GGAGGATCTGCTGACCGGCCGGGGTGGGGTGCTGGCGCGTGCCTCCTGGCGAGACGCCATGAAGCTCAACCTGCACAGCCGTCTGACCCAGCGTGTGCTCGTGCAGTTGTCCCACACCGGCTACCGCAGCGAGCGGGATCTGTACGAGGCCGCCAGCAACGTGGCCTGGGAAATCTGGTTCACCACCCGGCAAACCTTCAAGATTGAAATCACGGCCCAGCACAGCCCGCTGACCAGCCTCAACTTTGCGGCGCTCAAGGTCAAGGACGCGATCGCCGATCGTTTTCGCCACAAAACCGGGGTGCGCCCCGATGTGAACACCCAGTGGCCCGATGTGCGCATCTACGTCCACCTGACCACCGACACCGCCACCCTGTACATCGACACCTCGGGCGAGCCTTTGTTCAAGCGCGGCTGGCGCGAAGACAAGGGCGATGCGCCGCTGAAAGAAACCCTGGCCGCGGCCATGATCGCCGCCAGCGGCTGGGACCCGCTGGGCGACGCCCCGCTGCCCTTGTACGACCCCTGCTGCGGCAGCGGCACCATCGCCATCGAGGCGGCCCAGATGGCCTGCAACATGGCCGCGGGTGCCCAGCGTCGCTTCGGTTTTGAGAAACTGCTGCCTTTCCAGTCGCATGTCTGGAACGCCTTGCTGGGAGAGGCCCGGGCCGCCGAGCGGGCACCCACCGTGCCTGTGTTTGGCAGTGACGTGGCCTTCCGCATGGTCGACTTCGCCCAGCGCAATGCCGAACGCGCTGGTGTCGCCCATGCTGTGCAGTTGCGCGGGGGCGATGCCTTGCAGCGCATGCCGCCTTGCGAACAACCCGGTGTGATGCTGCTCAACCCCCCCTACGGCGAGCGCATCGAGGCCGCTGGTGTGGCTGGGCAACGCGCCAGCCAGCGGGCGCCGCGCGGCGGTCGCGAAACCGCCCAGACCGAAGATGGTGGCGAGTTCTTCGTGCAATTGGCGAGCCATTGGAAGAAAAACTACGCCGGCTGGCAGGCCTGGATGCTCACCCCCGACCTCAAGCTGCCTGGCCGCATGCGCCTCAAGGAGTCGCGCCGGGTGCCCATGTGGAACGGACCCATCGAATGCCGGCTGTTCCGCTTCGACCTGGTTCGCGGCAGTGTCCGCGACAAGCCGACCCGCCCCGAGGCCGACGGCCCCGCGGGCGATGCGCCACAAGGGGCCTGAGGTGGATGACCCTTGCACGCCGGCGGCAGGCCGGGTAGTGCTGGACACCAACATCGTGCTGGACCTGTTTGTGTTTGCCGATCCGGCCACCACCTCGGTGCGTGCCGGCCTGGAAGCCGGCACCTTGCACTGGCATGCCACAGCCGCCATGCGCGACGAACTGGCCCGCGTGTTGGCCTACCCCCAGATCGTGCGCCGCCTGGATTTCTACACCCGCACGGCCGAGCAGGTGCTGGCTGCGTTTGATCGCCATGCGCAGGTGAGCGCGGTACCCGCCAAGGCGCCCTGGACCTGCAAGGACGCCGATGATCAAAAGTTCATCGACCTGGCGGTGGCCCTGAGCCACTGCACCTTGTTGAGCAAAGACCAGGCCGTGCTCTGCATGCGGCGTCGGCTGGCGACTGCCGATGTGATCGTCAGCACCGCCTGGGCTGAGGCCGGCGTCGCCGGAGCCTGAACAGACGCGCCGTGAGCGGCGTTTTGCAGCACGCCATCACAGTTCTTACGTGTTCACTGTGCAAGGTTGAACATTCATTCAAGGTCGTTGCCCAGGCCTTTCTCATGATCAGGTTTCTGGTGTGTTGTGGGCCTCCCCTGCACGGTAGCGAACCGCCCGCTGACGCACCGACTCCGTCCCGATGCGCAGTGCATCGCGCGGTCACCGAGTTGCTGAAGGCTGCGAATGAATCACAACACCTCACCCTGTCTTGCGGCAGGCAGTGCCCAGCCCTCCGGGGTCTCTTCGTCTGAGTTGCCGACGGGCGGTTTGCCGCCCCATCAACGCCATGTTTGACGTGACCCAACGCATGCGTGATTTCACGCTTCAGGTCTATTCGAGCATGGGGGTGAGCGCCTCTGCCGCATTCGAGGCAGGCAAGCAAAGCCGTGTCATTTCCCGCAAGGCGGGCGACCTGATCTGGCGCACCGGGGCGCCCATCACCCATTGGCACCACATCATTGAAGGCATGGTGGCCGAGCAGGTCACCATGGACCAGGGCTTGAGCTACCCGCTGACCCTGCACAGCCGCAACAGCTGTTTCGCCAAGCACGATCTGCTGGGTGACGGCAAGGCGCAGGTCGACTACCTGGCCGTCACCGATGTGGAGCTTCTGACCCTGCCGGCCTCGGCCTATCTGGCCCTGGTGCGCAGCGATGCCGGCTTTGCGCAGCATCTGCTGGGCGAGTTGTCCTCCCAGATCCGTCAGCAGAACAACCAGCTGATCGTCAACAAATGCAGCAATTCGGCGCTGCGGGTGATCGGTGGCCTGGCCCTGTGCGCCGAGGGCCTGTGCTTGGCGGCCGAGACCTCGGTATCCCCCTCTCCACCCCAGGAGGACAGCCTCATGCTGCCCTTGTCACAGCAGATGATTGCGCGCTTGTGCGGGGTGTCCCGAACCTTGTTCTCCGAGTACATCGGGCAACTGGAGCAGGGCAACTGGGTGCGGCTGCAGTACCGCGGCGTTGAGTTGCAACACCTGAGTGCCTGGCGCGGCGTCTTTGTTCGCCTGCACAGCCACCAGGTCTGGCGGCGCAACCCGCCGGTGGAGGCCTTGCTGAGCCTGCTGGCCGAGTGCGCCGCCGATCGGACCCCGCGTTACGCCTGACACCCCGTGCACCGGCCAGCGTGAGCGTCTGGCCGGTGCCCTCGGGGGCGGTGCAGGGCGCTGGCGCTCAGGCCTTCTGTGAGGGCGGTGAAAAACTGTTGGCCGTCGCCAGGGGCCAGTACTCGCGGAACAGGTTCGGCAGGCCATCGAGTGGGCCCAGCAAGGCCCCGGTGGGCACCTGCATCACCAACTGGCTCAGCAGGCGCACCTCGGTGTCCGACACGCGGCGAACGATGTGGTGTGCGGTGATGTCGTTCGGATGGTGCAGGCCTGCGGCCTGGATCAACTCTTTCAGGGCGTGCAAGGTGCTGTGGTGCAGGTTCTTCACCCGGGTGGCCTTGTCGGGCACCACCAAGGCCTGCTGGCGCAGCGGGTCCTGGGTGGCCACACCGGTGGGGCATTGGCCCGAATGGCAGGTTTGGGCCTGGATGCAGCCCAGCGCCATCATGAAGCCCCGTGCCGAGTTGCACCAGTCGGCCCCCAGCGCCATCATGCGGGCCACGTCGAACGCCGTGACCACCTTGCCCGCGCAGCCCAGGCGGATGCGATCGCGCAGCTTCACGCCCTTGAGCGTGTTGTGCACCAGCAGAAGGCCTTCCTGCAAGGGGGTACCGACGTGGTCGCTGAATTCCACCGGGGCTGCGCCCGTGCCACCTTCGGCCCCGTCCACCACGATGAAGTCGGGGGTGATGCCGGTCTCCAGCATGGCCTTCACCATGGCAAACCATTCCCAGGGATGCCCGATGCACAGCTTGAACCCCGTGGGCTTGCCGCCGCTGAGCTCACGCAGGCGGGCAATGAAATGCATCATCTCGACAGGCGTCGAGAACGCCGTGTGGGCCGACGGTGAGATGCAGGCCTCGCCCTGTGGCACGCCCCGAGCCTCGGCGATCTCTGCCGTGACCTTCGGGCCGGGCAACACGCCGCCATGGCCCGGCTTGGCGCCTTGGCTCATCTTCAGTTCAATCATGCGCACCTGAGGGCTGCGCGCGTTCTCGGCAAAGCGTTCGGCATCGAAGCTGCCATCAGGATGGCGGCACCCGAAGTAGCCCGAGCCGATCTCCCAGATCAGGTCCCCGCCATGGACGCGGTGGTGTTGTGAAATGGAGCCTTCGCCCGTGTCGTGGGCAAAACCACCCTGCTGGGCCCCGAGGTTGAGCGCCCGGATCGCGTGGGCGGACAGGGCCCCAAAACTCATGGCCGAGATGTTGAAGACACTGGCGCTGTAGGGCTGGGCCGTGTCGGCCCCGATGGTGACGCGAAAGTCGTGGCTGGGCAGCTGGGTGGGAGCCACCGAGTGGTTGATCCACTCGTAGCCGCGCTGGCCCACGTCGAGCAGGGTGCCGAACGGCCGGTTGTCGGGATCGCCCTTGGCGCGCTGGTACACCAGGGTGCGTTGGGCGCGGGAGAAGGGGCTGGCCTCGTTGTCACTCTCGATGAAATATTGGCGAATCTCGGGCCGGATGTACTCCAGCACAAAGCGCAGGTGGCCGATCACGGGGTAATTGCGCAGCACCGAGTGGCGCTTCTGCAGCAGGTCATACACCCCCAGAGCGACCAAGGCGCCTGACAGCACCGCCCACTCCGGTGCCAGGGCCTGCTGTTGCCCCGCCCACAGGCTCAGGGCCAGGGCACCTGCACAGAGGGCGAAGGCGGTGTAGCGCACGGGATAGATGGCGTTGAGCTGCTTCAGCATGGGGGCTCCAGGAAGGGGTTGACGCGTGTCCGAAGGGCGAGGCCGGTAAACTGCTGTACCACCGCAGCGCTTCGCCCATGACCTGTGGCCGACCGATCATACGATCCACGGCCGGTGGTCAGGGTCTTGCCTGCTCCGTTCATCCTGACGCGTTTTGACGCCCCCCGACATGTCTTCTGATCCCCAAGCCGATACCGCCATCGAAGTCGCCGCCTCGCCCGTGCCTGTCTACCCCGTCGCCGGCGAGCGCCTGCCCCCCGAGGCCTTTGATGAACTCGACGCCATCCTGGACGACCTGCGCAGCCGCGAGGACGAGATTCCCCAGTGGGAGTTCTGCGAAGGCTTCATGGCCGCGGTGATCTGCAATCGCCGCCCCCTGCCACCGGCCGAGTACCTGCCCATGCTGCTGGGCGATGGCATCACCGCCGAAGACACCGATGCCGACGGTATTCCGGCCCTGTCGGCTTTCGCCGATGCGGCTCAACAGGCCCGTTTCATCAGTTTGTGGCAGGCGCGCTGGCACGAAGTGCAGACGGCTCTGGACACCAAGGTGGACAGCCTGGGCGACGAGCGTTGCTATGAGCCCGAGGTGATGGACATGCGCGGCGCCATGGCCACCTTGTCGGAAGAAGAACTGGCCGAACTGGGTGACCAGGAAGTGCCTTCCTTCGGCCAGATCTGGGCACTGGGCTTCATGTTCGCCGTGGAAAACTGGCCTGAGGAATGGGCCGCTCCCCGCGACAAGGAGGCCGCCGATTGGCTGGACGATGCCCTCAACCGCATCGTTGCCCTGACCGAAGACGACACCGGCAAGCCCGAGCTGTCGATGTTTGCCGAAGATGGCCCGCCCAGCCTGAGCCAGGCCCGTCTCGATGCCTTCGGGGATGCCATCTGGGCGGTGTATGACCTGCGCCAACTCTGGAAGAGCTTCGGTCCGCGGGTGGAAACCATCCGCAAGGAAGCCGGCCCGGGCCGCAACGACCCCTGCCCCTGTGGCAGCGGCAAGAAGTTCAAGAAGTGCCACGGGGCCTGAGGGCGCCCTGAAGCGCCCCCGCTGTCGGGGCCGCTTCAGAGTGCTGGCTTGCCGCACCCGGCCCAGTTTCAGCCCAGGAACTTCTTCAGGTTGGCTGCGGCCGTGCTGCGCACCTTGCGTTTCAACGAGGGCGACCATCCCAGCAGCAGGCCGGGCAGTCCCAGGGCCTGGCGCGCCCAGCGCCAGAACCCGAAGCGATCGCGGTGGCCGGCGATCAAGCCCTCCGGCGTGAAGGTGAAGCGCGCGTCGATGATGTTGTGCACCGAGCGGCCGGTGGCGCTGAACACGTAGTGCGCCTCCCAATGGGCCTGGCCGCCTCGGTCATCCGCCTGGATGTTGCTGAATTCGACTCGCCATGCCCCGGGTGGGCTTTTTTGGGCGGCGCTGCACAGCATGCGCCACATGCCTGCAATCTGGGCCTGGCCCTGCAAGGAAAACGCCTCGTCGTCAAAGCGCGCATCGGGTGCGTAGCACTGCGCCATGGTGGCGTGATCAAGCTGGCTGAAAGCCGTGTAGAAGCGCTGCAGCGTCTCGGCGTTGCGGTGGGTCATGGTGCGTTTTCCTGTGGGTGGTCCCCGGCGCAGGCGGCTTCAGAGCTGCCCAGGCATTTCGGCGGCCAGGAAATCGTACACCGTCCGGATGCGGCGGCTGGTACGGATCTCTTGGTGAACGGCCAGCCACATGGGCAGTGCCGGAATCGGTAATTGCGGTAGCACCCGCCGAACCCGCTCATCCTGGCGCAGCAGGTACTGCGCCGTGAAGCCGATGCCCAGCCCCGCGCGCACGGCCTCCCAGGTGGCAATCAGGTCGTCGGTGCGGAACGCAAAATGGGCGGGCGTCACCGGGTGGCCCATGGCCGCAAAGCCCTTGAGCAGCAGGTCGTGCCGGTCGCTGCCGATCAATTCGTGGCCGAGCAAGTCGATGGGGTCGACCGGCGTGCCACGCCGTTGCAGGTAGCTGTTGCTGGCGCAGGCACACAGCGGTACCTCGCCAATCAACTGGGCCACCAGGCTGCCCTGGTCGGGGCGCACCATGCGCAGTGCGATGTCGGCTTCGCGCCGCAACAGGTTGGACACCTCGTTGCTGGACACCAGTTCCACCTGGATCCCGGGGTGTTGCAAGCGCAGGCGGGCCAACACCGGCGGCAACAGGTAGCAGGCCACCGGCTGGCTGGCAGTGATCCGAACGGTCCCCGAGATCAACTCGTCAGTGCGTGAGGCGGCCCGTGCCAGTTGGTGGGCCCCGGTCTCCATCAACCTCGCGGACTCTGCCAGCTCCAAGGCCGCTTCGGTCGGGCGCAGGCCGCGCCCGGTGCGCTCGAACAACAGCACCCCCAACTGCGCCTCCAGCTCGGCAATGTGCCGCCCCAGTGTCGGCTGGCTGGCCTGCAAGGCCCGTGCGGCACCCAGCAGACTGCCGTGCTCCAGGGCCGCGAGAAAGGATCGCACCAGGCTCCAGTCGAATGAGGTATTCAAAATTGAATTGCTGTTATGAAACGATAGGCAATTGTGTGATCTTCCATGGTTTTCAACAATCGCTCCATTCCCTCATCGATTCTGGAGCACTCACATGACCTGCACATCCACCGTTCTCATCCTGGGCGCCCGTGGGCGTCTGGGTCTGGCCGCGGCCCGCGCCTTTGCCCAGGCCGGTTGGCGTGTCCGCGCTCAGATCCGGCCCGGCGCCACGGCGCCTGCCGTGCCGGGGGTTGAATGGCTGGCCCACGATCTGCAAGACACCGCAGGCCTGGTCGCTGCAGCCCGTGGTGCCCGGGTGGTGGTCCATGCCCTGAACCCGGCCTACACCGTGGCCGCCTGGCGCGAGCAGGCGCCGGGCCTGATGGCTGCGGCGCTGGCGTTGGCGACGGCCTTGGGCGCCACGCTCATGCTGCCTGGCAATGTCTACAACTATGGCGAAGACATGCCTGGGGTGCTGCAAGAGAGCACGCCGCAGCATGCCCGGCATGAACTGGGGCGAATCCGCGTGGCCCTGGAGCAGCAGATGGCCCAGGCGGTCGAGGACTCAGGTGGCGCCATGCGGGCCGTGGTGCTGCGGGCCGGCAATTTCTTCGGTGCCAGCGAAGGCACCTTTCTGGACAAAATGGTGGCCCCGCAACTGCCGCGGGGCAAGGCGTCCTGGATGGGTGACCTCGATGTGAGCACGCCTTGGGCCTACCTGCCCGATCTGGCGCGGACACTGGTGATGTTGGCCGAACGAAGCGATCTGGCGGCCTTCGAGACCTTTCACTTTGCCGGGCACCAGGTCACGGCTCGCCAGTGGCTGGCGGTGCTTGGCCAGGTGGCGCTGGAGCAGGGCTGGCTGCAGCCTGGGCAGGCGCTGACAGTGCGCCGCGTGCCGGTGTGGTTCTTCCGCCTGTTCGGCCTGGTCTCGCCCACCCTGGCCACGATCGCCCAGACCGGCTACCTGTTCAGCACCCCGCACCGACTGGACAACACCCGCCTGGTGCAAAGGCTGGGGGCGGAGCCCCGCACGCCCTTTGAGCTGGCCGTGCGCCAATCGCTGCAGGCGATGCGCCTGCCCCTGGCCTCGGGGCCCGAAGTCCTGGCGGCCTGAGGCCGGAGGGCTGCCGGCGCCTCAGCCCTTGTTGCTGCCCAGCAGGTCCAGCAGTCGTTGCAGGGCGTGGGCGACGGTCGACAGGCGCACCGCCGCTCGATCGCCGTCAAAGCGCTGTACTTCGCTGTGGGTCTGGCCGCCCACTGAAAAGCCGAACCACACCGTGCCCACCGGCTTGGCCGCGCTGCCGCCACTGGGGCCTGCCACGCCGGTCACGGCCACCGACACCTGGGCTCGGGCCTGGGTCTGGGCATGACGCAGGGCCCCTTCGGCCATGGCTCGGGCCACGGGCTCGCTGACGGCCCCGTGCTGGGCGATCAGCTCGGCCGGGACGCCCAGCAGCTCGGTCTTGGCCTCGTTCGAGTAGCTCACCAGCCCACGCTCGAACCAGTCGCTGGATCCCGCCAGCTCGGTGCAGGCCGCCGCGATCAGGCCACCGGTACAGCTTTCTGCGGTGGCCAGCTTCAGGCCTTGCTGGCGCAAGGCTTGGGCCAGTGCGGTGGTCGCAACCCTGTGGTCGAAAGTGATCGGCTGTGTCATGCGAAAAACCTCCAGAGGGCGATGACCAGCAAGGTGCAGAACGCTGCCACCAGGTCATCAAACAGGATGCCAAAGCCCCCTTTGGGGCCAAAGCCGTGCCACAAGTTGTCTGCCCAGCCGACAGGGCCGGGCTTGGCCGCATCAAAGAAGCGAAACAGGGCAAAGGCCACCAACTGCCCACCCAGGCTCGCCGGCATGACCAACCAAAGGATCAGCCAGAAGGCCACCACCTCGTCCCACACGATGTTGCCCGGGTCCAGGGTGTTGAGGTGGCGCGCCGTGACGGTGCAGGCCCACCAGCCCACGGCGATGGACACGGCGATCAGGGCGCCGATCTGCCCCGGCGTGAGCCAGAGCTGCAGCAGCAGGTAGGCCGCCCAGGCCCACAGCGTGCCCACCGTGCCGGGGGCCACCGGGCTCAGGCCAGAGCCCAGGCCCAGCGCGATGATGTGGGCCGGGTGCGACCACATGAAGCGCGCCGTGGGGCGCACTGCGGGGCGGGTGGTGGGGGAGGGGCCGGGCTCTGGCCAGGTCGGTTCGTTGGGGTGAGATGGGTTCATGGGGCAATGCAGCGAAGGGGCATGGGGGCCAGTGACGTTGGTGCCATTCTCAGGGCTTGGGCGGCAGCAGGGCCTGGAACCACTGGCTCCAGTAGTCCAGGCAGGCCTGGATCTTGGGCAGGTGGTGGCGCTGGGGCATCAGCAGCGCATAGATGGGGAAATCCTGCACATCCACCCAGTCTTCCAGCACGGGCCGCAGCCTGCCCTGCGCCACCAGCGGGGCCGCAATCAGGGTGTTGCAGCGGCAGATGCCCAGGTCATTGAGCACCATGGTCATCATGATGCCGGTGGAGTTGGCTCGGTAGTGGCCCTGCACCGGTCGCTCGATCGCCATGCCATCGAGGATGAAGGGCCAGCGGTTCAGGTGCTGGGCCGCGCTGTTGGTGATCAGGCGATGGCTCAGGAGTTCATCGGGGTGGCTGGGGGCGCCAAAGCGGGCCAGGTAGGCCGGGCTGGCGTACAGCGCCCGCCCGTGGTGGCCGATCTGGCGCGCCATCATCGATTCGGTGTGTGGCGCGCCGCTGCGTAGCGTCAGGTCCACGCCCTCCAGCGCCATGTCGATCAGGCGGTCGTCCGAATGCAGCTCGATCTGCAGCCTCGGGTGGCGCTCATACAGGCCGGCCAGGCTGGGCACGATGATGAAATGGCCCAGCGCCGGGCTCACCGCCACCTGCACGGTGCCGCTGACCTCGCGGGTCTGGTGGGCAAATTCGGCCTCCAGTTCTTCGAGCGTGCCGGTGATGCGCTGACAGTAACCCAGGAAGGTCTGCCCCTCGGCGGTGAGCGACAGCCCTTGGGTGGAGCGCTGCACCAGTCGCACACCGCACTGCTTTTCGATGCGGCTGAGCGAGCGCGAGACCTGGCTGACCGGCACGTTGCGTTCGCGCGCCACGGCCGACAGCGTGCCGCGGGTTGCCACGCGCACGAACAGGGCCATGTCATCAAAGTCCAAGTCTTTCACAGCGCCGATGTTAGCCGGGGCTTGGGCATGCCCGTGCCGTGCCGGCAGACGCCGTGCGTGTTGCAGGGTTTGCAAAACCGGTTTGCCCGGGCTGCTGTTTCGCTGGCACCTCGGGTTCTCTAAAGTCAGACCTCAAATTCACCCGCATCCGCGCATCCGCGCGCCAGCGCCGAAAGAGACAAGCCATGACTTCCCTGCACCTTCAGGTCGCGCCCTTGCAAAACCCCGAGCGTTACCCCTTGTTGGCCCAGGCCTTGACCGATCTGGCCGAGCGTTGGCTGGGTGCGACGCGGGAGACGGTCGTGGTGCTGATCGACGACCTGCCCGCTGCGCGTTGGTATGTCGCCGGGCAGCCGGTGGACCGGCCTGCCGCCCAGTTGCACCTCTGCCTGCCTGCCGGCCAGGCGAGTGAAGGGCAGCAGGCCGAATTCATCGCTCACGCATTGAGGTCGCTGCAGCGCCAACTGGGCCGCGGCGAGGCGCTGGCGGTGGGCAGCGGCGTGATCGTGCGCGAGGTGCCGCCTCAGCACTGGGGGCGCTGCGAGGCCACGGCGCCCCAGGCCCAAGGCGTGGCCTGATGTCCAGGGCAGGGCGCTTCACTTGAAGTGGTCGAAGCTCTCGTCGCGGCGTTCCATCAACTGGCCACGGGCATCCAGCAGGCGCAGCCCGGGCTGTTTCTCGATGCGCCCGATGCGGGTCACCGGCGTCTGGCTTTGGCGGCTGGCCGCCTGCACCGCTTCGCGGGCTGCGGCGGGGGCGGTGAAGACCAGTTCGTAGTCATCGCCGCCCGCCAGCACCAGCCCCAGAACGGTGTCGTCGTCCAGATTGAGGTGCTGCGGGCCTGAACGGGCCGCCAGCAGGCTCAGCACACGCTCGGCGTCCATGCTGGCGCCGACGCCGGAGCGGCGCAGGATGTGGCCCAGGTCACCGACCAGCCCATCGCTGATGTCGGCTGCGGCCGAGGCAATCCCGCGCAGGGACTGGCCCAGAGCCACCCGGGGGGTGGGGCTTTCCATGCGGGCGCGGGCCGCCTCGAACGCTGGTCCGGGCAGGCTTTGCGTGCCTCGGAACACCTCGAGTGCCAATCGAGCGTCGCCCAGCGTGCCGCTGACATACAGATCGTCGCCAGGGCGTGCGCCGCTGCGCAGCAGGGCCTGGCTGCGACCGTCGACCACTGGCACCTCACCCATCACCGTGATGCAGATGTTCAACGGACCCTGGGTGGTGTCACCACCGATCAACTCGCAGCCGTGCGCATCGGCCAGGGCCAGCAGGCCCTGGGCAAAAGGCGCCAGCCAGCGGGCGTCGGCGCGCGGCAGGGCCAGGGCCAGGGTGAAGGCCACCGGGGTGGCGCCACAGGCCGCCAGGTCGCTCAGGTTGACGGCCAGCGCCTTGTGGCCCAGGCGCGCGGGGTCGACTGTGGACAGAAAGTGCCGGCCTTCGACCAGCATGTCGCTGGAGATGGCCAAGTGCGTGCCCGGCGAAGCCTGCAGCAGTGCGCAGTCATCGCCCACGCCTAGCCGTACGGGGCCGCCCGCGCGGGGCGCGCGGGTGAAAAAACGGGCAATCAGATCAAATTCACCCATGCGGATTCCTCAAGAAGCCGCAAGCATAAGGGCTGGCCAGACCCCTGGACGCGTGTCCGGTGCGCTTCATACCCTATTTGCGGGATGGTCAACTGTGTGGATTTTTTTTAGCATTCCGTCCATGGTTGAACAATCGTTCAGCCGTCTGTCAGCTGTCACACCGCAAGGTCGCTGCCAGGGAGGAAAGAAGAGTTTCAGGGTCAGGAAGACGCGCTTCCCGCAGGAATGGGATGAGCAAGGGATGGGAGCCTCGAGAGGCGCGTCTTTCCTGGCATCGGAAACCACAGGCTCGGCCCCGGGGCTTGGCGCAAGCCAGGTCCCGGCGGCCCGTGTCCTCATCTTGACGGTGCGCTGCCTGCGCCCGTTTTCAAATTACCGGATCGACATCACGCGCCGCACCAGATCGACCTGGCGGTGCAGGGCCTGCTTGTTGAGGGCACTCTTCACCTGGCTGCGCACGGTGTGGATGGACAGATGCGTCATCTGCGCAATGCGCTTGAGGGGGTGGCCTTCGGTGAGCAGCATGGCCACCCGGGCTTCGGCCGGGGTGAGCTTGAGCGATGAGCAGATCTTGGACATCTGGTCGCTGCGATCGAGCAGGCTGGCGATCGAGGCCTGGGGGGCTTCGGGCCACAGTTGTTCGGCGGCCATCACCCGCTCTGTCACGTTCTCGACCTGCGACATCACCGACTCCACGCGACCCTGCGGGTCGAGCAGGGCCGAGTTGAACCACACCGTGTGCAGGGCAGATCCGTCGGCCCGCTGGAACGTCAATTCAGAGCGGTTCTGCAGTTCCTGGCCGCTTTGCAGCCGGCCCAGGGCCTCGCTCAAAGGGGTGTTGTCCCAGCGGGTGGGTAGCACCTTGGGGAGTTGGCGTCCGCGCACCTCGTCCGGGGTCCAGGCAAACCACTGGCTGGCGCGGCTGGAGCAATGCAGCAGGCGCAGGCTGGCATCCATCTCCAGCACGGCCAGGGGGCTGTTTTCCATGTGGGACGCCACGCGTTGATTGGCGGCCCGCAGGGCGTCGGCCGTGATCTTGAGCTCGTGCACGCGCAACGCGATGCTGACGAAACCCAGCACCTGCCCCTCATCGTCCAGCCAGGGACTCAGGCTGACGTTGTGCCATTCGGCCTCGCCCGCCGGGTTGGATATCTGGCGCTGGTAATGCACGGTTTCGCCGCTCAGCACCCGGTCAATGTGACCTTGAATCTGGTCGAGCGCCTCGGCCCCGTACAGGTCGGCCAGCATGAGGCCGGTGGCTTCGGCGGGCGTGCGCTGGAACCAGCGCGCAAAGCTGGCGTTCACATAGACGACACGCAGCGTGTTGTCCACCACAGACATGGGTGCATTCAGCGCGTGGGTGACCAGCGTATCGACCTGATCGGCACGCAGTCGCAAGGCGTTGGAGCGGGTGGGCGTATGGGGTTGAGCGGACATGAGGCTGGGCACAGCGTGACAGTTTCTGTGCCAACGCTATTGTGCCTTTGACGTTTGGTTACACCGGCCAGAAAAAGCTGCCCGGCGCGCTGCGCAAACGGGCGCGTATGGCCTGGTTGATGCGCTGGCGCTCCACCTGGCCCACGTTGTGGGCACGCAGTGCCAGCCGGAAGGCGAGGTAGAAGCTGACCGCCAGGTTCAGGGGCCCGATGGCGCACAGACCCGCAATCGCCCACCAGAACTCGGCGTGGCGCAGGGCCTCCAGCCCCAGGGTGGCCGCTGCAGCGCTGACTTGGCCGGTGGACAGGGTGACGTGGCGCACCTCCAGGCCCAGCCCGAAAAAAGCGGCGAAAGCTGGGATCAAGCCCAGCATCATGCCCAGCGAGATGTTGGCGGCCAGACCAGAGATGTTGCGACGCAACCACTGGCCCCAGCGACGCGCGCGCAACGGCCCCAGCCAGCGGGTGAATCGGGGGTTGTAGGTCAGGGCCGAGTCCAGCCGGTGCAGCACGAACCAGTTTTCGACCCAGCCCGCGATGATGCTGGAGGCAAACAGCAGCACCCCCGTGAAGGCGGCGAACAGGGCGGTGGGCCCGAACAGGCTCAGGTCGTGCAAGGTGTGGTGGGCATGTTCGGCGTCCACCATGGGGCCCAGGCCGGCGGCATGCAGACCGACACAGATCAGCAGCACACCCGGAACCACCAGGCCCAGGTTGCCCACGATGGCGGCAAACTGTGAGCGCAGCAGGTGGGCCACTTCATCGACGAAGCGCTCGATGGCATCGGGTGCGCTCATGTCCTTGAGCTTGGCGGCCATGGCCGGTGCGGTGACGGCGGGTTGTTTGGTGGCCACGGTCCAGTGCATCAGCATCACCAGCACGAACGAGGCGGCGTAGTTCAGGCCTGCCGCAAAACCGCTCCAGAAGGCCGACAGGCCCAGCCCGTAGATGGCAAATTTGGCCCAGGTGGTGAGGGCCAGCACCGAGCCGCCACCGGCGGCGGCGCGCAGCATCTCCCGGTATTCGGTGGCGTTGCGGGTGATGTAGTGCTCACCGCTTTCGGCGCTTCGTTCGGCCACCTTGGCCGCCGTGAGCTGCGAACTGGCGGCAATCAGGGCTCGGATGCTGCGACCGTCTTCGTTCACTTGCACCAGGCGGGCCAGCAGCTGGGCCAGATCGGCCGAGGGGGTTTGGCTTTGCAGGCAACTCAGCAGATCGCGGATGCGCAGCACGCGCTCGCGCAACTGGCGCAGGCGGAACACGATGCCCACTGAGATGCCATGCTCTTCCAGGTGGGTGTAAACGGTCTGGGCCGCGCGCCGGCAGGCCTCCAACTGCTGGCGCAGCACATCGGCGGCCTGCAGTGCCGCTTCGCTGCGTGGCCCTTGCTGCAGCACGGCTTGGCGCAGGCGTTCGAAATGGGCGGGCAGCTCATGGAAGGGGCGCTCGTTCTGTGCCTGGTCCGACATGCGCTGGCGGATCTCGGAGGCAAAGCCCGTGGCGCTGACCTGGCCCACGCTGTAGGTCAGGGCATCCAGCAGCAGCAAGGTGCCATTGGCCAGTGGCGCCCCCTTTGGGTCATCGGCGGCCGGGGGGGCGGGAAACAGCAGGCGCTGCACGCGCACCAGGGTCTCGGGGTCGATGGCGCGCAGCCACTCGGCATCAAAGGTGGTGGGGGCCAGCAACTCGAACAGTTCGCCCAGATCGGTGGTCTCGGGGGTCTGTGGCAGCAGCTTCTTGCGCAAGCGGTTGCCCAGCTCGCTCATGAAGGCCGGTCTCGGGGCAAAACCATGATCGGCCAGCAAGGAGGTGGCATCCACCGCGCCCAGGAAGTTGACCCACCACAGTTGCCACTCGGTCTGCCACGTGGGGCGCAGCTGGATCGCATCGAGCATCAGCCGAAGGCGTGCCACCGCGGCTGGCGCATCGTCTGCCCGACCCCGTATCCATTGCAGCAGGCTCATCAGCCACAGGTGGCGTTGCACCAACGATGCGTGCGGGTTGAGGGCGTCGAGGATCTGGGGCAGGTCGGGGGGTGTTTGATTCATGTGAACGTGGTGAAGCCGAGGCGTGGCACCGAATGAACTCAGTGCAACACGCGAGCCGGCGCGTGGGCGCTGGAGTGGGCCTCCAGCAGAAACAGCGGGATCGGTACGTCAAAGCGTTCGCCGTCCTCCGCCACGAAAAAATAACTGCCGTTCATGGTTCCGCTGGGGGTGCGCAGGCGGCAGCCACTGGTGTACTGGAAGGCCTCACCCGGTTTGAGCAGTGGTTGCTTGCCCACCACCCCCAGGCCTTTGACTTCTTCGCAGTGGCCCGTGGCGTCATGAATCTGCCAGTGGCGCGAGATCAACTGGGCCGGCACGTCGCCGGTGTTGGTGACCGTCACGGTGTAGGCAAAGGCGTGCACGGACTGCTCCGCATTGGACTGGTCCGGCAGGTGTTGAGGCTCGACGTGAACGTTAATTCGATAACTGGGCATGGTGGATGGACAAACAGTAAGAAGGCTGTCGGACTGTGAAGTTCCCGCATTCTGTCATTCGTGACGCGCTTGTGCAGTCTTTGGCATTTTTTCCAGCATTGCCCTCGTTGGCGCCAGGGCCGGCGCTGCTGCGACAATTGGCGCCATGAAGACCTCCGCTCCTACCCCCTACCGCATCGCCCCCTCCATCCTGTCGGCCGACTTCGCACGGCTGGGAGATGAGGTCCGTCAGGTGATCGCCGACGGCGCCGACTGGATCCACTTTGACGTGATGGACAACCATTACGTGCCCAACCTGACCTTCGGGCCCATGATCTGCCAGGCCCTCAAGCCCCATGCGCGCACGCCCGAAGGCGTGGCCGTGCCCATCGACGTGCACTTGATGGTGCAACCCGTGGACGCCCTGGCCGCCGCGTTTGCCGAAGCCGGTGCCGACTACATCAGCTTTCACCCCGATGCCTCGGGGCATGTGCATCGCAGCATCCAGGCCATCAAATCGCAAGGCGTGAAGGCCGGGCTGGTGTTCAACCCGGCGCAAACGCTGGACGTGCTGGACTGGGTGATCGAAGACCTGGATCTGATCCTCATCATGAGCGTCAACCCGGGCTTTGGTGGCCAGAGCTTCATTGACTCGGCATTGCGCAAGATCGAAGACGTGCGCCGCCGCATCGAGGCCAGCGGCAAGGACATTCGCCTCGAAGTGGACGGCGGCATCAAGGTCGACAACATTGCCCGGGTGGCCGCCGCCGGGGCTGACACCTTCGTGGCAGGCAGCGCCATTTTCGGCAAGCCTGATTACCGCGCCGTCATCGACGCCATGCGGGTTCAACTGGCGGGCTGAGCCTCAGGGGGGCCTGCGTCCTGGGTATCTGACCCGCAGGCGGCCCCGTTCATGGCGCTTCCGGCCGGTGCTTCAGCGCGTGCTGGGCCTCACGCCAACGCTCGGCCTCGACATCGGCTTGGCGATGCAAGCCCAGTTCTGCATGGGTTTGCGCCAGCAGCAGTTGCAGATTGGCCTCCGGGTGATCCTGCTCGGCAGCGCGCTCAAACCATGCCCGGGCTTGGTCCGGGTCGGCTTTCACACCCTGACCATGGAGCAGCATCTGCCCGAGCAGAAACTGGGAATCGGCCCAGCCTGCCTCAGCGGCCCGACGCATCCACCGGGCCGCAGCCTGCGGGTGCGCCGGGGTTTGGGCGCTGCCGTTTTTCAGGATCAAGGCAATGTAGTGGGCCGCCGCATCCTGCCCCTGATCGGCCGCCTGGTGCAGCCAGGGCAGCGCGCGGTCGGCGTCGGCGGGCAGGCCGGCCGCACCTTTGAACCACAGCTTGCCCAGTTGCAAGGCGGCCGTGGCGTCTCCGGCCTCGGCGGCGCGCTGCAGCCAGTCGCGCCCTTCGGCGACCAGGCGGGCGTCTCCGCGTTGCACGAGCACCCGGCCCAACAGGGGCATGGCGGGCTTCAACCCATTGCGCGCCAATGTACGCAAAACGCTGGTGGCCTGTTCGTCGCGTGCCTGGGCCTGGGCCCCCCACTGGATCAACTCGGCCTCTGACGGGGGCGCATCGATCTGTTGGTGCAGGCCCCAGACCCCCCAGGCGGCCAGCAGCAGAGGCAGTCCGGCCACCAGCCAGACCCGCCGCGACGAAGTGGGCGCCGGGGAGGGGGCCGGCAGAGTCAGTGCGGCGTTCATTGGCTCAGATCGATGGCGTAGTCAGCCAGGTTCTTGCCGCTGCCGTCATCGTTGTTGATCATGTTGATGCCGTTCAAACCAGCAGCGGTGGCCAGGGCCAGCTTGCCTGGGGCCGACTTGAAGGTGACCCGGCCGGCCGTGCTGACTTGGGTGAAACGCCAGCTGCGGTCACGGCCATTGCTGGCTCGGGTGAGGGTCTTGGTGGCCTTGATGTAGTTGATCAGCACATCGCGGTTGGCATCCGGCGACGCGTAGATCGTCTTGCTGCCATCCAGGCCCGGAAAGTTGCCGCCGCCGCTGGCGCGGTAGTTGTTGGTGGCCACGATGAAATAAGCCGCCGGGTCGATGGCCTTGCCTTTGTAGCTGAGGTTCTTGATGCGGCTGCCCTGGGCCTGGGTCACGTCGATCTCGTAACGGATGTCGGGCGAGGTGAACATGTCGAAGTTGTAGCCAGGGTAGCTGCTGACCAAGGCCTGGTCGGTGCTCAGGGTCGGGTCGATGCGGTTGAAGCGGGTGGCTGCTGTTTCGAGCCAGGCCTTGATGTCGCTGCCTTGCACCCGCACGGCGTACACGGTGTTGGGGTACAGGTACAGGTCGGCCGCATTGTTGATGGCCACGTTCCCGCTGGCCACATCGGTGAAATCACTGCCGCCGGCAAAGCCGCTTTTGAAAGGCGCGCTGACCGACAACACCGGCAGCGAGGCGTACTGCGGCAGGTTGGCCGCGATGTAGGCCGCCACGTACGACGCCTGGGCCTGGTTCACCACCTCGATGGCGCCTGGGTCTCCCACGTCGGCGAAGTAGGACGCCATGTTGAAGTCAGTGCTTCCGATCGGCGTCTTGACGTACTGAATGGTTGCGGCGTGTTCGCTGGCAATCGCGCTGGCCACGGCGGGGTCGACCGCCACATAGCTCTTGTCTGCGTTCTGGGTGCTGCGGGCTTCGACGGTGGTGCCGGTGGTGTCGACGGTCCACTTGCTGCCGTTGTGCACCAATTGCAGTTTGATCACGCCCAGGTGCTTGCCCCAGAAGTTGGCCATCACGGTGGGGACGCCATTGACGGTGCCCTTGACCTTGTCCACCCCGGGCAGGTTGAACTGGGCCACGGTGCTGGTGGCGTTCGGGAAGATCTGATGCGAGTGGCCGATCAGCATGGCGTCGATGCCTGGCACCTTGGACAGGTGCCAGTTGCCGTTCTCCATGGTCGGGTCGTAGCTGCTGTTGTCCAGGCCGCCGTGCGAGATGGCCACAACCAGGTCGGCGCCTTTGCTGCGCATCTCGGGCACGTATTTCTGGGCGGTTTCCACCAGCCCTTCGGTGTACACCTTGCCGTCCAGCCAGCGCTTGTCCCAGGACAGGATGGTGGGGGGGGTGAATCCGATGATGCCGATGTTGACCGGGACCTGCACCGTGCTGCCATCGGGGGCGGTGGCCCTCAGCGTCTTGGTGATGATCTGGTACGGGCTGAACAGAGGGGCCTTGGTCTTGGCGCTGTACACATTGGCCAGCACCTGCGGGAAGTTCGGACCCGCACAGCGTGTGGCGCCATTGGTCACGCCGTCGACCTGGAAGGCGCTGCCGGTGACCTGGTTCAGATAGGGCAGGCCGTAATTGAACTCGTGGTTGCCGATGCCGCCGCCGTCGTATTGGCTCTGATTCATGACCTTGTAGATGGCCAACGACTGGTTGCAGCCCACCGGGTTGATCAAGGCCTGGTAGTCGGACAGTGCCGTGCCCTGGATGGTGTCTCCGTTGTCCAGCAGCACGGTGTTGGCAAATTCGGCACGCGCTTTGTTGATCAGGGTGGCCACGCGTTCATAGCCGAGCGAGGTGTCCTCGGCCAGCTTGAAGTAGTCGTAGCTCATCACGTTGGTGTGCAGGTCGGTGGTCTCCAGCAGGGCCAGGCTGGCCTTGGTGTTGGCCGCCACCACGGGGCCACCGCTGGAGCCGCCGCAGGCGACCAGCGCCAGGGCCGTTGCGCTCAGCAGGCCTGCGGTGCAGGCACGGCGCATCGAATGAACAACAGGTTTTGACATCTCGCATCCCTCCGGGTTTTGTATCCAGTGCGTAAAGAGCTGGACTGTGGTCGGTCTGCGTGACATGGCTTTGACGGGCAGATGACACGAGCGCGAGAGCGGGCTGCTGGGCCGGGCCTGTCGCACAATCGCTGTTTTGCTTGCGCCTGTGTGGGCGCCTTGATGCCGTGTCTTCTTCCTCCTTTCTTCTTTCAACGCCGTTTGAAGCCGCCATCCTGGATCTGGATGGCACCTTGGTGAACACCCTGGGCGACTTTGCCGAGGCCCTCAACCGCATGCTGGATGAGTTGCGCTTGCCCTCCATCGAGCCGCAACGCATCGAGCACATGGTGGGCAAAGGGTCAGAGCACTTGCTGCGCACTGTGTTGGCGCATGTGCTGGGTGGAGGGGCGACGGAACCCGGCGCGGTCGAGGCGCTGTACCCCGCCGCCTGGAGCAGCTACCAGCGGCACTACCTGGCCATCAACGGCGGCTACTCCAGCGTCTACCCCGGCGTTCTGGCGGGCCTGGAGGATCTGCAGGCACGGGGCTGGCGCCTGGCGTGCCTGACCAACAAGCCTTTGTCTTTTGCACAGCCCTTGCTGCAGGCCAAGGGCCTGGAGGGCTACTTCAGCGAAGTGTTTGGTGGCGACTCTTTTGAGCGCAAGAAGCCGCACCCTCTGCCACTGCAGAAAACCTGTGCCGCCCTGCGCAGCGAGCCTGGCCGCACCTTGATGGTGGGCGATTCCAGCAACGACGCTCAGGCTGCGCGCGCTGCGGCTTGCCCGGTGGTGCTGGTGACCTATGGCTACAACCACGGCGAGCCCATCCGGGCGGTGGACGCCGATGGTTTTGTGGATTCGCTGGATCAGTTAAGCCTTCTGTTGGGCTGACGCACACTGCGCGGTGCCCGCCCTCGGCTCAGAAACTGGTCCAGTCTTCGTCGCTGGCGGTGGTTGCGGCCTTGGCCGTTGTGGCGGGTTCGCTGGCCGTCGCCTTGGTGCTGTTGGGGGCTTTGGCGCTGCTTGGAGCGGGCGCCGCCGGGCTGGCCGTCCCGGCCCCGGTGCGACGGTCCGAGTCGGGTTGTTGGCGGCGCTCCTGGCCCAGGTAGGGGGTGCTGGGTGGCAAGGCCGACCGGGTGGCTCTGGGGGTATTGACCTCGATGGACCGGCTCTGGCTGGCGTTGAGTTTGAACACGGCCACCGCATCCACGAGCAAGCTGGCCTGGTTGCGCAGACTGGCGGCGGCTGCCGCCGACTGCTCGACCAGGGCCGCGTTTTGCTGAGTGGCCTGGTCCATCTGCGTCACCGCCTCGCCCACCTGGGCCACGCCCGAGCTTTGCTCCGAGCTGGCGGCGCTGATTTCGCCCACGATGTCGGTCACCCGGCGGATGGCAGAGACCACTTCGGTCATGGTGGTACCCGCCCGGTCTACCAGATGGCTGCCTTGCTCCACCCGCTCGACACTGGCGCCGATCAGGCCCTTGATCTCTTTGGCCGCTTCAGCGCTGCGTTGGGCCAGGCTGCGCACTTCGCTGGCCACCACGGCAAAGCCTCGTCCCTGCTCACCGGCACGTGCTGCCTCCACCGCTGCATTCAAGGCCAGGATGTTGGTCTGGAAGGCAATGCCGTCAATCACGCCAATGATGTCTGAAATTTTGCGCGAGCTCTCGTTGATGCCTTTCATGGTGTCGACCACCTCGGCCACCACTTCGCCACCCTGCGTGGCGACGGTGGAGGCGTTCACCGCCAGTTGATTGGCTGCTCGGGCGTTGTCGGCGTTCTGGCGCACGGTGGAGCCCAGTTCCTCCATGGAGGCCGCGGTTTGCTCCAGGGCCGAGGCCTGGTGTTCTGTGCGTGCCGACAGGTCGTGGTTGCCTTGGGCGATTTCGGCACTGGCCGTGGCCACACCCTCTGCGTTGCGGCGCACATCCGCCACCAGGGCGGCCAGCCGGCCTTGCATGTCGGCGAGGGCCCGCAGCAATTGGCCGGTTTCGTCTTGGGCCCCCGTGGGGATCTGGATGGACAGGTCGCCATGGGCAATCGCGGTGGCCGCCGCCACGGCCTCTTGCACGGGGCGGGTGATGGAGCGTGTGGCGGTCCAGGCCATGAAGGCGCCCAGCACCACGGCCAGGGCCGCGGCCGCCATCAGCAGGAGGCGGCTGGTTTGGGCCAGAGCGGCATTGCGCTCCTGCCCTTGAGCCAGTTGACTGGCCATGCGCTTGCGCAGGCTGTCCAGTTTGGCCAGGTAACCATCGGCCATCGGGTGCAGCTGCGAATCGATCATGCCGTTGATGTCTTCGCCCATCGACTGCAGCTTGGCCAGTTCGACCCGCTTGTTGCGGTAAGCCTCCCGCACCTGGCGGATTTCGGCCAGTTGGGCCTTGCCGTCGTCGTCCTTTAGCAGTTCTTCGAGCCGCTTGATCTTGCCGGCCGTACCGCTGGAGGTGGTTTCAATGTCCTTTTTGAGGCGTTCAATGTAGGTGCTGTCCACGGCGCGCAGCTGGGCTTCAGTACGGGCCCAATTGATGCGGATGTCGGAGGCCCAGTCGTCGACCAGGGTCTGCTGCTCCAATTCGATCGTGGCGACATGCTCGCCCGCTTGTTGCAGCACCGAGATGCGCTGCACGCCAAAGCCGGCCACCAGCAAGGTGATCAGCAAGATGGTGGCAAAAGCGATGGCCAGGCGGGAGCCGATTCTGAGGTTGTTGTAGTTCATGGTCTGACAGCTGTAACGGGCGAAGGGACGGGCAAAAGGAAAGGCAATGGGGCCAACAATGGGATGGATGAAGGCCGGTCGAGGTCAGGACGGCTTGCCCAACAGCGCGTCCTTGAGCTTCCAATCGGCTGGGTTGGGGCCCAGCCAGATGCGCAACAAGGCGTTGAAAAAGGCGGCTTCCTTGAATGGCGTGCCCTGGACCTTGCCGCGCACGGTGAGGGTGGCGCCGCTGTCGGGCAGCCAATCGACGGTGAAGGTGTCGCCGGCAGCCAGCTTCTTCTGCTCGCCAAAGATCTCGCCCATGCGGATCAATCCAGGAATCAGATGGGACATTTCGCCCTTGGGGGCGTTGTCCTCCACGCCCCGGGTGAAGAGCTTACCCAATTCGTTGGCATCGATTTCACGCAGCATGGTGATGCTGATGCGCTTGGCGCCAGGCGCGGCCAGCACGTCTTCGGGGCTGCTTGCCTTGCGTTCCAGGTACAAGCCCATGGCATACACCTTGAAGACCGCCTTGTAGCGGGCCCCTGCGCCGTTCAGGCTGAGCTTGCGCCCTTGCAATTCGATGGGGTCGTCGAAGCTGACGCCCTGCACCGTGGTGGGGGCGGCCTGCACAAGCAGCGGCCAGGTCAGGCAGGCGCTGAGGGCGATGGTGCGGAATCGGAGGCTCATGGGTGTTGTTGACGGAAGATCGGCCCGGATCGATGGGCTTGATCGTTGAGTTTGCAGTCTCCTCGGGTGGGTCGGTTTGACGCAACAGGGTTTTCGATGGGGCCGCGCGTCGCCTGAGCGACTGGCGCGCCAGAGTGGCTGGCAGGTTTGCTACACTCTGGC
Organism: Curvibacter sp. EU05-FHT14A10; assembly: GCF_058791075.1. Classification (NCBI taxonomy): domain Bacteria; kingdom Pseudomonadati; phylum Pseudomonadota; class Betaproteobacteria; order Burkholderiales; family Comamonadaceae; genus Curvibacter; species Curvibacter sp. EU05-FHT14A10. The sequence continues at coordinate 41,024 of NZ_JBYTDE010000027.1, forward strand.
GACATGTTCATTCACCGCACGTTCATCACAGGTTGCAGCGACCGGGGAGCTTGGCCCTGGCGCAAGCCATTTCACGTGCACCACTGACCAAGCATGTCCGGGCAGCGCCGGCATGCGCCCGGGGGCCCCATTTGTCGGGGCCCGTTGAGATGATGAATGAACGCGGCACCTTTCCTTAGAACTGCGGTGCCGCCAGAGCTGGAGGCTCATTGCCGTGATCACCGAACTTGAATTCAAGAGCCTTGCCTTGCAGGGCTTCAATCGCATCCCTCTGATTGCAGAGGCGTTTGCTGACCTGGAAACCCCTTTGTCCCTGTACCTGAAGCTGGCCCATGCCCGTGATGGTGGCCGCTACAGCTTTTTGCTGGAGTCAGTGGTAGGGGGGGAGCGTTTTGGCCGCTACAGCTTCATTGGCCTGCCCGCACGCACCCTGTTGCGTGCCAGCGGCTTTGGCGATGAAGCCAAGACCGAAGTGGTTCGCGATGGGGTGGTCATCGAGACTGACCAGGGCAATCCGCTGGATTTCATCGCGGCGTATCAGAAGCGCTTCAAGGTGGCCCTGCGTCCTGGATTGCCCCGCTTTTGCGGTGGCTTGGCGGGGTATTTTGGCTACGACGCAGTGCGCTACGTCGAGAAAAAGCTTGAGAAGACCTGCCCCCCCGACACCCTGGGCACGCCCGACATCCTGTTGCTGCAATGCGAAGAGTTGGCCGTGATCGACAACCTGTCGGGCAAGCTGTACCTCATTGTCTATGCCGACCCGGCCACACCCGAGGCCTTTGCCAATGCCAAAAAGCGCCTGCGCGACCTGAAAGATCAACTCAAGTACTCCGTCAGCGCCCCGGTGGTGAAGGCCACCCAGGGCTACCCTGCCGAGCGTGACTTTGCCAAGGCCGACTACCTGGTGGCCGTGGAGAAGGCGAAGGAGCTGATTGCTGCCGGTGATTTCATGCAGGTGCAGGTGGGGCAACGCATCAAGAAGCGCTACACCGAAAGCCCCTTGTCCTTGTACCGGGCGCTGCGTTCGCTCAATCCCTCGCCTTACATGTACTACTACCACTTTGGGGATTTCCATGTGGTGGGGGCGTCGCCTGAGATCCTGGTGCGCCAGGAGCGCGTTGACATCGATGGCCGCGAAGAGCAGAAGATCACCATCCGGCCCCTGGCCGGCACGCGCCCACGGGGTGCCACGCCCGAGAAGGACAAGGCTGCCGAGGTCGAACTCATCAACGATCCCAAGGAGCGTGCGGAGCACGTGATGCTGATCGACCTGGCCCGCAACGACATCGGCCGCATCGCCAAGATTGGTTCGGTCAAGGTGACGGAGGCCTTCGTGGTGGAGCGTTACAGCCACGTGATGCACATCGTGAGCAACGTCGAAGGCACGTTGAACGACGGCATGGGCGCCATCGACGTATTGAAGGCGACCTTTCCGGCAGGCACTCTCACGGGGGCACCCAAGGTGCACGCGATGGAGCTGATCGATCAACTTGAGCCCACCAAGCGTGGCTTGTACGGTGGCGCCTGCGGCTACATCAGCTATGCGGGCGACATGGACGTGGCCATCGCCATCCGCACCGGCCTGATCAAGGACCAGACGCTGTATGTGCAGGCCGCCGCTGGCGTGGTGGCCGATTCGGTGCCTGAGATGGAGTGGAGAGAAACAGAACACAAGGCCCGCGCACTGTTGCGAGCGGCCGAACTCGTTGAAGAAGGCCTGGAGTGAACGCCATGACGAACAAGATCAAGCTCCTCATGGTGGACAACTACGATTCGTTCACCTTCAACATCGTCCAGTATTTTGGCGAATTGGGTGCCGAGGTCGAGGTGTTCCGCAACGACGAAATCACCCTTGAGGGCATTGCTGCCCGTGCACCCGATCGCCTGGTGATTTCCCCGGGCCCTTGCTCGCCCGCGGAGGCCGGTATCTCGGTGGCGGCCATCCAGCATTTCGCTGGCAAGCTGCCGATTCTCGGGGTGTGTCTGGGGCATCAGGCCATCGGGGCTGCCTTTGGCGGCCGGATCATCCGGGCACAGCAGCTCATGCATGGCAAGACCAGTGTGATCACCACCACGCAAGAAGGTGTTTTTGCGGGCTTGCCCGAGCAGTTCACGGTGAATCGCTACCACTCGCTGGCGATCGAGCGCAGCACCTGCCCGGCAGACCTCAAGGTGACCGCCTGGACAGATGACGGCGAGATCATGGGCGTGCGTCACCAGTCACTGGACATCGAGGGCGTGCAGTTCCACCCTGAGTCGATTCTGACCGAGCATGGGCACGCCATGCTCAAGAACTTCCTGGTGCGCTCATGAGGTCCGCGGTGCAGGCCCGGCGGCCCGATCGGCTGGTTCCGGCAGGGCTGCCGGTGCGCCATCGCGTTCAAAGTTGAAACGGGAGCCGTGACCATGCCGGATGCCCATCACCTGCTGTTGTTTGTGCTGGCTGGCTGGTTGCTGAACCTCACGCCAGGGCCCGATGTGTTGTACATCGTCTCCCATGCCCTGCGCTCCGGCGTGCGCGCCGGGGTGGTTGCCGGCTTGGGGATCACCGCGGGTTGTTTCGTTCACATCGCGGCCGCTTCCGTGGGCGTCGGCGCCTTGTTGGCCACGTCGGCCACGGCTTTCACGGTGCTCAAGTGGCTGGGGGCCGGTTATCTGGTTTGGATGGGGCTTCGCATGTTGCTCGCCCGTGCTTCGGATGCGAGTCTGGTGCCTGACGCCGAGTTGATGCCATCCGGGCCCGCCACTCAGAGCCTGAAGCGGGTCTTCGTGGGGGGCTTCTGGACCAATGTGCTCAACCCCAAGGTGGCGATTTTCTTTCTCGCCTTTGTGCCTCAATTCATCGCGCCGGGGACCGACAACAAGGCGCTGGCGTTTGTGTTGCTCGGGGTGTTGTTCAACCTCAACGCCATTCCGGTCAATTTGGGCTGGGCGCTGGCCGCCGCCTGGATGGCCCGTCGCCTTGGCGCAGTGCAGCGCGGCTTGCATTGGCTGGATCGCGTGGCTGGGGCGATGTTCATCGGCTTCGGCCTCAAGCTGGCTTTTTCGGATCGTCCCGCGCCTTGAGCGCGAAACGTCATGACCTCTCAGGAGATTTCCATGCCTATCACCCCTCAGGAAGCGCTTCAGCGCACCATTGAGCACCGCGAGATTTTTCACGACGAAATGCTCGACCTCATGCGTGCCATCATGCGCGGCGAGTTGTCGTCGGTGATGACGGCGGCCCTCATCACCGGGCTGCGTGTCAAGAAAGAGACCATTGGCGAGATCACTGCGGCCGCACAGGTCATGCGGGAGTTTTCAACCAAGGTGCATGTGGCCGACAAGACGCACTTGGTGGACATCGTCGGGACCGGGGGGGATGGCTCGCACACGTTCAACATCAGCACCTGCTCGATGTTTGTGGCTGCCGCCGCTGGGGCCAAGGTGAGCAAGCACGGCGGGCGCAGTGTGTCGAGCAAATCGGGCAGTGCCGATGTGCTGGAGGCGCTGGGCGTCAATATCAACCTCACGCCCGAGGCGATTGCCCGCTGCATCCAGCAAACCGGCATTGGCTTCATGTTCGCCCCCAACCATCATCCCGCCATGAAGAATGTGGCGGCCGTGCGCAAGGAACTGGGGGTGCGCACCATCTTCAACATCCTCGGGCCGCTGACCAACCCGGCTGAAGCGCCCAATATTCTGATGGGGGTGTTCCATCCTGATCTGGTGGGCATCCAGGTGCGCGCTTTGCAGCGCCTGGGGGCCGAACATGCCGTGGTGGTCTACGGACGCGATGGCATGGACGAGGTCAGCCTGGGGGCTGCCACGTTGGTGGGCGAGCTCAAGGACGGCGAGGTGCGTGAGTACGAGATCCATCCCGAAGACTTCGGCTTGCCCATGGCCAGTAACCGTGCCCTGAAAGTCGACACGCCGGAGCAGTCCCGTGAATTGCTCTTGGCCGTGCTGGACAACAGCCCGGATCCAGCGGTGCGAGCGGCCCGCGATATCGTGTTGCTCAACGCCGGTGTGGCACTGTATGCCGCCAACGTGGTGCCTTCGATGACCGAGGGGGTGCAGCGTGCCCGTGCTGCCTTGGAATCGGGCGCTGCGCGCACCCGGCTGAACGAGCTGGTGGCCATGGCCAAGGCCCTCACGCCTGCACTTTGAGGCCCCTGCCATGAGCCTGTGGCAAGACCCCGGTACTTGGATCGCATTCGGTGTTTCGGCACTTTTTGTAGGTGTCGGTTGGGGCTTGCACCGGGTGTTCCTGAAAATTTTGAAAAACGGCTCTCAGAGCCCGCAAGAACATGAGTGATATTTTGAACAAGATCGTGGCCGTCAAGCGTGAGGAGGTGGCGGCCGGCCTCAAGAAAGTGTCCTTGGCGGCGATGCGCACCGACGCCGAGAGCCGTGTGCTGACGCGGGACTTCATTGGCGCGATGCGCGCCAAGGTGGCTGCCGGTCAGGCTGCGGTGATTGCCGAGATCAAGAAGGCCAGCCCGTCCAAAGGCGTGCTGCGGGCTGACTTCATCCCGGCTGATATTGCGCAGAGCTACGCCGAACATGGCGCGGCCTGTCTGTCGGTGTTGACGGACAAGCAGTTTTTCCAAGGCAGCGTGGACTACCTCAAACAGGCCCGAGCCTCCTGTGCGCTGCCGGTGCTGCGCAAGGATTTCATGATTGATCCCTACCAGGTCTACGAGGCCCGTGTGATGGGTGCCGACTGCATCCTGCTGATTGCCGCCTGTCTGGACGACGCCCAGATGGCCGATCTGGAGGCCGTGGCTCGTAGCCTGGACATGGCGGTGCTGGTCGAAGTGCACGATCGCCCGGAACTGGAGCGAGCCTTGCGCCTCAAAACACCGCTGGTGGGCATCAACAATCGCAACCTTCGCACTTTTGAGGTCAGTCTGGACACCACGCTGGGCATGTTGGCTGACGTGCCGGCAGACCGATTGCTGGTGACTGAGTCGGGCATCCTTGGGCCGGCGGACGTCCAGCGCATGCGCGAGGCGCAAGTGCATGCCTTCCTGGTCGGTGAGGCCTTCATGCGTGCCAAGGATCCCGGCGAGGCACTGGCTCATTTGTTTGCCTGACTTGCATTCGGAGGACGGAATGTCGGAATCGATCGATGCAGCCCAACTGCCCGTGCCAGACCAACTGGGCTCGGCCGATCCGGCTGATTGGCCCGTGGCAGGCGGGTGGCAGGCGCTGGTGGATGAGTTTTTTGCGGCGCCATCAGGCGTGCAATTGCTGGACTTTCTTCAGCAGCGGCTGCACGCGGGTGCCACGGTGTTTCCTCCTCAGCCATTGCGGGCACTCCTGCTGACACCGCCCGAGGCGGTGCGTGTCGTCATCTTGGGGCAGGATCCCTACCATGGACGTGGCCAGGCGGAGGGCTTGGCCTTCTCGGTGGCGCCTGGTGTGCCATTGCCGCCGTCGCTGCGCAATATCTTCAAGGAATTGCAGCGTGATCTTGGGACCCCTTTCCCGGCGTTTCCCACGCCGGGTGGCAGTCTGGTTCGTTGGGCGCAGCAAGGGGTGTTGTTGCTCAACACCTGCCTCACGGTGGAGGAAGGGCAGCCCGCCAGCCATGCCGGTCGTGGCTGGGAACTGTTGACCGATGCGGTGATTCGGCATGTGGCCCAGGGTCCCCGCCCCGTGGTCTTCATGCTGTGGGGCGCCCATGCGCAAAGCAAGCGCCCCATGATCGATGCGTCGCGCCATCTGGTTCTTCTGTCCAATCACCCGTCGCCCTTGTCTGCGCTGCGTCCGCCTGCACCTTTCATCGGTTGCGGGCATTTCTCACAGGCCCGGGCCTGGCGCGATCAGCAAACAAGCATGGGCTGATACTCGGCGGCCTGCTGCTCAGGATTTGGGCAGACGCAGCGTTGTGCGCACGCCCACATCCTCGGTGTGGCGCTTCAGCCAGTGCCTTGCCGCGTCTCGCCCCATCTCGAAGAGGTGCTCGATCATGTTGCCGTCAGCGGCCACCTTGCTGGAGGCGGGGAGTTCTTCCAGGGATTGACCACCATCGATGCGATGCAGGCGAATGCGGCGGTAGTCTTCACCTTCCTGCATCCGTCCACGTTCGATCAGGTGGTTGATGAATTCAACGTTTCGCATCTGGTCGAGCAGGCTGGCGTTGAAGGTCAGCTCGTTCACCCGGTCCAGGATGTCCTGTTGTGAGTGCGGCGTTTCGTGGCGCTGCAGTGGATTGATCTGCACGACCAGAATGTCTTGGGCATCGCATTGCTTGATCAGCGGAACCAGGGGTGGATTGCTGGAGTAGCCACCATCCCAGAACGGCTCACCATCGATCTCGACCGTCCTAAACACCATGGGCAGGCAAGTTGATGCCATGACGGCTTGCAAATCGAGTTGCCGGCCAGAAAAGACCTTGGCCAGCCCCGTGCGCACGTGGGTGGCCGAGACAAACACGCGCGGAGAATGCAGCCGTGCCATCCCTTCGAAGTCGATGTGGGCCGCCAGCAGCTTGCGCAACGGATTGATATCCATCGGATTCATCTGCGACGGCGACATCCAGGGGGCCATGGCACTTTGCAGCATGTGTCCACCCATGCCCGTGTTGAGCATCATGTGCATCACGCTCTGTGTCAGGGCTCCGACGCTGCCCAGCGATACCACGCCTTCCCAAATCAGCCGCAATGTCTTTCGGGCAGAGGTTCTGATCGCCGCGCGCTCTCCGTTGCCGGGGGCGTGACCCAGGTAGCCCTGGGCCAGCGCCACCGCATTGATGGCACCGGCGCTCGCGCCGCTGATGCCATCGAAATCGAAGTGCTCATCTTCAAGAAGGGCATCAAGGACACCCCAGGTGAAGGCGCCATGTGCCCCTCCGCCCTGTAGGGCAAGACTCAGACGTTTGGGCGACTCCGTGGGAGTGGGAAAGGTGTACATTCAGCCATCCTGACATGATTTGTGCAGTGCAGCATAAAAAGTTGAGGGCAATTGAAGAAATTTGTCCAAAAAGCCCAAAACGGATCAAAAAATAACTCATAATCGTGGTCTCGCAGGTTCTTAGGGACATGCGGCTCGAACAAGAAAGTAAAACGGCCTAAAAAACTGTGTTATAGTTCGAGATTCGCTGGAGGGGTGCCCGAGTGGCTAAAGGGGGCAGACTGTAAATCTGTTGGCTTACGCCTACGCTGGTTCGAATCCAGCCTCCTCCACCAGCGAGTGAATTGATGTGAGTGGCGATCAAAAGCGCCGGTAGTGTCGGGAGTGATCCTGTCATTGTTTGGCGGGAGTAGTTCAATGGTAGAACCCTAGCCTTCCAAGCTAATGACGCGGGTTCGATTCCCGTCTCCCGCTCCAGCATCGGTTTGCTTGAATAGTTTTTTTGAAGTGCCTGGTGGCCTTCAGATGCCCATGTGGCTCAGTGGTAGAGCACTCCCTTGGTAAGGGAGAGGTCGCGGGTCCGATTCCCGCCATGGGCACCACGTTCTTCGGCGCCCCCTGTCAGGGGGCGCTTTGACCCTTGTTGTGTTGATTTAGGTATTTTTTTTCGGAGTCGAAAAAATGGCAAAAGGCAAGTTTGAACGTACCAAGCCGCACGTGAACGTCGGCACCATCGGTCACGTTGACCACGGCAA
>NZ_JBYTDE010000028.1:0-46494 GCF_058791075.1 Curvibacter sp. EU05-FHT14A10
CCTGTTGATGCGCGGCTGTCCAGCTCCTGTGCTTCAACCACCGCTTTGACGACCCATGCCCGCCCCGGCAGTTCCACACTCCATTTGGTTCTTTCCGGTTTGGATCACCGTTCGCGACATGCATTGTTTGTCAACTCACGCTGCGTCTGGAATCACCCAGCGCTCCGCTGCCGACCGAATGTGGGCCCGCATGGCGGACTCAGCCATCAAGGGGTCTCTGGCGACCAGGTTGCGATAAATCTGCTCGTGTTCTGCCAGTGCAGCGCTCCAAGTGGGTTGGCTTTCCAGTCGATTGCGCATGTGACTGGCCAGAGGCCGTTGTCTTTCATCGAAGAGGGTGCTGATCAGTGCCGTCAGCACCGAGTTGCCAGCCATCTCCGCAATGCGCACATGAAACTCTCGATCATGCGCCAACACATCCCGGCCCGCGATGATGTCGGCCCGCATGCCTTCGATGCTTTCCCGTACGCGTGCTAGCCCTTCCGTGGTGGCGTTCACGCAGGCGAGAACAATCACCGAGCCCTCGACCACCCCCCGGGCCTGCATCAATTCTGCAGGGCTCTCGCCCATCGGAATGGACATGGCAGGCCGTCGCATGGCTCGCGCGCAGACATAAACGCCGGATCCCATGCGGATCTCCACGCTGCCTTCGATCTCCAGCGCGATCAGTGCCTCGCGAAGCGAGGGACGTGACACCCCCAGTTGCTGCGCCAGGTCTCTTTCGGGAGGCAGGCGGCTGCCTTCGCGGAAATCACCGCTTTGGATCAGCACACGCACCCGATCTGCAATTTGTTGATACAGGCGTCTGGGCTCCAGGCTCTTTTCCAAGTCGTTCATAGGCAGGTTCATGTGAATTTTGGTCTGTCCAATTGGTCAGGCCAAAGGGGCCTTTGATGAAGTGTAAAGGCGATCAATAGGCCTCTGAATGCGAGATTGTGAGCAATTCGGCATGAATTTGTCTCTTTCATGATGGGATTCGGGTAAACCCGGTAAGGCCAATTTGCTTTGTGCATTCAAATTGGCCTTACCAAAAAGAAGATCAGGTGCCTTTGCATGGCACCGCCCATACCACTTTGAACTACGCTTTCGACTTCTCTGCTCCGCTCGCGTATGCCCCAGACCTGCTGGCCGGTGCGTGGACCACTTTGACGCTGTCACTGGCATCCACGTTCTTCGGCTTTCTGCTGGGGGTTCTTTGCGCCATCGCCAATACCAAGGGCACTCGCTGGATGGCGCGGTGTGCAGGGGCGTACATCGAGGTGATCCGGAACACACCCTTGCTGGTCCAGGTCTTCATCGTCTATTTCGGGCTGTCGTCGTTGGGTTGGCAGGTGGGCGCCTTCACCGCGGCCACCGTGGCGCTGGTCGTCAACGTGGGGGCCTACACCAGCGAGATCGTGCGTGCCGGTATCGAGTCCATTCCGAAAGGTCAACTGGAGGCGGCTGAGTGCATCGGCCTGAGCCGATGGCAGACCCTGTTGCATGTGGTGCTGCCACCGGCCATCGAGCGGGTGTACCCAGCGCTGACCAGTCAGTATGTGCTGCTGATGCTGGCCTCTTCGATCTGTTCACAGATTTCGGCTGAAGAACTGACGGCCGTGGCCAACCGCATTCAGTCCGATACCTACCGATCGGTAGAAACCTACCTGATTGTGGCGCTCGCCTACTTGCTGATGTCTTTGCTCATGCGGGGCCTGTTCTGGCTGCTGGCCCGCCTCGCTTTCCCACGCCGTCGCCGTCTCGGCACCCCACTCTGACCTGTTACGGAGCACGACATGGGATTTCTCAATGCGGCGCATCTGCGCTTTTTGTTCGATGGTTTGCTGTGGACTGTGGGCCTGTCTTTGCTGGCGTTCGCGGGTGGCGGTCTGCTGGGCTTTGCCGTGGCGCTGGGCAGCTCTTATGGTCCGCGCTGGTCGCGTCTGCTGGTATCGCTTTACATCAAGCTGATCCAGGGCACGCCACTGCTGGTGCTGTTGCCGCTGACCTATTTTGGCTTGCCGGCCCTGGGCCTGGACGTGGCTCCCCTGGCGGCGGCGGCCCTGGCTTTGTCCATCTACGTGTCGGCTTACCTGGGTGAGATCTGGCGCGGCTGCATCGAGTCCGTGCCGCGCACCCAGGCCGAGGCCGCCGAATGCCTGGCCCTGCGCTGGCACCAGCGGGTGTGGCATGTGATCCTGCCGCAGGCCATCAAGATCGCCACGCCGCCTACCGTGGGCTTCATGGTGCAAATCGTCAAAAACACGTCGCTGGCGTCGGCCATCGGCTTTGTCGAGCTGGCCCGGGCCGGGCAGATCATCAACAACTCCACCTTCGAGCCCTTCGTCATCTTCATGATCGTTGCCGCGCTCTATTTCGTCCTGTGCTACCCGCTGTCGGTGCTGAGCCGCAGCCTCGAGAGGAAATTCCATGTCGCCCATCGTTGAGATCGACAACATCTCCAAGTGCTTTGGCAGCACGCGTGTGCTTGAAGGGGTGTCCTTCACCGTGCGCAAGGGCTCGGTGGTGGCCATCATCGGCCAAAGCGGCTCGGGCAAGAGCACCGCTTTGCGCTGCATCGACCGGCTCGAAACCGTGGACAGCGGGCACATCAAGGTCTGTGGGCACGATGTGACCGGCCCGGGGCTGGACCTGCATCAGCTGCGCCGCGACGTGGGCATCGTGTTCCAAAGCTACAACCTGTTTCCTCACCTCACGGTGCTGCAGAACATCATGCTCGCCCCGCGCCTGGTTCAGAAGGCTCGCAAGGCCCAGGCCCGGGACACGGCCCTGGCGGTGCTCAATCAGGTGGGCCTGGCCGACAAGGCCGATCACTACCCCTCGCAACTCTCGGGCGGGCAGCAGCAGCGCGTGGCCATCGCCCGCTCGCTGGCCATGTCGCCCCAGCTCATGCTGTTCGACGAGGTGACCTCGGCCCTAGACCCCCAACTCACCGGCGAGGTGCTGCGCGTGATGGAGCGCCTGGCGGCTGACGGCATGACCATGATCCTCGTCACCCATGAGATGGCTTTTGCCCGCAAGGTGGCAGACGAAGTCATCTTCATGCACCGCGGCCGCGTGTGGGAGCACGGGCCTGCCTCCATCCTCGACGCGCCCGCCACCACCGAGTTGCGCGACTTCGTCGGCAACGGCCTCTGATCCGCTCATTCCATTCATACCCAGGAGACAAACCCATGAAAGCCCGTCGTTCCCTCTTGTTGCGCACCCTGCTGGCTTCAGCCGTCTTGCTGGCCCTGGGCCAGGCGCCGGCCCACGCCGACCTGCTCAAGGACATCCGTGAAGCGAAGAAGATCCGCATCGCGCTGGACACGGGCTCGCCCCCTTATGGTTTTGTGGATGACGCCCTGAAGCCCGTGGGCTCCGACGTCGAGACGGCCCAGATGCTTGCCCATGACCTGGGCGTGGCCATCGAAGTGGTGCAGACCACCAGCCCCAACCGCATCCCATTCCTGCAGACTGGCAAAGCCGACATTGTGGTCGCCTCGCTGTCCGTCACGCCCGAGCGTGAAAAGGTGATCGACTTTTCGGTGCCCTATGCCCAGATCCAGGCAGTCGTGGCCGGGCCCAAAGGGGCCGACATCAAGGGCTTTGACGACCTCAACGGCAAGCGCGTGGCCACCACCCGGGGCTCCAACAACGACAAGGTAGCCACCCAGTCGGCCAAGGGTGCGCAGATGGTGCGCTACGACGACGACGCCACCCTGGTCACCGCCACCGTGAGCGGCCAGGCCGACATCATTGCCACCTCGCCAGCCATCGTGAACACGGTGCTGGCCAAGGCCCCCCAGAAAGATCTGGCCATCAAGTTCGTGATGCAGACCGTGCCGCTGGGCATCGGACTGCGCAAGAACGAGCCCGAACTCAAGGCCTGGCTCAACGACTGGATCAAGCGCAACACCGACAACGGCAAGCTGGGTGCGATCTACAAAAAGTACCACGGCGGCTGATCCGTCCACTCCACCCACTCCTCCTCTACCCACCCGCCACCGAGATCCCGCCATGCTGACCGTCATCTGTGAAACCCCCGGAACCCTGCGCGCCCTGGAGCGCGACCGCCCCAGCCGCGGCGAAGGGGAGGTGCTGGTGCGCGTCAAGCGCGTCGGTGTGTGCGGCACCGATCTGCACATCTTCACCGGCAACCAGCCCTTTTTGCAGTACCCCCGCGTGATGGGGCACGAGCTGTCGGGCGTGGTCGAAGAGGCGGCGCCCGGCGGTCGCCTGGCCGTGGGCGATGTGGTCTATGTGATGCCCTACCTGTCGTGCGGGCAATGCGTGGCCTGCCGGCAGGGCAAGACCAATTGCTGCGTCAACATCCAGGTGCTGGGCGTGCACCGTGACGGCGCCTTCACCGAGTATTTGTCATTGCCCGAAGCCTTTGTGCACAAGGCCGAGGGCGTCACGCTCGACCAGGCTGCCATGATCGAGTTCCTGGCCATCGGCGCCCACGCGGTGCGCCGGGGCCGGGTGCAGGCCGGCCAGCGCGTGCTGGTGGTGGGGGCCGGGCCCATCGGCATGGCCGCCATGATCTTTGCCCGCCTGCGCGGGGCTGAAGTCACGGCCCTCGACGGGCGCCAGGACCGACTCGATTTTTGCCAGCGTGAGCTGGGCCTGACGCGCACCGTGGCCTTGGGAGAGGGCGATGAGGCCCAACTGGCCGAAGCCAGCCAGAACGAGTTCTTTGACCTGGTGTTCGATGCCACAGGCAATGCCCGGGCCATCGAGCGCGGCTTCGCCTTCGTCGCCCACGGCGGTCAATACGTGCTGATCTCGGTGGTGCGCGACACCATCAGCTTCTCTGACCCCGAGTTCCACAAGCGCGAAACCACTTTGCTGGGCAGCCGCAACGCCACCACCGAAGACTTCGAAACCGTGTTGAGTGCCATGCGCGCCGGCCAGGTGCCCACCGCCGCCCTCAACACCCACCGCATGACCCTGTCCGATGTGCCCGCCCACTTTGCCACCTTGCTGGACCCGAAGCAGGGCGTGGTCAAGGCCATCGTCGAAATCTGAGCCCGCCACCGCCATGGTCCAACCCATACTCCAGTTCGGCACCAGCCGCTTTCTGCAGGCCCACGTCGACCTGTTCATCGCCGAAGCCCTGGCCCAGGTGCCCGGGGCGGGCGACGCCCTGGGCGGTATCACCGTGGTGCAGACCACCGACCGCGCCGACGGCGCGGCACGCATTGCCGCACTGGCCCTCGGCCAGGGCTATCCGGTGCGCGTGCGGGGCGTGGCCGGTGGGCAGCGGGTGGATCGCCTGCAACACTGCGATGCCGTGCGCGAGGCCTGGCACGTCAACACCCGCTGGCCGGCCCTGCGTCAGGCCGTGGCCGAGGGCCATGTGACGGTGATCGTGTCCAACACGGGCGACCAGGGCTACCAGCTGCACGAGCAGGACGGCCCCGAGCTACTCGCCCAGGCCAGCCCCGCACCGCACAGCTTCCCGGCCAAACTGCTGGTGCTGCTGCACGGGCGCTGGCAACAAAGCCCCAACAAAACCCTCACCTTGCTGCCTTGTGAGCTGGTGGAGCGCAACGGCGAGGTGCTGCGCGACCGGGTCTGCCAACTGGCACTGCAGTGGGGCCTGCCCGAAAGCCTGCAAAGCTGGCTGCGCCAGGGGCCCGTCTGGGCCAACTCCCTGGTCGATCGCATCGTCTCCGAGGCCATCGACCCCATTGGCGCCGTGGCCGAGCCCTATGCCGTGTGGGTGGTCGAGCGCCAGGCCGGTTTGCAACTGCCCTGCCGGCACCCGGCCATCGTGCTCACCGACGACCTGGCCGCGCACGAGCGCCTCAAGCTGTTCCTGCTCAACGCGGCCCATACCTTTCTGGCCGAGCGCTGGCTGATCGAGCAGCGCCCCGTGGCGGAGACCGTGCGCCAGGCCATGGCCGATATCCCCCTGCGCGCCGAGCTAGAAGCCTTGTGGCGTGACGAAATCCTGCCCGTGTTCCAGGCCTTGGGCGAAGGCCCCCAGGCCGAGGCCTACCTGCGCGACGTGCGCGAGCGCTTCGAAAACCCTTTTCTCGAGCACCGCATCGCCGACATCGCCCAGAACCACGCGGCCAAAAAGCTGCGACGCCTCGCCCCCATCGTGGCCTTGGCGGCCCAGCGCGCGCCTGGCCTGGTGCAAGCGCGCCTGCAGTCCGCACTGGCCCCTACGCCTTGATGCGCCCCCCAACTGACTCCACCCAGCGCCCGTCCATGACCTCCGACCCCCTCACCCCAGCGCCCGCCCTGCAACTGTCCGCCCTCGACAACGTCGCCGTGGCCCGTCAGGCCCTGGTGGCGGGCCAGGCCCTCGCGCTGGGTGCCGGCCCGGCCGTGCTCGTGCAAGAGCCCATCCCCTCCGGCCACAAGGTGGCCTTGCAGCCCATCGCCAGTGGCCAAGCGGTCTACAAGTACGGTCAGCGCATCGGTCTGGCCTGTGCCGACATCGCGCCGGGCCAGCACGTGCACGTGCACAACCTGGCCATGGTGAACTCGGATGGTGCTCAGCACCCCGGGCAGGGCTACGTGCCCACCGTGCCGGCCGGCGATGCCTTGGGCTTTGACGGCTTTGTCCGTGCCGATGGTCGTGTGGGCACGCGCAACTACCTGGGCGTGATCGCCAGCGTCAACTGCTCGGCCACCGTGTGCCGTCACATTGCCGATGCCTTCAAGGGCGAAGCCCTGGCCGCCTACCCGCATGTGGATGGCGTGGTGGCCATCACCCATGGTAGCGGGTGCGGCATGGGCGGTGATGGCGAGGGCCTGGCGCTGTTGCAGCGCACCTTGCGGGGCTATGCCAGCCACCCCAACTTTGCGGGTGTGCTGGTGATTGGTCTGGGTTGCGAGGTCAACCAGATCGCCCCCCTGGTCAGCGAGATGGCGGCCCGCCCCGCGGGCCTGTTGGCCAGCCTCACCATCCAGGACGAAGGCGGCACCCGCGAGACCATTGCCGCGGGCAAGGCGATCGTGCAGGCCATGCTGGCCCAGGCCAATCAGTTTCAGCGCCAACGGGTGCCGCTGTCGCAGCTCACCGTGGGCCTGCAATGCGGCGGCTCGGATGCTTACTCCGGCATCAGCGCCAACCCGGTGCTGGGCGCCGCGGTCGACCTGCTGGTGCGCCATGGCGGCCGGGCCATTCTTTCTGAAACCCCCGAGATCTATGGCGCCGAGCATTTGCTGACCCACCGTGCCGCCACCCCCGAGGTGGCCCAGCGCCTGATGCAGCGCGTGGCCTGGTGGGAGCGCTATGCCGCTCTGCACGGCGGTGACCTCAACAACAACCCTTCGCCCGGCAACAAGGCGGGTGGCATCACCACCATCCTCGAGAAATCACTGGGCGCCGTGGCCAAGGCCGGCTCCACCGGCCTCATGGAGGTGCTCGAATACGCCCAGCCGGTCCAGGCCCCGGGCCTGGTGTTCATGGACACCCCGGGCTACGACCCGGTCTCGGCCACGGGCCAGGTGGCCGGTGGGGCCAACCTGATCTGCTTCACCACCGGGCGCGGCAGCACCTATGGCTGCAAGCCCACGCCCTCGCTCAAGCTGGCCTCCAACACCCCCATGTTCCAGCGCATGTCGCTCGACATGGACTTTGATTGCGGCGGCGTGGTCGACGGGCGCCAGACCGTGCTCGAAGCGGGCCAACACCTGTTTGCCCTCATGCTGGCCACGGCCTCGGGCCAGCGCAGCAAAAGCGAGGACAACGGCCTGGGGGACAACGAGTTCCTGCCCTGGCAACTGGGCGCGGTCATGTAGGCGAGGTGCCCGCCTGGGTCATTTGTGACGAGATCTGTCGCAATTTGAGAAAATCTGAGGCGGTATCTAATTGTTTCCGGGCTTACCCGGATAGGCCCAACTGGGTGGCGCTCTAACCTCCCCTGCGAGAACAACAACCCAGATGGAGCCCCACGATGAGCGTTCAATTCAAGATCAACGGCAAGCCGGTCACGGCCCAGGCCGAGACCGACACCCCCTTGCTGTGGGTGATCCGTGACGAGCTGGGCATGACCGGCACCAAGTTCGGTTGCGGCGCTGCCCTGTGCGGCGCCTGCACCGTGCATGTCAACGGCCAGCCCGCACGGTCCTGCCAGACCCCGCTCAGCGCCGTGGCCGGCAAGAACGTGGCCACCGTCGAAGGTCTGTCCAAGACCGCCAACCACCCGCTGCAGGTGGCCTGGCTCAAGCACGAGGTGCCCCAGTGCGGTTACTGCCAGTCGGGCCAGCTCATGAGTGCGGCAGCCCTGCTGTCGCGCAACAACAACCCCAGCGATGCCGACATCGACGCGGCCATGAGCGGCAACCTGTGCCGCTGCGGCACCTACAACCGCATGCGCGCCGCCATCAAGGATGCCGGCGCCATGATGCGCAACAAGGCCTGACCCCGGGAGACCCACATGAACAAGCACCAATCTGTTGCCAACACCTCCCGCCGGGCCTTCCTCAAGACCTCCACCGCCGCCACCGGTGGCCTCATCATGGGCGTCAGCCTGCCCCTGCTGGGCGCGGGCGCTGCGCAGGCCGCCGGCACCGTGCACACCCCGAATGCCTGGGTGCACATCGCCGACGACAACCGCATCACCCTGATGGTGGCCCGCTCCGAGATGGGGCAGGGCGTCTACACCTCCATGTCGATGCTGATTGCCGAAGAGCTCAACGTCGGCCTCAAGCAGGTCCAGGTGGTGGCCGCACCACCGGCGGCCGTCTATGTCAACGCCCTGTTGGGCGCGCAGATCACCGGTGGCTCCACCTCGGTGCGCGACGGCTGGGAGAAGCTGCGCGTGGCCGGCGCCCAGGTGCGCCAGATGCTGCTGCAGGCAGCCGCCAACCAGTGGAGTGTCGACGTGGCCAGCCTCAAGGCCGACCAGGGCATGGTCACCGGCCCGGGCGGCAAAAAGGCCAGCTACGGCCAATTGGCTGAAGCCGCTGCCAAGCTGCCCGTGCCTGAAAAGCCCGCCCTCAAAGACCCGAAAGACTTTGTCCTGGTGGGCAAGCGCACCAAGCGCATCGACACCCCCGCCAAGGTCAATGGCACGGCCGAGTTCGGCATCGACGTCAAGCTGCCCGGCATGGTCTACGCCTCGCTGGCCCAGTGCCCGGTGATTGGCGGCAAGGTGGTCAGCTTTGATGCCGCCAAGGCCAAGAGCATGCCCGGCGTCATCGATGTGGTGCAGATCCCCGACGGCGTGGCCGTGGTCGCGGCCAGCTGGTGGCAGGCCAAAAAGGCGCGCGACACCGTCACCATCCAATGGGATGAGGGCGCCGGCGCCCAGCTCAGCAGCGAAGGCATGATCAACAGCACCCGCGCCGCCGCTGCCAGCGCCAAGCCCATCGAGATCGCCAAGCCCCAGGGTGACGTGGCCGCCGCCTTCAAGGGCGCAGCCAAGGTGGTCGAGGCCGAGTACGTGCAGCCCCTGCAGGCCCACGTGCCCCTCGAGCCCATGAACTTCACGGCCCATGTCAATGGCGACAACATCCTGCTGGTGGGCCCCACCCAGTTCCAGCAAGGCGCGCAGGGGGCCGTGGCGGCGGCGCTGGGCGTCAAGCCCGAGGCCATCACCCTCAAGACCACCTACCTGGGCGGAGGCTTTGGCCGCCGCCTCGAGTTGGACTTCATCGTGCAGGCGGCCCAGATCTCCAAGGCCGTCAACAAGCCGGTCAAGCTGGTCTGGACGCGTGAAGACGACTTCACCCACGACTTCTACCGCCCCGTGGCCGTCAACCAGCTCAAGGCCGGGCTCGACGCCAGCGGCAAACCGGTGGCCATGCACTTCAAGGTGGCCTCGCAGTCGGTTACCCAGCGCGCCTTCGGCCTGCCCGCCAACACGCTGGATCCCTTCATGGCCGAAGCCTCGGTGCCGGGCTACAACATCCCCAACACCCAGCACGACCTGGTCATCCACGATGCCGGCCTGCGCGTGGGCTACTGGCGCGCGGTCAGCCACAACATGAACGCTTTCGCCAACGAAAGCTTCATCGACGAGCTGGCCCTGGCCGCCGGCCAGGACCCCTACCGCTACCGCCTCAGCCTGCTCGAAGGCAAGCCCCGCTTTGCCAACGTGCTCAAGCTGGCCGCCGAGAAGGCCGGCTGGGGGCAGCCGCTGGCCAAGGGCCGGGCCCGCGGCATCGCGCTGATGGAGGGCTATGACACCTACATGGCCCAGGTGGCCGAGGTCAGCCTCAACGAGGCGGGTGAGGTGCATGTGCACCGGGTCACCGTGGCGGTCGATCCGGGCCACATGGTCAACCCCGACACGGTCGAGGCCCAGATCCAGTCCAGCGTCGTGTTCGGCATGGGTGCTGCCCTCAAGCACCAGATCACGCTCGAGGCCGGTCGCGTGCAACAGACCAACTACAACACCTTCCAGCCGGTGCGCATGTTCGAGGCGCCCAAGGTCGACATCGTGCTCGTGCAAAGCCAGGAAAAGCCCGGAGGCATCGGCGAGCCCGCCACGGCCGTGGTGGGCCCCGCCATTGCCAATGCGGTGGCCGCGCTCACCGGCAAACGGGTGCGCCGCCTGCCCATCACGGCCGAAGCGCTCAAACAGGCCTGAGCCAGGCCTGAACGAGGCCTGAACGGCCCGGGCCCCCACTGAAGACCCAGCCCAGACCAGGGCCGTGTCTTCGGGCCATGGCCGGCCACCGTCATTTCGGCAGCCCAAGCCGTCAGAATGACAAACTGCCCTGTTGCCACCGGCACTTTGTGCTCTGGCAACGGTGCAGCACCCCGCCTAGACTTTTTCTCATCGATCCACCCCTTGAGAGAGAGTCCGCCATGTCCCGCAATTCCCACACCCCCCTGCGCAGCGTCCTGGTCCTGGGGGCCGGCAAGGTCGGCGGCACCATCGCCGACATGGTGGCCGAGGCCCACCAGCTGCCCGTCACCCTGGCCGACCAGCAGCCCGCCACCCACCCCGACGACGCCCTGGTGCAGCCCCTGCAGCTCGACGTTCGTGACCCGGCTGCCCTCGCGGCGGCCCTGTCACAGCACCCGGTGGTGATCAATGCCTTGCCCTACTTCCTGGCCCAGACCGTCGCGCCCCAGGCGGCCCGGCTCGGGGTGCACTACTTCGACTTGACCGAAGACGTGGCCGCCACCCAGGCCATCCGCCAGTTGGCGGTGGGCGCCCGCAGCCTGCTCATGCCCCAGTGTGGCCTGGCGCCGGGGGTGATCGGCATGTTGGGCATGCAACTGGCAGAGGGCTTCGACGAGTTGTTCGATCTGAATCTGCGCGTGGGCGCGCTCACCCGCCACGCCACCAACCGCCTGCGCTACAACTTCACCTGGAGCATCGACGGCGTCATCAACGAGTACTGCCAGCCCTGCGAGGCCATCGTGCAAGGCCAGCGCGTCAGCACCCAGGCCCTGGAGGGGCTGGAGCAACTGCTGCTCGATGGCGACACCTACGAAGCCTTCAACACCTCGGGTGGGCTGGGCACCCTGTGCGAAACCCTGCAGGGCCGCGTGCGCAACCTCAGCTACAAAACCCTGCGCTACCCAGGCCACCGCGACGCCATGGACTTTCTGCTGCATGACCTGCGCCTGATCGAACAGCGCGACCTGCTGCGCCAGGTGCTGGACCACGCCGTGCCGCACAGCCGTGACGACGTGGTCATCGTGCATGCCTCGGCCACCGGCCTGCGCCAGGGCCGCCTGGAGCAACAGACCCGCCTCGCCCGGGTGCAAGGGGGACTCTTGCGGGGGCGCCTACGCACCGCCATCGAGCTGAGCACCGCCGCCGGCGTGGTCGGGGTGCTGGAGCTGCTGCAACGCAGCCAACTGCCCGCAGCGGGCTTTGTCCGCCAGGAGCAGGTGCCCCTGCAGGCCTTGCTGGCCACCCGGGTCGGTCACCACTACGCCGGCCTGCGCGAGGCGGCTCAACCTGGCCTGGATGTTGCGACAGCCTCTGCGCCTGCAGGGGCAGCGACGGTGCCGCTCCTGCGCAAGGCACTTGCCGTTCACGCCTGATCGTGTGCCGCTCAAAAGCTGTGCGGTGGCATACTGGGCCGCGTCGGCCATGCGCCTGCAGCGCGGCGGTGCGTGGCTCGGTGGCCTGGCCGCCGCACAGACCAACAAAAGGGTTTTTTCAATGAGTAGCACGGTTGCCGTTCTGGGCGCTGGCATGGTGGGCGTGTCTTGCGCGCTGGAGCTTCAACGGCGTGGCCACCAGGTCACCCTGGTCGACCGATTGGGGCCCGGACGAGAGACCTCCTACGGCAATGCAGGTGTGCTGGCCCGCAGCTCACTGATCCCTTTCAACAACCCCGGCCTGTGGGCCAGCCTGCCCACCCTGCTCAAAAACCGCACGGCCCAGTTCCGCTACAACCCGGCCTTTCTGGCGCGCCACCCGGGCTGGGGGCTGGGCTTTCTGGCCCGGGCCCGGCAGGCCCCCTTCCAGCAGACCGCCGCGGCCCTAGACGCTTTGATCCGGCTCAGCCAGCCAGCCCATCGCCAGTGGTTGGCGGAGGCAGGGCAGGGCCATCGCCTGCGCGAGAACGGCTGGATCTTTCTGTACCGCAGCCAGGCCGCCTTCGATGCGGGCCAATTGGGGCGCGACGCCCTGGCCCAGTTCGGCGTGCAGACCGAGCCTCTGGATGCTGGTGCCCTGCATGCGCTGGAGCCGCACCTGCGCCCCCTGTTCCCCCGCGCCCTGTGGGTGCGCGATGCGGCCTCGGTCGACAGCCCTGGTGCCGTGACCGAAAGCTATGCGGGCCTGTTCACCGCCCGTGGCGGGCGCCTGCTGCAGGCCCCGGTGCAGGGCCTGGCCCGCACCGGGGCTGACGGTGGCTGGCAGGTTGATCTGGGTGAGGCCGGCCCGTTGGCCGCTCAGCGCGTGGTCCTGGCCCTGGGCCCTTGGAGCAAGGGCTTTTTGCAGCAGCACCTGGGCCTGTCGGTGCCCATGGCTTTTGAGCGCGGCTACCACATGCACTACGCGGCCGAGGGCGAGGCCACCCTGAGGCGGCCCGTGTACGACAGCGCCGGCGGCTACGTGCTCTCCCCCATGGCCCAAGGCCTGCGCCTGAGCACTGGGGTGGAGCTGACCGAGCTCGACGCCCCCCCCAACCACACCCAACTGGGGCTGGCCGAAACCGCTGCCCGCCAGGCTTTTGGGCTGGCAGAGCGGCTGGAGTCCCAGCCTTGGCTGGGCCGACGCCCCACCTTGCCCGACAGCCGCCCTGTGATCGGCGCGGCACCCGGGCGACCCGGGTTGTGGCTGGCCTTTGGCCACCAGCACATCGGCTTCAGCACCGGGCCCGGCACGGCCTTGCTGCTGGCGGCCTTGATGGACGGCCAGTCCCCGCCGTTGGACGCCACACCTTTCCGGCCAGAGCGCTTTGTGCGCTGAGGCCAGCGTCCAGGCCTCGCAGAGTACCTTTCGTCCGCTACAGTGGACGCATCGCGCCCCTGGCCCAGGCCAGAGGGCCGGCCTCCAGCCTTGAACCTTTGCATCCCCCATGGACGTCAAACTCGACGACACCGACCGCCACCTGTTGAGCCTGCTCCAGGCCAACGCCCGTGAACCCGTGGCCAACCTGGCGCGCAAGCTCCAGATCGCCCGTACCACTGTGGCCGCGCGCATCGCGCGCCTGGAGCGTGAGGGCGTGGTGGCCGGCTACGGCGTGCGCCTGGGCCAGCCGCTGGAGCGGGCGGCCGTGCGCGCCTGGTGTGGCCTCAGCGTCAATGCCAAAAAGGCCCGCGCCGTGCTGCAGGCACTGGAGCGCCTGCCTGAGGTGGAAGAGCTGTGTGCCGTCAGCGGCGCCTTCGACTACCTGGCCCTGCTGTGCTGCAACACGCCCGAGCAACTGGACCGCCTGCTGGACCAACTGGGCCAGATCGAGGGCATCCACCAGACCCACACCTCGCTCATCCTCAGCCGCAAGATCGACCGCCGCAGCCAGGTTTGAGCGGGTTGACGCGTCAGGCGAACACCGAGCGCGTCACCGCCAGCAGCTCCTGGCACACAAAGCGTGCCAGCGGGTCAGAGGCGTCGCGCCGGTGCGTCACCATCGAGATCGGCAACACCAGGGTGCGCCAGGGCAGGGGCACGATCCTCAGATCGCCATGGCTGCCGAACAGGCGCGTCAACATATCGGGCAGCACCGCCACCAGCGGGCTTTGCTTGACCACAAAGGGGATCGACAGCGGGTTGGCCGTGTGGGCCACCACCTGCCGAGTCAGGCCCAACTGCTGAAACACCTTGTCCACCAGGCCCGGCCCATCGCCGGCATAGCTGGTGTGGATGTGGGGCAGCCGGGCCAGATCCGCCGGCCGGGGGCGGGCCGGCACCTGCAGCAGGGTCGGGTTGTGCACGCAACTGAAACCCGAGCGAAACAACAGCACCGGCTCGTGCACGCTGCGCAGCCGGGGGAAATGCCCCAGCGCCATGCGGATTTCACCTGCGTCCAGTTGCTCCAGCTGTTGCCAGGCCGGCACTGGGCGCACCGACAGGCTCAAGCCTGGGGCCTTTTGCCGCAAGGCGGCCACCAGGCCGGGCAACAGCAGGGCCTCCAGCGGATCGTTCAGGCACAGGTCAAAGCGCTCCTGCACGCGCAAGGGGTCAAAGACGGCCTCGCTCAGCGTCATGGCCTGGGCCTCGGCCAGCCACTGGCGCACCCGCGGTGCCAGGGCCTGGGCGCGGGCCGTGGGCACCATGACCGCCCCTTCGCGGTACAGGATGTCATCGCCCAGCCACTCGCGCAGCCGGGCCAGCGCGTGGCTCATGGCCGGCTGCCCCAGGCACAGCCTCGCTGCGGCGCGGGTCACGCTGCGCTCGGCCACCAGGGCGTCCAGCGCCACCAGCAGGTTCAGGTCCAGGCGGCGCAGCGCGGTGTGATCAAAATCAGCCATGTTGATGTTGTGCATCAGAACAATCGATTGGCGTGATTGTGCCGCTCTGGGCAAACTCAAGCGAGATCATCGTTTCTTCAGCCTGCTGCAGGGCTGCCTTTTGCCCATGTCTGTTGCTTCCGTTTCCACCCTTCAGGTCGCTCGCGATCGCCCTTCCACCGCCGCGCTCTTGCTGGCGCTGGCCGCCGTGACCAGCGTGGAGTTTCTGGAGAACGGCCTGGTCCTGTTCGGCGCCGGGCCCATCATGGCGGGCGCCGGGGTGTCGGCCTCGGCCTTTGCCCTGGTCTATGCCGCCTATGGCGCCGCGGCCGTTTTCATGCTCTACAAGCACCAATGGGTGGTCGAGCGCCTGGGCTACCGTCGTTTTGTCGGCCTGTCGCTGCTGGTGTTCGGACTGGGCTCGGGGGTCTGCGCCAGCAGCCCGGCCGATGGCAGCGTGCTGTCACTGGCCCTGGGTCGATTGCTGCAGGGCCTGGGGGGCTCCACCTTCTTCGTGGCCGGGCGCATGCTGATCAATGAGCTGCCGCCGGAGCGGCGCTTTCACGGCCTGCTGACCTTTGTCTGTGCGCTGCTGGGGGGCACCGCGCTGGCGCCGTTGGTGGCCGCCGGTCTGCTGGGCCTGGGGGGCTGGCGGGCGCTGTTCGGGTTCGGCCTGGTCTGGGCTGCGCTGGTGGGCTGGGCTGCCAGGGCCTGCCTGCCGGACCAGCGCAGCGCGCCCCACGAACGCTCGCAAGAGCATTGGGCCTGGCTGCTGGTCGTGTTGGCCGGTGTGTGCGGCCTGCAATGGGTGATCCAGCAGATCCCGCTCCAGCGCGCCGACGAGCTGCCCGTGCAGGGCTTGGCCGTGGCCCTGCTCTCGACCTTGGTGCTCAGCCTGTTTGCCTGGCGCCAGTGGGGGCGCGAGCGCCCCCTGATCAACTACCGCGGGCTGGTGCAGCGGCGCTACCTGGTGGGCCTGGTGTTCTATGTCCTGGGCTACTTTTTGGCCGGCGCCATGGGTTTGCTTCTGCCCTGGATGCTGCACCAGGAGCTGGGTCTGTCTTTGCTGGCCACGGCCTTGTGGACCTCTCTGGGCCTGTTGAGCAGCGTCGGCATGGCCTTGCTGCACATCTTTGCGGCGCAACGCTGGCCGCGCCACCAGGGCTACATGCTGTCGGGGGTGCTGCTGCAGGCGTTGGCCTGCCTGCTGCTGTCACAGGTTCAGGGGGGTGGGCCGGGCTCGGGTTGGAGTGCGCTGGCGCTGGGGCTGGGCACGGTGCTGAGCGGCCTGTCGCTTCCCCTGTTCATCGGCCCGGTGGCCCAGGGCACCTTTGTGGAGCTGCCCCAGGCGGTGTTCTCGCACGGCTACCAGGTCAAGAACATCGTGCGCCAGCTCAGCCTGTCTTTCAGTGTGGCACTGCTCACGGGTTTGTTGCACCAATTGGGCGAAGGCCGCCTGGCCAGCCTGGGGGGTGCTTTGCAGGGCCTGGGGGCCTGGCTGGGTACGCCGGTGGCCCAGCCGGCGGCCTGTGTCTTCTTGTTGCTGGCCGGTCTTTCCGTACCGCTGGCCCTGGCCGTGCTGCTGCAGCGCGTGTTCCGCTAGGTGGGAAGGGCAGGGCGCGCCGCCCGGGCGTTTACGACATTTTTGCGCCCGGCCTGCCAGCTTCATCGGCATTTTTACGCGCTCTTTTTTAAGCTCATCCCCGAGTGCCAAGCCCCCAAGGCACGTCGGAACCCACGCATGAGCCTGTTCGCTTTTCTCTTGTCACCCTTGCACACGGCCGGCCCGCGCATGGCTGCTGCCGGGCATCGCCCACCTGCTGCCCCGGCAACCCGTTCGCTTGAAAGAATGCGTGTCACCGTGGCCGCCTGCGAGGCGGCCCAGGCTCGCCAGGCCGTGGCGACCTGCCCGAACAGCCGCATCGAATGCTGCCTGCCCTGGCCCGCCGATGCCCGCGTGCAACTGCACATCAGCCACCCGGCAGGGCAGGCGGCCGCTTTGCGGCGCTGCCTGCAGCGCGCTGTGCCCAGTTGCGACTGGGGCTCGATAAACCCCCCGCTACACCCTCCGCTCAATCCACCTTCGCCCCGGCACCGCTGAGGGCTCAGCCCTCGGTGCCAGAGCGTGCTCAGTGCTTGCACTGCAGCCACAAGGCGTTTGCGCGGCCGCCTGCCGATGACCCATAGCCGTGCACAACCTCCATCGCCATCACCGGATGGCACCCCTTCCATGATCAAGACAAGCCACGTTCTGGCGCCCCTGGCGCTCACCCTGTTTTGCAGCGCCGCCCTGGCGCAGGCCAGCGGCGAACCCGCTGCTGCCGACGCCTCGGCACACACGCTCACCGGCAATCTGAGCCTGGTGTCGGACTACCGCTTTCGGGGCATTTCCCAAAGCTGGCGCCAGCCGGCCGTGCAAGGGGGCTTTGACTACACCCATGCCAGCGGCTGGTACCTGGGCAACTGGAACTCCAGCGTGTCGTCCAACAGCTACAACAACGGGGCCAGCCTGGAGGTCGACCTCTATGGCGGTTACCGCTTTGATCTGGCGCCGGAGTGGGGCGCCGACCTGGGTCTGCTGCACTACCTCTACCCGAGCGCACGCCTGAACAGCGCACCGGCCCAGCCGAGCGCCAACGCTTACGACAACACCGAGCTGTACGCCGGCCTCAGCCACGGCCCTTTCAGTGCCAAGCTCTCGTATGCGGTCAGCGATTATTTCGGCCTCAAGGGCGACACTGCCGCCTATGCCTACTGGAGCGCCTTGCCCAATCGGGGCGGCTCGCGCGGCAGCACCTACCTTGACCTCAACTACAACCTGGATCTGGGGGACCAGCTCACGCTGGGCCTGCACCTGGGGCACACCTCGGTGCGCCATTACGGCGAGCTTTCTTACACCGACTACAAAATCGGCCTCGCCAAAGATTGGCATGGCCTGAACTTCGGGGCCGCGCTGGTGGGCAGCAACGCCGACACGGCGTACTACCAGGCGGGCAATTCGGCCGGGGCCGACGCCAGAAAGCTGGGCCGCCCCAGTGTCGTGCTCTCGCTGGGCAAGACCTTCTGAGCGTCGCCGCCGCTTCGTCATCAAGCGCCGCGTTTCGGGTCTGAGGCGCGGCTGCCCAGGGGTTCCGGGCAGGCTGCCGCTGGCCGCCAGATTCACGCACACGCAACTGCCGGCGGCAGCGGCGTCCTGCCCCGGGGCCTTGGCGGCTCGCGCACCTCGATCCGTGCGGTTCAGCTCACCGGTTCCAGGCTGGGCTGTGGGTTCAAGGCCTGCCTGGCGGCCCGCACATCAGCCCATATATCGGCCCCCACATCGGCGGATTGGACTGGCGCGTCGACCCGGCCCAGCGCCTGGCTCAGGCGGGCCTGGGCCTCGGCCTGGCGTGCCGTGCCTTGCCACAGCCGGGCCAGCGCGGTGGCGCAGCGCAAGGCCAGCAGGTGGGCGCCCTGGGTCTGGGCCAGTTGCCAGCCCTGCTGGTACAAGCCGGCCACCTCGGCGGGGTCGGCGTGCGGCTGGCTCAGCAGTGCATCGCCTTGCAGGCGCAGAAAGTCGGCCACCAGGTGCAGGTCGTGGTTGGCCTGGGCGCGCGTCAGCGCATCGCGGGTCACGGCCAGGGCCTCATCGCTGCGCCCCAGGCGCAGCAGTGCGTCAGCCAGGATGTGCATGAACGTCAGCTCGATGATGCGAAACGCCTGCCGGGCACCGGCCACACCCTGGTGCAGGGTGTCCAGGCCGCGGTCATCGCCCTGGGTGGCCAGGGTCCAGCCCAACACCGTGGCGCCACCGGCTTGCCACAACAGCAACTGGTGGCGCTGCCCATGGGCCAGCAACTCGTGGCTCAGCGCTGTCGCACCCTCCAGGTCGCCCAGGTGGCGGTGCAGCACCGCAGCGCAACCCAGCGCATAGCCCAGGCTGTGGGCGTGATCCAGGCGGCGCGCGTGCTGCAGGTTCTCCTGCGCCAGGGTGCGGGCCGACTCCAGCCGCCCCTGCAGCCAGCAGACCCAGCTGAGCAAGGCCCGGGCAGCCACGCCGATGTCTTCGCCAAAGCGGCGCACCAGGGTGTTGCCTGACACCTGGCGGCTCAGCGCCACGGCGGCCTCCAGGTGGGCCTGGGCCTGCACCAGTTCGCCCAGCCACAGGGTGTTGTTGCCATAGGCATAGGCCACGGCCAGCTGGGTGGCGGCGTCGGGGCTGGGGCCGGCCTGGTCGCGCAGGCGGTCGGCAAACTCCAGTGGGTGTTCGTCGGCGCTGCTGCGTCCCACCATCCACAGCCCCCACATCAGGGGGAAGCGGTCCTGCTCGGGTGGGGCCAGCGCGCTCAAGGCCCAAGCCTGCATGAAGCAGGTCTTGGCGGTCTCGGAGCCATAGCCTTCGGTGGCCACCAGCAAGGTGCCCAGGGCCACCTGCAGCTCCAGTTCGGTGCGCACCCGGTAGGCCTCCGTGGGCGGCAGGGCCTGCAAGGCCACCAGCCCCGCCTGAAAGTCGTGCAGGGCCTCGGCGTGGGCCGAGCGGTCGGCAGCCTGCCGGCCGGCGGCCAGCCAGGCCTGGGCCGCGCCCGGGTCGGTGGCTTCGCTCAGGTGGTGGGCCAGGATTTCGGGGTGGGCCTGCAGGCGTTCCGCAAAGTGGGTGCGCAGCACCTGGGCCAGCCGGGCGTGGATGGCCCGGCGCTCGGCCTGGGCCAGCGACTGGTAGGCCGCATCGCGCACCAGCGCATGCTTGAAATGGTAGGCCCCGCTGCGCTGCCGGCGCAGCAGGCCCGAGCGCAGCAGGGCCTCCAGCCCGTCGGCCACCCGGTCGGCCGGCTCACCCAGGGCCAGCAGCAAGGCGTCGCTGAAGTCACGCCCGATGGCTGCCGCCAGCTGCGCGATGTGTTTGGCCGGCCCCAGGCTGTCCAGCCGGGCGGCCAGCACATCCCACAGCGAGTCGGGCACTTGCTCGCTCAGGCCCGCCAGCCAGGCGCGGGTCAGTTCTTCCACAAACAGAGGCACGCCATCGGCCCGGCTGACGATGGCGGCCTGCCAGGCCTCGTTCAGGGCTTGGGCCCCAGCCAGGGCCTGCACCAGTTCACGCGCGGCGTGGGTGGACAGCGGGCCCAGCGTCATTTCAGCCATGCCGCTGTGCGCCAGGGCCGGGGGCAGGGCCTGGCGTGACGTGGCCAGCAGCAGCACGGGGGCCCCCAGGGCTACCAGGCGGGCCAGGGTTTCCAGCGTGGCCGCGTCGGCCCAGTGCAGGTCGTCCACCCAGAGCAGCATCGGATTGCCCCGGCCCAGGGCCACGATCAGTTCGCACAGCAAGGCTTGCTCGTGGCGTTTGCGCTCGGCCGGGTGGGTGTCGTCCTGGGCGGCAGCTTCGGGGGGCAGAGGTCTGTTGTCCAGCAGCCCCAGCAAACGTTTGAGCTGGTCCGGCTGCTCCAGGCCCAAGGCGGCCAAGGCCTGGCCCAGGGTTTGCTGGTTCAACGAGGCGGCATCGCGGTCCAGCCCCAGCCATGCGGGCAGGCTCTCGAGCCATGCGAAGTAGGGCGTGTGGGCCGATTCGGCCTGGCAGCGCAGTGTGAGCACCTGGGCACCCTCCTGCTGCACCTGGCGGGCCAGTGTGGCCGCCAGGCGCGATTTGCCCAGCCCGGGTTCGGCACGCAGCAGCAGGGCGGCGGCCCGCCCGCCCTGGCCCACCTGCTGCCACAGCTGGTTCAGTTGCGCCAGTTCGCTCTGTCGGCCCAGCAGCCGGGGGGGCTGGGGCTCACTCGCCTGCGGGTGGGCGGGCAGGGGCCGCCGGCCCAGCAACAGGGCGTGCGAGGGGGCATCAGGGCCCTCCTGCATGCTCAGCTGGAAATGGTTGTGCAGCCGCCGTTGCAGTGTCGGCCCCAGCACCAGTCCCCGGGCAGGGGCTTGCCAGGCCAGGCGACGAGCCTCTCGGGCCAGGGTGCCTGCTTCGTCGGGCCGGTTGGCATCGCTGCTGCCATGGCTCCAGCCCACGTGCAGGCCAACCCGCCAGCTCAAGGCGCCCAAGGGCTGCCAAGCGGCGGCCAGGTCCAGCGCGGCTTCGGCGGCGTCCCGGGGCGCCTGCTCCCGCGCCACCGGGTGGCCAAAATAGGCCAGCAGCTCGGCGCGCTCGGCCAGGGCCACATGGGCACCGCGCGCCTGCAGGCTGGCCTGCGCGCTGCTCAGGGCCTGCTGCAGCAGGGTGCTGGCGTCGTCGCCGGGGTGGTGCAGGTCCAGTTCGGCCACCAGGGCCACCAGCCGGCGCCGCTCGACCCTGGCCGGCCGCTCCGTGCCGGCGGGGGCCTGGCTTTGGCACTGGCGCTGGATCTGCTCGGCCAGTTGCAGGGTCTGCGGGCTGGGGCGCACCCCCAGCTCTTGTTCCAGCTGGCGCTCGAAGGTGTCGAAGTGGGCCAGGGCTGCCTCGGGGCTGTGGCGGGCCAGCAGCCGCATGCAACTGCGTTGCAGCGATTCGCGCCAGGGCTCCAGCTCGATGGCACGCCGGGCATGTTGAAGGGCGCGCGCCGCTTCGTGGCGCTGTTCGTGGTGGGTGATCAGCTCCTCCAGCAAGGCCAGGGCCCGCCGATGCAATGCATCGCGGCGTGCCAACAGCCAGGCCTCGAACTCGGGCGCATCGGGCAGGCTCAGCCCGCTCAGCAGGGGGCCGCGGTACAGCGCCAGTTGCTGCTCCAGCCGCAGGGCCAGTTCCTCCGGGCTGATCACCACCGCAGTGGCGCTGCGCTCGAACGCCGGCACGTCGAAATGGATCAGCGCCTGGTCGCTCAGGCGCAGGGCGCGGTGGCCGCCACCAATCCAGTCAGCCCCGGCCGGGCCCAGGCAGCGGCGCAGATCGAACACGCAGCGGCGCAGATTGGCCCGGGCCTGTTCGGCTTCCAGGTCGGGCCACAGCAGAAGGGCCAGGGCCTCGCGCGGATGCTCAGCAGGCTCCAGGGCCAGGTAGGCCAGCAGGGCGCGCACCTTGTCGTACGGAAATGCCAGCACCGGGCCCTCGTCGAGGCGAACCTCGAAGGGACCGAAAAACCGCAACGACAGACCTGCCCCGGGAGCACTTGAAGAGAGAGATGTCACCATTCAACAAGCCGCTCGTCTGGCCGTGGCGGGGCTAAATGTTAAAAATTGATTCTAGATGGACGGTCGATTCCCTCTGGATGGGTTTGCATTTTTGTTACCAAATGACACCTGAAAGCCGGTGCGGCGGCCGGAGGCCTTAGCGGGCAAACGACTGTTTCAGAAACTCGATGAAGGCGCGCACCCGGGTGGCCGATTGGTGGCGCTGCGGGTAAACCGCATGGACGTCGGCATCGGGTGTGGCGTAGCCCGGCAGCACCTGCACCAGGCGACCACTTTGCAGATGGCGCTCGATGTCCCATTCGGCTCGCATCAGGATGCCGTGCCCCTCCAGGGCCCAGTTGACGGCAATTTCACCGTCGTTGGTGCTCAGGGTACCGCGGGTCTTGATCGATTCGGTGCGGTCTTGCCGACCCCGCAGCGGGGTCAGGCGCCACAGGCCATAGGCCTCTTCGCCCTGGCGGATGCCGATGCAGTTGTGCCCGATCAGGTCGTTGGGCACCTTGGGGGTACCGAACTTTTTCAGGTAGGCCGGGGCTGCGCAAAGCAGGCGCCGGTTGGGGGCGATGCGCTGGGCAATCACCCGCGCATCGGGCGGTGCGCCGAAGCGGATGCAGACGTCGTAGCTGTCGTCGGTCAGGGCTGGCGGGTTCACCGACAGCTGGAGCTGCACCTCCACCTTGGGGTAGGTGCGTGCGAAGCGCGAGATGATGGGGGCGATGTGGGTGCGCCCGAAGCCCAGGGTGGCATTCACCCGCAGCAGGCCGCTCGGGGTCGAGCGCGAGACACCCAGCAGCTCGGCCATGTCGTCGATCTGGCCCAGGATGCGGCGTGCATGGGCCAGGTACAGCTCGCCCTCGGGCGTCAGGCTCATGCGGCGCGTGGTCCGGTTGATCAACAGCACCCCCAGCCGGGCCTCGATCTGGGCCAGGTGCTTGCTCACTGCCGGGGTGGTCACCCCCAGTTCGCGGCCCGCGGCGCTCAGGCTGCCAGCACTGGCCAGCACCGAGAAAAACCCCAGGTCGGCAGGTTGAATGAGCTCGGACATGGCGTGATTGTTGAATTCAAGTAAACGATGGTTTCACTATAGCGGCGCGCCAACGGGCCCGGGCCTCCCTACAGTGACAGCACTCAATTTCTGTCGGAGACCCACAGCCATGAAGACCTATGCGATCGCAACCATCCCCGGCGACGGGATTGGCAAGGAAGTGGTGCCCGCAGGCCAGGCGGTGATGCAGGCCCTGGCGGCCACCGGCGCTGGCTTCGGTTTCGAATTCGAAAACTTCGACTGGGGCGGTGACCACTACCGCCGCCACGGCGTGATGATGCCCGCCGATGGCCTGGAGGCCCTGCGGGGCAAGGACGCCATCCTGTTCGGGTCGGCCGGCGATCCTGACATTCCCGACCACATCACCCTGTGGGGCCTGCGCCTGAAGATCTGCCAGGGCTTTGATCAGTACGCCAATGTGAGGCCCACGCGCATCCTGCCGGGCATCGATGCGCCGCTCAAGCGTTGCCGGCCCGAAGACCTGAACTGGGTCATCGTGCGTGAGAACTCCGAGGGCGAGTACTCCGGCGTGGGCGGGCGGGTGCACCAGGGCCACCCGATCGAAGCCGCCACCGACGTCACCATGATGACCCGGGTGGGCGTGGAGCGCATCATGCGCTTTGCCTTCCGACTGGCCCAGTCGCGGCCGCGCAAGCTGCTGACCGTGATCACCAAGAGCAATGCGCAACGCCACGCCATGGTGATGTGGGACGAGATCGCCGCCCAGGTGGCGCTCGAGTTCCCGGACGTGCGCTGGGACAAGGAGATCGTCGACGCCGCCACGGCGCGCATGGTGAACCGGCCGGCCACGCTGGACACCCTGGTGGCCACCAACCTGCATGCCGACATCCTCAGCGACCTGGCGGCGGCACTGGCCGGCAGCCTGGGCATCGCACCCACCGGCAACATCGACCCCGAGCGCCGCTACCCCTCGATGTTCGAGCCCATCCATGGCTCGGCTTTCGACATCATGGGCAAGGGTCTGGCCAACCCGGTGGGCACGTTCTGGTCGGTGGTGATGCTGCTGGAGCACCTGGGCGAGCACGATGCCGCGCGCCGCCTGATGGCCGCCATCGAAGCCGTCACCGCCAACCCGGCCTTGCACACCGGCGACCTGGGGGGCCGGGCCACCACCGGCCAGGTGACCGAGGCGGTGTGCGCCCACCTGGGGGCTACCTCGATCTGACCCGGTGGCCTGATCAGGGTGGCCGGGTTTCAGTCCAGGCTGATTTCAACCCAGCCGTCGCGCTCGCGGGCTTCGAAGCGGTGGGCACACAAGCCCTTGGCCCCAGCCATCTGCCCGCTGCGCACATCAAAGCGCAGGCCGTGGGCCTGGCAGCGCACCCAATGGCCTTCCAGTGTGCCGAAGGCCAGCGAGGCGCCCGCGTGCGGGCAGGCGTCTTCGAGCGCATGGAGGGTGCCGTCGACCCAAAACAAGGCCAACTCGTGCCCGGCCACCCGCACCAGGGCCCGACCCTGCTGGCGCAGGGTCTCCAGGGGCAAAACGCTGACCCACTCAGCCATGGCTGTGCAGCCCGGCCCATTGCATCAGCCCATAGAAAAGGACGGCCAGAAACAGGGTTTCCAGGAGCATCAGCAGCACTGGCTTCCAGCCCACCGAAAGAATGTCCTTCAGATGGGTTTTCATGCCGATGGCCGCCATGGCGGCCACCAGGCAGGCCCGCGAGGCTTCATTGCCGGCCTGGGTCAGGGGCCTGGGTAGCCAGCCTGTGCTGTTGACAATGACCAAGGCCACAAATGCCACTGCAAACCAGGGCAGCAAGGGGGGGCGTGTGCCCCCTTGGGCCATCCCCTGGGCCCCATCCGGGGCGGCCCCCGGGGCATCCCCTGGCGTCTGGCCTTGGCGCTGGGTGCGTTCGTGCTGCAGGGTCATCCAGGCCGCAAACGCGATCACCGGCACCAGCATGGCCACGCGCATCAGCTTGATCACCGTGGCGGCATCTCCCACCTCGGTGCCCATGCTGTAGCCGGCACCCACCACCTGCGCCACATCGTGGATCGTGCCGCCCAAAAAGAAGCCGGCGTTCAGTGGGTCCAGCTGCAACCAGCGCACCACCAGGGGGTACAGCACCATCGCCAACGTCGACAAGGTGCTCACGCCGATCACCGTGAACAGCGTGGCGCGCTCTTTTTGCGGGTGCTGCGGAAACGCCGCAGCCAGGGCCAAGGCCGCCGAGGCGCCACAGATGGCCACAGCCCCCCCGCTGAGCAGGCCGAAGAATTTCTGAAACCCCATGAGCTGCGCGCTCACGATGCCAAAGCCGATGGTGGCCACCACAGCCACTACCACCATGGCCACCGGTTGCCAGCCCATCGACTGGACCTGGGCGGCCGTGATCTTCAACCCCAGCAAGGCCACGCCCCAACGCAGCACCTGGCGCGCTGCGAACTCGATGCCTGGGCGGCAGCGCCCCTCTTGCGACAGAAAATTGACCGCCATGCCCAGCAGCAAGGCAAACAGCATCACCGGCGCGCCATAGTGATCCGCCAGAAACAGGGCTGCGACGGCCACGATGGCGCTGATCAGCAGCCCCGGGCCCAGCAAGGCCAGGCGTTCACGCCACGCGCTCATGCCGCCACCTCGGTGGCCGTGGCCGGCTGCAGCAGCTTGTCCTGGAACTGTGCCCGCAAGGGGTGCTTGAGCATTTTGCCCGTGGCGCCCAGGGGGATGTGGTCCACGAACACCACGTCGTCAGGGGTCCACCATTTGGCAATGCGCCCCTCGTAGAAGGCCAGCAGGCTGGCGCGATCCAGTGAGGCGCCGGGTTTGAGGCTGACGATCAGCAGCGGGCGCTCATCCCATTTCGGGTGGCGTGCCGCGATGCAGGCCGCCATGGCCACCGCCGGGTGGGCCATGGCAATGTTCTCCAGCTCGATCGAGCTGATCCACTCGCCCCCAGATTTGATGACATCCTTGCTGCGATCCGTGATGTTCATGAAGCCCTGCGGGTCCACCGTGGCCACGTCCCCGGTTGGAAACCAGCCGTGGCTGCCGTCGCCCACCAGCGGGCTCGGGCCTGGCGAACCCAGGTAGTCTGCAGCCACCCAATGGCCGCGCACCAGCAGCTCACCCGCCTGGCAGCCATCCCAGGGCAGTTCCTGCCCCTCGGCGTCCACGATTTTCAGGTCGATGCCAAAAACAGACCGCCCTTGCTTGGCCTGCACGGCCCGGCGCCGCTCCTTGGGCCAGGCCAGTTGCTCGCCTTTCAAAACGCCGATGGTGCCGATCGGGCTCAACTCGGTCATGCCCCAGGCATGGATCACCTGCACCGCATGTTGTTCCTCGAACGCCTCCAGCATGGCCGGTGGACAGGCCGCACCGCCGATCACCGTGCGCTGCAGGGTTGAGAACCGATGGCCGCCGGCCTGCATGTGGGTCAGCAGGCCTTGCCACACCGTGGGCACGCCGGCGGCAAAGGTCACGCCTTCGGCCTCGAACAGGGCGTGCAGCGATGCGCCGTCCAGTGCCGGGCCCGGAAACACCAGCTTGGCGCCCACCATGCAGGCCGAGTAGGGCAGGCCCCAGGCATTCACATGGAACATGGGTACCACGGGCAAGATCACGTCGCGGGCCGACAGGTTCATGGCGTCAGGCAAGCCCGAGGCCAGGGTGTGAAGCACAGTGGAACGGTGGCTGTACAGCACCCCCTTGGGGTGGCCGGTGGTGCCGCTCGTATAGCACAGCGACGAGGCACTCAGCTCGTCGAGCTCTGGCCACTCGAAGTCCGGGCTGGCCGCCTCGATCAGGTCCTCGTAACACAGCAGGCCTTTGAGTGGCGTGGTCTGCGGCATGTGCGATCGATCGCACATCAGCACGAAGTGACGCACCGTGCCCAGCCGAGCCGCCACTGACTCCACCAGCGGCAAAAAGCTCAGATCGAAGCACAGCACCTGATCCTGGGCATGGTTGGCGATCCAGGTCAGTTGGTCAGGGTGCAGGCGCGGGTTCAGGGTGTGCAGCACCGCGCCACTGCCCGACACGGCGTAGTACAGCTCCAGGTGGCGGTAGCCGTTCCAGGCCAGGGTGCCCACGCGTTGACCGGCCTCGACCCCCAGGTGGGCGATTGCCTGCGCCATGCGGCGCGACCGCTCGGCCAACGCCCGATAGGTGTAGCGGTGCACATCGCCTTCGACGCGGCGGGACACCAGCCACTGGTCGCCGTGGTGCCGTTCCGCGTGACGCAGCAAGGCAGAGATCAGCAGCGGTTGCTGCATCATGAGTCCGTTCATGGTGGGGGTCCTACGAGGTTTCAAAGAAGTGGGGCAGGCGTGCGCCTGCCCAGGGTGCCGGGCGGCGGTGCAGGGGGTTGGGGTGTCGCGCGCGGGGCCGCGCGGCTCAGGGTCTGAGGCCTCGGATCGAGGCGGCGGGGGGCGGGGCGAGCGGCTATGGGTCCATGGCGATGGGCTGTCCGCTAGGGGCGGTCAGCCATCGGCACAGGTGGGCGTCTCCGCCGGGCTCAGGGATTGAGCTGGATGTTGAAGGTTCGCACGATGGCGCCATTGCGCTCGTAGTCAGCCTTCATCAACTGGGCCAACTGGGCGGGTGTTTGCGGCGCTTCGGTCTCAAAGCCTGCAGCGGTCATGCGTTCACGCACCTTGGGGGCCTGGGCGGCCCGGGCGATCACGGTGTGGATCTTCTCCAGCAGCTCGTTGGGCAGGCCTGCAGGCGCGATCACGGCCAGCCAGTTGCTGAACACCAGGTCCGGGTAGCCTTGTTCAGCCAGTGTGGGGACCTCAGGCAGCAGGGGCGAGCGCAGCTTCGAGGCCACGCCAAAGGCGCGCAGCTTGCCTGCCTGAACCATGGCGCGTGAGGTCACGATGCCATCGAACATGATCGGAATCTGCCCGCCCATGACCTGGGTGAGTGCGGGCGGTGAGCCGGCAAACGGGATGTGCTGCAGGTCCAGACCTGCCTTTTGATTCAGGATCATGCCGGCGTATTGCGAGCTGGTGCCCGCGCTGTACGAGGCAAAGCTGAATTTGCCCGGGTTGGCCTTGAGGTAGGCCACCAGTTCTTTCATGTCTTTGGCCGGCAGGGCCGGGTTGCCGACCAGCACCATGCCGGCGCGGGCCACCACGGCCACCGGCTTGATGTCGCGCAGGGGGTCGAAGCCCGTTTTCATGACGTGCGGAATCTCGGTCAGCACATTGCTGGCGGTCAGCATCAAGGTCTGCCCGTCAGGGGGCGCGCTCTTCAACGCCTGCGCGGCAATGGCGCCACCAGCGCCAGGGCGGTTGTCCACGATCACGGGCTTGCCCAGCTCCGTGCCGAGCTGGTCCGCCATCAGGCGGGCAATGACGTCCATGGTGCCGCCGGCGGGTGCCGGCACCAGCAGGGTCACGGGGCGGTCTGTCCAGGCCATGGCCGAGGGCAGGGCCAGCGCCAGCGCGGCGGCACAGGCGGCTCGGCGCGTCAGGGCGCTGAGGGTGTGAAGGTTCATCTTTGTCTCCTGATGGTTGGGGGCCGGTCGGGTTCAAGGGACCGTGCATGGCCTGTTTCAGCCATGCCGTCATCGTAGGCAGGGCGGTCGGCCGATGCTTGATAATTTGGGACATCAAGTTTCGAATTTGGGACATTTCATGGCGCTCACCCTCCGCACCGTGCGCAGTGCCAGCCTCAGCGGCTACCCAGACCTGGCGCAGTCCCTGGGCTTGAACGCGCCTGCCATGTTGCGCCATGCGGGCTTGCCACCGCGATCGCTGGACGACCCCGAAACCCTGGTGTCCGCAGACGCCGTGGCCCAGTTGCTGGAAGACAGCGCGCATGCCAGCGGCATCGAGGATTTCGGGCTGCGCCTGGCCGCGGGGCGCACCTTGTCCAACCTCGGGCCGATTGGCTTGGTGATGCGCTCCGAGCCGACCGCGCTGGCGGCCTTGAACACCTTGTTCCGCTACCTGCGCCTGCTCAATGCCTCGCTGCTGACCCGCCTGGACAGGCTGGCCGACACCGTCACCATCCGCGAGGCCTTGCTGGTCCCGCGCTCGGCGTCCATCCGCCAATCCACCGAGCTGGCGCTGGGGGTGATGTTCCGCATCCTGAAAGAGTTGCTGGGCCCCGAATGGCAGCCCTTGCGGGTGGCGTTCATGCACCGGCCCCCCCGGGACGAGGCGCGCCACAGGGCATTTTTTGGGCCCACGCTGGCCTTCAACCAGGACTTCACCGGCATTGTCTGTTCGGCCGCACAGCTCGACGTCGCGCTCAATCACAGCGATCCGCACATGGCACGCTTTGCCCTGAAGCTGCTCGACCAGGCCCTGAGCCGGCAACCCCAGCAGGCCCATGAAACCGTGCGCCAATTGATCGTGGCCTTGTTGCCTGGCGGACGTTGCACGGCCCAGCAGGTGGCGGCCCATCTGGGCGTGGATCGGCGCACCCTGCATCGCCACCTGAGCCTGGAGGGCGTGACCTTCTCTCGACTGCTCGATCAGGTTCGGCAAGAGCTGGTGCAGCGTCAGCTTGAGGCCAGTGACCTCCCGCTGAATGAGGTGGCGGGCCTGCTCGGGTTCTCAGCACCCAGCGCCTTCGCATACTGGTTTCGCCTGCGTTTCGGGTGCAGCGCTTCTGCGTGGCGTCGCGGGCAGGATCTGCTGCGCCTGGATGCGCCGCCATGAGGACGGTGATTGCCCGAAATGGGTGGCAAACCAGCGGGTGAAGGCGCTGGGGGTGCTGTAGCCCAGCAAATCGGCAATCCGCGTCATGTTGTACTGGGCATTGGCCAGGTAGCGTTGCACCAGCTCGCGGCGCACTTCATTGAGCAGGTCGGTGAAGCTGGCCTGGTCCTCATCCAGCTGGCGCTGCATGGTGCGCACACTCAGACCCAGGCCCTGGGCCACGCACTCGCTGTTGGCCCGGCCCATGGGCAGCATCAGGTAGATGGCCTGGCGCACCGCCTCGGTCGTGCTGTGCTGGCTGTTTCTCGGCAGTGACTCCAGAAACCGCTGGGCATAGCTGGCCATCACCGGGTCTGCCGAGGGGTTGGGGGCATCCAGGTCGGCCGACGAGAACACGAAGCCATTGAACTCGCTGCCGAACTCGATCCGGCAATCGAAGACCCTGCGGTGAACCGACAGGTCGGCTGGCGCCGCGTGGGTGAAGTTGACGCTGTGGGGGTGCCAGGCGCCGCCCAGGAAAGCCGCGCACATTCGAAACAACACCCCGATGGCCAGCTCGGTGGCCTGCGGCGACAGCATGCCCACCACCACCTCTTCGCGCACGATCACCATCTTGCCCACGTTCTCGAGTTGCATGGCCAGGGACTCGTTGAGCAGGTGGCGGTATTGCAGCAGCGTGGCCAGCGCATCGCGCAAGGTGGCCTGGTGGCTGATCAACAGGCTGACCACGCCAAAGTCGGCCAGTTGCCGGGCCTGTGCCATGCGCAAGCCAAAGGTCGGGCATTGCGAGGCCCGGGCAGCGGCCTCCAGCAGGTTCACGGCGGCCCGCGACGGAATGCGTTGTTCCGGGTCTTCGATCAAGGCCCGTGTCAATCCCGCCTGGCGCAGCACGTCCTGGGGGTTCAGGTTCACGGCCTGAGCCACTTCCAGAAACTTGGTCAGGACAGCGGAGCGAATCAGGTGGGCCATCGGTTCAGGGCGCTTTGTGGGGCTGGGTTTGGCATGAAATGCAAAGTTTGAGACATGTTTTGCAAAGCCGCCAGTCGGGTCAATCCCTAGAGTTGCCTCATTCATTGACGCCTTTGCAGGAGACAAGACCATGGCGCTCGCCGTTCGCATGCATGAAACCGGAGGACCCGAGGTGCTCCGCCTCGAAGAAGTGGCCGTGGGGGATCCCGGCCCAGGCCAGGTCAGGCTGCGGCACGTTGCCGTGGGCCTCAACTACGCCGACACCTACTTTCGCAACGGCACCTACCCGGTGCCCCTGCCCAGCGGCATCGGGGTTGAAGCGGCGGGTGTGGTCGAGGCCGTGGGTGAGGGGGTCGACCACCTGGCGCTGGGGGACCGTGTCACCTACACCGGCTTTCTCAATACCCTGGGGGCTTACTGCACCGAGCGGGTCATTCCGGCGGCACCGCTGATCAGGCTGCCGGCCGAGATCTCCTGTGAAACCGCCGCCGCCATGACCATGCGCGGCCTGACCTCGGCCTACCTGATGCGTCGGATCCACAACTTCCAGGCCGGCCAGACGCTGCTGCTGCATGCCGCTGCGGGCGGCGTTGGCCTGCTGGTCGCTCAATGGGCCCGGTTGTTGGGCGTGAACGTGATCGGCACCGTGTCCAGCGAGGCCAAGGCCGAAGTGGCCAAGGCCCACGGCTGCGTGGCCACCATCAATTACAGCCATGAAGACGTGGCCACCCGGGTGCGCGAGATCACCGGTGGCGTGGGGGTGGACGTGGTTTTCGACAGCGTGGGGCGCAGCACCTTCATGGCCTCGCTCGACTCGCTCAAGCGCCGCGGCCTGATGGTGTGTGTCGGCACGGCCAGCGGCACCATCCCGCCCTTTGATCCGCAACTGCTGGCCATGAAGGGGTCTCTGTACCTCACGCGACCGGCCCTGGCGGATTACATCGCCGACCCCGCTGAAAAGGCCGCGCTGGCCAGCGAGGTGTTCGGGCACGTGGCGGCAGGCCGCATCCGCGTCGACATCGAGCACCGCTATGCCCTGCAAGACGCCGTGCAGGCGCACCGGGCACTCGAATCACGCCAGACCACCGGGTCGTCGATCTTCGTGATCTGAGCGACCACCACCAAAAGACCGACAGGAGACATGACATGAAAATTCAAGCACTGACCTGTGCCATTGGTGCCGAGGTCCAAGGCGTGAGCCTGGCCGATGCCGCGCGTGACGAGGGCTTGTTCGCCGAGATCCGGGCTGCCTTGTTGCGCCATCGCGTGCTGTTCCTGCGCGACCAGGACATCACGCGGGCCGACCATGTGGCCTTTGCCCGTCGCTTTGGCGAACTGGAGGACCACCCCGTGGCCGGCAGCGACCCTGACCACCCCGGCCTGGTGCGCATCTACAAATCACCCGAGCAAGCCAACGATCGCTACGAAAACGCCTGGCACACCGACGCCACCTGGCGCGAGGCCCCGCCCATGGGTTGCGTGCTGCGTTGTGTCGAGTGCCCGCCGGTGGGGGGCGACACCCAGTGGGCCAACATGGTGCTGGCCTACGAGCGCCTGCCCGACAGCGTGAAGCAGCAGATCGAGGGCCTGCGCGCGCGGCACAGCATCGAGGCGACCTTCGGCGCGGCCATGCCGCTTGAAAAGCGCCTGGCCCTGAAGGCGCAGTTTCCTGACGCCGAACACCCCGTGGTGCGCATTCACCCCGAAACCGGCGAGAAGGTCTTGTTCGTCAATGCCTTCACGACGCACTTCACCAACTTCCACACGCCCGAACGGGTGCGCTATGGCCAGGACTACACCCAGGGCAGTGCCGCACTGCTCCAGTACCTGATCAACCAGGCCATGGTCCCTGAGTACCAGGTGCGCTGGCGCTGGCAACCCAACAGCGTGGCCATCTGGGACAACCGCAGCACCCAGCACTACGCGGTGATGGACTACCCGCCCTGCCACCGCAAGATGGAGCGCGCCGGAATCATCGGCGACAAGCCGTACTGACGCGCTGCAGGCCCTGTTTCAAGACCCCCCATTTGCCATTCCATCCGGAGACACACCATGAACTTCCTTGACGGCTCGAACTTTCCTGAAAACCAGCAAAAACTGGTCATCACCGCGGCCCCCTACGGCCCTGAGTGGATGCCCGAAGACTTCCCTGAAGACATCCCCGTGACCATGGAACAGCACATCCAGAAGGCGGTCGACTGCTACAACGCGGGCGCCACCGTGCTGCACCTGCACGTGCGCGAACTCGACGGCAAGGGCTCCAAGCGCCTGTCCAAATTCAATGAGTTGCTGGCCGGCATCCGGGCCCGCGTGCCCGACATGATCCTGCAGGTTGGGGGCTCGATCTCGTTCGCCCCCGAGGGCGACGGCGACGTGGCCAAATGGCTGTCCGACGACACCCGCCA
Organism: Curvibacter sp. EU05-FHT14A10; assembly: GCF_058791075.1. Classification (NCBI taxonomy): domain Bacteria; kingdom Pseudomonadati; phylum Pseudomonadota; class Betaproteobacteria; order Burkholderiales; family Comamonadaceae; genus Curvibacter; species Curvibacter sp. EU05-FHT14A10. Next base: position 32,939 of record NZ_JBYTDE010000028.1, read on the forward strand.
CATGCTGGCGGAGCTCAGCCCCACCCCCGACCAGGTGACCATCGCGATCAACACCAACCAGATGAACGTGGTCGAGCAGATGTGCGAGGCCGACATCCGTGGCACCACGCTGGCGCAACCTGCGATGTACCACGCCTACCGGGAGATGACGATTCCAGCCGGCCCGGACTGGGTGGAGGAACACATCCGCCGCCTTTCTGCCAAGGGCATCCAGACCCACTTCCAACTGGCCAACATCACCCAGCTGGAGACGGTCGAGCGCATGATGCGCCGGGGCGTCTGCAACGTGCCGCTGATCCTGACCTGGGTGGCCATTGGCGGGGGGTTTGACCAGCCCAACCTGTACAACCTGGCCAATTTTGTGCGTGGCTGCCCGGACGGCTCGGTGCTGACCCTGGAGTCGTCCATGCTCAACGTGCTGCCCCTGAACATGATGGCCATTGCCATGGGCCTGCACGTGCGTTGTGGCATTGAAGACAACCTCTGGACCCAGCGGCGCGACCGCAAGATGGGCACGGTCGAGCAGATCGAACAACTGGTGCGCCTGGCGAAAGAATTTGGCCGCGATGTGGCCAATGCCCAAGAGGCCCGAGAGATTTACCGCATCGGTACCTTCTACGACAACGCCGACCAGACCCTGGCGGCCAACGGCTTTGCCCCCAACCGTCGACCTGCTCAGCGCGGCCTGGCCCAGCCAGTCTGACGCGATGACACGGTGACACGGCTCCGCCCCTGCGCCGACCGGGCGCCGGCGGGTGTGTGCAGGGCGCGTGCGCAGGCAGCGCCCTTTTTTCATGTCTTCTTACAGCCCGGAGATGCGCCATGCTTCCCACTGTTCTGATCGTTCCTGGCCTGCGCGATGCGGTGCCAGGCCACTGGCAAACCCTGCTGGCCGAGCGCCTGCCCGACGCGCGCAGCGTGCCCGCCATGGGCCGCCAGGATCTGGATTGCCAGACCCGTGTCCGCGCCATCGAACAAGCCGTCAGTGCCATTGAAGGGCCGGTGCAACTGGTGGCCCACAGCGGGGGTTGCATCATGCTGGCGCATTGGGCCCAGGCCTCAGGCCAGTGCCACCGTGTGCACAGCGCCTTGCTGGCCACCCCACCTGATTTTGAAACCGCCATGCCCCCGGGCTACCCGAGCCTGGACGAACTGGCCCAGGCCGGCTGGTTGCCGGTGCCCAGGCAGCGGCTGCCGTTTCGCAGCCTGGCGGCGCTCAGCCGCAACGACCCCCTGGGCGACAGGGCGCGCATCTTGGATCTGGTGGCTCAGTGGGGCAGTGAATGCCTGGATCTGGGGGCCGTGGGCCATTTGAATCCGGCCTCTGGTTACGGTGATTGGCCCCTGGCGTTGACGCTGTTGGAACAGCTGCGCGTTTGATGGACCGGGCCGCGCTGCGGGCCGTTCAGGCGCGGGTTGGCGTGGTCAGGCTCGGCGGGCTTGAACGGTGATTCAACCCTTCCCAGCCTGCCTGGCGACGTACTCGCGCGCAGCCCTTGGGCTGCACGTCACCCGGCAGGACTGAGCCGTCAGCTTCAGAAGGAGTGACGGATCCCCACCATGTAGGCCGTGGTCGACTGGCCGGCGGCCACGGGCACGCCATACACCATGGCCTGGTTCATGGTGCCCTTGTTGTTCACCTGGCCCGCCTGCACATAGGCGGTGGTGCGCGGGCTCAGGCGGTAGTCCAGCCCAAGCGCCCAAAGTTGTGAACTGTTGGTCGAATCGGCCTTGTCGTTGATGCGGTAGAGCCCCGCGGTCAGCCGCACCAGGGGCGCAGCCTGGTAGCTGCCGCCCAGACTGAAGACATCGTAGTGGGCCCGGCCACTGGCACTGCCGTAGGCCGGCCGGGCAGCGCTCAGAATGCCCTGGCCACTGGCCACGCCCGAGGGGTTCTTGGCCCCCATGTAGCCCGCACTCACGCTGAAGTCGCCCAACGCATACGAGGCGCCCAGATGCACCAGGCGGTTGTTGCTGGCGCCCGTGGCGGCCGCAGGCAGGGTGTAGGCATCGCGGGCGTTGTAGTAGGCAGCCGAGGCCTTCAGGCCGCCGGCCTTGTACAGCAGTGTGAGGGCATCGCGCGACCCGGCACTGGCGTTACCCGCCACGTTGCCAAAGGTGTGCTGGTAATGGGCCGTGACCCCACGGAAGGTGGGCGAGGTGTAGACCACCGAGTTGTCATCGTAGATGGCGCCCAGAGGGGCATTGGTGGTGGTTCCAGCCCAGCCCGCCGAGCTGTTGATCCCCACCAGGGCGCCCAGGATGCTGCCGAAATACCGGCCTTCACGCGGGTCGGTGTAGGCCAGTGCGTAGTAAAGCGGGCTGATCTGGCGCCCGACCTTGATGTCGCCGAAATCACCGCCCAGACCCACCGTGGCAATCTGATTGAAGACCGCGGTGCTGGGCGTCAGGCTACCGCTGATCGGGTTGCCTGCGCCCGTGGCCAGGCTGATGTTGCCCTGCATCTGAAAGTGGGCTTTCAGGCCCCCACCCAGGTCCTCTGTCCCCTTGAAGCCGAAGAAGCTCGCGCCGATGCCACCGTCCTGGAACTTGGTGAGGCGACCCGTGTTGCTGGCCATGCCGGGAAAGCTGGTCGAGTAGCCGGCCGCCGAGCTGGTCTGGTGAACGATCCCGGCATCCAGGGTGCCGTAAAGCGTCACGCTGGATTGGGCTTGTGCCGCCCCGGCGAGCAGGCAGAGCGCGCTGGTGGTGAGTGTGCGGGTTTTCATGAGGTCTCCGATGTGGTTCAAAAGCTGGATTTCAGGAGGTCTCCTGGTGCAGGAGTCCTGGGGTGGGAATCTAGTTTTGGCGGTTGCCGGGCACCTCGCAAAAGGCGACACGCTCTTGCCATTTCATGCCAGCTAGGGGTCTGTACCGATCCCTGGGATCCGGGTTGGCGTGGGGCCCGATTCTTGAATCTGAGTTAACTGTGGATTCACTTCCGGGGTGATTCACAACTTGCATGAACTCCTAAAGTCGGTCTTCAAACAAGGGCCAGCCCCCATTCAGGAGACCGACATGAACTTTCACCCAACTGGGGCATCCAGGCCTCGACGGCGTTTGCTGCTGCAGGCCGCGGTCGGGGCGCTGGTCTGCCTTGCCGGTGCCGCCCAGGCCCAGGCCTGGCCCGCCAAGCCCGTCACCCTGGTGGTGCCGTTTCCGCCCGGAGGCACCACGGACGTGCTGGCGCGGGCCCTGGGCACGGCCCTGGCCAAGAGCCTGGGCCAGCCCGTGATCGTCGACAACCGCCCAGGGGCGGGTGCCACCATCGGAGCCGACTATGTGGCCAAGTCCAAGGCCGATGGCTACACCTTGCTGATGGGTGCGGTGCACCACACCATTGCCACCAGCGTCTACAAGAAGCTGCCCTACGACTTTCAGAAAGACTTCTCCCCCATCACCATGGTGGCGGTGGTGCCCAATGTGCTGGTGGTCAACAGCGCCACACCGGTGCGCAGCGTGGCCGAACTGGTGGCCCTGCTCAAGGCCCAGCCCGACAAGGCCACTTATGGCTCCAACGGCAATGGCACGGCCCAGCACCTGATCGGCACCCAGTTCCAGAACAACACGGGCGTGGCGCTCACCCACATCCCCTACAAAGGCAGCGGCCCCTTGGCCACCGACCTGCTGGGCGGTCAGATCACGATGTCCTTTGACACCATCACCCCGGTGCTGCCGCACATCCGCAGCAACAAGCTGCGTGCCCTGGCGGTCACCACCGCCAGCCGCTCGCCTGCCTTGCCCGAGGTGCCCACGCTGGACGAGGCCGGCCTCAAGGGCTTCAACATCGGCACCTGGTTCGGCGTGCTGGCGCCGGCGCTCACGCCGCGCGACATCGTGGCCCGCCTCAACACCGAGATGGTCAAGGTGATTCAGTCATCCGACTTCATCCGGCGCATGGACGAGATCGGCGCCCAGCCCGTGGGCGACCGGCCCGAGGACATGGCGCGCACCCTCAAGACCGAGACCGAGCGCTTTGCCGAACTGGTCAAGGCGGGCAAGGTGGTTTTGGACTGAGGGCTGCCGCAGGCCGGTGCCAGGCCCCGCACGGCGTCATCCCAGCGTCATCCCTGCGCCATCTCGGCGTTATTCCGAGCGCCGCACAGGTGATCTGCGCGGCTTCTATAGTGCGGTCATGACGCACCCCAAGCACCCCATGCTGCTCACCACTTCTTCACTCCCCAACCCTGCGGCCAACGCCCGGCCCCCCTCCACGCGCCGCCTGTGGCTGCTGGGCCTGCCCGCGCTGGCGCTGGGCGCCTGGGCCGCGGCCCCCCGCCTGGCCCGGGCCCAGGCAAGCTCAGGCTTGCTCGACGAATCCGACCCCGGCGCAGTGGGCTTGGCCTACCGCGCCGATGCGACCCGGGTCGACCCGGGCAAGAACCCCAGTTACAAACCTGGCCAGACTTGCGCCAACTGCGCCTTGTATGCCGGCGATGCAGCTCAGCCCCAGGGGGGCTGCGGTCTGTTCTATGGCAAAGAGGTGGCGGCCGCAGGCTGGTGCAATGCCTGGGAGCGCAAGCCCGGCTGATCCTTCACGGGCGTCGGCGCATCGGCCTCAGCGTTCGTTGCGCACCAACCGCACCGGCAGTTCCGATTTCTTCGCCACCTCGCCGTTCATTTCACCCGTGCCCAGGTCCACCGACCAGCCCTGCAGAAAGCTGAGCCGGTTCACCGACTCGCCCGACACGCCGCGGGTGATGTTGTCGTAGCGGTAGGCGTTCACGGCCTGGCCATTGGCGCGCGTCGTGGACGACCAGTGCCAGCCCAGGGGCGCATCCGGAAACAGTTTGGGGTCCAGGCCCTCGTCCTGGCGGTTGAGCTTGACCAGGCGCTGCAACTCCTTGGCAGTGGGCAGGCGCCAGGCCAGCCCGCTGTCGCGCTGGCGCTCGGCGGCACGCTTCATGGCCTCGGCCCGGGTCAGCAGCATGGGGCGGCCCTGGCAGTGGCTGCCGCTCCAGCGCATGCCTTCGGCACAACGGGCCCACACCAGCCCAGAGGCCGTCTCTCGAACCTCGTCGCTGTGCGGATCGCCAGCCAGCAACGCTGCAGGCTCGGGTGCTGCGGCCTGCACGCCAAGGGCTGCACCAAGCAGCAGAAAAACAGCCAACGAGCGGGGCAGGGCAATGATCATGTTCCGGATTGTGCCCAGGCTCTTTGTGCACCGGCTTGCGTTTCTTCAAATTGCTTGCACATTGGCTCGCCAAAATGAGGCGGCTGGGGCCCCGCACAAGGGCTGCAGCGTGTGTGACATTTCAAGGATTCGTTTCATGATCAAGGTTTCTCGTGAGTGGGCCACGCCGCTCACCATCGGTGTATTTGTATTGATGGGGGCCACCGGCCTGCTGATGTTCTTCCACTGGGACAACAGCCTTCAGAAGACCCTGCACGAATGGGTGGGTTGGCTGATGGTGGCCGCGGTGGTGGTGCACGCGCTGGCCAACTGGTTCGGCTTCAAGCGTTATTTCAAGCCTGGGCCGGCCCTGTGGCTCATGCTGCTGTTGGCCCTGGTGCTGGCCGGCTCTTTCGTGCCTTGGTCGGGCGGCGCCCCCAAAGGCCCATCCACCCCAGGCTTGGCCCTCCAGGCCGTGTCGGGCGCGCCCATCCGCCTGCTGGCCCCCCTGTATGGCAAGACACCTGAGCAGGCCCGCCAGGCCCTGGCCGAAGCGGGCATCCCACTGGCCGACGATGAGGCCACGCTGGCTGCGGCCGTGGGCAAGGACCGCGAGCGCCTGGGCCTCGCCCTCAAGACCCTGGCGCAAGGGCGGGCTGGCGCAGCACGCTGAAAAGCAGGCCGATGGCCCCTGAAATCGGGCGATCTGCGGGGGCGTGAAGTGGTAGTGTTGGCGCTGCCATGAACATCAACACCGCCTACCTCAACACGCTGCTGAGCGCTTCGGCCTCCAACGGGTCGGGCTCTCAGGCCACCCAAGCGACGGGTGCCTTGGCGGCGGCGTCGGCGGCCCTGACCAAGACGGCCACCCGCATCCAGGCCGACGCGAGCGCCACCACCGCCCAGTTGTCATCGTTTGGCCAGCTCAAGTCGGCGTTGGCGACCGGTCAGACGGCTGCGCAGGCCTTGACCCAGCTGTCATCGGTCTCGTCAGCGTCGGAGGTGACCCAAGCCACCGGGGATTTCTTCAATGCCTTCAATGCGGCGGTGAAGGCGGCCAAGACCACAGCAGCCGTGTCGGGCTCAAGCCAGGCGGCCCAAGCGGCGGGGCGTGTCGGTCGCGATCTGGATGGCGCTTTGACCGGTGGCGTGGCCAATCAGAGCGCCATGAGCAAGCTGGGGCTGTCGGTGCAGGCCGATGGCTCCCTGAAGCAAGATGCCAGCAAGTTTGCCGCCGCCCTGGCCAAAGACCCGGCCGGCGTGAGGGCGGCCCTGGCCCAGTTGGGCCAGCAAGTGCAGGCCGCAGCCAACAAGGAACTGGCCGGCGACGGCAACGTGGGCGCCAGTGTGGCCAAACTCAATCTGCACAGCAGCGCCCTGGCGCAGCAGCAAAAGGCCATGCTCAGCCTGCAGCAGAGCACGGGCTTGTCGGTGTATCAGCAGGCCTCGGGTTCATAGCGATGCCAGCACCAGGCCGTGCCTGGCGCGCGGTGTGAAGCCCTTGCAGGCCAAAGGCCGCGTGGCCCGCGTCACCGCCCACAGAGCCTGCTACGATCAGCGCGCCTCAACCGGTGAGGGCCTGTTCCTCATCACCCCAAGCTGCCCCCTTCCTCCTTTGCACGCATCGCTGATGCGAGCCGCCCCACTCTCATCCACCATGGACAAGTCAATGCTCCAGCAGCAGGTGTTGGACCGCCTGGCCCAAGACCTGCTGCAGGTCGAACAGGCTTTGCGCGAGGCCCATGAAGCGGCCACCCACGAAGAAAACATCGCCGAGAACAAATACGACACCCTGGGCCTCGAAGCCGCCTACCTGGCCACCGGCCAGGCGCGCCGCGCCGAGGCCATCCGCCAGGCCCTGGCCCATTGGCGCCAGTTTCGTCCACGCCCCTACGATGCCGGCCTGGGCATCCAGTTGGGCGCACGGGTCTGCCTGGCCGATCCCAACGGCCAGCAGCAGCACCTTTTCTTGGGCCCTGCCGGCGGCAGCATGAAGCTGCACAGCGGCACCCAGATCATTCAGGTCATCAGCAGCGATGCGCCGCTGGGCCGCGCTTTGCTGGGCAAAGGGGAGGGGGATGAGGTGGTGATTGGCACCGGGCCTGCCCACCAGCGGTTTGAGGTGTTGCAGGTGGCATGATTGAGAGCAGCCCACTGGCAAGCACGCCCTCTTGCGCCAAACACGTCGAATGGAGCGATGATGGAGGCCATGACGCTCTGGGAAAAGTTGACCTATGACCCGGATGGGGGGCCGCGTATACGGTCGCCATTGCCAGCGGGCATCGCGGGGGGCGTGCTCGTTTTCGTCACGCTGAGGTCCATCGTGGAAGACAGATGGCAGATAGGCAAAGGCCCTCACCCGAGGGTCATCCACTTCGAGGATCACCCCAAGACCTTCGTGCTGGCATGCGTGGCGTATCTCTTGTTGGGACTCGGTGCGCTTTGGTATTCTCGTCGCCAGTTTTCACGACACCGCGACGGTTGAGGTATGCCACAGGCTGGCGCTCGGAACCGCGCGCTCCGTCGCCTTGCCGGCATCCAACGCAGGGATCAGCCGCGAGCCACTGGCCGGGGTGCCCCATGCGTGTGGCCTGACCAGGCGGCTCAAGAGTTCAAACAGACGACGACTCGTCACGACCACGGACGGACTTTGTTGTCGATTAAAACAGCAGCTTCTGCGCGCTGGTCAAGGCCAGAAAGCTGTCGCCCAAGGGCTGGAGAATCGCATCGGCGATGGGCTGGAGTTGCTTGGTGAGGTAGTGTTCATAGTCAATGCGGGCGTGTCGCGCTTCCAGGGGCTCGGGGCCGCTCTGTGTCATCACGTACTGGATCCAGCCCCCGCGCTGGTATTGCTGGGGGCGGTTCAGCCGGGCGTTGTGGGCGTCGGCCAGGCGCGCTGCGCGCACCTGGGGTGGGGTGTTGACCTGGTAGGCATCCAGCGCATGACGCAGCCGTTTTCGGTAGACGAGCAGCGCATCCATCTGGCCTTCCAGCATCGAGCGCGCGTAGTCGGCCACATAGGCCCGGTAGGGTTCGCCATGGAAGATGCGCGACAGCAGGCCCTCCTGAAACTGACGGGCCAGTGGGGTCCAGTCGCTGCGCGCCATCTCCAGCCCGCGGTAGACCATCTCCTCACGCCCCGCTTCATCGACGCTCAGGCCGGCGTAGCGCTTTTTACTGCCGACCTCCGAGCCTCGGATGGTGGGCATGAAGAACTTGACATAGTGGGTGTCGAACTCGATTTCGAGAAAGTTCTCCAGTTGCTGCTCCTCACGCAGCTTGCGGGTCCACCACGCGTTGATCTGCTGCACCAGGGTGGCCGCAATGGCGTGGGCCTCGGCGTTGGGGTGTTGGCGTTTGAGCCAGATGAAGATGGAGTCGGTGTCGCCGTAGATGACCTGGTAGCCGCGCTGCTCCACCCACATGCGTGTGAGCTTCATCACCTCGTGGCCGCGCAGGGTCACGGCGGACACCAGCTTCGGGTTGAAGAATCGGCACTCCGAGGCCCCCAACACGCCGGCAAAGGAGTTCATGAGCAGCTTCAGGGCCTGCGACAGCGGCTGGTTGCGCGAGCGCTTGGCCTCGTCCCGGGCCGTCGACAAGGTGGTCACGATGTCGGGCAGGCAGTGCTTGTCGCGCGAGAACAGCGTGCCTTGCGGCCCGTGCACCAGACCGCTTTCGGCATCCGCGTGCGATCCCTCGGCCAGGCCCACGGGGTCGACCAGAAAGGTCCGGATGATGGAGGGGTACAGGCTCTTGTAGTCCAGCACCACCACCGAGTCGTAGAAGCCCGGGTTGGAGTCCATCACATAGCCGCCCGGGAAGGCCTTGGCCGCGATGTCCCCCACGTTCGGGGCCACGTAGCCCAGGCGGTGCATGCGTGGCAGGTAGTGGTGGCTGAACGCGGCGATGGAGCCGCCAAAATGATCCACTTGCAAACCCGTCGTCTGGGCTCGTTCGAGCATGAAGGGCAGCAGCTCCAACTGGTCGAAGATGCGCAACACGAGCGCGCAGTCCTGGATGTTGTAGCTGGCCAGCGCGGGCTTGTCTGTTTGGAAACGTCGCTCGATCTCGGCCATCTTGTCATAGGCATCGCCGATCTCCTTGCCCTCGCCCAGCAGGGCTTGTGAGACCGATTCGAGGCTGAACGACGGAAAGCTCCACATGCCCGCCCTCAGGGCTTCGATGCCATCGATCACCACGCGGCCCGGCATGGGGGCGAACAGGTAGCCCTGGCGGCCCGGGTGGGGGCGCCACGCGATGGGGCGATGCTCGCGCCCCAGCAGCAGTGGCACGGCGCATGCGTCGGCCGCCTTCTGCAGCACCCGCAGATCGAACTGGATCACGTTCCAGCCGATGATGACGTCGGGGTCATGGGCCGCAAACCAGGCATTGAGCTGCTCGATCATCTGCTGGCGAGTGGGGCAGTACACCAGCCTGAAGTCCCTCGTTGGCTCGGCCGGCGCTGGCGCCGGCGACAGCATGAACACCACCCGGTCGCCCGCACCGTCCAAGGCGATTGAGTACAGCGCCTCGGTCGCGCTCGTTTCGATGTCCAGCGACACCACCTTCAAGGTCGGGCGCCAAGCCGGCAAGGGCTTCAAGCGGCCGTTGACCAGGGTAGAACCTTCGCGCAGCCCGCCCTCGACCAGCACACCGGCGGTGATGAACCGCTCCATCAGGTATCGGTCGTGCGGGCGCACATCGGCCTCATAGAGTGGGATCTGCAGAGGCTGAAGGGCTTGCGCCAGCTTGCTGAGGTCGCGGAATCTGCGGGCATAGACGCCGAGCACGGGCGCCTGGTCGAAGGTTTTCAAACCGAGCTCTTTGAGCTCCAGGCCTGGCAGCTTGGCCAGTTGGGCCTCGACCACCGCCCGATGGTGGGCCGACACAAAGGCGACCGAGGTCTGCTGGGTCAACAGCACCTTCATCGGCCCCTCGTCGGTGGCCAGCCAGTATTCGATCTCGGTCCCCTCAGCGAGATCGCGCCAGTGGCGGGTGAGCAGGAAGCCCGAAAGCTCGGTGGGTGCGGGCACGGAGGACATCAGATCAAGGATGCTGGCGCGGGCCCATGCGTGACCCCATGGGCGAACAGGTTGATGGGTGGGGGTGCTTGCTCATGATACTGATATTTTGTACAGTATCGACCATACTCGCACCGAGAAGCCCATGTACAAAGCACCCCGTTACGTGTTCCGGCCCGCCCGCCCCTCCCGACCGGCACCCGCATTGCTGCGCCGCATCTGGGCCTGGTTCTGAGGCGGCACGGCAATGTCATGGGGCCAAGACCTTGTGCGACGATGACTCACGCGCATTCTCCTGCACCACCATGCAGGTGCTTCCAGCGCGGTATCGCGAAAGGCGGCCCGTTGATGGTGGGCTGACCGTCAATCCAAGATACGAGCAGGGTTCAGGATGCCCTGGGGGTCGAGTAGTGCCTTCAGACTGTGCATGAGTTGTATTTCCACAGGCGAGCGGCTGTGCGCGAGAAACTCCTTTTTCACCACGCCGATGCCATGTTCGGCCGAGATGGAGCCGCCCACGCGGCCCGTGGCGGCATAGACGACCTCTTCCACTTGGTGCAAGCTTTCTGGCGACCCGTGCGGGCCGGAGAGCACATGCAGGTTTCCATCGCCGATGTGGCCGAAGAACAGGTGCCGCTGCGCCGGAAAGCGGCGCTCCAGTTCAGCTCCCACCGATTCCACGAAGGCGTCCATGGCTGCCATGGGGATGCCCACGTCGAAGGCGGCAAATGGCTTCAGTTGGCCCAGCAATTCACCGATTGACTCGCGATAGGCCCAGAGCTTTTTGCCGTCGTCCACCGACTGGGCTACCACCACGTCTGTGATCAGGCCCTGCTCCAGGGCGGCGCCCAGCTCACGTTCCAATGCCTCGCGGTCACGCTCGTCATGGGCACCCAGGGTTTCGACCAATGCGTAGACCGGGTGGGCTGCATCGAAGGGCCGGCGCAACCGCGTCACCTCCATGGCTGCTTCCAGGTAGTCGGACCACATCACTTCGAAGGCCGACAAGGCGGGAAGCGCACGTCGCAGATCGCGCACCAGGCGTGTGGCGGCGTCGAACGAGGGCAGGGCGCACAGTGCCGTGTTGGCCGCAGTGGCCCGGGGCGATAGCTTGAGCACCAGGCGCGTGATCACGCCCAGCGTGCCCTCCGCACCGATGAACAGGTGCTTGAGGTCTACGCCTGTCGTGTTCTTGGTCACTCGGTTGAGCATGGTCATCAGTCGCCCGTCGGGCAATGCCACCTCCAGCCCCAACACCAGGTCGCGCATGGTGCCGAAGCGGATCACCCGGTTGCCGCCCGCATTGGTGGCCGCGTTGCCGCCGACCTGACAGGAACCGCGCGCGCCCAGGTCAAGCGGAAATGACCAGCCCAGTTCCTCCACGCGTTGCTGCAATTCCTCCAATACCACGCCGGCTTGCACCATGGCCGTGCCGCCCACGGTGTCGATGTCCTCGATCGTGTTGAGCTTGGCCAGGGACAGCGCCACCTCCGCCCCTGTGGGTGTGGCGCCGCCCGCAAGCCCCGTCAGCCCGCCCTGGATGACCACAGGCTGGCCCAGGCCGCTGCATACCGCGAGCACACCGGCCACCTCTTGAGGTGTGCGGGGGAACACGACCATGGCGGGCGCGTGGCGCGGTGCCTCGCTCCAGTCGCCCGCATGGCCGGCAGTCACGCCAGGGTCTTGCACGATCTGGCCCGCCGGCAGGATGCGGGACAGGGCTTCCACCAGGTTTTGCTTCGGCACATCCCGCCGCGATATCGTCTGCATGGCCATCGTCTCCGTGTTGATGGCATCGAACTCTACGGAAAGATCAACGCGCGGAGAAATACGCCTTGCACCCACGCGCCATCAGATAAAACTCATGGCAACGCTCGCCCCATCAGTTGCCCGTCGGCCAGCAACTGGGCGATGAGTTCCAGCAGCAGGTCGCGCACCAAGTGGCCAGCCGGCGTCAGCGGCTGCTCCACGGACCAGACCACCGACTGGGTGCGGCTGAGCACAGGTTCCACGATGCGCCGGGCCACAATGCCACGCGCCTCGAATGCCGGAAATGAATTGCGCGGCATGACCGCGAAGGCCAGCCCACCGCAGACCATGCTGCGCAGCAGGTCGGAGCTGTTGACCTCGTAGCGCACGTTGAGCGGGCAGTCCAGCGCGACGGCCGCGCGCTCGATCAACTTGCGCAGGTCGTGATCACGATCGGGTTCTACCAGAGGGCGGTCGCCGATCTCGCGAAACAGGATGTCGCCCGTGGCATTGCCCATCTGCTCCCGGGTGCCGAACAGGCAGAAGTCCTCTTCGTAGGCGGGCCGGAATTCGAGCTTGGACATCTCGGATGCGGTGGGCAGCAGGGCCAGGTCGACGCGCCGCGCCTCGACCAGGGTCTGGGCTTCGCGCGACATGGCCGTGGTCAGGTGCAGTTGCACTTCGGGTGCCCGCTCCTGGATCAGGCGGTACAGGGGGACCACCAGCACGGGCGCAATCGAGCCCACGATGCAGGCCCGCACCACGCCCCGGAACTGCGAGGCGGCGTCGCGCACATCCTCGCGCAGGCGCTCCATCTGCCGCAGGATGGAAGCTGCCCGGTCGAACAGGCGCTGGCCTTCGATGGTGAGGCGCACGCCCCGGGCGTGGCGCTGCAGCAGCACGACGCCCAGCTCTTCTTCCATCGCCGCGATATGGTGACTGAGTGCCGGTTGGGCGATGTGCAGGGTGGCAGCGGCCGTCGTGATGCTGCCGGAGCGAGCGATCTCCACGAAATACTTGAGCTGGCGGGGCGTCATGGCAGGTACTCTAATGCAGTGGGCGCCTGGCGGCACCCGCCGCTCACGTGACGCCTGCCAGCGCTGGTACGGCCATCACCGGCAGGGCTTTGCGTCTCCATGCCAGGCGGGTGCACTCGTTGGCCAGCGTGAAACGGTAGCGCGGCTCCTCGCCCTGGCACCGCCAGGCGAACGCTTTCATGGCGCGGCGGCTGCGGCCAGCGCCTCCTGCGGCACGGGTGTGGCCCCCCCGGCGCCCATGCGCGAGGCCACCTGCACACCGCCCAGGCGCTCGATCATGCGCAACTGGTCGGCCTTGGCAAGCGCATCCACCGCCTCGGGATCGCAGATGGCGCGCAGCTCGGCCTCCATCGCGTTCAGTACTTCGCCATAGGCGGGGTCGCTGGCCAGGTCGGCAAGTTCCTCGGGGTCGGCCACCAGGTCGAACAGCTCGGGCCGATGGCGCACGTAATAGTGGTACTTGAAGCGTCCCTTGCGCACCATGAAGCCGGCCGTGTTGCTGCCGGCCGCGTGGTACTCGCTGAAGACCACGCGCTCGGGTTCGGCGGGGCCTGCACCCAGTTCCAGCAGCGAGCGGCCGGGCCGGCCCTGCATCTCGGGCCTGGGGTCGATCCCCGCGCCCTGCAGGATGGT
>NZ_JBYTDE010000029.1:0-43548 GCF_058791075.1 Curvibacter sp. EU05-FHT14A10
GGGACCCCCCTGGCGCGAGCAGCGCAGGGAACCACGAAGTGGCCCTGACTTCGGGTCGCCTTTCTTTGGGGTACTTTTCTTTGGCGAGACAAAGAAAAGTGCCTCGGCCGCCGGGACGAATCCCCGGCCTCCGCCCTTCAACAAAGAGCAGAAGCTACAGAGCGCAGCGGCAGCAACACATCGAAATCACACCTCACCCCCACCTCAAGACATTCCACGCCAACCTCATGCATCCCGTCGCAGCCTGCTGGCAGCAAAAGCCTCAGTACATGAAAGTCTGCTCCAAGGCGCTCGCACAAGGCAAGTGCCTCAACCACATCAGGAGGTCAAAATGACTTGTTTCGCCGCCAGCACCACTGTCAACAAACTGCACTCAGGTCAACGCGCCTCACAGGCTCGAGGGCTGTTGCGCCGCCTGCTCGGGGCCTCCGCATTGCTCGCGCTGAGCCTGTCTGCCCAGGCCTTCCAGGCGGGCCTGCGCCAGATCACCGTGCCCGGGGCAGAGCCGATCCCGGTCGCGCTGTTCTATCCGACGCAGGCCGCGGCAAAGCCCATCCCCATGGGACTGTGGGCCCCTGAAGTGGCCCCAGGCGCGCCTGCCGAGGCCCGGTTCAAGGGCTTGATCCTGTTGTCGCATGGCACGGGTGGCAGCGAACTGGGGCACCACAACCTGGCCACCCGCCTGGCCGCGCAAGGCTATCTGGTAGCCGCGCCCCGCCACCCCCATGACGACTGGCAGGATCGGAGCCTGGTCAACTCAGGCCACTATTTCGGCGAACGTGCCCACCAGGCCAGCCGTGTGATCGACGCGGTGCTGGCCGATCCTCAATGGGGGCCCCGGGTACCGGAGGGACGCATCGGGGCGCTGGGACATTCAGCGGGCGGCTACACCGTCATGGCCCTGGCTGCCGACCAGGTCCAGCCTGCGCTGGCGGGGCAGCATTGCCGCCAGGTCAGCGACGACCCCATGTTCTGCCACCTGGGCAAAGGGGCCCTGGCGACGGCCCCGGGTGCCACGCCTACCGCAGCAGTGCCGGAGCAGACCACGCGGGTCGGAGACCCGCGGGTCCGGGCCGTGCTGGCCATGGCGCCTGTCGGCGTGGTGTTTGACGCAGCGGCCCTGCAGCAGGTTCGGGTGCCGGTCCGGATCTACACCGCGCAGTTCGACCAGGTGCTCAACAGCCGTTACCACGGTGACTGGCTGGCCCGTCAGGTGCCGCGGGCCGAGGCCGTGTCGGTGCCTGGGGCGGGACACTTTGCCTTCATGGCCAAGCCATCGCGCTCCATCCCATCGGACGCGGGCGACCCGGCCTCCGACCCCACAGGCTTTGACCGTGAGGCCTTCCAGAAGGGGCTGGCAGACGACGTGGTGGCCTTCTTCGACCGAAGCCTGGATTGACGCGGCGCTCACCCGCGCAGCAGCTGCGGCACCAACACCTTCAAGCCCCGCAGCAGCATCTCCACCGACACCGCCACCAGGATCAGCCCCATCAGGCGCTCAAAAGCCAGCACCACCCGCTCCCCCACCAGCCGCTGGATGCGGTCCGCCAGCACCAGCACCACGGCGCACACCGCCATGGTGACGCTCAGGGCTCCGACCCATTCCAGGCGCCGCTCGGGGGCCTGGGACACCAGCAACAGCACGGTGGCCAGGGCCGAGGGGCCGGCCAGGGCGGGGATGGCCAGGGGCACGATCAGGGGTTCGCCCTCGGGCAGCGGGCTGCCCGACTCGCGGGCACTGGGGAAGATCATGCGCAGTGCGATCAGGAACAGCACCACGGCCCCGGCCAATTGAAGGGCCAGGTCGCTCAGGTTCATCTGGCGCAGAAAGCCCTCGCCCATGAACATGAAGCTCAGCAACAGGCCAAAGGCAATCGCCACCTCCCGCACGATGACCCAGGGCCGACGCCCCGGCGGCACGTTGCGCAAGGCGCTGGCAAAGATCGGGATGTTGCCCAGCGGATCGGTGATGAGCAGCAGCAGGATGGTGGCTGAGGTGAAGGTGTAGCTGGTCACGGTGTCAGGTCTTGCGTCATGTTTCGTAGACGGTGCTCAGCGAGTCGAAACCCTTGACCTCGATCGGGTTGCCGAAGGGGTCGCAGAAGAACATCGTCCACTGCTGGCCAGGCTGACCGGCAAAGCGCAGCTGCGGCGGCAGCACGAACTCGGAGCCAGCGGCCTGCAAGCGCGCGGCCAGGGCCTGCCAGGCCGGGGTTTCCAGAATCACCCCCAGGTGGGGCATGGGCACCAGCTTGTCGCCCACGTGGCCGGTGGGGGCGGTGGCAAATGGGGTGCCCAGGTGCAGTGAGATCTGGTGGCCGAAGAAATCGAAATCCACCCAGGTGGCGGTGCTGCGCCCTTCGCGGCAGCCCAGCACATCGCCATAAAAGCGACGTGCCGTGTCCAGGTCGGTGACGTTGTAGGCGAGGTGGAACAGGCTTTTCATGGCGCCGGAGGATAGCAGTCCTGGCGCCGGGCTGCGCGGCTTACCCTGCGCGGGCTTTGCCGGGCAGGCGGCGGGCCAGTTCGGGCAGGGCACGTCGACCGGCCTCGTAGCCGGCCTGGATCATTTCGCGCCGCGCCTGGAAGTCGGTGCTGCTGAAGCGGCTGGTGTCGGGCCGGATCACCAGATCGGCCTGCTTCGCCTCCAGCTGGATCAGGGCCCGCCCCATGATCTCGAAGGACTGCAGAATCACTTCGTACAGACCGGCGCCGGTGTTGTTGCGTGGCGGTGTGCTCACGTCCACCGCGATCACGAAGTCGGCCCCCAACTGCCGTGCCTGTTGCACCGGCAAGGGGCTGACCAGCCCGCCATCGACCAGCTCCTGGCCGTTCACGAGGGCGGGCACGAACACGCCGGGGATGGCGCACGACGCCCGCACGGCCAGCCCGGCGTCGCCGCTTTTCAGGGCCAGCAGCTCACCGCTGACCAATTGGGTGGTCACGGCGCAGAAGGGCAGGCGAAAGCGTTCGATGGGCTGTTGGCGCAACTGCTCGTTGACCAGCTTTTGCAGGGCTTCGCCGGCAAACAGGCCGCGTTTGTTGGCGGCGCTGAGGTCGGCCACATCCAGATCACGCACCCTGAGCGCGACCTCTTCGATCTGCCACGGGCTCATGCCGGCGGCATAGCAGGCGCCGACCAGGGCCCCGGCGCTGGTGCCGGCCACTGCGTCGGCCCGGTAGCCGGCCTCGTCCAGGGCCTTCAGCACGCCAATGTGGGCAAAACCGCGGGCGGAGCCCCCACCGAGCGCCAGCGCCACCCGGGGCCCCAGGTGGCCAATGGGCTTGCTGGGCGGGCTGGCGGGTCCCGGTGTCACGGGCCTGAGCGTGGCTTGGGCACTGCGGGCCAGAAACGCCAGGCCCAGCAGGGCAGGCCCCAGGTGGCGCCGTGGCAGGCGATCGATCGAGGGCCGTGTCGTCATGACGCGGCGGCCGGACGAACCAGGCCCTGATCGATCAGGGACTTGAGTCGCTCCCAGGCGGATTCGAAGGCGTTGGGGGCTTCGCCGCGGGTCAGGGTGTCGAGTTGCTCGTCCAGCACCAGCACCTCGACGCGCCGGTTCAGGCGCCGCCCCTCCTCGGTGGCGTTCGAGGCCACCGGCCGTTTGTAGGAATAGGCTTCGGTTCTCAGCCTTGGCTCGGGCACGCCCAGGGTGATCAGTGCGCGCCGCACGGTCTGTGCGCGGGCTTCGGACAAAGCCTGATTGGTGGCGTCCGAGCCGGTGTTGTCGGTATGGCCCTCCAGCACCACCGGGTGATCGGTCTTGTGCAGCAGCAGGTCGGCCACGCGGCTCAGGTAGGGGCCCGATTCGGCCGGGTTCAGGCTGGCCTGGCCGGTCTCGAAAAGTGCCGTGCCGGGCAGGAAGATCTGCACGCCCCGTGGCGATTGCGCCACGGCCAGCGTGGGGCCGCTGTAGGCCATGGGGGCCGGCGGCGTTGGTGTCGGGGCCGGTGGCGGGCTCTGGCAAGCGCTCAGGGCCCATGCAGCGGCCAGCAGCACGGTGTGTCGGAAGGAGATGGGGCGGGCGTTGAGGGGCATGTCGGCGATGACCGAAGTGAGCAGAGTGGATTATCGAAACACCCTCCGGCTCCCGTGCCGCGCCGCCTCGCAAGTTCCTGCGCTCAGTGTGACATTCCGCGCAGAAACCCCAAATTGAAAGCAATTGTTCCAACGACACAGCCCCCGGGCCGGTGGGCGACGGGGGCTGTGTCGGGGCCGCGCGGGCTTCAGGCCACGGACGGGTCGGCGGCCAGGTTGTCGAACTTCTTGAAGTACTGGCGGGCCAGGGCCACCAGTTGGGCGTCGGTGGGATGGTCGGCGGCAATCGAGTCGACGATCACGCCAGCAATCGCCTTCTGGTGGCTGTTGCACCAGTCACGGAAGTTGTTGCGGGCCAGGCCGGGGCCGGTCAGCAGCACTTCGCGGGTGCCGGCCAGGGCTTCGGCGATGGTGGCGTAGAAGGCCACGTCATCGGCGGTCTTTCCCTGGTGCTTGTGGTGGCTGCGCGACTTGATGCGCTGGGCTTCCACGTGCTCGCGGTCAAACATCAGCACATGGGCTTCGGAGTGGTCCAGCCAGACGACGGCGTGAAAAGTAGTCATGAGGTCTCTCTTTCTGAGTTGGGTGATTGAATGAAGTGGGTCAGGCACAGGCTGCGCAGGCAGACTCAGTGCGCGTGGTGGTGTTCCAGGGTTTCCTGGCACTGGATGCAACGTTCGGCTTCCGGGGCGGCATGCAGACGCGCGGCCGGGATCTCGACGCCGCAGGCCAGGCATTCGCCGTAATGGCCATCGTCCATGCGCTTCAGGGCGGCATCGATGGCCGCCACTTCGGCGGTTTCGCGCTCGTCCAGTGCAAAAGCCAGTTCGCGCTCGGTGGCCGACTGGGCCCGCGAGTCCTCGGGTTGCGGGGCTCGGGCATCGGCCTGGGCGCGGTCAACCAGGCCGCCGCGTTGCAGGGCCAGTTGCTCGATCAGCGCGGCGCGCTGAGTCAGCAGTTGTTCGCGGAAGGGTTGGGTGAGGTGGGAGTGCATAGGGGCCTTTCTGATCTCTGGTTCGGCCCGGTCTCCTGGGCCATGGCTTCATGATCTGCCGGGTGTGCGGCGCCGTCTTTGATCATGGTCAAGAGCGCGGGTGGGCGCAAATGGGCGTTGTTGAGGTTTGAAGGGCCATGGAGGTGACAGCGAAATCCGCACCGAGGACCGCACAATCTTGGCGATTCCAACCCGCGATCCAGGAGACCGATATGACGAGCCACGCCACCCCGGCACCCGACTACACGCGCTACACCACCCTGTCCATCAGCCGCCGTGGCACCGAGGGGCAGGTGCTGGACATCCAGATGCGAGCCCTCAACGGCAAGCTGCCCACGGCCGGCCACGCAGGCCATCGCGAACTGGCCGAGATCTGGCGCGATGTGTCGGCCGACGAGAGCGTGCGGGTGGCGGTGCTGCGCGGCGAAGCCGGTGGCTTCTCGGGTGGCGGCGATCTGGCCATGGTGCAGGAGATGAGCGAGAACCACGAAACCCGGGTGCGGGTGTGGAAAGAGGCCAGAGACCTGGTTTACAACCTGATCAACTGCGACAAGCCCATCGTCAGTGCCATGCACGGGCCGGCGGTGGGGGCGGGCCTGGTGGCCGGGTTGCTGGCCGATGTGTCGATCGCCGCGCGCAACGCCCGCATTGTGGACGGCCACACCAAGTTGGGCGTGGCGGCAGGGGACCACGCCGCCATCGTCTGGCCCTTGCTGTGCGGCATGGCGCGGGCCAAGTACTACTTGCTGCTGTGCGAGCCCCTGTCGGGCGAAGAGGCTGAGCGCATCGGCCTGGTGTCGCTGGCGGTGGACGAGGCCGAACTGCTGCCCCGCGCCTACGAGGTGGCCGAGCGCCTGGCCGCGGGCAGCCAGAGCGCCATCCGCTGGACCAAGTACGCACTCAACAACTGGTTGCGTCAGGCCGGGCCGACCTTCGACAGCTCGCTGGCGCTTGAATTCCTGGGCTTTGCCGGCCCCGATGTGCGCGAAGGCATCAACGCCTTGCGCGAACGACGCCCGGCACGGTTTTGACGACCCGTCACACCGGGCCGTGGCGGCTTACTTGCGCCGGCTCATCATGAGTTCGGTGTTGGTCTTGCGGTCGGCGTTGATCTTCTGCACGTGGGTGCGCTCACCCATGCGCTTGAGGTAGTCGCGCACCGGCAGATCGGCCAGGTAGTCACGGCCATAGACGATCTTGGTGGCGCCGCTGATCAGCGGCAGGTGCACGATGGCGGTGCAATCGGCCAGGCTGAATTGTTCGCCGGCGATGAAGGGCTGGTCAAAGCGCGCGAGCTTGGCAAAAGCGGCGATGTTCTTCTCCAGCTGGGCACTGATCTTTTCGCGGGTGCCTTCGCTCACCTGGCCACCAAAAAAGGCCTGCGGATACAGGTTGCGAGCCACCAGCTCCAGATGCAGCTCCAGGTAGGTGATCAGCTCGCGCACCTTGGCCGCGGCAAAGGGGTCGGCCGGCAGCAGGGGGTGGGCCGGGTGGGTCTGTTCGATGTATTCGCAGATCACGGCCGATTCGCTCAGGGCGCCGTGTTCGGTCTTCAGGTAGGGCACCTTGCCCAGCGGGCTGGCTTGCAGGTCCACCTCGCCCACCCAGGCGAGCTCCTCTTCAAAGGGCAGGCCTTTTTCCAGCAGGGCCAGTTTGACCTTGTTGTAATAGTTGCTTGCCGCAAATCCGCACAGTTTCAGCATCGAGGGTCTCCAGTTGATCATTCGTGATGCCGGCGGCGCGGGGCCGTCGGCGCTTGCCATCGTAAAGGCCTGCCAGGGCAGTCGGGCGTCCCGCGCTTGACTTGCTGCAGTGCGACATAATTCAAGCCATGCCGTTCATCCGCCCACGTCAGCTCTTCGCCCGGTCCATGCTGGCTTGGTTTGTGCTGTTCGTCGGCGCGTCGGTGGCGTCGCCGCTGATCCATCCGGTGGATTGGCAGGAGGTCTGCACGTCGAGCGGTGCACGCCGCCTCGTGGCCGGCACCAATCCGGCGGACGAGTCCGATGGCGTCTGGAGTGCCCTGGCCCATACGCTGGACTGCCCCGCCTGTCTGCCCGGCTTGGCCCCGGCGCCAGGGCGGCTCACCTGGGTCATGCCCAGCGGGCCGACAAGCGGCGCTTTGGCCGTGGGCGGGTGGGGCGGGCCTGTGACCCAGGCCGCCAGCGCGCCCCTGCCGGCACGCGGCCCACCCGGACGGAACTGATTCCGCTCCGGACCGGGCCGGCCCTTGGCGTCGGCTTCGGGCTCAGTCATGCATGCCCGGGAACACTTTTTGCCTGTCCCTGGTGTTCGTCTTATCAAGGGGGTCTTGATGACCTGTCAAGAAATTCAGCTGCCCGGCGAGGCCAAGTCCTTGCGCATGGGCGATTCATTGTTGGAAGCCGGGGCGATTGGCCCGGTGTGGCGCGTCACCCGTGGGGTGTTCCGCCTGGAGCGCGTCAGCGACGAGGGCGTGGCCTTTGTCCAGTTGGCCTTGCCGGGGGATCTGCTGGGGGTCGAGGCCTTGTGCAGCGAGCGGTATTCGTTTTCGGCCACCGCCGTGGTCGACAGCGAGGCCGTGCCGCTGGCCCTCGCGGATGACGCGGCCCGGCACCGCGTGCTGGCCGACGCCTTTTTGCAGCAACAGGCCCGCACCGCCGAGGCCGTGCGGTTGCGCAGCGGTACGGTGGCCAGCCGGGTGGACCATTTTCTGACCACGCTGGCGCACGCCACCGGGGTGATCACCCAGCGTGTGCGCGACTGTGATCTGCCCTACCTGCGCGACATTGCCCACATCGTGGATTCGGCGCCCGAGAGCGTGTGCCGGGCCATGGGCGGTCTGGTGGCGCCCCGCACCCGTGCCCGACCGGCGCGGCGCAAGCTGGACTCGGCACTGGCCTGAGTGCCTCAACACGGCCCGAGCTTTACCGCATAATCACCGGCCATGCACATGCTGCGACACGCCCGATACCTTGCCCGCCTGCTGGCGGCCTGGTTTGTGCTGTCGCTGGGCGTGGCCGTGGCGTCGCCCCTGGTGGCGCCGCTCGACATGGAGTTGGTGTGCTCCTCCACCGGCGCCATGAAGGTGCTGGTCAAGTCTGCCGACGGCGGCCAGGCCAGCCAGACCGGCCACACGCTCGACTGCCCGCTGTGCGCTGTGCTGGGGGCTCCGCCTCCGGTGCACACCCTGGTGCTGCCCCCGGTACTGCCGCTGGGCCATGTGCTGCAGAGCATTCCGGCCGCTCGCATCGCGGCCCTCACCGCGGCGCCCCTGCCGCCGCGCGGGCCGCCTGCCCACTCCTGAAATCAGTCCCTCTGCCCAGCCTTCGTCTGCGCTCACCTGGTGAGTGCGTCCGGCGGGTCTTGACCTGTTTTTTCTGGAGTGCCCATGCGCAAAAGCCGCATGGCGTCGGCCCTGGCCGTCGCCTTCCCCCGTGTTTCCTCTTCCGTTGCCGCCCCCGTTCTGACCAGCTTGATGGCCCTGTCCCTGGCGCCCCTGGCCCAGGCGGACGACAACAGCAACGCCCCCAGCAAGTCGCTGGGGGTGGTCACCATCAACAGTGGCCAGCCCAGCTCTCTGCCCACGCAGATCCCCACCACCCTGGAGGGGGCCACCCGTGAGCAGATCGAGACCACCATCAATGCCACCGACAGCGAAGACGCGCTCAAGTACTTCCCCAGCCTGCTGGTGCGCAAACGCTACATCGGCGACTACAACCACGCCATCCTGTCCACCCGGGCCTCGGGCACCGGCAACAGCGCACGCTCCATGGTGTATGCCGACGGCATCCTGCTGTCCAACCTGCTGGGCAATGGGGTCGGCGGCCTGAGCTTTCCGCCGCGCTGGGGCCTGGTGACCCCTGAAGAGATCGAGCGGGTGGACGTGATGTACGGGCCCTTCTCTGCGGCCTACGCGGGCAACTCGGCGGGGGCCGTGGTCGACTACGTGACCCGCATGCCCACGCGATTCGAGGCCCATGTCTCGGCGGGCTTTACCACCCAGCCCTTCGATCTGTACAACACCCAGGACACCTACAAGGCCTGGCAGACCAGCGCCTCCTTGGGCAACAAGAGCGGTGACCTGTCGTGGTGGCTCAACTTCAACCACACCGACAGCGACGGCCAGCCCCTGACCTTTGCCACCCGCCTGCTCAGTGCCGGCAGCAGCACCGGCTCGGGCACCGCCGTGACCGGCGCCGTGGCCAACGCCAACAATGCGGGGCAGAAGTGGATCGTGCTGGGCACCGGCACGCAGTACCACACGGTGCAGGACCACGTGAAAGCCAAGCTCGCCTATGACTTCAGCCCCACCGTGCGCGCCAGCTACACCCTGGGTGTGTGGCAGAACAACTCGGTGGGCAGCCCCGTGTCCTACCTGCGCAACGCGGCCGGGCAGACGGTGTACAGCGGGGCCTTCAGCACCGGCGGACTCAACTACACGGGGTCGCAGGCCCTCACCGGGGCTGACTTTGCGCTGACCCGCCAGACCAGCACGCATTTCATGCATGGCCTGTCCGTCAAGAGCCACACCCAAGGCGAGTGGGACTGGGAGGTGTCCGCCAGTCTGTACGACTACAGCCGCGATCAGTTGCGCCAGAACGCCGCCAGCAACCCGGCCCCGGCGGCCGCCAGCGGCGGCGCCGGCACCCTGGCCGACGGCGGCGGTACCGGCTGGAACACCCTGGCCGCGCGGGGCACCTGGCGCCCGACAGGCCTGCAGGGCGCCCACATCGTCGACTTTGGCGTGCAGCAAGACAGCTACAAGCTCAGCTATGTCACCAGCAGCCTCAGCAACAACTGGCTCAGCGATGCCTCGGGCAGCCTGGCTTCGAGCGTGAAGGGCCGCACCCAGCTGCGCAGCCTGTGGGCCCAGGATGTGTGGGCCTTCGCCCCACGCTGGAAGGCCGTGCTCGGTTTGCGCCTGGAAGACTGGACGGCCACCCAGGGCCAGACCGCCTTCTCGGCCAGCAGTGCGCTGGCCTATGCCGAGCGCTCGGTGCAGGCCGCCTCACCCAAGGCCGCGCTGTCGTGGCAGTGGCTGCCCGACACCGTGCTCAAAGCCTCATTGGGCCGTGCCGTGCGCTTTCCGACCGTGGCCGAGCTGTATGGCGCCACCTCGACCACCAACTCGCAGTACATCAACGATCCGAACCTGAAGCCCGAGCGCTCCTGGACCGCCGAGCTCAGTGCCGAAAAAGACCTGGGCAATGCCCTGGCGCGCCTGACCTGGTTTGCCGAGACCACCCGCGACGCGCTGTACTCGCAGACCGTGTACGACGCCACGGCCAACAAGAACATCAGCCGCGTGCAGAACGTGGGGCGCATCGACACCCAGGGCCTGGAGGCGGCCTTCAATGGCCAGGGTGTCGGTTGGCGCCAGCTGGACGTGCTGGGCAGCGTGACCTATGCGCACTCCATCATCAAAGAGAACGCCGGTTACGTCAGCACCCCGGGCGATACCCTGGGTCGCCAGCAGCCCAACATCCCGCGCTGGCGTGCCACGGCCCAGGCCACCTGGCATTTCAACCCGCAGTGGAGCGCCAGCCTGGGCGCCCGTTACAGCGGCACCCAGAACCGCACGCTCAACAACGCCGACACCAATGGCTTCACCTACATGGGCGTGAGCCGTTACTTCACCACCGACCTGCGGGTGCTGTGGCGCATCGACAAGACCCTGACGGCGTCGTTCGGCATCGACAACCTGAACAACTACCAGTACTGGAACTTCCACCCTTACCCGCAGCGCAGCTACCAGGCCAATCTGCGGGCTGATTTCTGAAAGCGCATCGCATGTTCAAAGCTACTTTCCTCCTGGCCGCGCTGGGCCTGACCGTCGGGCTGAGCGCTGGCGCGCAAGCCCATGTCACGCTGGAGCAGCCCCAGGCCGTCGCCGGCAGTGCCTACAAGGCCGTTTTCAAGGTGGGCCATGCCTGTGGTGAAGGGCAATCCACCACGGCCATCACCGTGCGCGTGCCCGAGGGCTTTCGCGGGGCCCAGCCAGTGCCCAAGGCCGGCTGGACCCTGCGCGTGCAGCGAGCGGCGCTGGCCCAGCCGTATGAAGCCCACGGCCGCGTGGTCAAGGACGACGTGGTCGAGGTGCGCTGGCAGGCTCAGGGGCCCGACAACGCCTTGCCCGGTGCCTACTATGATGAGTTTGTATTGCGTGGCACGCCGGCCGGCCCGGCCGGGCCGCTGTGGTTCAAGGTGCTGCAGGGATGCGACGGTGGCCAGGCCGATTGGGCCGAGGTGCCTGCGGCGGGCAGCGCCACACGGGGCCTGAAAGCCCCGGCGGCCCTGCTGGAGGTGCTGCCGCCAGCCCCGGCCCTGACCTCGACAGCCCCAGTCGCTCCCGCAGCCCCGGTGGCCCCGGCCGCCCACGTTCATTGATTTCATCGCCAGAAAGAACCCCATGCAAAAAGCATTCATGACCTTGATCGCCGCCGCCAGCCTCGCGCTGACCACCTTGCCTGCCAGCGCCCAGGTGGTGCAGGTGCAGGGCGCCTGGGCCCGCGCCAGCGTGCCGGGCCAGAAGGCCACCGGTGCCTTCATGACCCTCACCGCCCCTGCCGGGGCCACCCTGGTGGGCGTCAGTTCGCCGGCGGCCGGTGTGGCAGAGGTGCACGAGATGAAGATGGAGGGCGACGTGATGAAGATGCGCGCCCTGCCGTCGCTGGCCTTGCCGGCAGGCCAGGCGGTCGAACTCAAGCCCGGCGGCTACCACGTCATGCTGCTGGACCTCAAGGCCCCGCTGGCCAAGGACAGCCAGGTGCCCCTGACCTTGAAGCTGCGCGACGCCAAGGGCGCCGAAAGCCAGCTCGACATCAGCGTGCCCGTGTCGGCGGTTCCACCCATGGGTGACATGAGCGGCCACCAGCACCACAAGCATTGAGGCGGTGGGCGCCGGCTGATACCCGGTGTCTTTGCTGCAACCAAAGGCAAGCCTTGTGTGCAGCGCACCGATCAAGTGCAAGTCCGCCTGTTCCAGCGGCGGGTCATCCGGTAAGCTGCGGCCATCGATCTCATTTTCAGAAGATGGAGCAGACATGACGGACACCACCCCCTTCGGCTTCGGCAAACTTGTGCCGGGTTTCGACTTCCTGCAGAACCTGGCCAGCTCGGCCGTCAAAGGGGCGCAGCAAGGCCTGCCCAACATGCCCAGTCTTTCGAGCTGGGTGGCCCCCACCCTGAGTGTCGAAGAGATCGAAAAGCGCATCGGCGAACTCAAGGCCGTTCAGTTCTGGCTGGATCAGAACGCCCGTGCCCTGGCCGCCACCATCCAGGCCCTGGAAGTCCAGAAAATGACCCTGGCCACCCTGAAGGGCATGAACTTCAGCATGGGCGATGTGGCCAAGGCCTTCCAGGTCAAGACGGCCGACATGGTGTCGGAGATGCAGAAGGCGTCGGCCAACCTCGCCGCTGCCGCTACCGCCGCCACCTCGGCCGCGGCCCCCGCACCGGCCCCGACGCCGGCACCGCCGCCTGCGCCTGAACCCGAGCCTGCTTCCGCGCCGGCTCAAGCCCAGGCAGATGGCAGCGCCGCCCCAGGCGTGGTCGACCCGCTGCAGTGGTGGGGTGCCCTCACCCAGCAGTTCCAGCAGATCGCCACCGATGCCATCAAGGACACGGCCGTGGCCCAGGCCCTGGACAGCACTCGGAACCTGGCCACCGGCCTGGCCCGTGAGGCCCTCAAGACCACGGCCGAAGCCGTGAGTGCCGGAGTCAAGGCCGCCAAGGCGGCCAAGGCCAGGGCCACCCCCGAAGCCAAGGCGCCCGCTTCGCCCAAGGCGGCGGCCAAAAAGGCACCGGCTGCCCGCAAAGCCCCTGCGGCCAAAAAAGCCCCTGCGGCCAAGAAGGCGGCGCCACGCCGCGCCGCCTGAGGCCGGGCTGGCCCGGTTCAACCGGGCCAGATTGCACTTGACGGGGTTTTGACGCGGCAGAATGGGGGCACGCAGAAGCGGAGTCCTCATGTCACTTTTTCCTCATGGCCACGCCACCCATCCCCAGTGGCGCATGGCAGCCGGCCTGGTACTGGCCCAGTTGCGGGCCCAGATGGCCTTGCCCGGTTATGCGCACAACCCCACGCTGGGCCTGCTCTACATCACCGACCATTACGCCGCCGAGGCCCAGGACCTGCTGGATTTCCTGTCGGCCGAGCTGCCTGAAATCAACGACTGGGCCGGCACCGTGGGCATCGGGGTGGCCGCCAACAACGCTGAATACTTTGACGAACCCGCCCTGTCCCTGATGCTGTGCGACATCCCGGCTCACCAGTACCGGGTGTTTTCAGGGGTGGCCCCGCTGGGCCTGGGCTTTCAGGCGCATACCGCGCTGGTGCATGCCGACGCTGGCACGCCCGATGTGGCCGAGCTGATTGCCGAGATGGCCGGCCGCACCGACACCGGCTACCTGTTCGGCGGCCTGTCGGCCAGTCGCCACGGCAACGTGCAATTTGCCATCGGCGGTGACGGCAACATCCGTGGCCATGGCGCGGCACGGGGCGTGTTTCGCGGCGGGCTCAGCGGGGTGGCCTTCACCGAAGAGGTGTCGCTGATCTCGCGCGTGACCCAGGGCTGCCTGCCGGTGGCGCCGGTGCACGAGGTCACGGCCGCCGATGGCCATGTGGTGCTGGCCCTGGATGGCGAGCCGGCGCTGGCTGTGCTGCTGCGCGATCTGCGCGTCACGCTCGACCTGGATGGCCCGCAACGCAGCCCCGCCCTGCAGCAGGCCCTGGAGGTCTTGCGCTCCACTCTGGTGGGGCTGAGTGCGGCCGGCGACGACAGCCTGGACCGGCATGGCCGCTTCGGCACCGACGTGTTGGTGCGTCACATCATCGGGCTCGACCCGGCACGCCAGGGGGTGGCCGTGGCGCACCCGCTGCAGGTGGGCATGCGCCTGGCGTTCTGCCGCCGCGACGTGCAGGCGGCCCGTGCCGACCTGATGCGCATCTGCGCCGAGATCCGAGAAGAGCTGGAGCCCGAGATGCTCTCGGCCGACCAGGCCTCGGCCCTGTCGTCGGGCTTGCCCGAATCCGGGCCGGTGGCCGGGCGCCGCATGGCCGGAGCGGTGTATGTGAGTTGCTCGGGGCGGGGCGGCCCGCATTTCGGCGGCCCCAGTGCCGAGCTGCAGATCGTGCGCCATGCCTTGGGCGACGTGCCCCTGGTGGGGTTTTTTGCGGGCGGTGAGATCGCCCGCCACCACCTTTATGGCTACACCGGTGTGCTGACGGTGTTCACCACCGAGGATTGACCGGCCGCCGTCGGCACCCTCTCGTCCGGGGGACCTTCCGGGATGTCGTCCGGGGTCTCCGACAGGCTCTGGCTGCGTGCATGGGCAATCAGCAGGTCGAACAGTTCGCCCAGCCGGGCCTGGTCCGACTCGGACAGGGCGCCGAAGATGGCCTGGTTGCGGCGTTCGATCACTTCCATCGTGCGGCGCCATTGCAGACGGCCGGCCTCGGTCAGACTCAGCACCACACCCCGGCCGTCGGTGGGGCTGGCCTGCTTGAGCACCAGCCCTTGATCAACCAGCGACTGCGCGGCCCGGCTGGCCTGACCCTTGTTCAGGTTGGCCCGGTGCGCCAGATCGTTCACCGACAGCGGCTCGAAGGCCCCGATCGAGGCCAGGCAGCGCCCGTCACTCAAGGGCAGGCCGGCCTCGGCCAGGTAGGCGCGCTGGCTCTCCAGGTCGGTCAGTTTGTGCAGCAGGTGCAGCCGGTAGGTCAGGGTGCGCTCCAGCGGCATGGCAGGCATGGCTTCGCGCTGCGCTGCGGTGGAGGATGAGGGGGTGTTCGCCATAGGGGTAAGTCTACCCACGGCCCAGCCCGGACAGGCCCTGGCTTTGGTCCACAATCGTGGCCAGACCTTTTGGGGTCTGGTGTGGGGGCCGCCTGCAGGCGGGGCCGTTTGCCCGCCCATTGACCAGACCATTGACCAGACCATTGACCAGACCATTTGTCAGCCCAGTTGTCAGCCTGTTCACCAGCCCGTTCCTTGTCGGTGTGCCATGTCCGAATCCCTCCAGACTGCCTTCCCTTCTTCATCATCACGCCGCCGCTGGCTGGGCGGTGCCGCGGGCCTGTGCTTGCTGGGGGGCTGGCAGTCTCCGGCGTGGGCCGAGCCTCGCGTGTTGCCCGGTTATGCGGCCTGGAAAGACGCCGCCGCGCTGGAGGAGCACAGCCACCTCGCGCTGGAAACCCGGCGCAGCGCCATGGGCAGCAGCGTCATCACGCCGGCCAGTCAGCTGTTTGTGCGCAGTCATCTGGCGCCCCCCGAATCACGCATCCTCAGTGATCGCGATGCCTGGGTGCTGCAGACCGCCGGCCTGAAGCACGCGCGCGACATCACCCTCGGCGAGCTGCGTGATCTGGGCCTGGAGACGGTCGCCACGGTGCTGCAATCGGCGGGCAATGGCCGGGCGTTTTTTCCGGGCAAGGTCGACGGCTTGCCCTGGGGCGTGGGTGCCGCGGGCTGTGTGGTCTGGAGTGGTGTGCCGCTGCGCCGGGTGGTCAGTGCCCTGGGCGGGCTGCTGCCCGAGGCCCGCTACATCACGGGCACCGGGGCCGAGGTGCTGCCCGAGGGCATTGACCCCTTGAACCTGGTGGCCGAGCGTTCGGTGCCCCTGCGCGCGCTCGACGAGGCCCTGTTGGCCTGGGAGATGAATGGCGAGCCGCTGCCCCTGGCCCACGGCGGCCCGCTGCGCCTCATCGTGCCCGGCTACTACGCCGAGAACCAGATCAAGTACATCCGCCGCCTGGCCTTCACCGAGCAGGAGAGCACGGCCCGCATGATGGCGCGCGATTACCGCCTTACCCCCGCCGGTGCCGAGCCTGGGCCGGGCGACGCGCCGCTGTGGGAGATGGACCTCAAGTCCTGGATCAACAGCCCCGCCCCGGGGGGCCGAGCCCTCAAGCCCGGGCTGGTGCGCGTGCTGGGCGTGGCCTTTGGCGGCACCCGAGCCGTGCGCCAGGTCGAGGTGTCGGTCGATGGCGGCCAGCACTGGGGCGTGGCCCAGTTTTCCGGCCCCGACCTGGGCCGCTTTGCCTGGCGCCAGTTCGTCTTCGAGACCGAACTGCGCAGCGGCAGCCACGTGCTGGTCTGCCGCGTCACCGATGACGAGGGCCGCGAGCAGCCACGCCTGCGCACCGACAACGCGGGCGGCTTTGCCAACAACAGCTGGCTCGATCACGCCGTCAAGGTGCAGGTGGCTTGAGTGGCTGGAGGCGTCGCAGCGCGCTGAAGGCCTCGAACTCCCAGCTGCGCTGGGCCAGCAGCAAGGTGTAACCCTCGCGCTGGCTTTCAGGCAGCTTCTGGTCGGCCAGGTGCTGTTGGGCAAAATCCTGCGCCACGCGCTGCAGCCGTTCCATGAACATCGGGGCCAGGCTGCGACTGATGCTGCCGTGCACCAGCAGCAGCCCCTCGTCCGGCCCCGAGAATGCCCCCGAAAAATAGTCCAGCAGGGCATGCTCGCGGAAGTAATTCATCACCGGCCCATGCGGGCGCCAGCGGAAGGTCTTGGCCAGCTTCAGGCGGTAACGGTTCAGCGGGCGCAGCTCGATGATGCCCACGCGGTCCAACTGCAGCAGGGCTTTCACCGCCTCGGCCTCGCTGAGCCGGTAGGTCTGGGTGATTTGTTCCAGCGTCCATTGGCTCAGCACGCAGATGGCGCACAGCAGCAGTTTTTTGTCGGCCACCACGGCTCGCTCCTGCGCTTCGGTCATCTGGGCCAGCAGGGGCTGGGCATCGGCCACCCGGCGCGCCAGTTCGGCAAAGTCGAGTCGCAGCGCGCGGCAGATGGCATCGATGCGCGACAAGGACAGGTCGCCCTTGGCCAGCATGCGCTTCACGCTCGATTCGGCCATGCCCAGGGCCCGGGCCAGGTCGGCATAGGTCATCTGCGCGGATTTGAGTTCCTGCTTCAGGATGCGGATCAGGTCGGCGGTGCTGCTCATGGAAGCCTGGAAGGTAATGGGTATTGAAAAATGGTACCAAAAGTGGATTTTTGGCATTCAAGTGCCAAAAACGGGTGATCGCACGCACCGCTTGCGGACACTCCGGGCTCAGGTCATCGGGCCTGCCTGCCTCTAAACTCGGCCCACCGTTGATTTCTGTCACACCATGAACACTTCCGTCCAGGACGCTCACTCTGAGCACCCCAATCAGTTTGCCCTGCTGCGCCAGCGTCGGTTCGCCCCCTTTTTCTGGACTCAGTTCTGTGGCGCTGCCAACGACAACCTGTTCAAGTTCGCTTTCACGGTGATGGTCACCTACCAGCTGCAGGTCAGCTGGTTGCCGGCCTCGCTGGCCGGGCTGGTGATCGGGGCCTTGTTCATCCTGCCGTATGTGCTGTTCTCGGCCACCTCGGGCCAGTTGGCCGACAAGTGGGACAAGACGCGGCTGATCCGCCTGGTCAAGTCGCTCGAGATCGCGATCATGCTGATCGCCGCCTGGGGCTTTGTCAGCGGCCTGGTGCCGGTGCTGCTGCTGTGCACCTTTCTGATGGGGCTGCACAGCACCTTGTTCGGCCCGGTCAAGTTCGCCTACATGCCCCAGGTGCTGAGTGAGCGCGAGCTCACCGGAGGCAACGGCATGGTCGAGATGGGCACTTTCGTGGCCATTCTGCTGGGCCAGGTGGCGGGCGGGCTGCTGGTGGCCGTGCCGGCCGTGGGGCATGCCGAGGTGGCCGTGGCCTGCGTGCTGCTGGCCCTGCTGGGGCGCGGCGTGGCGCAGGCGATCCCGGCCACACCGGCCACCGATCCGGGGCTGAAGATCAACTGGAACCCGGTCAGCGAGACCTGGCGCAATCTGCGCCTGGCGCGCGAGAACGTGGTGGTGTTCCGCTCGCTGCTGGGCATCAGCTGGATGTGGTTTTTCGGCGCCGTGTTCCTGAGCCAGTTCCCCAGCTTTGCCAAAGAAGTGCTGCACGGCGATGAAAAGGTGGCCTCACTGCTGCTGGTGGTGTTTTCGGTGGGCATCGGCATCGGTTCGCTGCTGTGCGAGGTGCTGTCGCGGCGCCACGTCGAGATCGGCCTGGTGCCCTTGGGCGCCATCGGCATGAGCGTGTTCGCCATCGACCTGTACTTCGCCTCGCGCGGTCTGCCACCGGCCGAGCAGATGGGCCTGGCGGCCTTCGTGGCCCAGCCCGCGCACTGGCATGTGATGGCCGACCTGCTGCTGCTGAGCCTGTTTGCGGGCCTGTACAGCGTGCCCATGTACGCCCTGATCCAGATGCGCAGCCAGCCCACCCACCGGGCTCGCATCATTGCGGCCAACAACATCCTCAACGCCCTGTTCATGATCGGCAGCTCGGTGATCGCCGGCGCCTTGCTGGGGGCGGGCTTCAGCATCCCGCAGGTGTTTCTGTTCGTGGGCCTGGCCAATGCGGTGGTGGCCGGCTACATCTTTCTGCTGGTGCCCGAATACCTGCTGCGCTTCGTGGCCTGGGTCATGTCGCGCTTTGTGTACCGGTTCAAGGTGCGCGGCGATGAGCACCTGCCGGTGGCGGGGGCCGCGGTGCTGGCCTGCAACCACGTGAGCTTTGTTGATGCCGTGCTGCTGATGGCGGCCAGCCCGCGCCCGATCTACTTCCTGATGGACCACCGCATCTTCAGTGCGCCGCTGTTGGGCACGCTGTTCCGCCTGGCCAAAGCCATCCCGATCGCGCCACAGAAGGAGGACCCCGCCGCCTACGAGGCCGCTTTCGATCGCGCCGCCCAGGTGCTGCGCGAGGGCGATCTGCTGGCCATCTTCCCCGAGGGCGGCATCACCCGAGACGGGCAGTTGCAGGCCTTCAAGGGCGGCATCGTGAAGATTCTGCAACGCGCCCAGGCCGACGGCCTGAGCGTGCCGGTGTTGCCCATGGCCCTGACGAATCTGTGGGGCTCGTACTTCAGCCGCATCGAGCAGGGTGGCGCCATGGTGCGCCCCTTCCGGCGCGGCCTGTTCAACCGGGTCGGGCTGGAGGTGGGCGCGCCGGTGGCGGCGGCCGGCCTCAGCCCCGAGGGCCTGCGCGAGCAGGTGGCTGCCCTGCTCGCGCGCGGGGACTGAGGCTCAGTCTTCTACCGAGAAGCTCAGGCCCGCATGGGCCTGCAAGCGCGCGATCAGCTTGTCGCCCATGGCCGAGGCCGGGGTCCAGATGCCGCCCGGGGTGGCGGCGCTGTCCAGCAGCAGGCAGGCGGCGGCCTCGCTGATCATCTTGGAGGTCGAGCCATAGCCCGGGTCGCGGTCGCCCTTCACGCCCACTTTCAAGCTGTGGCCGGCGCTGTCCTGGCCCAGGAAAAGCACGTCGTAGTAGCCAGCCTCGCGCTCTTCGCGTGAAGGGCCTTCACCTGGCTTCGGGCCTTCGTCCGAGCCCATCGACTTGTCGCT
Organism: Curvibacter sp. EU05-FHT14A10; assembly: GCF_058791075.1. Lineage (NCBI taxonomy): Bacteria > Pseudomonadati > Pseudomonadota > Betaproteobacteria > Burkholderiales > Comamonadaceae > Curvibacter > Curvibacter sp. EU05-FHT14A10. The sequence continues at coordinate 19,379 of NZ_JBYTDE010000029.1, forward strand.
GGCCACGGCCTGGGCGATGGCCTGGCCTTTTTCGCCAGCCCCGGTGACCAGCATCTCGTCGTAGACGAAGTCTTGGCCGTAGGCATGCTGCAGCAGGAAGTTGGAGCGGTGCACATTGCGGGTGTTGATGGCCGCCATCACAAAGGGGGCCACCCACAGGCCCAGGGCCTCGTCGAGCTCGGGCTTGTTGCCCGAGGGCTGGCGCGGGCCCTCAAAGCCCGGTGTCAGCGAGAAGGGGTTGCGCAACAGGGCCAACACGCCGGGGTCGCTGGCGGCGGCGGCCATGGTGGCTTTCAGGCTGGCGGCGGTGCCGCCCGAGAAGGTGCCTTTCATCTTGCGCACCCGGCCACGCACGCGCTGGGCGGCCTGGCCGAAGCGGGCCTTCATCTCGCTCTGCAGCAACAGCACGCCCAGGTCGAAGGGGATGGAGTCGAAGCCGCAGGAGAACACGATGCGGGCACCGCTGGCGCGGGCCTGGGCCTCGTGGGCGTCGATCATGTGGCGCATCCAGGCGGGCTCGCCACACAGGTCCACATAGTCCACCCCGGCCTGGGCGCAGGCGGCGACCAGCTCGTTGCCGTACAGCTGGTAAGGGCCGACCGTGGTCAGCACCAGGCGGGTCTGTGCCATCAGGGCCTGCAGGCTGGCGGGGTCGGCACTGTCGGTCACCACCAGCGGGGTGTCGGCGGGGGCGCCCAGCTCGTCGCGCACCGCGGCCAGCTTGGCGGCGCTGCGTCCGCCCATGGCCCAGCGCAGGCCGCTGCCGGCGGGGTATTGGCGCAACAGGTACTCGACCACCAGACGGCCGGTGAAACCCGTGGCGCCGTGCACCACGATGTCAAAGGGTTTGCTCATGAGGGCTCCTTGAAAAACCGTTGTTGCGCTGCGGCGCAGCACAAAGGCCGCGATTTTGGAGCCCGACGGCGCGGGGCGCTGTCGCCCAGGTTCAGCCGGCCTGGGCAATGGCCGAGAAGGCCTCCGCGCCCAGCTTGCGGCCCTGCTTGTCGACCACGCTGCTCAGGGCCTTGAAGGCGCTGGCCTGCAGGGCGTCTGGCAGGCGCACAAAGCTCAGGCCTTCGACCACCGAGTCGCCCTTGAGCAGCGCCCACATCAGAAAGCGCAGCGCCCGCGCGGTGTCGGCCGGCTGGCCGCTCACCCGTGGCAACAGCACGAAGGTGCCCATGGTGATCGGCCACACCCCAGGCCCCGGCAGGTTGGCCAGGCTGGCGTGGAAGTTGCCCTTGGCGGCCCAGTCGCTGGTGCGCAGGGCAGCCTTGAAACCGGCCACCCCGGCCGTCGCAAACTCACCGGCGGCATTGCGCAACAGCACCGGGCTCAGGCCATTGGCGCCCACGTAGTTGAAGTCGACATAGCCGAGGGCGCCAGCGGTGTCCTGCACCGCGCGCACCACGCCGTCGCTGCCTTTGGCACCCGTCACGTGTTCACCCCAGGGCAGGCTGGTCTTGACCCCCAGGCGTTCTTTCCAGGTCGGGCTCAGGCGGGCCAGGTAGTCGGCCACATACCAGGTGGTGCCCGAGCCGTCGCTGCGGCCCACTGGGCGAATCACCAGGTCGGGCAGGTTCAGGTCGGGGTTCAGGGCGGCAATCTCGGGCGCCGACCAGCGGGTGATGCTGCCCAGGTAGATCTGTGCCAGCACCTCGCCGGTCAGGCGCAGCCGGCCCCGGGGAACGCGAGGCAGGTTCACCACCGGCACCGCCCCGGTCACGAAGGTGGGCACCAGCACCAGTTGATCCCGGTTCAGTTCGGCTTCCGGTGGCGCCACATCCGAGGCGCCAAAGGCCACCTCCTGGGCGCGGATCTTCTTCAGCCCGGCCGACGAGCCACTGGCCTCGTACTGCAGCAGCACATCCTGCGTTTTGCCGTAAGCCGCCGCCCAGGCGCGGTACAGCGGGGCCGCGGCGGACGAGCCCGCCCCGGTCAGGGTCTCGGCGGCCCGGGCCGGGCCCCAGGCCGCGGCCAGCAGCAGCGACAGGGTGGCGCGGCGGCTCAGGGCGGGGGGCGGGGCGTTGTTCAGGAAGGGCTGGGCGGGGTGTCGGTTCATGGCGCAGTCGGGCAACAAGCGCGCGATGATACGGGCGATGTGTGACAAATTTCACAGAAAAAGCCGTCTGATCCGGGGCATTTCAGCAAGAGACATGCATCGAAAGGAGCGAGCCGTCTATGAGCAAGCGCCTTGAGGCCATTCCTCATTTCGAGACCGAGGTGCAGGAGTGCGAATACTGGGCGTCGCATGACTCCAGCCCGCACCTGGATTGGTCACTGGCCAGCCGGGCCGTTCTGCCGAATCTGAAGCCCACGACTTAGGGCCTGCTAACACTGATTTCGCCGGTGAAATCAGTGTTAACAAGCCCTGGACCATCTCCTTGCGCCAGCCCCCACATTTGCTGGACTCGCTCAAGGTGGCGGCGAAGGCCCGGGATGTGCCCTATCAATCCCTGATCAAGGTCTGGCTGCAAGAAACGCTGCAGGAGCCGTGAGCCTCACGGCTCACCCCGCCAGCGCCACCCCCAGCCGGATCAGCGAAGCGTCCGAGCCCACCGGCCCGATCAGCGACACGCCCAGCGGGGCGTCGGCCTGGGTTTGGCGGGCCAGCGGCAGCGAGACCTGGGGCAGGCCGCCCAGCCCGGCCACGCACAGCATGTGGATGGCGCGGTTTCGGTAGTCCTCCAGGGCCGACTCTGGTTCGCTGCGCAGGGGGGCCACATCGGGCATGGTGGGCAGCAGCAGCACGCCGTCGGGCCCCAGCAAAGCCCGCATGTGGGCCTGGAAACGGCGGCGAAAGGCTTCGGCCTCGGTCACCTGGGCATCCGTCACCTGGCGCGACCAGGCAAAGCGCTCGGCCACGCCCGGGCCCAGCGGCGGGGCGTAGCGTTCGATCAGCGGGCCATCGGTCATCCAGGCCTCGCGGCCCTGGAGGTAGCGAAAGTTCCAGTACATGGCGTCGAACGAGTCCAGCATCACCGGGCAGGCTGCGGCCGGCCCCCACAGGGCTTCGGCCCGGGCCAGCACTGGTTGCACGGCGGCCACGGCGGCCGCCTGGGCAAAGGCCCACAGGTCCTCCGGTTTCAGCAGTCGGGGGCGGGCAGGCAGGGCCGTGCTGTCTTCGCCCAGCAGCACCTCGGCCACGCGCGAGAAGGTCAGCGGGTCGCGGGCAAAGAAGCCGCAGGTGTCGAAGCTGGGCGCCAGGTCCAGGGCGCCGGCCAGCGAGATGCGGCCGTGGCTGGGGCGCAGGCCGTACAGCCCGCAGTGGCTGGCCGGGGCACGCACCGAGCCCCCGGTGTCCGTGCCCAGGGCAAAGTCGACCAGTCGGGACGACACGGCCGAGGCCGAGCCCGAGGACGAACCGCCCGTGATGCGCTCCGGCGCCGCCCCGTTGAGGGGGGCGCCGAAGTGCGCATTGTTGCCATTCATGGAGAAGGCCAGTTCGTCGGTGACGGTCTTGCCGGCAAAGGCCGCCCCGGCGTCCAGCAGGCGCTGCACCGTGGGGGCCGTGCGGGTCTTCAGCCCCGACAGGGCCAGCACCAGCGGATTGCCGCCGCCCGTGGGGTAGCCGGCCACGTCGAACAGGTCTTTCACCCCGAAGCGCAGGCCCGACAGGGGGCCGGTGCCCGCGTTCGGCACCGGGGCGTCGGGGTAGGGAACAAAAGCGTGCGCAGGGTCATGCAGAGGCATGGGTGTCTCCAACGTGGGGGGCGGGCTGGGGGGCGGCGGCCCGTTCAGGCAGCTGCCCATGGAAGCAGCGTACCGTGTGATCGGCATGGACGGACTCCACCGGGGGCTGGCTGCCGCGGCACAGCTCGCTGGCGCGCGGGCAACGCTCGGCAAACGAGCAGCCCGGGGGCAGCCGGGCCAGATCGGGGGGCGAGCCGCTGATGGTCTGCAGGCGCTGGCCGGGCACCATGGCGCCGTGCGAGCGGCTGCCCAGCAAGGCCTGGGTGTAGGGGTGGCGCGGGGCCCGGATCAGCTCGCGCACCGAACCCTCTTCGACAATGCGCCCGCCGTACATCACGGCCACGCGGTCGGCCACTTCGACGGCCGCCCCGATGTCGTGGGTGACAAAGATCACCGAAAGGCCCAGCTCGCGCTGCAACTCGCGCAGCAGCAGCAGGATCTGGATCTGCACCGTGGCATCCAGCGCGGTGGTGGGCTCGTCGGCCAGCAGCACCTGGGGTTTGCAGGCCAGGGCCAGGGCGATCATGGCGCGTTGGCGCATGCCGCCCGACATCTCGTGTGGGTAGGCCTGCAGCCGGCGGGCAGGACTGGGGATGCGCACCTGCTCGAACAGGGCCAGGGCGCGCCGCTCGGCCTCGGCGCGGCTCACGGGTTCGTGGCGGCGGATGGCCTCGACGATCTGCCGGCCCAGGGGGTACACCGGGTCGAGGGCCAGCAGCGGCTCTTGAAAAATCATCGAGGTGGTCTTGCCGCGGTAGTCGTTGAGCTCGCGCGGGCTCAGCGCCAGCACATCGCGCCCGTCCACCAGCACCTTGCCGCGCATCTGGGTGCGGCGCTCGGGGTGCAAGCGCAGCAGGGTGCGCAGGGTCACGCTCTTGCCCGAGCCCGATTCGCCGATCAAGGCCATCACCTGGCCTCGGGCCACATTCAGCGTCACGCCGCTGACCGCCTGCACCGGCAGCTTGCCGCCGGTGAAGGTCACGCACAGGTCCTCGATCTGCACCAGGGGGGTGGGGTGGAGGCTGTTCATGCCAGGGCCTCTTGAGCGCCTTGGGGGCGCAACAGATTGCTCGGGTCGTGCAGCGAACGGTTCAGGGCATCGGGGTGTTCGCTGCCACGCTCATGCACCAGGCAGCGCACCTGGTGCAGCGGGCTCACGCTGCTGGGGATGGGGGCCTGGCGGGCGCAGGCCGGTGCGGCCATCGGGCAGCGCGGGTGAAAGCGGCAGCCGCCCGGCGGGTCGATCGGGTTGGGTGGGTCGCCGCTGAGGGCCGGGGCCTCGGTGCGGTGGTCCGGGTCCATCGAGGGCACGGATGACAGCAGGGCGCGGGTGTAGGGGTGGGCCGGGTCGTCGAACAGGGCGCCTGCGGGGCCCACTTCCACCACCTCGCCCAGGTACATCACCAGCACCCGGTCGCTCATGTAGCGCACCACGTTCAGGTCGTGGCTGATGAAGACATAGGTCAGGCCGAACTCGGCCTTCAGGTCCAGCAGCAGGTTCAGCACCTGGCTTTCCACCGACTTGTCCAGGGCCGACACCGCCTCGTCCAGGATCAGCAGGCGTGGGCGCAGTGCCAGGGCCCGGGCAATGTTGACGCGTTGGCGCTGGCCGCCCGACAGCTCATGCGGGTAGCGCCCGGCAAAGCGGGCCGGCTCCAGGCCCACGCGGGCCAGCAGGTCGTGCGCCCGGCTCATGGCCTCGGCGGCCGGCACCCCGTGCACCCGGGGGCCGAAGGCGATCGAGTCCTCCAGGGTCAGGCGTGGGTTGAGCGAGGCATAACTGTCCTGGAACACCATCTGCACCTGGCGGCGGAACTCTTTGAGCGGCAGGTCACGGCTGCCCACGGTGCGCCCGTCGAACACGATCTGCCCGGCGGTGGGTTCCAGCAACTGCATCAACAGCCGGGCGGTGGTCGACTTGCCGCAGCCCGATTCGCCCACCACGCCCAGGGTCTCGCCCTTGAGCACCTCGAAGTTCACGCCGTCGACGGCGCGCACTTCGCCACGGCGGCGGCCCAGCAGGCCGCCCTTGAGGGGAAAGTGCTTGACCAGGCCGCGGATGGTCAGCAACGGCTGGGCCGGGCCGCCCACGTCCACCACGCTCAGCGGCGCCTCCGGCCCGGTCTTGGGGAGTGAATGCCAGGTGCTCATGCGGCCCCCTTGTTGTCCATGGCCGAACGCAGGCCGTCCGACAGCAGGTTGAAGCTCACCGAGGTGATGAAGATCATCACCCCGGGCAGCGCCGCCACGGCGGGCTGGGAATAGATGGCCGTGCGCAGGGTGTTCAGCATCAGGCCCCACTCCGGCTCGGGCGGCTTCACGCCCAGGCCCAGAAAGCTCAGGCCGCTGGCCAGGATCATCGAGACCGAGATCAGGCTGGTCGAGTACACAAAGATCGGCCCCAGCACATTGCCCAGCACGTGCACCCGCACGATGGTGAAGGCGCTGGCCCCCGAGGCCCGGGCCGCATCCACGTAGTCGCGGTTGCGCACCTGGGTGGTCACGGCCTCGGCCACGCGGGCGATCTGCGGCACGAACACCACGGTCAGCGCCACGAGCGAGTTCAGGATGCCCGCCCCCAGGGCGCCGGACAGCGCGATTGCCAGCAGCACCGAGGGGAAGGCATAGAACACATCGATGGTGCGCATGATCACGGTGTTCACAGGCCCGCCGGCGTAGCCTGCCACCAGGCCGATCAGCGAGCCGAACACAAAGGCGCACAGCACCGGGGCCAGGCCCATGAACAGTGACAGGCGGGCACCGATGATCAGGCGCGACATCAGGTCGCGCCCCAGCTCGTCGGTGCCCAGCAGAAAGCCCGGGGTGCCGATGGGCTTGAGCCGCTTGAGCATCGAGGCCGCGTAGGGGTCGGCCGGGGTGATCCAGGGGCCCAGAGCGGCCATCAGCAACAGCAGCAGCACCACCGCGCCGGCGGTCATGGCCACGCGGTCGCGCAGCAGCCTTTGCAACACCGATTGCCAGTAGCCCGGCGAGGTCTGCGCGGTCACGGGCAAGGTGCGCCGGCGGGGGGCCAGGGTTGAAGACATGGGGAGCTTTCTCCGGGTCAAGGGGGGTCTGTCAGGCCCGTGCGATGCGCGGGTCGAGCAGGGTTTGCAACAGGTCCACGATCAGGTTCAGCAGCACGAAGAACAGGGCCAGCACCAGGATGGTTCCCTGCAGCAAGGGCAGGTCGCGCTGGAAGATGGCCGAATTCAGCAGAAAGCCGGTGCCGGGCCAGGAGAACACGGTCTCGATCAGGATCGAGCCGCCCAGCAGGTAGCCCAGCTGCAGGCCCATCACCGCCAGCGCGGTGGGGGCGGCGTTTTTCAGCAAGTGGCGGAACACCCCGAACTGGGTCAGGCCACGGGCACGCAGGCCGACGATGAACTCCTGCTCCAGGATCTCGGCCACCAGGGCACGCACAGTGCGCGAGATGATGCCCATCGGGATCACCGACATGGTCACGGCCGGCAACACCAGGAACTGCAGGTGCTCCCAGTCCCAGGCCCAGCCCTCCGAGCCCGAGGGGCCGGCGCCGGTGGCGGGCAGCCACATCAGGCTCGACGAGAAGACGATGACCATCACCATGCCCAGCCAGTAGTGCGGCACGCTCACGCCCAGCACCGACAGCAGCGAGGCCAGCTTGTCGACCCAGGAGTTGCGGAAGAAGCCCGCCACAAAGCCGAACAGGCTGCCCAGGACGAAGCCGATGGCGGTGGCCACCACGGCCAGGCGCAGGGTGTTGCCCACCGCCTTCATCACCTCGGCAGCCACCGGCCGGCCGGTGGCAATCGAGGTGCCCAGGTCGCCCTGGGCGGCCCGCCACAGCCACAGCCCGAACTGCTCGGGGTAGCTGCGATCGAAGCCATACAGCTGGCGCATCTGGGCGGCCAGCTCGGCCGAGGCGTCGGGCGGCAGGATGGACACCAGCGGGTCACCCGGCGCCAGGTGCACCAGGGCGAAGCACACCAGGGACACGCCCAGCATGATGGGCAGGGCGTAGCTCAGGCGACGCAGCAGGTAGGTGAACATGGTGCGGTCCCGGTGGCGCTCAGTCCATCGTCATGGTGGCGATGTCGATGAACCAGCTGCGCGGCTGCACCACGTTCTTCACCTTGGCCGACAGGGCGCGCGGACCCACGTCGTGGGCGATCCACACAAACGGGGCTTCGTCGACGATGCGGGCATGCAGCTTGGCCAGGGCGGCGTCGCGTGCCTTGTCGTCAAAGCTGGTGCGGGCATCGGCCACCAGTTTGTCGATTTCGGCATTGCCGAAATAACCCCAGTTGTTGGACACCGGCGGGAAGGTCTTGGTGCTGACGAAGCGCACCATGGCAAAGAAAGGGTCCATGGCGGCAAAGCTCACGTTGATGGCGTTGCTGCCGTTGGCCGAGGGGTCCTTGCTGCCTTTGCGCCAGTTGGTGAACAAGGTGTTCCACTCGATCACGTCGAACTGCACGTCGAAGAAGCATTGCTTGAGCGACTGCTGCACGAACTCGTTCATGGGCAGGGGCTGCATCTGACCCGAACCCGAGGCCGAGATCTGCACCTTCACCTTCACCGGCTTGGCGGCCGAGAAGCCGGCCTGGCCCATCAGGGCCTGGGCGGCCTTGACGTCGTACTTGATGTCAAACGCGGGGTTGCCCCACCAGGGATGGCCCGGCGCCACGGTGCCCTTGGGGATGGCCATCATGCCGCCCAGCATCTGCTTGAGGCCCTCGCGGTCCACGCACAGGTTGGCGGCCTGGCGCACGCGCTTGTCCAGCCAGGGCGAGCCCTCGGCAAACGACAGCTGCCAGGGCCACACATGGGGCTGGGCGTTGCTGTAGAGCTTGAAGCCGCGCTGCTTGATCTGGTCCATGGCGTCGGGTGCCGGGGCCTCGATCCAGTCCACCTGGCCCGACAGCAGGGCGGCGGTGCGGGCATTGGCCTCGGGCATGGGCATCATCACCACCTTGTCGATCTTGGGCGTGCGCTTGGGGTCCCAATAACCCTTGTTGGCGGCCAGCTCCAGGCGCTCGCGAGGCACAAAGCGGGTCATGTGGAAGGGGCCGGTGCCCGAGGCATCGGCGGCAAACGCGGCCCAGGCCTGCTTGCTGCGCTCCGCCGGCTCGCTCACGCTGGCGGGCACGGCCTTGAGCTTGGCCTCCCAGTGGCTGGGCGAGGCCATGAACAGGTTGCTCAGGTTGATCGGCAGAAAAGAGTCGGGCTCGCTGGTGATCAGCTCCACCGTGTGCTCGTCGATCTTGCGTGCCGATTTCAGCGTGGGCATGCGCGAGGCCGTCACGCCGACCTGGCTGGCGTCGAACTGCGGGGCCTCCTTGTCGAGCACCTTGCGCACGTTCCACACCACGGCGTCGGCATTGAAGGGGCTGCCGTCATGGAACTTCACGCCGCTGCGCAGCTTGAACACCCACTTGGTCTTGTCCTTGGCGTCCACCGCCCAGCTCAGCGCCAGCGCCGGGATCAGCACGCTGGGCGCATCGGCCTTGGACAGGTCCCACTGCGTCAGCGAGTCGTACATCGGGATGCCGGTGAATCGGTTGCCTTCAAAACCCTGGTCGGGCTGGCCCAGCGTGCGTGGGATGTCGCCGGCCGTCATGGCAATGCGCAACACCTTCTCTTGTGCCAGGCTGCCAGTGGCGGCCAGTGAAGCGGCCAACAGCGTCAACACGGCGGGTGCGCGCAGCCAGGACATGGGAAAACGGTCTACCAAGCGATTCATGGAGTGCTCCTGCTAACCAGTCAAGATTGAATGCAGCAAAGTGCAAGTAACATGCCAACGTTTTGATGCCATTCCGGCGCTCGCCTGGTCCGCAACAGTGCATGCAGCCCTGTCGTGGTGCCGGTCCTGCCAATCCGGTTTGGATGCACCCGCCGCTTGCCCGGAGCCCACCATGTCCCTGGCCTACAACCTCGCCCGCTTTGACCTGATCTCGATCCGCCTGGCCGTGGCCTGCGCACAAAGCGGCAGCCTGACCGCGGCGGCCCGTGAGGGCCACCTGGCGCTGGCGGCGGCCAGCCGGCGCCTGCGTGAACTGGAAGACGCCACCGGCGGTCCCCTGTTCGAGCGCCACGCCAAGGGCCTGACCCCCACCCCGGCCGGGCGCCTGTTCGTGAAACATGGCCTGAGCCTGCTGCAGACCCTGGATCAACTCACCCGCGAGCTGGGCGATCTGCGCCAGGGCATTGCGCGCCACATCCGCCTGTGCGCCAGCACCGCCGCGATCAACCAGTTCCTGCCCGTGTTGCTGGCGCGTTTTGGCGAGCTGCACCCCCAGGTGCGGGTGGATCTGGAGGAGCAGGTCTCCGACACCGTGGTCCGCACGTTGCGCGAGGGGCGGGCCGATCTGGCGGTGTTTGTGGAAGGGCCCGACACCAGCGACCTGAGCACCCGGCACTTTCGCGACGATGAGCTGATCCTGGTGCTGCCGGCGCGCCACGCCGTGGCCACCAGCACCCCGGCGCGTCAGCCGGTGGCCTTTGCCAGCCTGCTCGACGAACAATGGATCAGCCTGGCCGCCGGGGCCGCCATGCTGCAACAGCAGCAGCAGGCGGCACGTGCCGTGAACAAGCCCCTGCGCCTGCGCATGCAGGTGCGCAGCTTCGACGCGGTGTGCCACATGGTGGCCTCGGGCCTGGGGCTGGCGGTGCTGCCCAAGGCGGCGTCGCTGCCCATTGCGCGGGCCATGAAGCTGGCCTGGCGCCCGCTGGCCGACCCCTGGGCACGGCGGCGCCTGCTGGTGGCCACCCCCGAAGGGGCGGTGGACGAGGGGGTGCAGCTGCTGGCGGACTTTCTGGTGGCAGCCCCGGGAAAATCCCGCGACAAAAAATCACCCTAGTTACTCTATAGTCACTGATACAAGGCGGTTGGTTGTTGAACTGAAAGGTTCAGGGACTGCTCGCGCGGCCTTGGCCCTTTCACAGGTAGCCCATGTCATCAGACGCACTGATTCCTTTCCTCCAGGAGCCCGACTCGCCCGAGGCCCCGCCGCCCCAGCCGGGTTCGCCCGCCCTGCCGCCTTGGCGGGTGCTGGTGGTGGACGATGACCGCGACGTGCACGACAGCACCGCTTATGCCTTGCGCGGCCTGGATCTGGTGGGCCGGCCGGTGCAACTGCTGCATGCCTATTCCAGCGCCGAGGGCCTGATGCTGCTGCGCCACGAGCACGATGTGGCGGTGATCCTGCTCGACGTGGTGATGGAGACCGAGCACGCCGGCCTGGCCATGGTGGACAACATCCGCAACGGCCTGGGCCTGCACAACACCCGCATCATCCTGCGCACCGGGCAGCCCGGGCAGGCGCCCGAGATCGAGACCATCCGGCGCTACGACATCAACGACTACAAGACCAAGAGCGAGCTCACGCGGGCCAAGCTGTACGCCACCCTGACGGCCGCCGTGCGCTGCTATGACCAGCTGTGCCGCCTGGACGCCAGCCGCCGCGGGCTGGAGAAGATCGTCGCCGCCAGCAATCAGTTCATGGCCGAACAGGGCCTGCAGACCTTTGCGGAAGGCGTGATCACCCAGATCGCCAGCCTGATCGGCATTCGACCCGACGGCCTGGTGTGCGCCAGCACCGACCCTTCGCCCGGCGCGGGCCAGGCGTCGGATTTCGTGGTCATCGCGGCGGCTGGCCCGTACCGCCACCTGATCCAGAAACGCTTGGGCGAGATAACCGACCCCGAGATCGTTGAGCAGCTCAGCCGCTGCCTGGCCGAGCGCCGCAGCCAGGTGGCCCAGCGCAGCCTGACGCTGTTCTTCTCAGGCCGCGACGGTCAGGACTTTGCCGCCTTTGTGGCCGCGGGTGAGCCGCTGCGCGAGGTGGATGCCCATCTGCTGGAGGTGTTCTGCACCAACATCGCCCTGTGTGCGTCCAACGTGTCGCTGTTCATGCGCCTGCGCAGCGTGGCCTTTGTCGATCGCATGCTCGGCATCCCCAACCGCACGGCCCTGGTCCAGCACCTGGACGAGCAGGTGGCCGCGGGCGAGCTGCAGGATCTGGTGCTGGCCCTGATCGATGTGGACCAGTTCGCCGAGACCAATGACATGTTCGGGCACCGCTACGGCGACCTGCTGCTGGGCGCCATTGCCCAGCGCCTGTCACAGGCCCTGGTCAGCCGCTGCTACATCGCCCGGGTGGCGGGCAACACCTTTGCGGTGGTGGGCCATGAGGACGTGGTCAACCCGGAGGAGTTGCGCACCCTGTTCGAGCTGCCCTTCCAGGTCGAGGAGATCAACCGGCGGCTGTCGGTGTCGATGAGCCTGGTGCGCTGCGCCGAGGTGCCGGCCCTGAATGGCAGTGAACTGCTGAAGGATGCGTCGATCGCCATGAAGCGGGCCAAGGCTGCGGGCCAGGGGCGCATCGAGTATTACTCGGCCGCGCTGGGTGCCGACTCCAAGGAGCGCACCCGACTGCTGCACGGCCTGCACCGGGCCTTTGACCATGACCGGCTGTTCGTGGTCTACCAGCCCCAGGTCTCGCTGCTCACCGGGGCGGTGCTCGGGGTGGAGGCCCTGATGCGCTGGCGGGCCGAAGACGGCTCGCTGGTGCCGCCCGACCGCTTCATCCCGGTGGCCGAGCGCTCGGGCCTGATCGTGGGGCTGGGCACCTGGGTGCTGCGCTCCGCCTTGAGCGACCTGGGCCGCCTGCACCAGTTGGGCTGGCGCCCGCTGCGCATGGCGGTCAACGTGTCGGCAGTGCAGTTTGGCCAGCCTGACTTTCTGCAGACCCTGGATGAAGCCTTGCACGACAAGCAGATCGCGCCGGATTGCCTGGAGCTGGAGATCACCGAGTCGGTGTCCATGGTCGGCATGGAGCGGGTGGCCGCCGTGATGCGCGAGATCCGCAGCCGGCAGGTGGCCGTGGCGATTGATGATTTCGGCACCGGGTTTTCGTCGCTGTCCTACCTTGATCAACTGCCGGCCGACCGCCTCAAGATCGACCGGGCCTTTGTGGAGCTGCTGGAGACCGAGCGCCCCGGCGCCCGTATCGCCCGCATGATCGTGCCCCTGGGCCATCAGCTGGGCATGAAGGTGCTGGCCGAAGGGGTCGAGACCGAACGGCAGGTGGCCATCCTGCGCGATCTGGGCTGTGACGAGGCGCAGGGCTACCTGTATGCCCGCCCGATGCCCTTTGACGTGCTGTGCGAGTGGCTGGCGCGGCATCCGGTGGGGATGGTGGCCTGAGCCCCTCGATCTTTCAGAACTGGGGTTTGTCCACCAAGGTGCTGAGCGGCAGGTCGGCGATCTCTTGCAGCAGCAGGGCCAGTTGGCGGGCGGCGGCGTCGATCAAGGCGTGGCCCTTGTCGGCGGTGGCGGCGGCGGCGTTGCCGGCGGCGCCGGCGGGGTTGTAGTCTTGCATCTGCCAGCCCAGCTTGGCGCTGCGTCCGTTGCCCAGCAGCGTGTAGCGCGCGGCCCGGTCCTGCGAGCTGCTGTGGAAGTGGCGGGCCTGGGCCATGTCCACCCGTTCGGGCTGGAGCGCCAGCATCATCGAGGTCTCGATGTCGCCGGCGTGGATGCCGAAGCGATGCTCTTCGGGCCCGAACTGGGCCTCCAGTTCGGGGGACAGCGGCAGGTTGAACCAGCTGCTGCTGTAGACGATCAGGTCACAGCGGCTGCGCAGCTCGCGGGCCACGATGTCGAGCACGCTGACCTGCCCGCCATGGCTGTTGAACAACAACAGCTTGCGAACCCCGGCGCGGGCCACGCACTCGCCCAGCTCCACCCACAGCCGGATCAAGGTCTCGGGCGACAGCGTCAGCGTGCCCGCAAAGCGCTGGTGTTCAGGGCTCAGGCCCACCGCCTGGGTGGGCAGGAACAGCGTTGGCAGCGCGGCGGGCAGGTAGGCCTGGCTGGCCGCCACGATGCCCTCGACCAGGGCCGTGTCCACGTTCAACGGCAGGTGCGGGCCATGCTGCTCGATGGCCGCCACCGGCAACACGGCCACCACCTCGGCGGCCTCGCCACTGGCCTGCAGGTGGGCAAAATCACGGGCACTCAGCTCGGCCCAGAAGCGCGATGGAAGGATCATTCGAGCATCTTAGATGCGTTGTGGCCCTTCCATGAGCGCCTGCAAGCAGGTGCACCCGGAGCCGATTGCCCTGTCAACTCGGTAGCACCCTTCGGGGTGCCCGTAGATTCTTCATGCGAGGCTTGCCTGGCGGGCGCTACGCCGTCGCAGCCCGCCAAGGCCCAACCCTGCCGTTCCCAGCCCAAGGAGCCAGATCATCAAGCCATTCAGCGTCGGCACACCAGTGGCTGAGGCGATCGGCACGGCAAATACCGGGTCCACGATGGTGCCGTTCACCGTCAAGTCGTCGTCTCCCATCTGGCCATCGCTCACGTCATAGGTCGCCGTGTTGCCGCTGATCAACAGGTTGTTCGGTGCGTACCAGACGCTGTTGCCCCCTGAGGTGGGGGTGGGACCGTACTTCATGAGGGTCATGCCGGAAAGGCTGGGGAAGGAGACCGTGACACGGACGGTTTCGCCACCGACGTCGCATCCTGTCAGCCGCCAGCGATACCCCCCATGTGGAAAGTTCATGCTTCCGTGGTACGCGGCTGCCGGGCTGATGCTGCCCGACTGGGCCGAGTCAAAAGCGCAACCGCCACTGCCATTCAGCAAGACCGCGTTGACCGTGCCCGTTTGCGTGCTGGTCATCACCACCGGGGCCTGCCTGTGAGCGAATGAAATGCTGACCAGACATGCGTGGGTGATTGGGCTGGTGGTGTACAGCGTTCCGCTGAGGGTGCCATCGCAACTACCGCCCACGCTGGCTGTGTTGCCGGCCTGTGGTGTGACATTGAATTGGACTGCAGTGTTGTAGGCCACAACCTGAGGGGTGCTGGGGGACACGGTGCCGTTGGCGTTGAAGCTGGGTGTCACCACATAGCCGCGACCCACGGTGCAGGCGTTGCTCGCGGTGCTGGTGCCACCACCGCTACCGTTGCAGCCCCAGCTGTATTGGGATGTGGTGGCCGAAACGGCTGTCGCGGTCCCGGCGCTGCAAAGCCCCGTCGCAGGAGGCGCGGTCTGCAATCCGGCACCTGCCGCACAGACACCGTTGACCAGGCTGCCGCCCGAGGTCAACAAGAGAATCTGGCCGGCATCCCCCGTTCCCGCGTTGATGTCCGCGCCGGGGCTGCCATTGTTGGCGGATGAGTAGGACAGTACGGTCACGTCCGGGCTTGCATAGCTGGCGCCACCACCGCCGCCTCCGCCACTCATCGGGATTCCCATGTAGCTGTAGTTACCGCCACCGCCACCACCTCCGCCTCCGCCATAGCCACTGCCGCCACTGCCGCCCAGCCCGCCTAGCCCCATCACCTGGCCACCACTGCCGCCACTGACGATCGCCACGCTGGTGGTCGAACTTCCGTTGAGCCCGGCGCTCCCACCAGCCACACCAAGCCCGCCTGTGCCACCGATGCCCGAGTTGCCTCCAGCCCCTCCGGTGCCGACGCCATTGCCGCCTGTTCCGCCGTGACCGCCCCCCCCTGCACCACCAGCAACCGACAGTGCCGCACCGCCGCCGCCCCCGCCCGCACCAGCGATCACCAGGGCCGTACCGTTCTTGAAAATCGAGGAGGCCGCGCCGCCAGCATGGAGGCTGCCGCCAGCACCGACAACCAGGTTCCACACTTCGCCGGGAACAGCAGGCAGGTTGACCATCATGGTGTCACCCGCACCGCCCGCACCGCCCCGGCCACCCGAGGCGTTGGCACCGGCGCCGCCGCCGGCACCGCTCACGGCAGCCATGACCGAGCTGACCCCGGGGGGTATCGTCCAGGTATAGTTGCCCGGCGAGGTATAGGCTTGGGTGTAGCCGCTTGTAACCAACTTGAAAGTGACGGAGATGTTGCAATCGGCCATCACCGCGTTGCTGGTGAAGACGTTGCCGTTGAGACTGCCACCACAAGTGCCCCCCACAGCATCGATCGCGTAGCCGGGGGCGGGACTGATGGTCAATTGAGCCGGGGTGTTGTAGGCCACAGTCAATGGCCCTGCAGGCGAAACAGTGCCATGGGCACCCACGGCCAAGTTTGCGGTGTAACCGCGTTCCACCGAGCACGCGTCTGCCGCCGTGCTGCTGCCGTTGCCGGCGCCGGCGCAGGCCCAACGGAATCGAGAGGCGGTACTGGTGATCGATGACGACAGACCCGTGGCGCATAGACCCGTGCTGGGGATGCTGGTCACCGGCCCTGCCGGCGTGCCGCACACCCCGTTGATGTCCATCACGGTGTAAGTCACCTCGATTGAGCCATTGCCACCCGGGCTGCCTGCTGCGCCGCCATTGCCAGCCACGGCAAAGCTGACCCCTGTCATCGAGGCGTCCGCATGACTGGAGCCGCCGCTGCCACCGCCTCCTCCGCCGCCACCATAGTTCCAGTTGTTGAAGCCCGGTCCACCACGACCTGCCGGGAAACCGCCACCACCGCCGCCACCGCCGCCACCGGTGCCATTGCCACCCTCGACCCGTCCGCCACCCTGCCCTCCGGAGCCGTGGCCAATGCCGCCGTTGGCACCGACCTGAGGTCCACCGATGACGATGCCAGGCGTCCCGTTGCCACCGGCATAACCCGAAGCGAAGGTCCGATGGTCACCTGGTGTGGCACTGGCATCCCCTGTCAGGCCATCGGCACCTGTGGAGCTGCCTGCTCCACCCCCGTCGCCCCCCCGACCAGCGCTGCCGTTGTAAGCATCGCCACCGCCGCCTCCCCCGCCAGCAATCAGCATTCGAGCCGGGGTCACCTGGGCCGGGGACAAGAAGGCAGAACTGCCGCCGCCGCCGCCGCCACCAAGGTTGGCTGTTGTATTGGCGCTGCCGCCGCTGCCCACCACCCAGGTCCAGTTGTCGCCGGAGGTCACGGCCACTGTCGCAGTCACCTTGCCACCGTTTCCACCGGGGCCGCCCGTGCTCCCGCCGCCGCCGCCAGCGCCGGTCACGGCGACCTGGATCGAAGACACGCCCGGTGGAATGGTCCAGGTACTGGAGCCCGGGGTTGAGAAGGTCAGGGTGGTAGCCCCCAGCCCCGACACATGAAACAACGCAGCACACAGCAAGGCCGCTTTGACCCTGCCAAGAAACCCGTTCGGCATGAAATCGACACTCCCTGATTCATCGGCAGTTCGATACCGAATGTTTATTTGTAACAATTTTGATGATAAGGGGAAACACCGCCTTCACGGCAGCATGGCCGCTGATCATGGGTCGTGGGGCGAAACGGAATAGGGGGATCGCAGGCAAGTCGAAGGTCTTGGGAGCACATGCCGATGTGCGCAATGCAGAACAGGTGATGGCGCCTGGAAGACGGGTCATTCTTCGCCTCCAGAATTGACCAATATCACCAATAAGCGCGTCACAACCCGTTAGGATGCAGGCCCATACCCACCCAAGCCCATCACAAGTGCCCGTTGATCTGAAATCCAAGCTGCAGTCGGCGCTGTGGACTGCCGTGATTTATGCCGCTACGGGCTGGCTTTCCTTGCAGATCTGCATCCCGCCGGACTATGTCTCGCTGATGTTCCTGCCGGCGGGCGTGGCCTTGGGCATGGCACTGACCCGGGGCCCCTGGGCCTTGCCCGGGGTGGCGCTGGGCTCGCTGGTGGTGCAATGGCTGGCGGCTCAGCAGGCGGGCCTGGAGGGCGGTCTGTCCTGGACCCTGTTGGTGTCCCCTGTGGGCGCCGCGCTGCAGGCCTGGCTGGGAGCCTGGCTGGCGCGCCGCTGGGTGGGCTACCCGGATCCGGTCGAGACGCCGCAGCGCGTGATGCTGCTGTTGCTGGGCGTGGGGCCGTTGAGCACGCTGGTCAACGCCAGTCTGTCGGTGCCGGTGCTGGTGCTGTCGGGCCTCATTCCGATCGACGAGGCCATCTTCAGCTGGTGGACCTGGTGGCTGGGTGATGCGGTGGGCGCCGTGCTGGGCTTGCCCCTGCTGCTGGTGTTCCTGGGGCAGCCTGCCGTGGCCTGGCGGGCGCGGCGGCTCAGCGTGGCCATTCCCCTGTTGCTGGCCATGCTGGTGGTGGGGACGGTGGTGTTCGAGACCAAGAACTGGGAAGACCAGCGCATTCGCAGCCAGCTGAACCAGTATGCGCATGAGTTGGGCGGGCTGCTGCAGCGCCGCCTGGACGCCCAGAACGACAGTGTGCAGGCCATTGCCCGGGTGATGCAGATCAGCCGCACCGCGCCCGAAATCTCCCAGCCTGAAGCCCAGACCGACTTCTCCATCACCGTGCGCCATTGGCTGGACCGCTATGGCGGCACGCAGAATTTCGGCTGGAGCCCGCTGGTTCTGCGGTCCGGCCGTGCCGCCTATGAAGCCGACCGATGGCCCATCAAGGGCCGCTCAGCCACGGGCGAGACCTTTGCCGCAGCCCAGCGCGACAGCTACCTGCCCATCACACTGATCGAGCCCCTGTCGAGCAATGCCCAGGCCCTGGGCCTGGATGTGGCCGTGCTGCCAGCCACGGCCAATTCGGTGGCCGGCACCCGCACCACGGGCCAGCCCCGCGTGAGCGAGGGCATCCGACTGGTTCAGGAGGTGGGCGAGCAACGCGGCGTGGTGATGTACCAGGCCGTGTTCCTGCCCAACAGCACTGTGCTCAAGGGGGTGGTATCAGCGGTCTTTCGCATGGATGACGTGCTCCAGGCGCTGGGCACGTCGAGCGCTGGCGTGCAGCCCGAGAGTTGCCTGCTCGACCCGCAGGCCGCCGCAGGCAACCGCCGCCTGGCAGGCCCGAGCGGCTGTGATGCAACAGACTGGGCCCACGTGCCCATGAGTGTTCAGTTGCCGGTGCAGTTCGGCGGGCGTGACTGGTTGCTGCTGGTGCGCGCCAATGCCGGTTTTCTGAACCAGGCGCGTGACCTCAGCGCCTGGGCCATGGTGGCCCTGAGTCTGCTGTGTGTGGGTTTGCTGGGGGCGTTTCTGCTGGTCATCACCGGCCAGACCCGGCGCACCCAGGCCCTGGTCGAGCAGCGCACGCTGGAGCTGGCCGCGCTGGCCCATTACGACAGCCTCACCGGCCTGCCCAACCGCAGCCAGTGGGTCTCGCGTGGCCAGGCCGAGCTGCAGCAGGCCCTGCAAGAACACCAGTCACTGGCCGTGCTGTTCCTGGACCTGGACCACTTCAAGCACATCAACGACACCCTGGGCCATGCGCTCGGTGACGAGCTGCTGCAGGCCGTGTCGCAGCGGCTCCAGCCCTGCCTGGAAAGTCACCACATGCTGGCGCGCATCGGGGGCGACGAGTTCGTGGCCCTGCTGCCCCAGCTGCAAGGCCCCGACGAGGCCGCCCAGGTGGCCGAGCGTCTGCGCCGGGCGCTGCAGGCCCCCTTGTACATCCAGGGCCATGAGATCAACCTGTCGGCCAGCATCGGCATCGCCTGCTACCCGCAGGACGGCGACAACCTGGACCACTTGCTCAAGCACGCCGACACCGCCATGTATGTGGCCAAGGATGCCGGGCGCAACGGCTACCAGTTCTTCATGAAGGAGATGAACGCGCGCGTGTCGCGGCGCATGTTCCTCGAAAACAACCTGCGCCGCGCGCTGGAGCGCGACGAGTTGTTCCTGGTCTACCAACCCCAGATCGATGCCGCCAGCGGGCAGGTGGCGGGGGTCGAGGCCCTGGTGCGCTGGCGCCACCCTGATGAAGGCCTGATCCCGCCTGACCGCTTCATTCCGGTGGCCGAGGATTGCGGCCTGATCGAGCCTCTGGGGGCCTGGGTGCTGCACCAGGCCTGCCGTCAGTTGCAGGACTGGACCCAGCTTGGCGAGATGGACCTCATGATGGCCATCAACATCTCGCCCATGCAGTTCCGCAAATCGGGCTTCATCGACACCGTGCGCCATGCGCTGAGTGCCAGTGGCGTGGACCCGGCACGCATCGAACTGGAGATCACCGAAACCCTGCTGATGCAACCGCTGAAGGACCTGGACAACCGCCTGCGCGAATTGGCCGACATGGGCCTGACCTTCGCGCTGGATGATTTTGGCACCGGCTACTCCAGCCTGGGCTACCTCAAGCGCCTGCCCATCTCGCGCATCAAGCTCGACAAATCCTTTGTGGCCGACCTGCCCGGCGACGTGGAGGACGAGGCCATCACCCGGGCCACGCTGTCCATGGCCAAGGACCTGGGTTTGCGCTGTGTGGCCGAGGGCGTGGAGACCGAGGCCCAGCAACGCTTCCTGACGGAGCGTGGCTGCGACACCTTGCAGGGCTACCTGTTTGCCCGACCCATGCCGGCTGACGAATGCCGTGACTGGCTGCGCCGTTACCGGCGTGGCCAGCTGCGGGCGACCGTGGCCGAACCGCTGCGGGCCTGAGCTGACCGATGCCCCGGGCTCCGGCCGGGGCCGCGGCCCCTGTCAGCCCAGGCTCAGCTGCAAGGTCTCGGCCAGGGTGGCAAGTTCGCAATCGATGGCGGCACCCGCGGGCGGATGCCGTTCCAGCACCACGAAGCTGCCCGCGTCCACCGCCAACAGGGCGTGGTGCCAAGTGCCGGGGTGCAGCAGCACGCCCTGACGGCCATTGCTGATGAAGGCTTGTACATCGTCGGGCCCCGGCAGCGCATTGGGCCGGGCCACCACCACCACGAAGCGCGCCCCTTCCAGCGGGATGAAGGTCTGGCTGGCCAGGGTGTGGCGCTCCAGCACATCCAGGGGCAGGGGAAAGCGCCGGGCCTCGGCGCTGTAGATGGCCAGGCCCGCCTGCCCGCCGGCCTGCTCGAAACGCAGGTCCAGCGGCAGATCGAGGCGCCAGCAGCTGTGGTCATTGATGGGGCGCGCCTGCGCCGGCGGCGTGCCAAAGCCCTCCAGCACGGCACCAAAAGGGGCAAACGCCGAGGCACTCAGCGGCTGGGGCCGCAGCAGGGTGGGGGTCAGACAACTCATGCCGCCCAGGCAAGCATGGGGCGTGCCTGCCCTCGTGCGGCCGGGGGCCATCCCGGGTTCAGGCCTGGCGCTGTCGCCCGATCAGCTCGTCGAGCTGGCGCGCGATTTCCTGTTCGATCTGGTCCTTGAACGAGCCCAGCAGAAAGCCCAGCGTGGCCTGCAGCTCGAAACGCTCGGCGTTCACCCGCAGCGTGCCCTGCGCACCGGCCCGGCTGAAATGCAGCACATCTTCGGCGTCGCTCTCTTCGTAGCGGCAGCTCATGTCCAGTTTGCGTTCGGCCTTTTCGGCCCAGCCTGTGGCCACCTCGCGGGCGCCGTTCAGGCCCAGCTCATGGTCGCGGTGGATGTGGATGTCGGGCAAGTTCAATCTCCGGCAGAAGGGGTGGCCGATGATACCGGTGCGGGTGCCTGCAGCCGGCGCAGGCGCTCGGCCTCAGGCTGACGAGCCAGTTGTCGCACGGCCTCGTAAAACAGCGGCCAGGCCTGCTCGGGCTGGCGCTCGTGCTGCTGCTCGAACAGGGCCTCGAAGCCCGGCACCAGCGCGTCATAGGCGGCCAGTGCGCCAAAGGCCGCATTGTTGGCGTTCGCCACCCAGGCGTCGTAGGCGGCCTGCCGGGGTGGGTCGATCTGCCAATGGCGGCGCATTTCGGCGTACTGACGGCGGAAATCCGCCATGACCTCGGCTTTCTGCTGCGCCAGGTCGGCGGGCTTGCGGCCTGGCTGGCGAGCCCCGGCATACACCGCCTCCAGGCGGGCCCGCGTGGCCCGGGTCAGTTGGCGAAAGCCCAGGCGCTGGGCTTCGCTCTGGGCATAGGTTTCGCGCGCCGCCGGGCTGGCGGCCTGGGCCAGCCATTGGCGCACACCGATCAGCTCGACCGCAGTGGCAAAAGATTCGTTGAAGGGGGTGTCGCCGTTCAGGTAGACCACCTGATGCGCCAGCTCGTGGAAGATCAGCCGGGCCAGTTCACCTTCGGGGTACTGGATGAAGGTGTTGAGCAGCGGGTCGCCCCCGGCCCAGTTGAGCCAGCCCAGGGTCGAGTAGGCCGGCACGCCGTAGACATGGGTTTCCAGCCCCTGCTCACGCAACGTGGCCGCTTCGGTACGGGCCTCCTGCACATCGAAGTAACCTCGGTAGCCGATGCAGCCCGTGACCGGGAAGCACCAGGTGTGCAGCGTCAGGGCATCGGTCGGCGCCGCCGTCACATTCCAGATCACGGCGCTGCGGTGCAGGTCGGCGTAGCGGTGGTAGCTGGCGTTGTCGGGCAGGCCCAGCTGGCGCACCGCGTATTCGCGCAAGGCCTGTGCCGATTGCAACCGGGTTTTGAGCAGGGGGGGCGTGGCCGGGTCGGCCAGCCAGTCGGGGATGGGCCGGGCGGCCTGCATCAGCTGCACATGGCCCCTCGCCGATTGCCAGTAATAACCCAGGGTGCTGCAGCCCGTCAGGCCCCACGCCAGCAGGCAGGCCAGCAGCGCTTGGCGCAGGAAACGGCCAGGCAGGAAGACGGTTGATGTGGACAGATCAGGCGCACGCATGGTCGGATTACAGCATGCGTGAAACGCCTGCAGCCCCAGCAAAAAGGCGCCTGGCCCATTCCGAAATCAGAACAGGCCAGGCGCCTTCACGGCCGCCGTGAGCGGATCTCGCTTACTTGCTCAACTCGGCCTGGGTGGCGGTGTCGAGTTCGCCGGTGGTGGGCAGTTGGCGCGACTTCTGGAACTTGGCCAGTTCACGCTTGGTGCGCGGGCCCATCGAGCCATCGGGCTTGCCGACGCTGAAACCCAGGTCATTGAGCTTCTGCTGAGCTGCCAGCACGCTCATGCCGGCGCCAGCCGCCGGGGCTGCCTTGGCGGCCGGTGCGTTGGGGTTGACGCCGCCGTCCACGTTCAGGCGCCCACCGGTGCCCAGGCCGCCCTTGACGGTCTGGGCCTTGTAGTTCTGCACGGCCTTGACGATGTTGGCGTAAGAGTCGAGGAAGGCGGCCACGATCACCTTGCCCTCGGCGGTGTTGGTGTAACCACCGCCCAGGCCGCCGAAGCCGGCACCCAGGATGCCGCCAAAGGCACCGAAGTCCCAGTTCTTGGCACTGCCTTCGGCTGCGGCGATCTGCACGCTGGAGCGGTTGTCGTCCAGGGTCAGCAGGGTGCTGGCTTCCTTGGCGCTCATGCTGCCGCCCACCAGGGCACCCACGGGGCCCAGCAGGCCACCGACTGCCGCACCGGCGCCACCGGCGTTGTTGTTCGAGAAGGTGATCGAGGGGGTCAGCGAGTAGTCGGCCGACACCATCTGGCCCTTGCCGAAGTTGGAGTTGTTGCGCAGTTCACCCGATTGGGCCAGGGCGCGTTCCTGCATCATGTTGTTCATGGCGCGACCCCGGTCCACCACCACGAAACAGTTCGACTGCTGGATCAGCAGCTTGAGCACCGGGGTGGTCGGGCCCAGGTGGCGTTGCTGCGTCAGCATCACGTACCAGGGGGCATTGGTGTCTTCGACGATGGCGATCGTGCCCAGCGTTTCTTCGCAGCGTGGCAGCTTGCTGTTGGCGCCCTGGCTGTTGGCACCACCGGCCGAGCCGGTGGCTTCGGTCTTGGCGGCGGCCGAGCCGGTTTCCATGGTGGCGCAGCCAGACAGGGCGGCCAATGAACCGGCCAGGGCCAGCAGCGTCAGTTGATGGGGGAATTTGAAGGCCATGAAATGAACTCTAGTGAATAGCGCATGTCGGGCATGCGGGTGTTGGAATGGTTCGGGTGTCCCCTGATGCTTGTGCCTGTCGGCAAAGACCTCGGGATGCTAACGCGAGGTACACAAGGTTTACAAAAAATTTCGCAACGCACATCAGCGTTCAACCTGATAGGAAATGAAAACGTGGGAGTGCTTGAGTTGGGGCAAGCTTTTCGAGCCTGGACTGGGTCGCCGCGTTGCAGTGATGCAACAATCAAACACCGGGCCCGACCGAGGGGCCCCGCTCTGCACCGCCCCCGCGGCGAGTGGATCACCGTCATTCCGCCGCGCTGCGGCACTGGGGAAGAACCACCATGCTTTACAAGTTCAAGTCCAAATCCACGGCCGACCTGATCATGCTGGAGCCCAACGGGCGCAGGGTGCTGGAGATCATCGGCAAGACGCCAGGCCCGCAGGGCATCATCCTGTCGTCCCAGATCGCGGCCGCCGTGGGCGCCCTTGAGTCCGCCGTGGCCGCCGAGGATGCGCTGGCCGCCCAAGCCCGGGCCGAGAACCCCGAGGAAGACGAGGAGACCGCCCGGCCCCAGGGGGTGTCACTGCGGCAACGGGTGGCGCCGCTGATTGACATGCTGCGGCGCAGTGAGCGGGAGGGGCATGATGTGACTTGGGGAGTGTGAAGGGGGGCTGACTTGGCGGTCAGTGCGCGTGGGGAGTGGCCACCATGGGTGATGGTGCCTTGTCCACTGGGTTGTGGTCTTGTTGCGCCGCTTCGCTCTGTTCCTTCGGCTCTTTGTTGAAGGTCGGAGGCCGGGATTGCGCCCCGGCAGGCGCCTCACTTTCTTTGCTTCGCCAAAGAAAGTAAGCAAAGAAAGGCGACCCGACGTGCACGCCCTGCTGCGCAGG
>NZ_JBYTDE010000030.1:0-41961 GCF_058791075.1 Curvibacter sp. EU05-FHT14A10
GTGGGCCCCATGATCAGCCCCGCCCACCTGGCCAAGGTGCGCAGCTACATCGAGCTGGGCCCCAAGGAAGGCGCCACGCTGCTGTGCGGCGGCCTGGACCGCCCGGCCTACGCGCCCGAGCTGCCCGCCCATGTACAACGCGGCAACTACGTGTGGCCCACCGTGTTCGCCGACGTGGACAACCGCATGAAGATCGCCCAGGACGAGATCTTCGGCCCCGTGGCCTGCCTGATCCCCTTCGAGGACGAGGCCGACGCCATCCGCATCGCCAACGACACGCAGTACGGCCTCTCCAGCTACGTCTGGACCGAGAACCTGGGCCGCGCCCACCGCATGGCCGCCGCCATCGAGGCCGGCATGTGCTTTGTCAACAGCCAGAACGTGCGCGACCTGCGCCAGCCCTTTGGCGGCACCAAGGCCAGCGGCACCGGGCGCGAGGGCGGCACCTGGAGCTACGAAGTGTTCTGTGAACCGAAGAACGTGGCGGTGTCCCTCGGCAGCCACCACATCCCTCATTGGGGAGTTTGAGATGGACCGTCGTCTTGTTCTGCAAGCCCTGGGCGCCACGTTGCTGCCCGGCCTGGCTCAGGCCCAGTCACCGG
The DNA here is from genome assembly GCF_058791075.1 of Curvibacter sp. EU05-FHT14A10. NCBI lineage: Bacteria > Pseudomonadati > Pseudomonadota > Betaproteobacteria > Burkholderiales > Comamonadaceae > Curvibacter > Curvibacter sp. EU05-FHT14A10. Next base: position 603 of record NZ_JBYTDE010000030.1, read on the forward strand.
CCTGGCCCGCACGCCCGCTGAAGCTGATCGTGCCGTTTCCGCCCGGGGGCACCACCGATCTGGTGGCGCGCCTGGTGGCCACGCAGATGGCCGCCACGCTGGGGCAGCCGGTGGTGGTGGACAACAAGCCCGGGGCGGGCACGGTGATCGGCGTGGACGCCGGGGCCAAGGCGGCGCCTGACGGGCTGACCCTGACCTGCGTGGCCAATAGCTTTTGCGTCAACCAGACCCTGGTGAAGAACCTGCCCTATGACGGCCTGCGCGACCTGCGCCCGGTGGGCTTGATGGGCCTGTCGGAGCATGTGCTGGCCTGCCACCCGGACAGCGGCATCCGCTCCATCGCCGACCTGCGTGCCGCCGCGCGCAAGCCGGGCGCACGGCTCAGCTACGCCTCGTTCGGCAGCGGTACCTCGGCCCATCTGGCCGGCGAGATGCTGCGTGAACAGATGGGCATCGAGCTGACCCACATCCCCTACAAGGGTCAGGCCCCGGCCCTGAACGATTTGTTGGGCGGCCAGGTGACGCTGATGTTCGGCAACTGGCCCGAGTTCAGGGCCCATGTGCAGACCGGCAAACTGGTGGCCGTGGGCATGGCCACGGCACAGCGCTCAACCTATGCGCCCGACATCCCCACCCTGGCCGAGCAAGGCGTGGCAGTCGAATCCAACTCGTGGAACGGCCTGCTGGTGCCCACGGCCACGCCCGATGCGGTGGTGGCCCGGCTCAATGCCGCGCTGCGCCAGGCCCTGGAGACGGCGGCCGTGCGCGAGGCCTTTGCCAAGGGCAGCATCCGCTCGCTGGCGGGCACGCCCGAGCAGTTCGGCCAATTCATCCGCAGCGAAGTTGCCCGCTATGCGCAGGTGATCCGCAGCGCCCACATCAGCGCCGAGAGCTGACCCCACCCACCGACCTCACACTCCGGAGACCGCCATGGGCAAACTCGCACTGGCCGCCAAGATCACCCACGTGCCCTCGCTGTACCTGAGCGAGCTGCCGGGCCCGCGCCACGGCACGCGGCAAGACGCCATCGACGGCCACCATGAGATCGGCCGACGTTGCCGTGAACTGGGCGTGGACACCCTGGTGGTGTTCGACACCCACTGGCTGGTCAACGCCAACTACCACATCAACTGTGGCCCGCATTTCAAGGGCGTCTATACCAGCAACGAGCTGCCGCACTTCATCAGCAACCTGCCGTTTGAATGCCCGGGCAACCCCGAGCTGGGCCGGCTGATGGCGCGCACCTGCAATGAGCTGGGCGTGGAAACCCTGGCCCACGACGCCACCACGCTGAACCCCGAGTACGGCACCCTGGTGCCGCTGCGCTACATGAACCCCGACCAGCACTTCAAGGTGGTGTCGGTGTCGGCGCTGTGCACGGGCCACTACCTGAACGACAGCGCCCGCCTGGGCTGGGCCCTGCGCCGTGCGGTGGAGGAGCACTACGACGGCACGGTGGCCTTTCTGGCCAGCGGCTCGCTGAGCCACCGCTTTGCCCAGAACGGCCTGGCGCCCCAGTTCGCCTTCAAGGTCTGGAGCCCCTTCCTGGAGATGATGGACCACGAGGTGATCGCGCTGTGGCAGCGCGGCGACTGGCCCGCCTTCTGCGAGATGCTGCCCGAGTACGCCACCAAGGGCCATGGCGAAGGCTTCATGCACGACACCGCCATGCTGCTGGGCGCGCTGGGCTGGTCGGCCTATGAGGGCCAGGCCGAGGTCATCACCCCCTACTTCGGTGCCTCGGGCACGGGCCAGATCAATGCCGTGTTCCCCATCACGCCGCAGGACGGCCATGCCATTCCCGCGGCCCAGGCCTCGGCCGCCAGCGGCTACCAGGCCTTTCCGCGCCTGTGACCCCTTTCTGACATTTTTCATTGCATTGACATGCCCCACGTCGTCATCCTCTACACCCCCAACATCGAGCCCGAGACCGACCTCAGCGCCCTGTGCCGCAGCCTGGCCGACACCATGCTGGCCCACCGCGACGAGGCCGGCAAAGCCGTGTTCCCGCCGGGTGGCACCCGGGTGCTGGCCTTCCCGGCCGCCCACCACGCGGTGTCCGATGGCGGGGCGGCCGGCCGGGCCGCCGGTGGCAGCGGCGACTACGCCTTTGTCTACCTGAACCTGCGCATGGGCTCAGGCCGCTCGCCTGCCGTGGTCCAGGCCGTGGGCGAGGCCCTGCTGGGCGTGGTCAAACAGCACTTTGGCCCTCTGCTGGCGCAGCGCCACATTGGCATCACCCTGCAGGTGGACGAGGGTGCGCCCTCGTTTGATGGCAAGTACAGCAACCTGCACCCCTTGTTCAACAAGGCAGTCTGACCCCACCCTCCCCCTGAAAGCGAGACCCCGCATGTTCACCCCCGAGCAGATCGCCACCCTGGCCACCGAGCTGGACCAGGCCGAGAAAAGCCGCCAGCAGGTCGAGCATTTCTCCAAGCGCTACCCCGACATGCGCATCGAAGACGGCTATGCCATCTCGCGCGAATGGGTGCGCCAGAAGATCGCCGCAGGCCGCACCGTGCGTGGCCACAAGATCGGCCTGACCTCGCGCGCCATGCAGCTCTCGAGCCAGATCACCGAACCCGACTACGGCACCTTGCTGGACGACATGTTCTTTGCCGAGGGCAGCGACATCCCCTTCGAGCGCTTCATTGCCCCCCGGGTGGAGGTGGAACTGGCCTTCATCCTCGGCAAGCCGCTGCGCGGCCCCGGCGTCACCCTGTACGACGTGCTCGCCGCCACCGACTGGGTGGTGCCCGCCATCGAGATCATCGACGCCCGCATCGAGCAGTTCGACCGCCACACCAAGGCACCGCGCAAGGTGTTTGACACCATTGCCGACAACGCGGCCAATGCCGGCATCGTGCTGGGGGGGCGCCCGGTGCGCCCCGACGCGGTGGACCTGCGCTGGGTGAGCGCCCTGCTGTTCAAGAACGGCGTGATCGAGGAATCGGGCGTGGCCGCCGCGGTGCTGAACCACCCGGCCCAGGGTGTCGCCTGGCTGGCCAACAAGCTGGCCCCCTGGGGCGAAAGCCTGCAGGCCGGCGAGGTGGTGCTGGGCGGCTCGTTCACCCGGCCCACGCCGGCCCTGCCGGGCGACACCTTCCATGCCGATTACGGCCCGCTGGGTTCCATCGCTTTCAGATTCACATGACCCCCACGCTCATCACTCTGTGTATCGCTGCCCCCCCAGGGGGCCCAACCCGCCTTGGGGCGGCCCGGCGGCGGGTTGACATGACCCCCACGCTTGGCACTGCGTGTGCTGCGCTGCCCCCCGAGGGGGCCCAACCCGCCTTGGGGCGGCCCGGCGGCGGGTTGACTCCCACATCGAACAAGGTGTCGCATGACTGAAGTGAATCGCCCCGTCTGCCTGATCACCGGCGCCGCCACCGGCATCGGCGCGGCCTGTGCACGCGAGTTCTCGCGCCAGGGCTGGGATGTGGGCCTGGCCTACTTCGAGCCCACGGCCGCCGAGGCGCGGGCCGTGGCCCGCGAGTGCGAGGCCCTGGGCGCACGGGTGCTGGCCCTGGCGCTGGATGTGCGCGACGACGCACAGTGCCGGGCCGTGGCGGCGCAGATGCAGTTGCATTTCGGCGGCCTGCAAGCACTGGTCAATTCCGCCGGTGTCACCCGCTTCGTGCCCCATGCCGATCTTGAGTCGCTGGATGGCCCTGATTTTCAGCGGCTCAACGAGGTGAACCTGATCGGCCCCTGGCAGATGACTCGCGCCTGCCGCAATGCGCTGGCTGCTTCGGGCCAGGGGGCCGTGGTCAACATCTCGTCGGTGGGCGGCGTGCTGGGGCGGGGCTCTTCACTGGCCTATGCCGCGACCAAAGGGGCGCTCAACACCCTCACGCTGGGCCTGGCCCGGGCATTGGCCCCGGCGATCCGCGTCAATGCGATCGCCCCGGGCTTTGTGGCTGGCGGCCTGCCCAGCCGGGTGCTGGGCGAGGCCGAGCACGCCGAAGTGCTGCAGCGCCAGCGCCAGGCCTCGGTGCTGCAACGCGTGTCGCAGCCCGACGAGGTGGCAGCGCTGGCCTGGTTCGTGGCCGCGCGGGCGCCGGGCATGACGGGCGAGGTGCTGGTGATGGACAACGGTTTGCACCTGAACGCGGGTTGATTCGGCTCAAAAAGGTTATGAGGCAAAACCAAACACTGCAGGTAAACACGGGTGGCGATACCGCTCAACGGCTGGAAAAATCCGCTCTCAGACATTGACGCCAATGGGGCGTCCGTGCTGAGCCAGACATTCCGGAGACTGACATGAGCCACTTCGACACCCTGCACCCGAACCGCCGCCAATGGCTGCAAAGCACCGGCGCCGGCGCCTTGCTGGCCGCCCTGGGCCAGTCTGCGCTGGCCCAGACAAACGCCTTCGAATCAATGAAGATCATCACCGGCTTTGCGGCGGGTGGCACTTCGGACACCCTGTGCCGGCGGGTGGCCGACAAGCTGCCCGGCACGGGCTACACCAAGACGGCCTATGTCGAGAACAAGACGGGTGCGGGCGGGCAGATCGCGATCCAGTTCGTCAAGTCGCAAAACCCCGACGGCCAGACCCTGCTGCAGACCCCGATGTCGATGCTGGGCATCTACCCGCACATCTACAAGAAACTGGCCTACGACCCGGTGGCCGACCTGAGCCCGGTGTCGCTGGCCTGCGTGTTTGACTTTGGCTTTGCCGTGGGCCCCTCGGTGCCGGCCAGCGTGAAGACCGTGCCCGAGTTCCTGGCCTGGTGCAAGGCCAACCCCAAAGAGGCCAACTTCGGTTCACCGGCCGCCGGCTCGGTGCCGCACTTCGTGGGTTCGCTGCTGGGCCATCACGCAGGCATCGACCTCAAGCACGTTGCCTTCCGCGGCACCCAGCCCGCCATTCTCGACATGATCGGCGGCCAGTTGCCCGCGGTGTCGGGCCCGCTGGGCGAGTTCTCACAGCACGTGGCGGCGGGCAAGTGCCGCCTGCTGGCCTCCACCGGCGCACAGCGCAGCAAGTTCACGCCCAACACCCAGACCATGGCAGAACAAGGCCTGAAGGACATGGTGTTTGGCGAGTGGTTCGGCTTCTACCTGCCAGCCAAGGCCCCGCGTGAACTGGTGCAGCGCCTGAACACCGCACTGCGCGCCGCCCTGGCCACGCCCGAGGTGGTGGACGGCCTGGGCGCCATGGGACTGGAGGCCAAGTCCTCCACCCCCGCCGAGCTGGCCGCCCTGTTGAAAACCGACTTCGAACGCTGGGGTCCGCTGGTGAAAACCATCGGCTTCAGTGCCGACGCCTAGAGCGTCCCACCGCGCCCCCGACTGGGGGCCCCTTGAGGAAACTGACCATGACCCTGCCCCTCCAGCCCCAACGACTGCCGCCGCCAGCCCCACCCGCGGGCATGCACCCGGATGAGTGGGCCCAACGCCAACAGTTGGCGGCCTGCTACCGGGTATTCGCGCTGCTGGGCTGGACGGAGATGATCTACAACCACATCACGCTGCGCCTGCCCGACAGCGTGAGCGGGGGCGAGAAGCAGTTCCTGATCAACCCTTTCGGCCTGCACTACAGCGAGGTCACGGCCAGCAACCTGGTCAAGATCGACCTGCAGGGCCGGGTGCTCGACGGCTCAACCTACCCCGTCAACCCGGCGGGCTTCGTGGTGCACGGCGCCATCCACGAAGGGCTGGCCGAGGCCCACTGCGTGATGCACACCCACACCACCGCCGGCGTGGCCGTGGCCTGCCTGCAAGGCGGGCTGCAGCAGACCAACTTCTACACTGCGCAGCTGCACCACATGGTCGGCTACCACGACTTCGAGGGCATCACCGTGCATGCCGAAGAAGGCCCGCGCCTGGTCAACAACATCCGCGGCAAGCCCGCGGTGATTTTGCGCAACCACGGGCTGCTGGCCTATGGCCAGACCCTGCCCCAGACCTTTGCCATCCTGTGGACGCTGCAGCGCGCCTGCGAAATCCAGCTGGCCACCCTGTCCATGGGGCCGGCCATCCCGGTGACCGAAGAGGCCGCCATCAAGAGCAGCCGCGATGCCCTGCAGTTCAGCCCCAGCCACGGCGCCGGCCAGGACGTGTTCGACGCCCTGGTGCGCCAGGTGGAACGCCTGGACCGCAGCTACCAGCACTGAAGCCGGCCGCGCGCCACAATCACAGCCTCGCTCATCTTTTGCCCCCTCGGGGGCCCTGGACATCTCATGAAAGCATGCATTTACGGCGCCGGTGCCATCGGCGGCTGGATCGGTGCCGGCCTGGCCGACGCAGGGGCCACCCTCAGCGTGGTGGCCCGTGGTGCCACCTTGCAGGCCCTGCAAACGCATGGCCTGCGCCTTGAACAAGGCGGCCAGCAACGGCACTGGCCGGTGCAAGCCAGTGCCAACCCGGCCGAACTGGGCGTGCAGGATCTGGTGGTGATCGCGGTCAAGGCTCCGGCCCTGGTCGAGGTGGCGCGCCAGATCGCCCCCCTGATTGGCCCCGACACGGTGGTGCTGACGGCCATGAACGGGGTGCCCTGGTGGTTTCTGCAGGGCTTTGGCGATGGGCTGGCCGGCACGCGGCTGCAGTCGGTCGACCCCACGGGCGAGATCACGGCCGCCATCCCGGCCACTCAGGTGATCGGCTGCGTGGTGCACGCCAGTTGCTCGCTGAACGGCCCAGGCCAGGTGAAGCACCATTTCGGCAACGGCCTGATCATCGGCGAGCCTGCCGGCGGCAGCAGCCCGCGGCTGGAAGCCCTGCTGGCCTTGCTGCTGAAGGCCGGCTTCCAGGCCAGCGCCTCGGCCCAGATCCAGCGTGACGTCTGGTACAAGCTCTGGGGCAACATGACGGTCAACCCGGTGAGTGCGCTGACCGGCGCCACCACCGACTTGATCCTGGGCGACCCGCAGGTGCGTGACTTCATCTCTGCCGTGATGCGCGAGGCCAAGGCCATCGGCGAGCACATCGGCATCCCGATCGACCAGCAGCCTGAAGACCGGCACCAGGTCACGCTCAAGCTCGGCGCCTTCAAGACCTCGATGCTGCAGGATGTGGAGGCGCGGCGCAGCGTCGAGCTCGACGCCCTGGTGGGCGTGGTGCGCGAGCTGGGCCAGTTGGCCGGCGTGGCCACCCCCTTCACCGACGCCCTGCTGGGCCTGGCCCGGCTGCAGGCACAAACCCTGGGGCTGTACCCGCGATGAGCTGCCGCCCCGTTTTCACGCCCGTCCTGTACGGCCTGTACGGCCTGCTGGCCGCGGGCCTGCTGAGCGCCCTGCCCGCCCAGGCGATGGACGAGAACGCCGGCAACAAAGCCCCGGTCAAGGTGGTGGCGCCCGACACCTTGAACGTGAGCGGCCAAGCCGGCCAGGGCGCGCTGCGCCTGTACGCGTCGCGGGATCTGCAGGACATGGCCGCGCTGGCCGATGTCGAACGCGCGGTGCTGGTGTTCCATGGCCGGCTGCGCAACGCCAACGTTTACTGGGCCTCGGCACGCAAGGCCGCCCAGGCTGCCGGCCCCGCCGCAGCCCACAGCCTGCTGCTGGTGCCGCAGTTTCTGGCCGATCGCGACGTGGCAGCCCATGCCCTGCCGAGCGACACCTTGCGCTGGAGCCTGGAAGGCTGGATGGGGGGCGAGACCGCCACCGCGCCCGCCGCCCTCAGTTCCTTCGAAGCCATCGACGCCCTGCTGGCCCTGCTGGCCGACCGGAAGCGCTTTCCCAAACTCAGCCAGGTGGTGGTGGCCGGGCATTCAGGCGGCGCCCAGGTGGTGCAGCGCTACGCGGTGGTGGGCCAGGGCGAAGGCCGCCTGCCTGGCGTGGCCGTGCGCTATGTGGTGGCCAACCCCTCGTCCTACCTGTACTTTCACCCCGAACGACCGGTGCCGGCCGTGGCCGCGGCCTGCCCCGGGGTGAACCAATGGAAATACGGCTGGGCCGAGGCGCCAGGCTACGCCAGCCAGCTCAGCCCTGGCGCCTACGAGGCCCGCTACCTGCAACGCGACGTGATCTACCTGCTGGGCAGCGCCGACACCAACCCACAGCACCCGGCCCTGGACAAGAGCTGTGCCGCCGAGGCCCAGGGCCCCTACCGCTACGCCCGCGGCCATGCCTATGTGGACGACCTGCGCCAGCGCCACCCCGGGCTGGCCCAGCGCCAGTTTGACGTGCCCGGCGTGGGACACGACGGCGACGCCATGCTGGGCTCGGCCTGCGGCCAGGCCGCGCTGTTTGATGCGCCCGAGGCCTGGGCACGCTGCAAGGCGCCCTGAGTCCGATCAAGCCTGGCCGACTCCCGGCTTGAAACCGGGACGCTTCTGTGCTTCACTTCCTGAGGACGTGCGCCTCGGCTGGCGCACGCCCCAGCCATGGCCTCGATCGGATCGTCCACCTCTGCCGCTGCCGCCCCTCCACTGCCGGCTGCCACCAGCCGCGGCAAGGCAGCGGCGCGCACCGAGCTGAGCCCCGAACAGCAGCGCCAAGTGGCCGCCCTGAAGGCCACCGACCTGCGCGTGCGCAACCATGAGCAAGCCCACATCTCGGCCGGGCAGGGGGTGGTCACCAGCGGCGCCCAGTACACCTACACCACCGGCCCCGACGGCGTGCGCTACGCGGTGGCGGGCGAGGTGGGCATCGACACCTCGCGCGAGCAGAAGCCCGAGGCCAACATCGACAAAGGCCAGCGCATCCAGTCAGCCGCCCTGGCCCCGGCCGACCCCAGCCCGCAGGACCGCCGCGTGGCCGCCGTGGGCGCCGAATTGGTGGCCGACGGCCAGAGCGAGCTCAATGCTCAGCGCCACCAGCAGGCCACAGAACGCACCAGCCCACAGGCCCGGCAAGGCACGGCCGCCTACCGCTCGGTAAACTCCGGTTCGGACACCGACACCCGCCTCAGCCTGTTCGCCTGAACCGCCCATCGGCCGGCCGACGTGCCCAACCCCTGCATCCTTCACCGGAGTTTTCATGTCCCGTCTGCAGCTTTATTTCGCCCCAGGCACCTGCGCCCTGGCCGTCCACATCGCCCTGACCGAAGCCCAGGCCGGCCACGAGCTGGTTCGCGTCAACTTTGCCGAAGCCCAGCAACGCACGCCCGAGTACCTGGCCGTCAACCCCAAGGGGCGCGTGCCCGCCCTGGTCACCGAACAGGGCGTGCTGACCGAAACCCCCGCTTTGCTGCTGTACGTGGCCCAGCGCTTTCCTGAGGCCGGCCTGGCCCCGCTGGACAACCCCTTCCTGCTGGCCCGCATGCAGGAGGTGAACAGCTACCTGTGCTCGACCGTGCACATCAACCACGCCCACCGGCCGCGCGCCTCGCGTTGGGCCGACGAGCCCGAAGCCATTGCGGCCATGCAGCGCAAGGTGGCGGCCAACATGACCGAGAACTTCCAGCTGATCGAAAAGCACTACCTGCAAGGCCCCTGGGTGCTGGGCGACACCTACTCGGTGGCCGATGCCTACCTGTACACCATCTCCACCTGGCTGGCCAGCGACGGTGTTGACGTGGCGCAGTTCCCCCAGGTGGTGGCCCACCGCGAACGCCTGCTGCAGCGCCCGGGCGTGCAACAGGCCCTGGCCTCGGGCGCTTGATGGGCCCCAAGCAGCGGGGTCGCCTGCAGGCGGCCCACACGATGCAACCCGAGCGCGGCGAGGTGGCTGGCCATGCTTGAGGTCCCTGAGCCGGCCTCGGTCAACCGCTGGCTGCTGCTGGGCACGGCCATCGTGGCCGAGGTGATCGGCACCAGCTTCATGAAGTCGTCCGAGGGCTTCACCCGCCTGGGGCCTTCGCTGGCCGTGGTGCTGGGCTACGGTCTGGCCTTCTACCTGCTCTCGCTCACGCTCAAGGTGATGCCGGTGGGTGTGGCCTATGCAGTGTGGTCAGGCGTGGGCATCGCACTCATCACCGTGATCGCCTGGACCGTACATGGCCAGCAGTTGAACGGCCCCAGCCTGCTCGGCCTGGGCCTCATCATGGCCGGTGTGGTCGTGCTGCAGCTTTACGCAGACTGAATCGTCCGCCGCAAAAAGGCCCTGTGGCGCCACGTCAAGGCTGCAGTGGCCGGCAAGCCATTGAACCGCAGCCCAAGTTGGCCTGCCCGCCAGGAGCCCTCCTGCTCACTCTCGATCCTTGGACTGGCCAAACATCAGCACGCCTTTGCCCAAAAAATAATTGAGGGGAACCATCATGGCGGTGACCTCAAGCGGCGCCCAAACGCGGCTCTGGTGAAAGACCTCGACGAGAGTGGACAACAGCGGTGCCGACAAGGCATATTGAACCAGATAGATCCAAGGATAGGAAAATGCACCCCGCCATGAGAGCCCAACCCTGAAGACCCACAGAGCATTCAAAGAATACGATATCAAGATACCTGAGACATAGGCCACGGCAAAGGCAACTTGATAATGCATCCAGTTCTTGAGCGCCAAATAAATCAGCCATGACAGACCTGTATTGGCGACTCCGCTCAAGATAAAGCGAACGACACGACCCAACCCCTCTCGCCAGGAAGCCTTCATCGGGCACCCGTGTGGGAAGTCAGTGTCATGAACTCCGTGTAATCTCTGACATAGTCGGCTGGATCATAGGAATGCGATGCGAAGACCAGCAAGATTGCATCTTGCGAGTATTTGTATTGAGTGCCCCAAACCATGGGAGGCAGATACAGACCTGCGGCTGGATTGTCCAGCAAGACCTCCATGCGCTGTTGACCATCATCCACCATGACCGAACAACGGCCTTTCACACAGATGAGAAACTGATGGCACTCTCGGTGCGCATGCTCACCTCTGGTCTTTTCACTTGGCACATTGAAAACCAGGAAATAGCGCTTCGGAGCAAATGGAATTTGCGACTCAAAATCACCCACGGACAAATCACCACGCATATCCTTGACCAATCTCAGGTGATGCATGGTGACGCCGCGTACCGCTAAAGGATAGGAAGCTGGCTCTTCTTTCGAATCTGAACCAGAAAATCTCGGAGTCGACAAAACCTGCTCTACGCCATCACGGACAGGTGTCTGGCTGTTTGAGTAACCCGTAATCCGCGCTGGATTCCCCATCACAATGGCATTCGGAGGAACCGACTTGGTCACCACTGCACCGGCCCCGACCATGGCTCCTTGGCCGATCACAATCCCGGGCAGGAGACTGGCGCCAGCACCGATCGAAGCGCCTTTTTCAATGATTGTTCTTAGAAATTTCTCAGGTTGCTGACGGGAACGGGGAAATTTGTCATTTGAAAAGCTGACATTGGGGCCGATGAAGACATCGTCCGCCACACGCACCCCATCCCACAATTGAACACCTGATTTGACAGTAACGCGATGCCCCAACTCGACGTCATTCTCTATGAAACAATGCGAGCAAATGTTGCAATCCTCTCCCACCACAGCCCCTGGCAATACCACCACATACTGCCAAACGCGGGTCCTCGCTCCTATTTTTAAAGATTGAACATCGGCTGCTGGGTGTATCGTAGGCATATTTATTTTATGGATGATGGGTCGACCTGGACTTCATTGGAATCAGAGGTCATTTTTAAATTTTCTGGCTACGATCGACAACGGCCTCTGCTTTGTATTCTCATAGGCCCGCCACGCATAATTACCGACAACGCCAATCCCCAGAAGATTGAGTCCTCCTAGAAAGAGCACGGCCAGCATCGTTGCAGCATAGCCTGGTACTGGAATCAGGCCGAAGATCTTGGCCACCACAACCAAGACACTGAGCAGCAATGAAACAACGACCCCCACACACCCAAGGCGGATCAACAGCCTGATGGGATAGTCAGTGAAAGCAAAAACACTGTCCAGCATGTACTCAGCCTTTTTACGGAAACTCCAGGCTGATTTACCATGCACGCGTTCTTTCCGCTCATAGCCAACCAGTTCACGTCGAAAACCGAGCCAGAATATCAATGCAATCATTGAAGACCGCGACTCCTCCAGCTTGAGGAGCTGCTCTCTGAAGTCATGGTTACAGCCAAAAATATCGACTCCGCCTGGTGGCATTTCCGGCACGATCCAGCGTCGATACAAGGCCCAGAACAGGCCAGATGTCATGCGACTCAGCAAGGGGTCTTTGCGGGATACGCGGGTGCCCAGAGCCACATCGCAGACGTCCCGCTCCAGCAGATCGAAGAAATCAAGCAGCAATTGCGGCGGTTCCTGGAGATCGGCCGCCATGACGCCAAAGTACGCCCCTCGTGCGGCTGCCAAGCCCGTTCGGATGGCCGCAAAGGAGCCGAAATTCCGCGAGTGGACCAGCAACTGGGCTGCAAAAGTGAAGCGAGGCAAGGCCTCCCGCACTCGTTCGAAACTGCGATCAGGACTGCCGTCGATGACAAACACGGCTTCCAACAAACCATTCAAGGACGTGTTCAGATGCGACAGGACCTCAAACAGATCCGGCAGGGATTCCTCATTACCGTAGATCGGTATCACCACTGAATATTTCATGGTCGCCAACTGTTGACGGACTCCACAACATGGGCCAAGTCCTGCTCCGTCATTTCCGGATAGCAAGGAAGGGTCAGAACCTGGCTTGCCAGCAGATCAGTGCAGGGCAAGTCCCTGTCCGCGTACCCCGTCAGAACGGGTTGCCGATGATCGGGAATCGGATAATGCACATCCGTCGCCACGCCCCGCTCAAGCAGATGCGCCGCCAAGGATGCCCGCGCCTCAACGCGAATCACAAAAAGGTGCATCACATGGTTTTCGTCCAGGTCTGTCGGCACCTCGACCAGGGGATGGACCAGGCCACGGATATAGCCATGAGCCAGATGACGGCGACGAGCGTTGTCTTGGTCCAGAAAGGGTAGGAAAACCCTCAAATATGCGGACTGCAGTTCATCCAGGCGACTGTTGCGACCGCCTGGATAGGTGACCTTGTACTTCTGGCTCCAACCATACTGGCGCAATTGACCCAGGGCCTGCGCTGTCTTCGGATCACGGCAAACCACGGCGCCACCGTCTCCCAACCCACCCAGATTCTTGGTGGGGTAGAAACTGAAGCAGGCGGCATCGCCAAAAGCCCCCACACGGCGCCCAGCAACCCTTGCGCCATGTGCCTGGGCACAGTCCTCGATCAGGGGCACTCCACGGTCTGCGCAGAGCTTGGCCATCACATCGATACCAGGCACCGCGCGACCGTACAAGTGAGTGACAACAACGGCCTGGACCCCTGCCTCAAGCGCCTTTTGAACTTCAGCAACCGACACACACTGGGTGGACAAGTCGACATCCATGAAAAAGGGCGTCGCACCCAGATGCAAGAGGCTGCCGCAGGTGTACATGCCGGCATTGGCAACGGTGGCCACGACATCGCCAGCCGCCACCCCAAGCGCACGCAGGGCCAGTTCAATGGCATCGCTGCCGTTACCCACACCGACTGCAAAATCGACACCGACAAAGGCAGAAAATTCTTTTTCAAACGCCGCGGTCTCGGGCCCCAACACCAGCCACCCGCTGTCCAGGACACGTTGAGTGGCCTGCTCCAGCAAGGGCCGATAGCGAGCTATCCGGCTCGAAAGGTTGTTGATCTTTTGCACAACTCAAGAGAATAAATGGTTCGAGCAACTGCGAACCGGTTCAAAAATGAAAAACAACGCCATCAAGAGGGCACTCTGAGCTTGCAGCGCAGATCGATGTCTTTCAAGCGCACGGAGGAGCTCGAAGAAGCCAGGTCAATTCGCACTCTATGACCGAAGCCAGTTGCGTTCTCCAGAATAAAACTCAAAGTTTCGAACTTGCCATCATCCAATGCGTGAACAGGCTGCGTCAATGACCTGCCTGCCTCGAATTCATCCTGCTCCCCTACCGGGGCATAAACCCGCACCACATCAGCTTGCTGACTTTGCATCTGAAGGGCGACCTCCAAGATTTTGCAACTTCTCATTGGCAATGCATCTGGCAATTGCACCAAAATCTGGGGATTATGACCAGCAATCATTTCAACGCCCTTCAGACTCTGTTGCGAGGTGATATTACGCCAAGCAGTTTGCGCCAGGGCCCGATCCCGCGTCAGCTTGTACCAACTGGTCACCAAATCCGAATCATCGGCAGAGGGCAAAACCGGAACAGAGCGAATAAACGAGGCATTAATAGCCCGGGCATAGGCATAAGACCTTGAAAGATCAGGCAAAAAATCAACCTGCGGGCATTTTAATGGACGACCTTCCTGCAGTCGTTCAATCAGACAATCACGAAGTGCCAACTGAGACCCGCCAACATCTCGAAAATATCGAAAATGCTCCAGCGCACCGGCATGAACAGCATAAAAAACAGCAAATGAAGCCGAAAGCATGCTTAGTCGACGGAGCCACTTCATCGAAGCTGGCCGAGATCTCAAGAAAACAAAGCAAACAACACCGGCACACCATGGCCACCACAATGTCACCCAGAAATAATGGAATCGTTCCATGCCAAAGTTGAAGATCTCCAGAGGCAGACGAACTCCCTCGGGCCGCCAATGGGTTCGCCCAGCAGCCACGATCAACAGGTACACCGCCACGGCAGAAAACAAAGGCCCGACAACGCTCATCAAGTGGACCAATCGGTCATCGACATGCTCTAAACGCACCAGATACCTCACGGCCCAGCACATGCCAACCAGAATGGCGGCGCCAACGACCAACGACAGACCGAGAGAAAGGCCTGGCAATCCACCCGGCAGTAACAATGCCCGACCCAACTTACCCAGCAGATACCACCAGAAATCCGGCTCATAGGGCCAAGCCTTGGGTACTGGATGCGGGTCCACGCCATTACGCGGAAGCAATGCCCAATAGCAATGTTCAAAAGCAGTGATCAAACCAACCAGTGTCAGAGTGATCCCGGCTCGAGACAGTGAGACCCCGGACTGATTGGCCCTGCGAAGCAACACCCTTGAGAAGCAAAAAAGGAAAACACCCGTCGCCAATATGGCAAAAGCACCGGATATATAAGAGATTCCAGCAAGAAGCCCCAAGATAAAAACGAGGGGTTGCCGATAGCGATCCCGCATGGAGTCCGCCAACATCAGACGAACGATACCCAGGAGAAATATCAATGGAAGCGCCTGGTGATATGCCAAATTCTGAGATCCCCAATAGGATCCAGGCTGCAACATGAACAGGGTGAATGAAAAGCATGCGGCACACAAAACAAAATCACGCAACACTTTTCGCAAAATCACCCACTGAAGCCCAAGCAACGCCCCCATCACGACGGTGTAACTGAGTGCCTGATACGCAACAGAATTTCCACGAAGGTATTTTTGCGCCAAATCATCCAAAAAGTAACCTACGGGCGCAAGAGTTCCCCCACCAATTGTCAAAAATCGAGAAAAGCTGAACGCCCCTAGATTCTCATTATCAAGAAATCGCCAGTCATCGTAATTGGGTAGATCAATGCCATTGGATATCCATGCTATCAAGCTCAACCCAAAACTGATCGCCGGCAGGGAGCAAAGAAAAACAGACCAAAGAACAAACAGCCTTGAGACGTTCGCCTGCTGGTGGGTCGAATCATTGACGTTCTCTATCCACTTCACTTTACTTCACCGCAATAAAAACAGAGAAAACACGGAGTGTATAAAGAACATCCCCTCGGACACGAAATTCTAGATTTTTCATGCATTTCTTACCAAAATCCGGTTATTCGCAAGAGGCATCCTCAAGAAAGCGAGCCAGCGCTGAGGTTTGGGGTCAAAACCGGGATGTCGGGTCACCTGCAACTGGCTCATCAATGAGCGTGGGCCCTCCAACGAACTGTTTAAAACAGGTGTCTCAACTGCCAACCAAAAAGATTTTTGAACCTCAGTCTAACAGGTAAAGAAATTTACATCCTCCTCGACAAGGCGGACGATCCTGGCCGATTTCTGGTTGTGATGCCCACCGGATGGCCCTTTATTGGCAACCGTGACGAGCTCTGAGGAGCGGCAATTCTCAGTTGAGGCATTCGGTGACCTCAAACCAGAAGTCTCTTCTGTTACAGATGCCATTCAGCGAGCCCACGCTTGCTCAGAAGTGCCGATCAATTGAATTACTCAACCACTCGTCACAGTAGCCCTCCCCATTCGGGGCAACAGCAGTGTGGGCACCCGAATGTGGGGTTGATGTAACGCCAATGAGTATGAGTATTGGCGCCTCAAGAGACCGTCAAGTTGAGCGGGGCAACTTTGGGGGGCCGGCGCTTTCATTTGAACCCCGGGCCCACCTGTACGAACAGGGCTGGCCATCAGGTAGAACATGGCCCCATGCTGAGACCACGGGTGGAAACTGCACCGGGAAGAGGCAGGTCCGGATTATTCTGCCCCCCGGGAGAGAAGCGAACTCAAGCAACATCCACGGCCATGGCCACCCGGGGCGCCACTGCGCACATCAGTTCGTAACCCACGGTACCGGCGGCGTGGGCCACTTCGTCGATGGGCAGCACGGCGCCCTTGGACGAACGGCCCCACAGCGTGACCTCGCTGCCGAAGCCGAAGGGCACGCCGGCCTGTTCCAGCGGCGTGAGGTCGAGCATCAGCATGTCCATGCTGACACGGCCCACCAGGCGGGTGCGCACGCCATTCACCAGGATGGGGGTGCCGGTGTCGGCATGGCGTGGGTAGCCGTCGGCGTAACCGCAGGCGGCGATGCCCACGCGCATGGGCACCTCGGCCTGGAAGCGCGAGCCATAGCCCACGGTGGCGCCCGGCGCCAGCGTCTGCACGGCCAGCAGGCGGGTGTTCAGGCTCATGGTGGGCTGCAAGCCCCAGTGGGCGGCGCTGTGCTCCGGAAAATCAGGCGCGCTGCCATACAGCACGATGCCGGGGCGCGCCCAGTCACTTTTGACGCGGGGCTGCGCACTGTGGCGCAACGTGGCCGCACTGTTGGCCAGGCTGCGTTCACCGGGCAGGTCGGCGGTGGCCGCCAGGAAGGCCTCTTCCTGGTGGGCGATGCCGCGCGGGCCGTCGGCGTCACTGAAGTGGGTCATCAGCGAAATCTCGTCCACCTGGGGCAAGGCATTGAGCCGGGTCCAGGCCGAACGGTAGCGCTCGGGGGTGAAGCCCAGGCGGTTCATGCCCGAGTTCATCTTCAGGAACACCCGGTGCGGCACCTGGGTCTTGTGAGCGGCCAGCATGTCGATCTGCTCGTCGCAGTGCACCGCATGCCACAGATCCAGGCGCGAGCACAGCTCCAGGTCGCGCGATTCAAACACCCCCTCCAGCAACAGAATGGGGCCACGCCAGCCCAGCCGGCGCACGCGCTCGGCTTCGGCGAGGTCCAGCAGGGCAAAGCCGTCGGCACCCCGCAGACCTTCGAAGGCCCGCTCGATGCCATGGCCGTAGGCATTGGCCTTGACCACCGCCCAGACCCGTGCGTCGGGCACGGAACGACGCACCTGCGCCAGATTTTGCTGCAGCGCAGCAGTGTGAACGGTGGCCTGGATGGGACGCGGCATGACGGGAAGCTGAAGTCGAAGTAAGGGGATTTTGGCATTTCAGCCCGGGGGGCGCGTGATATAACCGTTTGCCTTTTTGAGGCCTCGTTCAACATTACAAAAGTATCAGTTTTGCTGATGCACGAATCAGCCACTCCATGAAGCGCGGTTTCTACACCATCATGTCGGCGCAGTTTTTCAGCTCGCTGGCCGACAACGCCATATTCGTGGCCGCGGTTGAACTGCTCAAAAGCGAAGGCGCCCCCGAGTGGCAGCGCGCGGCCCTGGTGCCCATGTTCGCCCTGTTCTACGTGATCCTGGCGCCCTTTGTGGGGGCCTTTGCCGACGCCCAGCCCAAGGGCAAGGTGATGTTCATCAGCAATGCGATCAAGGTGCTGGGCTGTCTGCTGATGCTGTTCGGCACCCACCCCCTGATGGCCTACGCCGTGATCGGCCTGGGCGCGGCGGCCTACTCGCCGGCCAAGTACGGGATCCTCACCGAACTGCTGCCGGCCTCGCAACTGGTCAAGGCCAATGGCTGGATCGAGGGGCTGACCATCGCCTCCATCATCCTGGGCGTGCTGGTGGGGGGGCAACTGGTGGGGCATTCGGTGTCGGGCCTGTTGCTGTCGTTTGACTTCCCGGTGTTCGACACCGGGGTCGATACCCCGCCCGAGGCCGCCATCTTCGTGCTGATCTTTGTCTACGCACTGGCCGCCTGGTTCAACACCCGCATCCCGCACACCGGCGTCACCATGCGCTCCTTGCGCCAGAACCCCGAGCAGAGCGTGCTGCGCAATGCCCTGAACCTGGTGCCCGATTTCTGGACCTGCAACTCGCGCCTGTGGCACGACCGGTTGGGCCAGATCTCACTCTCCACCACCACCTTGTTCTGGGGCGTCAGTGGCAACCTGCGCTACATCGTGCTGGCCTGGAGTGCGGCCGCACTGGGCTACAGCACCACCCAGGCCTCGTCCCTGGTCGGGGTGGTGGCCATCGGCACGGCCGTGGGTGCCGTGGTGGCCTCGATGCGCATGCGCCTGGAGCACGCCACCCGCGTCATGCCCCTGGGGATTGCCATGGGCGTGCTGGTGGTGCTGATGAATTACATCGACAACGTCTGGCTGGCCGCGCCCTTCCTGATCCTGCTGGGGGGCCTGGGTGGCTTCCTGGTGGTGCCGATGAACGCGCTGCTGCAACACCGTGGCCACAACCTGATGGGCGCAGGCCGCTCGATTGCGGTGCAGAACTTCAACGAACAGGCCTGCATCCTGGCCCTGGGCGCTTTCTACAGCCTGTCCACCAAGTTCGGCCTGTCGGCTTTCGGCGCGATCACGGCCTTCGGCCTGGTGGTGGCGGTGGCCATGTGGCTGATCAAGCGCTGGCACCAGCACAACTGCGTGCAGCACGCCGACGAGCTCAAGGCGCTGATCACGCTGGCGCGCAACGACCAAGGGCATTGAGGTTTCGATCCAGGAGGGCGCTCACCTGGGTGCTCACC
Organism: Curvibacter sp. EU05-FHT14A10; assembly: GCF_058791075.1. Taxonomy (NCBI): domain Bacteria; kingdom Pseudomonadati; phylum Pseudomonadota; class Betaproteobacteria; order Burkholderiales; family Comamonadaceae; genus Curvibacter; species Curvibacter sp. EU05-FHT14A10. Next base: position 19,472 of record NZ_JBYTDE010000030.1, read on the forward strand.
TGAGTGGTCACCTGGCCGGTGTATAACCCGCCTCAGCGCCTCAACAGCGGGAGCCCCCCATGCCCAAGAACGCCGCCTTCACCCTGAAGCTGGAGCCCGCACTGCGGGACGCCTTCCTGGCGGCAGCCCAGGCGCACCGTCAGCCGGCCGAGCAGATCCTGCAAGACCTGGTCCGCGGTTTTGTGCAGCGCCAGCATCAGGCACACGACTACGCCACGTTTCTGCACGACAAGGTTGCCACTGCGCGTGAGCAGGTGCGCGCGGGCCGGTACCACGCGGCGGGCGAGGTAGACGCCCGGTTTGCAGCCCGGCACCCGGCCTTGCTGGCCCAGGCGGGGCGGGCTGTCACATGAGGGTCTTCTGGGCCTCGGCCGCCGAGCAGGACCGCAGCGACATCTTCGACTACACCCGCCAGGGCAACCCGCTGGCCGCCATCCAGATGGACCACCTCTTCGCCGAATGGGCGGCTCGCCTGGCCGGGCACCCCTTGCTGGGCCAGGCCGGCCTGATCCCGGGTACGCGTGAACTGATTCCCCACGAAAACTACCGCCTCGTCTACGAGGTACAGAGTGACACGGTGTGGATTCTGGCCCTGGTGCAAACGGCCCGCACCTGGCCATGACCCAGCCCACCTCATGAACCGACCTGCCCTGCACAGCCCCCCGAATCACGCCTCACTGCAAGCCTTGCCCTGTGTGCTGGCCCTGATGTTCAACGCCTTCGTCTGGGGCGTGTCATGGTGGCCACTGCGCCAACTGGAGCAGGCCGGCCTGCACCCGCTGTGGGCCACCGCGCTGATCTACCTGCTGTCGCTGAGCGTCACCCTGCTGCTGCGCCCCGGGGCGCTGGGTGGCCTGCTGCGGCACCGCGGGCTGTGGCTGCTGTCGCTGGGCGCGGGCATGACCAATGTGTGCTTCAACTGGGCCGTGACGGTGGGCGATGTGGTGCGCGTGGTGCTGCTGTTCTACCTGATGCCCGTGTGGTCCACCCTGCTGGCGTGGTGGCTGCTGGGTGAGCGGCCGCGCCTGGTCTCGCTGCTGCGCATGGCCCTGGCCCTGGCCGGGGTGGCGGTGGTGCTGAAAGCGCCGGGCGTGGATTGGCCGGTGCCCGAGTCCATGGCCGATTGGCTGGCCCTGGGCGGCGGTGCCAGCTTCGCCTTGACCAATGTGTTGCTCAAGCGTTTCAGCAACGCCCCGGCCGAGTCCCGGGTGCTGGCCATGTTCGGCGGTGGCTCGGTGTTGTCGTGCGCCACGGCGGCGCTGGGGGTGGTCCAGGGCCACATCAGCCCCCTGCCTGCGGCCGCACCCGGCTGGCTGCTGCTGGCCGCCGGGCTGAGCCTGGCCTACCTGCTGGGCAATGTGGCTTTGCAATACGGCGCCTCGCGCCTGGCCGCCAGCACCACCTCGCTGGTGATGCTGTCGGAGGTGCTGTTTGCCAGCGCCTCCTCGGTGCTGCTGGGGGCGGCCGAGCTGCCGCTGCGGGTGTGGCTGGGGGGTGCACTGATCGTGGCCGCTGCCGCCTGGCAGGCGCTGGCACCCAGCACCCCCGGCGAAGGCGCCGCGCATTGATGGCGATACGGAATGTCGCACTTCTGACGGTACGGCTGTTGGGCCCCCGCTAGCATGGCCCACCCCACTACCATCGATTGGATCCTTGCATGCCCAGCGTCTACGATTTCGAAGCCCAGCAGATCGACGGCCAGACCGTGCCCCTGAAGCAATTCGAGGGGCAGGTGCTGCTGATCGTGAACACCGCCAGCGCCTGTGGTTTCACGCCGCAGTTTGCGGGGCTGGAGGCGCTGAATCAGCGCTATGGCGGGCGCGGTCTGGTGGTGCTGGGCTTTCCATGCAACCAGTTCGGCCACCAGGACCCGGGCAGCGATGAGCAGATCGCCAGCTTCTGCCAGGTCAACTACGGCGTGAGCTTTCCGATGATGAGCAAGATCGAGGTGAACGGCCCCCACGCCCACGCCCTGTACCGCTGGCTCAGCGCCGAAGCCCCGGGTCTGCTGGGCAGCAAGATGATCAAGTGGAATTTCACCAAGTTCCTGGTGGGCCGGGATGGCCGGGTGATCCGTCGCTACGCGCCGCAGGATGCCCCGGCCAGGCTGGCCGGCGACATTGAGCAGGCGCTGGCCAGCTGATCTGGGGCCAGGTTCAGTGCCCCACAGGGCGCTGGAAGGCCCGCACGCCCATCATCACCCCGCCCATCAACAAGCCGATGCCGGTCCCGGTGAGCCAGCCAGGCCACTGGCCGCGGTGCAGGAAGCCGTAGGCCAGGGCGGACAGGGTTTCGAACACGATCAGTTGGCCCGTCAATGAGGTGGGCAGCAGCTTGCTGGCCCGGCTCCAGGCCAGGGTGCCGGCCCAGGAGGCGAACAGGCCCATGGCCAGCATCAGCCCCACAAACAGGCCCGGCTGGGGCCCCAGGCCCATCCACCAGGTCTGCCCGGGCAGTCGGCCCTGCCACAGGCCCCAGGCCAGCCAGCCCAATGCCGCCAGTGGCAGCGTGGCCAGGCCTTGTGCGGTGGTCCAGGTGGTGGCCGACAGGCCCGGGTGCGCCTTGAGCCAGCGGGCATTGCGGATGGGGTACCAGGTCCAGGCGGCCACGGCCACCACAGTGAGGCCAGCGCCCAGCCCGTAGGCATGGCCTTCGCTACCGCCCAGGCGCGCCATCTCCGACTGGTTGACGCAGGCGATGCCCCCCACGATCAGGCCCAGCGAGGGCATCAGCCGGGCCCAGGGCAAGGAGCGGTCATGCCAGTTGGCACACACCGCGATCACCACCGGCAGGGTACCGATCAACACGCTGGCCAGGGGCACGCCGGCCGCCTGGATGCCCGCCGAAAGAAACAGGTAGTACAGGATGTTTCCCACCCACGCGAGCTTGAATGCCTCCACCCAGTCGGCGCGGCGCAGCGCCGCCAGGCGACTGCGGTCAGGCCAGGCCAGCAGCAAGGCCACCACGCCGAAGGCGATGTAGCGCCCAAAGGCCAGCGCCGCCGGCGGGTAATCGGGCAACAGGGCGGGGGCCACAAAGACCAGGCCCCACATGAGGCCGGCGGCCAGGGCATAGGCCACGCCTCGGATCAGATCGGCAGTTGCCATGGGGAAATCGGCTGTCTCAGCAAAAGGTCGAAGCGGCGCAGTGTGCCCCAGGCACAGGCGCCGGTCTTGTACCGGATTGCGCTGCGGCCTCTCAGGAACGCAAATCCAGCTGGCGTTGGTAGGCGCCCGGGGTGATGCCGTAAAGGCGACGCATCAGCCGGTTCAGGTGGGGCTGATCCACCAGCCCGACGCTGGCGGCCACCTCGGCCGGCGCCACGCCCTGGGCCAGCAAGGCCTTGGCCCGGGCCCCTCGGCGCGCCTGCAGGTAGACCTGCGGGGTATGGCGGGTGCTCTGCTGGAAGCGGCGCAGAAAATGAAAGGGTGACAGCCCCGCCACCCCGGCGAGCTCGTCCAGGCGCAAGGTCTGGTGCAGGTGGGCTTCCAGGTAGTCCTGCACGCGGGCCAGCGTGAGCGCCGACAACCCGGCCTGGCGAGGCGGCATGCCGGCGGCGCGGCCATGGCGACGCACCAGCTCATCGACCAGCACGGCCAGCTGACTGTCAAACGCCAGCGGCTGCCCGACACAGGCCCACAGGACATCCAGGGCCTGGGTCACCCGCTGCCCCAGCACCGGGTCATCCACCGCGGCTTGGGCAAAACGCTGCACCGGCTGGCCGCTGAGCTCGGCCAGCACGGCCGGCTCCAGGTAGACCATGCGATAGCGCCAGCCCTGGGCGGTATCGGCGCGCCCGGTGTGCAGCTCATCGTCATCCATCAGCACCAGGGAGCCTGGGCCGGCCACGTGCTCACTGCCGCGGTAGCGAAAGCGCTCCACACCCCACTCAACCGCCCCGATGCCAAAGGCGTCGTGGGCATGAGGCGCAAAGGCGTGGTCGACGATTTCGGCCCGGTACAGCTCCACCCCGGCCCGGTGCGGCACCCGCCGGTACAGGGCGCGATCGCGCGGCGAGTCAAAGGCCTGTGGCACGCCGCTGGGGCGCAACGGGGGCTCGGCGTCGGGCACAGGTGCGCTCAACAAGGCTCAGGACCGGCTGGGCTGGCGCCAGGCGTGCCGCTGCAGCGATTCGAGGGTCACGAACTGCAGCGCGCTTTCATGGGTGGCCTCCAGCACCACAGGTGGGGCCACGCCAGCCTCCAGCGCCTCGCGCCAGCGCAGCGCACACAGGCACCAGCGGTCGCCCGGTTGCAACCCGGCAAAGCGGTATTCAGGTCTCGGGGTGCTGAGGTCATTGCCCACACTGAGCGAAAAGGCCAGGAAGTCGGCCGTCACACGGGCACAGACCAAGTGGCTGCCAGCGTCGTCGGCGTCGGTCTGGCAACAGCCGTCTCGGAAGTAGCCGGTCAGGGGGTCGTAAGAGCAGGCCATCAGCTCGGTGCCCAGCACGTTTTTCGCAGGAGACAAGGTGGTCATGGGGAAACTGCGCCAAGGCGCCGGATTGTTGGGGGCGTGTTCAAGGTCTCAGCCCCCAGTGTGCGACAAGCTGGTTTGCACTTTGTGAAATGTGAACAAAAACCCCGCCTGGTCCACGTGCATCAGGCGCGCTCGCGGCGCCCCTGGCCCACCTCGCGCAACAGGTCGGCCAGGGTCTTGCCGGCCTCATCGCGAAAGCGATCCTCCAGGCACTCCAGCTGGGTCATGCGGTCCAGCCGAAAGCTGCGGAAGGCCTGCCGGCTTTCGCACCAGGCGGCCAGCGTCCAGACCTGTCCCCAGAAAAAACAGCCCAGCGGCCGCAGCGTGCGTTCGCTGTGCTCGCCCGACAGCGCGTGATAGCACAGCCGCACCTTGTGGCGCGACTGGGCCGCCTCGCGCAGGCGCTGCAGGTGCTGCTGAACCTGCGGGTCCTGCCCCAGGGTGGGGGCATAAACGGCCTGCGACTCGGCCGCCGCCCGCGCCCCTGCGGGCAGCACCGACAGGATCTTGCCCAGGGCCTGTTCGGCCTCGCGCGCCAGGGCCGGGTCGAACCAGGCCTGGGCCAGGCGCACGGCCGCCAGCAGAGCGCCGGCCTCGGCCTGGGTGAACATCAGGGGCGGCAGCTCGAAGCCAGCCCCCATGCGGTAGCCCACGCCAGCCTCGCCCTCGATGGGCACGCCCTGGTGCTGCAGGTCGGCCACATCGCGGTAGATGGTGCGCTCGGACACCTCCAGCCGCTCGGCCAGAAAGGCGGCCGTGCTGAGGCGACGACCGCGAATCAGCTGGACGATGTGAAACAAACGGTCGGCGCGGCGCATGGGCATTGGAACGGTTGGGTGGGGTCAGGTGAGCCGGCCCCGGATCGACGATGATGCCAGTTCATTCTTTGCCCGGAAGCCCGACGCCATGAAAACCGCCCTGATCGTGATTGATGTGCAACAAGCCCTGTGTGAGGGCGAAGGCGCCGTCTGGCAGGCCCCCGCGCTGATCGAACGCCTCAATGGCTTGACGACGCGGGCCCGACAGGCCGGCGTGCCGGTGGTGTTTGTGCAGCATGAAAGCCCGGGCAGCCCCTTGGCGCACGGCTCGCGGGGCTGGCAGTTGGCCGACGGGCTGCAAGCCAGCACCCTGGACCTGCGGGTGCGCAAGACCACCCCGGACTCGTTCCTGAACACCGGGCTGAAGCTGCGCCTGGAGGCGCTGGGCATCCAGGCCCTGGTGCTGTGTGGCATGCACACCGAGTTCTGCGTGGACACCACGGCCCGGCGTGCGCTGGCCCTGGGCTACCCGGTGACGCTGCCGGCCGATGGCCATGGCTCGGCCGGCAATGCGGCCCTGAGCGCAGAGCAGGTGGTGACGCACCACAACATCACCTTGAGCAACATCAGCAGTTTCGGGCCTCGGGTACAGATCGTGCCCTGTGCCGAGCTGAGTTTCGGGGCCTGAGCCCCATCTCACGCCCGGCGACCCGCCTCAGGCCGGGCCAGCCACGCCCATGGCGTGGGCGATCAGCCCCATGTCGTGGGCACTGAGCTCGAACAGACCGAAGCGGAAGCGGGCGCCCCAGCGCTGGCGGTCTTCGACAAAGTCGAACCGGTCCAGCAGGGGGTGGATCGGTACCTCTCGGGCCACTGGCAGGTAATGCACGTCGCGCCGGAACGGCACGAAGCCACCGCCCATGTCGAAGGCATAGGGCTGGCCCGGCGCCACCCGGCCGATCGAGACCAGGCTTTGCAGCCGGTCGCTACCGCCCATGCGGGTGCTGGGCGAGTAATAGGCCACCCAGTCGCCGGGCTGCAGACGCACCAGCGGGCCTCGCTTGCCGTGGCAGACCTGCATGAAGCCCTGCGGGGCGTGGTCGCGGCCGCGGCGGGCGTGCTCGGCGCAGGCCACGGCCATCCAGTGGCGCGGCGCACGGTCGGGCAACAAGGGGGCATCCGGGAACAGGGGCATGGCGTGCATGGCGTGCCCCGGCTCAGCGCTGAGTGCTGTGCAGGCCCACCAGGTTGCCCTCGGTGTCGTGCACATGGGCAATGAAGCCGATGCCGTGGGGCAGTTCGATGCAGGTGTCCAACACCTGACCACCCGCCGCGCCAACGCGGGCCACGGCCGCCGCCAGCGAGGGGCTGCAGTCCAGGTAAGGGCGCACGCCCGCATCGGGGGCCACGCGGCGCCCGGGGCCGGCCACCAGGCAACCGCCCGGGGCCGGCTTGTCGTGGCAGAACACGGCCATGGGGCCGCCGCCAAAATCTTCGCGGTGCATGGGGCGGGCCAGCACGGCCTCATAAAAGGCCTGGGCACGGTCCAGGTCGGCGCAGGGGATCTCGAACCAGGTGATCGCGTGGCGGGTGGAGGTGGCAGAAGAGGTGTTCATGGTCTTTTCCTTCAAGCAGGGTTGTGAAGGACGCCATGTTGCGGGGGGGCTGCTGACAACGGGGTGTCAGCAGCCTGCGGCGCGCAAGGCGCCGGATGCAGGCTCAGGCTGCGGGGGTCGCGGGCGCTGCAGGGGCTTCGGACTCGTCCGCAGCGTCTTCAGCCACCTCGGGCGGGGTGGCCTCGGCCGCCAAGGCTGCCGCCATCTGCCGACGGCGCTGGGCACGCTCCAGGGTGCGGGCCGCGTCGCGCGGGTCGAACCCGTACATGTCGGCAAAGGCCTGCACGGTCTGGCCGCTGGCTTCGAAGGCGCGCAGGCGGGCTTCGTCGCGGGCGGCGGCTTCGGCGGCCTCGGCCAGGGCTTCGTCGAGCACGGCATTGGCGGCTTCGTCACGGCCGATCACGCGGGCCGCATAGGCCTCTGAGCTCAGGCCCGAGGCTTCGAAGGCCTGCACGATGCGCCGGCGCAGCTTGGGACGCAGGTCTTCAGCGCCCGGGCGCTGCTGGCGACGGCGGAACACCTCCAGCAAGGCATGGTGCACGTGCTCGGGGGCCATGGCTTCGACCGGCTGGCCTTGCAGGTCATGGCGCTGCTGGCCTGCGGCCACCGCCGTCAGATAGCGGCTGGAGCGGGTGTGCAAAGCCAGGGCGGCCTTCAAGGCTTCGCGCTCGAACACCTCGGGGTGGGCGTCCTGCAGGTCCTGGAAGATGCCTCGCTTGAGCGGCAGGGGCTGCTCGCCAAACAGGGCCGGGTACAGGCCGGCGAGTTGATCGAGCACGGGGTGGCTGCGCGCCGGACGGGCAGGCTTGGGCGACTGAGGGGCTGCCGCACCATGCTCAGCACGCTCGGCGCCAGGCTGGCGTTGCGGGCGGCGGCCACCTTCACGGCCTGGGTTGCGACCACCGTCACGTCCACCGTCACGACCCCGGTCACGGGCCGCTTGGGCGGCCGCTGGCTGGGCGGCAGCACCCTCACCGCCCTCGGGGCGCGAGCGCCCACGGCCACCGCGGCGGCCACGCCGCGCGCCGCGCTCAGGGGGGGCGCCGGCCTCGCCAGCGGGTTCCTGCGCGGTGACGGCACCGGTCGGAACTTCGGATGCGGCGGCCTGCGGCAACGCCGACGCGGCATCGGCCAGAGGAGGTACGCCAGCGGTTTCGGACACGGATTCAGTCATGGCAGAACGGATTTCGCAAAGGGACAAACCCGCCATCATGCCAGCACTCAGGCTTGCAGGGCCTCATCGAGCACCTCGACCCAGTGCTTGACCGGTGTTGCGGTACCGCTTTGCAGGTGGGTAATGCAACCGATGTTGGCGCTGACGATGACCTCTGGTTGCAGCGCTTCGAGATGCCCCACCTTGCGGTCGCGCAGCTCGTAGGCAATGTCGGGGTTGAGCACCGAGTAGGTGCCGGCCGAGCCGCAGCACAGGTGGGCCTCGTTGCGAGCCACCTGCACGGTGAAGCCCAGCTCGCCCAGATGGGTCTCCACGCCGCCACGCAGTTTCTGGCCGTGTTGCAGCGTGCAGGGCGGGTGGAAGGCCACCACCCCCTGCGGGGCGCTCTTCAGGCGCGATTTGAGCAAGGGCACCAGGTCGGGCAGCAGTTCGCTGAGGTCACGCGTCATCGAACTGACCAGGGCGGCCTTTTCGGCGTAGGCCGGGTCATCGCGCAGCAGGTGGCCGTAATCCTTGATGGTGGCACCGCATCCCGAGGCATTGATGACCAGGGCCTCGACCTGGCCACTGCTGAGCAGGGGCCACCAGGCGTCGATGTTGGCGCGCATCTGGCCCAGGCCACCGCTTTGGTCGTTGAGGTGAAACTTGACCGCCCCACAGCAGCCGGCCTGGGATGCGGTGACGCACTCGATGCCCGCGGCATCCAGCACCCGGGCGGTGGCGCTGTTGATGTTGGGCGACAGGGCCGGTTGCACGCAGCCGGCCAGGGTGAGCACCTTGCGGGCATGGCTGGCGCTGGGCCAACGCCCCGCCGACTGGGGCAGCGGCACCTTGGCACGCAGCGTGGGTGGCAAGGCCCCACGCACCATCTGGCCCAGTTTGAGTGCGGGCGCGAACAGCGGCGAAGGCAGGCCCTCCTTCAGCAGCCAGCGCACGGCCTTCTCGGACGCCGGGCGGGGCACCTGCTCGTCCACGATCTGGCGCCCGATGTCCACCAGATGCCCGTATTGCACGCCGCTGGGGCAGGTGCTTTCGCAGTTGCGGCACGTCAGGCAGCGGTCCAGGTGCATCTGGGTCTTGCGGGTGGGGGCCTCGCCCTCGAGCACCTGCTTGATCAGGTAGATGCGGCCACGCGGGCCATCGAGTTCATCGCCCAGCAGCTGGTAAGTGGGGCAGGTGGCGGTGCAGAAGCCGCAGTGCACACATTTGCGCAGAATGGCCTCGGCCTCGCGGCCGGCCGCGCTGTCCTGGTATTGGGGGGCGAGATGGGTTTGCATGGTGGGAGCGGTAAAGGAGCGTGTTCTTGGGCCGCAGGCGGCCGTTGGAGAGAGTCAGTCGGCGGCGGCCCGCTGTTCGACCAGGCGCCCCAGCCGGCGCAGGTCACCCAGCAGCGGCGGCAGCGACAGGGACAGCAGCAGCGTGGCCAAAGGCAGCACCCAGATGAAGCCGATGTGCTTGAAGCCGGCCGCCCCCACGATGCCGCCCACGGTGAACAGGCCCAGCAAGGAGGCAAACAGCTTGAGCCGGGCCGGGTTGGCACGCACCTGGGGGCCGGCCCCGGGCACGCTGCCGTTCCAATACAGCATCTTGCCCAGTTCGATGCCCAGATCGGTGACGATCCCGGTCATGTGGGTGGTACGGATCTGAGCCGAGGAGATCTTGGTCACCAGCGCGTTCTGCAAGCCCATGATGAAGGCCAGCAACAGCACGGTGAACGGCACGGCAAAGGGGGTCTGGCGATTGAAGGTGCTGCCGATCAGGCCGAACAGCAGCATCAAGATGGCCTCCAGCAGCAGGGGCAGCGCGTAACCGCTGCGCAAATGGTGCACCCGGCCCCAGTTGACCAGCACCGCCGTCAAGGCGGCCCCGGCCGTGAAGGACAGCAAGGCCCCACAGGCCGACGCCACCAGCAGCACATTGCCCAGCACCAGGTTGTCGGCCAGCATGGACACAAAGCCCGACATGTGTGAGGTGTACATGCCTACCACCAGAAACCCACCCGCGTTGATGGCGCCGGCATTGAAGGCCAGCAAAAAGCCCAGCATCCGGTTGGTGGCCGGGGTACGGTGCAGTCCGGTGAGGTGTCGCAGGCGGCGCATGGGGTGGCGGCGGGAAGGCTCGAGCCGGCTTACCAGCCGCGGTACAGCCGACCATGGCCGAACACGCCGGCCGGGTCGAACTGCTGCTTGAGGCCGCGCTGGATGCGATCGAGTGCCGGCGACAGCGGGGTGAAGACGTCGAGTGCGGCGTCCGGCCCGCGAAAACGGGTGGCATGCCCGCCCACACTGACCGCGTGGTGACGCAGCCGTTTGGCCTGGTCCGAGGGCGCATGCAACCAGCGCTGCGCGCCGCCCCACTCGATCAGGGTGGGCCCCAGCTGCAAAGGCACGGCGGTGTCGGGCACGGCCAGGCGCCACAGGCTGAAATCGGCCTGGGGCTGGAAAAAGGGGTGGGTCTGCTCGCGCAGCGACTGCCAGAAGGCCTGCGCCGGCTCGGGCGCCAGCAGCTCGCCGCCCAGGCGCTGGCAGGCGGCCTGGACCGCGGCCTGGGCGCCGCGCAAACGCAGGTGGAGCACACCGGCCAGCCAGCACGAGGCATTGACGGGCAGAGGCTGGCCGCCCCAGGCGTTCAGGCGGGTCAGTGCGGTGGGCTCGTCGAATTCAAAGCGCAGCGTGGCCTCGGCCACCGGAACCGGCAGCACCTTGAGCGAGACCGAGGTGATCAGCCCCAGCGTGCCCAGTGAACCCGCCAGCAGGCGCGACACGTCATAGCCGGCCACGTTTTTCATGACCTGGCCGCCAAAGGTGAGGTGCTCGGCACGGCCATTGACCAGCTCCAGCCCCAGCACGTAGTCGCGGACATTGCCCACCGCGGCCCGCGCCGGTCCGGCCAGGCCCGCCGCCACCATGCCCCCCACGGTGGCACCGGGGCCGAAATGCGGTGGCTCAAAGGGCAGGCACTGGCCCTGAGCCGCCAGTGCGGCCTCCAGCTCGGCCAGGGGGGTGCCCGCACCGGCTGTGATCACCAGTTCGCTGGGTTCGTAGGCGCTGATGCCCGACAGGCTGCGGGTGTCCAGGACCTGGCCATGCAGGCTCTGGCCATAGAAATCCTTGGTGCCACCGCCGCGGATGCGCAGGGGCGTGGCAGCGGCGGCGGCGGCGCGAATGCGCTCGATGAGGGTTTGCAAGGCGGTCTCCATGGGCGCAAATGGTACGCCCAGGGCCCGGGAGGCGCGATAGGCAGCCACGTGATTTTTTTGAACGCCCTGCATGCAGAAAATTGAGCCAGGGCAAATTCCACCGACCAAGGCCGGTCCGGAGCGGGTCCGCAGGACGCCCCCGGGCGGGGTCGTGGCTCAGAGGCTGTTCACGCCCCCCACGGGCCGCGCGAGATCGTGAACAGGCTCTCAGCCCTCGGCGAAGAAATTCACCGGCAGGCCCGGCACGTCGACCCGGGCGGCCAGCACGCGGCCGTTGTCCGGCCAGCGCTCGGCCTCGGCCTCCGGACGGCCGTTGGACGCCGTGGTGACATACAGGGTGCGGCCATCGTCGCCCCCGAAGCAGGGCATGGTGGGGCAGCGGGCGGGCAGTGGCACCTCGGCCAGCAGTTCGCCTGCGGGCGAGAACTTGAGCAGGCGGCCGCCTTCGAACTGAGCGCTCCAGTAGTTGCCCTCAACATCGACCGCCGCACCGTCGGGGCGGCCACCATAGCCTGCGGCGGCGGCCATGTCGTCGGAGCGGAAGCCTTCGGGCTTGGGGGGCAGTTGGGCGAACAGGCGATGTCGGCGCAAGGCCCCGCTGGTGGGGTCGAAGGTCCAGGCGTCGATGCGGTGGTCCTGGGTGTCGGCCCAGTACAAGGTGCGGCTGTCGGGCGACCAGGCCAGCCCGTTGGACACCACGTTGTTGATGGCGCGCAAGGCCAGCGTGGGCTTGCCCCCCTCGCGGGCGTCCACGCTGAACAGCTCGCCCAGGCGGCGGTCGCGGGGCTCGTAGATGGTGCCGGCCCAAAAGCGGCCCTGCGGGTCGCAGCGGCCATCGTTGAAGCGGGTGGTACGCGGGTCATAACTGAAACCAGCGATGCGCTGCAAGCTGCCGCCCCAATCGCGGGCGCGGTAGACACCATCACGCAGCGCCAACACCAGGCCGCCAGCGTGGGCCGGTGCCACGCACCCGGGCTCGCTGGGCAGGGCCCAGTGCTCGATGTGGCCAGTGAAGACGTTGCAGCGCAGCAGTTCACGCCCGGGGATATCGACCCAGTACAGCATCTGCTCGTGCGGGTGCCAGAACGGCGATTCTCCAAGTTTGCTGCGTTCGGGGCTGACGGCCTGCCAGTTCAGTTGCAGGGTGGTGCTCATGCGGGTTCTCCTTCGTCATGGCTGACTTCGATGCTCATCTGCAAGGTCAGCGACTCGCCTGGCGCCAGCGTGCGCACCCCCAGTTCGGCCGGGGCACGGCCCTGCGCGTGCTGCAGGTTGATGGCGTTGTTGGCATGGCTGACCGGCTCAATGGCCACGCTGTCTCGTTGAGGCTGGGTGCACACCACCAGGTAGGCGGTGTTGCTGCGCACGCGCACCGTCATGACCGGATCGCGCAAGGTGGCCAGGCCACGCCAGCCCTCGAAACAGTGGTCCAGGTCCAGCAGTTTGGCATCGGCGTGCAGGCCCGTGGACGGGGTGCGGTGAGTGGGCAGCTTGTCGGGGCCCATTTCCCAGCGAGCGGTGGCTTCGAAGGCCAGGTGGGCACCGGCCCGCTTGACGAACCAGGGGTGCCAGCCCAGGCCTGCAGGTACGGGCTGGGGCGACTGGTTGGTCATGCTCAGCGTCAGCTCCAGGGTATTGCCGCGCAGGCGCAGGGTCTGGGAGGCGTCAAAGGCAAAGGGCCAGGCGCCGTCGGCCGGGTGTTCGAAGGCCATGAGCAGGCTGTCAGGGCTTTGCTCCAGCACCTGCCAGGCGCGTTGCCAGCCCACGCCGTGAATGGCATGGGGCTCGGGCGCGTTGTTGTGCACCAGGGGGTGGCCGGTGCCTTGCCAGTGCAGCACGGCGTGGCCGATGCGGTTGGAATACGGCACCAGCGGGTAGCTGCCGGATTGCCGGGCCTGGGCCAAGCCCTCGGGCGGCGGCAGGCGCAGCACCGGCTCGCCGCGCCACCACAGGCCGGCCAGACAGCCCCCCAGGTCGGGGCGTACTGCGCAACGCAGTTCACCGCCAGCGGCGGTGTTGTCCAGGATCAGGGTGGGGGCATCGTGCATGGCATTCACCTTGGCGGCCGAGGCGGCGAAAAACGGAATCCCGGATTGTGCCCTCGGCCCGGAATGGCTCGCGCAAAAAAAGGGCCCGCCGAAGCGGGCCCAATATCCAAGGGAGACTCTCAATGAAAAAAACCTCGGAGGGGTCGCAGGGCAGCTACGGCCCCTCCGGCATGGCCTCAACGGTTGTAAGCCGTTTCGCCGTGCGAGGTGATGTCCAGACCTTCGCGCTCGTCTTCTTCGCTGACGCGCAGGCCAATGGTCAGGTCGACCACCTTGTAGGACACGAACGAGACCACGCCCGACCAGACCACGGTGACCAGGACGGCCTTGGTCTGGATCCAGACTTGGGAAGCGATGGAGTAGTCAGCAGCAGTGATGCCGGTGGCCGTGACCCAGTCAGCCACGAAGCCAGGGCCGCCCAGGGAAGGCGAGTTGAACACGCCGGTCAGGATGGCACCCAGGATACCGCCCACGCCGTGCACACCGAACACGTCCAGGGTGTCGTCAGCGCCGAGGATCTTCTTCAGACCGGTCACGCCCCACAGGCAGACAAAGCCAGCCAGCAGACCGATCACCAGTGCACCGCCGATACCGACGTTGCCGGCAGCCGGGGTGATGGCCACCAAGCCAGCGACAGCACCCGAGGCGGCACCCAGCATCGAGGCCTTGCCCTTGTGCAGGGCTTCACCCACGGACCAGGACAGCACAGCGGCAGCAGTGGCGCCGAAGGTGTTGATGAAGGCCAGGGCGGCAAAACCGTTGGCTTCCAGAGCGGAGCCGGCGTTGAAGCCGAACCAGCCCACCCACAGCAGCGAGGCGCCGACCATGGTCAGGGTCAGGCTGTGAGGTGCCATCGATTCCTTGCCGTAGCCGATGCGCTTGCCAACCATGAAGGCACCCACCAGGCCCGCCACAGCGGCGTTGATGTGCACCACGGTGCCGCCGGCGAAGTCCAGCGCGCCCCATTGCCAGATCATGCCGGCCTTGCCGTTCATGGCATCCACAACGTCCTTGCCGGTGTAAGCGTCCGGGCCCATCCAGAACCAGACCATGTGGGCGATCGGAGCGTAGCTGAAGGTGAACCACAGAACCATGAACATCAGCACGGCCGAGAACTTGATGCGTTCGGCAAAGGCGCCGACGATCAGCGTGCAGGTGATGCCGGCAAAGGTGGCCTGGAAGGCGGCAAACACGATTTCAGGAATCACGACACCCTTGCTGAAGGTGGCAGCGTTCACGAAAGTGCCTGCGGCGTTGTCCCAGATGCCCTTCATGAACAGCCGGTCAAAGCCGCCGATGAAGGAGCCCCCCTCAGTGAAGGCCAGGCTGTAGCCGTAGATGAACCACAGCACGACGATCAGAGAGAACGTGACCATCACCTGCATCAGCACGGACAGCATGTTCTTGCTGCGCACCAGGCCGCCGTAGAACAGGGCCAGGCCCGGCACGGTCATCAGGATGACCAGCAGGGTGGAGACCATCATCCAGGCGGTGTCGCCCTTGTTGGGAACCGGCTGCGGAGCAGCGGCAGCATCGGCCGGGGCAGCGGCGGCGGCGGCAGGTGCTGCGGCATCGGCCGGCTTGGCATCAGCGGCCTTGGCTTCGGCAGCAGGTGCTGCAGCAGCCGGTGCTTCAGCCGCGGGCGCGGCGGGAGTCTGAGCCAGCACGGCGCCGCCGGCAAACATCAGACTGAAACCCAGTGCAATCGTTGCGAATAGCTTTTTCATGGTTGTGACTTTCTTTCGGACGTGACCGAGGGCTCGTTTACAGGGCCTCTTTACCGGTCTCGCCGGTACGGATGCGGACCACCTGCTCGAGGTCGTACACAAAGATCTTCCCATCGCCGATCTTGCCGGTGCGGGCTGCGGACTCCACGGCTTCGATGACGCGCTCGACCAGGTCGTCGGCCACCGCAGCTTCGATCTTCACCTTGGGCAGGAAGTCGACGACGTATTCGGCACCGCGGTAGAGCTCGGTATGGCCCTTCTGGCGACCGAAGCCCTTCACTTCCGTGACGGTGATGCCTTGCACACCCATCGCGGACAGGGCTTCACGCACCTCGTCCAGCTTGAAGGGTTTGATGATGGCGGTTACGAGTTTCATGCGTTCTCCTAGGGCCAGGGCCGCTGATCAGAAGTTGTACTTGACGCTGACGACGACACCGTCACGACCGAGGTTCTTGTTGGACGGGGACACGTAAGCGCCGCTCTTGGCGTCGGTACCGAGCACGGCGCCCGACACGACGAAACCATTGCCCAGGTCCTTGTTCAGGGTCAGGGCGTAATCGGTGTAGCTGTACAGGCCATTGTTCTTGACCAGTTGGCGGCCCACGTGAGGCACCAGGCTCAGGCCATTGCCCAGGTCGAAGGTGGCCGACACGTCGAGGTAGCCGCTGTTCTTGCTGTTGGGGGTACCGAACAGGTCAGACAGGCTGTGCGAATACTTGGCGGTGACCACGTTGTAGGTCAGGGCGCCGTAGATTTCATCGGTGTTGGCATTGGTGCCCGACACGTTCTTGTAGGTGTTGCCCACGTATTCGTAGCGCAGGTAGCCCACGTCGTAGGCCACGTCCTTGACCACTTCACCGCGGTAGCCGCCATACAGGTCGAGCTCGACCGGGCCCTTGGCGTTGACGCCGGCCACCGTGCCGCCGTCCTTGATCCACTTGATGGTGGAGGCCCAGGCACCCACGTAGAAGCCGCTGGTGTGGGTGAAATCGACGCCGCCTTGCACGGCCGGCAGGAAACGCGACTGCGAAATGCCGCGATAGCGGTATTCGGAAGTCAGGCCGGCGTTGAAGGCCAGCGTGTTTTCAGGCGCGGCAGCCGGAGCTTCGGCCGGTGCAGCAGTCTGGGCAAACGAAGACGAGGCAGCCAGGGTCAGAGCGGCCAGGATCATTGTTTTTTTGACGTCGAATTTCACGGAGTTCTCCTGTTAAAAAAAATCATCGGGTTGACGCTGCACTTATGCAGGTTGTGTGCCAACTTTTGCGGCTCTTTGCGCAAATCCCCGTTGCCGCCAGCGGAACGCCCTGGAAGTGGGCGGGTCTTTTTGTTTCAAAATTGTTAGAAGAGCACCTAATTGGTGCAATTACGTGCAGCCTACGCCGATCGGCCTCCCAATGCACTCTTCTGGTGACGAGATGAACAGGAGCGCATGAAAATGGGTCTTTCTTTGGTGCAAAGCCGGGTTTTGCTCGGTTTCGAGGCGCTGCCGGTGACCGTTGAGGTGCATCTGGCCAATGGCCTGCCCAGCTTCACCCTGGTGGGCCTGGCCGAAGTCGAAGTCAAAGAGGCGCGCGAGCGCGTGCGCTCGGCCCTGCAGAACTCGGGGCTGGAGTTTCCGCACAACAAGCGCATCACCGTCAACCTGGCGCCCGCCGACCTGCCCAAGGACTCCGGCCGCTTCGACCTGCCCATCGCCCTGGGCCTGCTGGCCGCCAGCGAGCAGATCGACCCGGCCCGGCTGGCCGGGCACGAGTTCGCGGGTGAACTGTCGCTGTCCGGCGAACTGCGCCCGGTCAGCGGCGCACTGGCCATGTGCCTGGCCCTGCACCGCCAAGGGGGCGAGCCCGTGCAACTGGTGCTGCCCCCCGGCAGTGCCGAAGAGGCCGCCCTGGTGCCCGACATGCCGGTCTGGCGCGCCAACCACCTGCTGGACGTGGTGCAGGCCTTTGCCTGGTCGCCCGGCGAAGGCCCGACCGCCGAGGCCGAAGCGGGCACCGGCCTGGTGCGGGTGCAGGCGCCGGCGCGCAGCCCGGCCTTCAGCGGGCCGGATCTCCGAGACGTTCGGGGCCAGGCCGCGGCCAAGCGGGCCCTGGAGATCGCCGCGGCCGGCCACCACAGCCTGCTGATGAGCGGCCCCCCAGGCTCTGGCAAATCCATGCTGGCCCAGCGCTTTGCCGGCCTGCTGCCCGACATGAGCCTGGACGAGGCCCTGGAAAGCGCGGCCGTGGCCAGCCTGGAGGGGCGCTTCAACATCAGTGACTGGGGCCGCAGGCCCACCCGGCAGCCGCACCACACGGCCAGCGCCGTGGCCCTGGTGGGGGGCGGATCACCGCCCCGCCCCGGCGAAATCTCGCTGGCGCACCATGGTGTGCTGTTCCTCGATGAGATGCCCGAATTTCCGCGCAGCGCCCTGGAGGCCCTGCGCGAGCCGCTGGAAACCGGCGAGATCACCATCTCGCGGGCTGGGCGGCGGGCCAACTTCCCGGCCCGCTTCTTATTACTGGGCGCCATGAACCCCTGCCCCTGCGGCTACCACGGCTCGACCCTGCGCGCCTGCCGCTGTTCGCCCGAGCAGATCGCACGCTACCAAGGCCGACTCAGCGGCCCCCTGCTCGACCGCATCGACCTGCACCTGGAAGTGACGGCCGTGCCGGCCCTGGAGTTGCTGCCCGGCGTGACCAACGCCGTGCCGCCCCTGCCCGCCACCGACAGCGCCGAACTGCGCGCCCGCGTGGCCCAGGCCCGGGCCCGCGCCCTGCGACGACAGGGCGGCCCCAACCGAGACCTGCAAGGCCAGGCGCTGGACACCCATCTGCAGCTGGGCGAGGGCGTGGCCGGCCTGCTGCAGGCCATGAGCCGCCAATGGGCCTGGTCGGCCCGCGGCGTGCACCGGGTGCTGCGCGTGGCCCGCAGCGTGGCCGACCTGGCCGATTCAGACACCGTGCTGGCCGAGCACCTGGCCGAAGCCGCGCAGTACCGGCCGCTGGTGGTGCGGCGCTGAGGCTCAGCGCCGCGCCGCCGGCAAATCGCTGTCGGTCAAGGTGCGCAGGAAAGCCACCAGATCGCGCACGTCCGCCTCGCTGAGGCGAGCCCGCCCGCCCGGGCCGGTGCCGAAGGGGGCCTCGGTGTTCACATTGGATTCGTAGCTGGCGGGCAGATCGTCATACTTTTTCACGCGACCGTCGCGGCCCCGCGGATACACGCGCTCAGGCCGGGCATCCCGATCGGCATAGAAGCGCACCGCATCCTCCAGCCGGTGGTAAGCCCCGTTGTGAAAGAAAGCCTGGCGCACCGCCACGTTGCGCAGGCTGGGGGTCTTGAACAGACCACAGTACTCGGGGTGGTCCTTCAGATCGGTGCGCAAGGGGCCACACAGGCCCAGATCGAACCAGGCCGGATCGGCGTTGGCACGGATGGCGGGGTTGCGTGGCACGCCCAGGGCGATCAGGCCGTGGTCGGTGAACTCGGGAAACGCCCCACGCTTGACCGCACCCGGGTGGCACTGCAGGCAGTTGCCCTTGTTCTGGTCGTTGAAGACGGCCATGCCGCGCCGCTCGGCCGCATTGAGCTGGGCCTGGCCGCGCAAAAAGGCGTCGTAGCGGCTGTTGTAGGGGTAAAAATCGGCCGGGCTTTGCTGGAACACCTCCAGCGCCCAGAGCAGGCCCTTCCAGGCCTTGTCGGGCTGGCTCAGCACCTGGGGCCCGAAAGTGGTGCGAAAAGCGCCTGCACTCGGTGAAGCGGCCAAGCGAGCCACCACGTCCGCCGGGCTGCGGTTGGCCATCTCCAACGGTGACAACAAGGGCATCTCGGCCTGCTCATGCGCCGAATTGGCGCGCCCGTCCCAGGTGCGCCCCCCGGTGGGGCCCTGGTCGATGCTGTCGTTGCCGTCGCTGTCATTGAAGTGCTCGCTGAACGGGGGGGTGGCCTGCCGATAGCGCAGCGAGGGCACAGCACGCAAGCCCTGCAGGCGCCCGTCGGGGCCGCCCAGCTGCACCGCCAGGGCGTTGGCCGGCCCATACGCGTGCTGCGGGCTGTGGCACGAGGCGCAGCTCATGCGGCCCGAGGCCGACAAGGCTGGCTCATTGAACAGGCGCCGCCCCAGCTCGGTCAGTTCGGCCGGATTGGGTTGGCGCTCGAAGCGGGTGGCATAGAAGGGCTGGGCTGGCTCCGACGGTGCGGCCCCAACCGTGCCCGCCAAGGCACACCAAGACAACACAGCAGCAGAAAAAGCAGAAGACAGACGGCTCACGGGCGACGCTTTCGACAACAGAGGTCGCCCTTGTACCGCCGCCCCGTGGCAATGCCGTGACAGCCAGACAGTCGGCTGTGGGCGGACACGAGGGCAGCCGCCCCATTGCAAAGACACGGTAAAGAAGGGCCGGATTCCGCGCATGTAAACGGTCTGTCACAGGCGCTCGGAACACTGAGCCGTCCATCTTTGTCACCCACCGGGATCACTCCACCATGAAAAACCGTCCCTCGCTGAAAGGCCTTGCCGTCTTTCCCTTGACCGTGCTGGCTGCACTGGCGCTGAGCGCCTGCGGCAGCGACAGCGTCGACACCACCACCGCCCTGCGCTCCAAGGTGAAGAACGTGGTCGTCATCTACGCCGAAAACCGCTCCTTCGACGGCTTGTATGGCAACTTCCCAGGTGCCAACGGCATCAGCAACCTGTACGACGCCAACGGCAAGCTGACCTCGGCCTACGTGCCGCAAAAAGACCGCAACGGCAACGTGCTGGCCACCCTGCCCCAGACCTGGGGCGGTGTGACGGCCGGCGGCGTGACCCCGGTGGTGACCCAGGCGCAAAGCGCTGGCCTGGCCAACGCGCCGTTCTCGATCGAAACCGCCTTCCAGGCCGCCTCGAACGCCGTGCTGACCACCGCCACGGTGACGCGCGACCTGTACCACCGCTTCTTCGAAAACCAGATGCAGATCAACGGCGGCGCCAACGACATGTTTGCCGCCTGGTCAGACGCCGGCGGCCTGACCATGGGCCGTTTCGACACCAGCGGTACCGCCATGTACAAGCTGGCCCAGCAATACGTGCTGGCCGACAACTTCTTCCAGGGCGCCTTCGGCGGCTCGTTCCTGAACCACCAGTACCTGGTGTGCGCCTGCGCCCCCGAGTACCCGAACGCCGACACCGCCACCGCCGCCCCCACCATCGCGGTGCTGAACAAGGACGCCAGCGGCAAGTACACCAGCACACTGACCACCAAGTCGACCAGCCCGGCCTCGGCCCTGGACGGCGCCCCCAGCTATGTGCTGAGCGGCAACATCACCCCCGCCAACTACTTTGGTGACGGCAAGTTCTACGCCGTGAACACCATGCAGCCGCCCTACCAGCCCAGCGGCAACGCCCCGGCCAACGTGACTGGCAGCAACGGCCTGTACGCCAACGCCACCAAGGCCACCACCCTGCCCGCGCAGACGGCCACGAACATCGGCGACCTGATGGATGCCAAGAACGTGACCTGGAAGTGGTACAGCGGCGCCTGGAACAGCGCCCTGGCCGACGGCGTGCAAGACCCCTCGGCCACCCGCTCGGTGATCTACGCCGGCAACAGTTTTGGTGTGGCCACCACCGCCAACGTGGACTTCCAGCCGCACCACCAGCCTTTCAACTACTACGCCAAGGCCGACCCGGTGACCGGCGCCGCCTACCGCACCAACCACCTGAAGGACTACAACGACCTGGTCGCCGATGCCGCCGCCGGCACCCTGCCCGCAGTGACCTTCTACAAGCCCGAAGGCCTGTACAACCAGCACCCCGGCTACGCCAATATCAAGGACGCCGACAGCAAGATCGCTGACCTGATCGCCAAGCTGCAGGCCAGCCCGCAGTGGAACAACATGGTGGTGGTCGTGACCTATGACGAGTTCGGCGGCACCTGGGACCACGTGGCCCCGCCCAAGGGCGACCTGATCGGCCCCGGCACCCGCATCCCGGCACTGGTGATCTCGCCCCTGGCCAAGAAGGGCACCGTGGACCACACCCAGTACGACACCGCCTCGGTGCTGCGCCTGATCACCCGCACCTTCAGCCTGGACACCCTGCCCGGCCTGGCCTCGCGTGACGCCGCATTGAAGGCCAACGGCGCCTCCGTCATGGGCGACCTGACCAATGCGCTGCAGCTGAACTGATCGAACGAGCGGGCGCTTTCAGCGCCCAGTCCGCATGCTGGCCCCTCTGCTTGGGGGCTGGCTATTTTTGTTGGCGGGTCAGGAGTGAGAGGCTGTCAACGCGATGAGAAATAGGGTGCGTCATCGTGGGCTCAATGCTTAGATGAGCAGCGCTTCAGGCACAACGACAGGCCTGTTTGTGTAGTGGACGATCAGTGGGGTACAGACCATTGAGTTTGGATTGGATCGGGCTTCACACTCATTCCCGGCTGGATTCGACACTGGGATCAATGAGCCACATGCAGTACGATGGTCGCTGGTTGACGATGCAACTGAAGGCTACTGCTTGAAAACCGGGATATGCGCTCCGATTTTCAGGGGCAAACTCAGAGCAGCCGGCCGTGAAGAAGATCCTCCACAAACGTTCGGCTAGGCTGCTACCTGTCACCGACGGCCATCACATTCCGTGCCTCCAAGCAGAAGGGCGCGCTCACCCTGAGCCACGGTCTGGAGGCGGGCGATGCACTCATCGCCGCTACCGTCATCGAGCACCTGCCGATGCTTACTGCCAATAGCAAGCATTTCCGAGCCGTCGCCACCCTCACCGCCGAGGCGTTCGTGCATTGAGGTGATCCGCGTCGATGAACACAAGCAAGTGTGAAAGAAGTTCAGCAAGACCGACTTGACTACGAGTATCGGTTAGGTGCATTTGATTGAATTGTCCATTGACCTCGCCGACGGTCAACTCGGCCTCGCCTGACTCCCAAATCACAAGATCTAGTTCTTGGTTGTCACGACATAAATTCAGACTACAAGAAGGGTTGGGCCGATCAGTCGGGGAGCGAATAAACCGCGCGTTTACATCAGCCGATTCGAGACTCCCCGCCATCGACGCCAACCATGCTTCCAAAACATCAAAGATGTGCATGTTCTACGGATTCCTGATAACACAAACAATGCAAGTCGCTGGCGCTAGCTCCGCAGGCGCAGGGCCATAGAGTCGCGTCGTGACATTTGGCCCAGGGATAACTGACCATTCGGGCTTGCTACCTGGCTTCAGCACACTTGTCGGCACATCAAATTCAGAATAAATGGATGAGCCTCTTCCTGCCCCTGCGAACGCAGCCGGATTCGCCGGGTTTACAACATAAGTTCGACCACCAGCCCCTTCGACAACTCGACCGGTTTCGTTCATGGTTTTGAACTCTGTTGCGCTCATCCAGCGCCCGACCCGGGTTGTCTCCGCCGCCCCATTTGCCGCAGGTGCTACAGCGCTCTCCACCGCCGCACTGCCGCCCGCAAGCCCCGATACCGCCCCCAGCGCCGGCCCCAGTATCGCCCCATCTCCCGCCGCATCCAACAC
>NZ_JBYTDE010000031.1:0-40389 GCF_058791075.1 Curvibacter sp. EU05-FHT14A10
CTTTTGGGTACTTTGCTTTGGCGAAGCAAAGAAAAGTGCCTCGGCCGCCGGGACGAATCCCCGGCCTCCGCCCTCAACAAAAAAGCAGAACCACCAGAGCGCAGCGGCAACACAAAGCCCCCAACGCACGGGCAGCGCACAAGCCCCCTACTCCAACAACAGCCCCTCCAAGCAGACCGCCAGGTCAGCCCTCCATCTCCACCACCTTCTGATCAATCGCCCCAAACAGACTCTGCCCGTTGCGCCCCTTCATCTCGATGCGAATGGAGTCCCCATACTTCATGAACCCCGTGCTGGGCTGCCCGTTCTGAATCGTCTCGATGCAGCGCTTCTCGGCAATGCAGCTGTAGCCCTTGGGCCACTCGGTGTGGCCCTTGGCGTCGGTCACGCCCTGGTTGCTCACCGTGCCGCTGCCCACGATGGTGCCCGCACGCACGTTGCGGGTCTTGCAGATGTGGGCGATCAACTGGCCGAAGTGGAAGGTCATCTCGGGGCCAGCCTCACACTGGCCCACCTTGCGGCCGTTCCAGGTCGATTCCAGGGTCAGGTGGACGCGGCCCTGTTCCCAGGCGTCACCCAGTTCGTCGAGGGTGACCGCGACCGGGCTGAACGCGGTGGCGGGCTTGCTCTGGAAGAAGCCGAAGCCCTTGGCCAGTTCGGCCGGGATCAGGTTGCGCAGCGACACGTCGTTGGCCAACATCACCAGGCGGATGCCATCCAGGGCTCGGTCGGGTGGCGTGCCCATGGGCACATCACCGGTCACCACAGCGATCTCGGCTTCAAAATCAATGCCGAAGTCTTCGCTGGGCACCACCACATCGTCGCAGGGACCGATGAAGTCATCGCTACCACCCTGGTACATCAGCGGATCGGTGTAGAAGGTGGCAGGCACCTCGGCATTGCGTGCCTTGCGCACCAACTCGACATGGTTGAGGTAGGCCGACCCATCAGCCCACTGGTAGGCCCGCGGCAGGGGGGCCATGCACTGGGCCGGGTCAAAGGGAAAGGCGTGGCGGGTCTTGCCCTGGTTGAGCTGCTCGTAAAGGTCCTGCAACTGCGGGGCCAGGAAGTTCCAGTCGTCCAGCACCTGCTGCAATCGCGTGGCGATGCCGGTCGCATAATGCGCGGTGCCCAAATCTCGCGACACGACGACCAGTTGGCCATCACGCGATCCGTCTTTGTAGGTGGCGAGTTTCATGTTGAGTGGGGCTCCGGCGTTGGGGGTTGGAGGGGGCTGAGGGCCTTTTGCAAGCACCCACGGCGCCGGCCCAGGACGCGTGGTTCAATCGGTTCAAGCCAAGGAAAGCAGCGGATTCTAGTGCGCACGGAACAGCAACATGCCAGCAGTCCAGCCTCTGCGCGGCACCGGCCCGAACGCAGTGGCCCCTCACGCCGGGCCCTGATCGGCCTCACTGTGCTGGTGCTGGCCTTGCACGCCGCGCTGCTTTGGCAGGGTCGCAGCCTGCTGCCGGCGGGCGACGGGCCAGGCACCCGGGTGGCCGCCCTGCCCTTGCCCGTGTTCAGCACGCGGCGGGTGGAGGTGTCGGCCCCGGCGGCCCCCCCGGGCGCGACGGCACGCCCGCCCCGCGTGGTTCGGCACCCGCCCCGCAGCATCCCCGCGCCCCAATCCACCAGCCCCGTGACCAGCGACACCCGGCCAGACCCGGCGGCCACCTCGCCCGAATCCCTCGGTGATGTCCCGGCCCCGGCCCAGGAGCCCGGCCCCGTCGCCGCGCCCCCCCCCCTGCCGCCGCTGGTGACCGGGCCGGAATCCCCCCCCGTGGCCAAGGCCCCCGAGGTCAGCCCGGCCACCGCCGAGCAGCGCACCCTGAGCGTGAAGGTGCCCCCGCCGATCCGCCTGAGTTATGCGGTCACGGCCGAGGTCAAGCACCTGAACTACCAGGCCAACGGTGAAATGAGCTGGACCCACGACGGAAGCCAGTACGAGGCGCAGGCCTCGGTCAAGATGTTCCTGATCGGGGGGCGCAGCCAGACCAGTCGGGGCCGCATCACCTCAGCCGGTCTGGCGCCAACCCGTTTTGGCGACAAGGTACGCAACGAGCAGGCCGCGCACTTTGATGCCGAACAGGGCAAGGTCACCTTCAGCGCCAACACCCCCGACGCGGTGTTGCTGCCCGGCATGCAGGACCGCCTGAGTGTGTTCATGCAGCTGGCCTCGCTGGTGGCTGCCGACCCCACCCAGTTCGGCCCTGGTACCCGCATCACCGTGCCCACGGTGGGTCCACGCGATGCCGAAACCTGGGTGTTCGTGGTGGACGGCCCCGAAGAGCTGGCCCTGGCCCAGGGCCCACTGCCCACCCTCAAGATCACACGCGCCCCCCGCACCGAGTTCGACACCCGCGTCGAGCTGTGGCTGGCCCCAGGCATCCACTACCTGCCGGCGCGCATCCGCATCACGCAGTCGCAGGGCGATTTCGTGGATCAGCAGCTGACCGGTGTGCTCAAGCCCTGAAGCCGGCCCGGGTGTTGCTGAAAACCCGCAGCGCCCAAGGATTTACGCAGATCTTGAAACTGGCACGGTCATTGCCATCTACCATGAGACTCAGAAGGAATCCATCTCATGCAAATGCTCTATGACTCCGACTCCTTTGTGGTGGTGCACCTGGTGCCCGACTTGGACCTGACACCCACGACCCAGCCGCCGTCCGGGCCGCAACTGGCCCGCCATGGCTTCGAGATCGTGGACAAACGCTCGGGCAAAGAGGTGTACCTCGACGGCTCGTGGGCCGAGATGTTCCAGCAGATCATCCTGGGCTGGCAGCTCAACGCACCCACCGAAGAAGAAGTGGAAAACACGCTCGAACGCTACTCCGGCCTGGCCCAGAACCCGGTGCTGGTGCACTGAGGCCCTGGCCTGAGGCGGCTCATGCCCTGCCGGGTACCCAGCGCCGACACAGGGCGCGGTATAGCGGCTCGACCAGCAGCAACACGGCCACCAGGCGGCACACCTGAAAGGCGGTGACCACCGGCACGCCCAGTTGCAGCACCTTGGCCGTGATCGACATCTCGGCAATGCCGCCGGGTGAGGTGCCCAGCACCATGGTGGCTGGGTGCAGGCCGGTGGCCCAGCCCAGCACACAGGCAAAGCCGGCACACAAGAACACCATGGCCAAGGTGCCCAGCACCACCGACGCCATCCAGCGCGGTGCCGTGTGGATGAATCCCGGCGTGAAACGCACTCCCAGGCTCACCCCGATCACCATCTGCGCCGCGTTCGACATCCACTGCGGCACCGCCGACAGCGTGTGACCCGACATGGCGATGGCCGCAGACACCACCAGCGAACCCAGAAACCACGGATTGGCGCGCCCCAGCCGATGCATGATCAGTGCGCCCACCCCGGTGGCCGCCGCCAGCCCGGCCAGCCCTGCCGGATTGACCACCCGCGCCGCGCTGGACACCTGATCCAGCCCATGCAGGCCACTGAAGGTGAAGGCAAAGGGGATCAACACCGTGACGATGACCAGCCGCAGCGAGTGGCTGGCCGCCACCAGTTCGGTGCGGGCCTGGGCTCGCTCCGCGAGCAAGGTCATCTCGGAGGCGCCACCGATGGCGCCGGCAAAAAAGGTGGTGGCCCGCAACGCGGGCTCGTCCAGCCCGCTGAGCAAGGCCCGGTTGCGCAGGCAAAGCCATTGCCCAAAGGCCCAGCCCAGACACAGGGCCCAGGCAATGCCGAGCGCAATGGCCCACCACAGCCCCAGCACCAGCGAGGTGACCTCGGGCGTGAAATACAGGCCCAGCGCCGCGGCAATCGTCCACTGCCCGAGGTTGCGCAAGGGGGCCAGGCTCAGCGCTGGCAGGCCCACCATGCTGGCGGCAGCCACCGACAAGAGCGGCCCCAGCATCCAGGGCAGAGGGATGTGCACGGCCACAAAGGCTTGGGCGATGAGCCAGGCCAGCAGCAGGGTCAGCGCGGCGCGCAGCGCGTCGGATAGGCGGGTGGGCATTCAGGCAGACAGGCAGAACAGGGGCCAAACCCGGCAAGGCCCCAAGGCCATGCCCGTGCCTCGCCAGAGTCGGGATAGTATGCGCGCATGCGTGTTTTCCCTTGTCTTGAACGCCCTCGCATCCGGGCATGGCTGGCTTGCTGCTTTGCCATGGCCGCCTTGCTGGGCTGCGCCAGCCACTCGTCCGACCTGCCCGCGCGCCAACTCTCCAGCCTGTTGCCCGCGGATGTGCTGCTGCTGGGCGAGCAGCACGATGCCGCCGCCCACCACCAATGGGAACGCCAGGTGGTGGAAATCCTCGCGGTCCAAAACCGCTTGTCTGCCCTGCTGCTTGAGATGGTTGACCAGGGCCACGACACCCGGGGCCTGCCCCGCCAAGCCAAGGAGGCCCAGGTCAAGCAAGCGCTGCAATGGAACGATGCCGGCTGGCCCTGGGCCGACTATGCACCGGCCATCATGGCCGCCGTGGAAGCCGGGGTGCCGGTGCTGGGGGCCAACCTGCCCCGGGAGCGACAGCGACCCGCGATGAAAGACATGAGCCTGGACCTGCGCCTGCTGCAGCCGGCGCTGGAGCGCCAGCGCGCCGCCATCCGGGACAGCCACTGTGGCCTGCTGGACGAAGCCCAGGTGGCCCCCATGACCCGCATCCAGATAGCGCGCGATCTGGCCATGGCCCAGGCCGTGCTGAAGGCACCACGCCCGCCCGGTCGCACGGTGCTGCTGCTGGCAGGCGCCGGCCATGTGCTGCGCCCGGTGGGCATTCCGGCGCACCTGCCTGACGAACTGAACACCCGCGTGCTGGTGGCGGCGGTCGAGGGCAGCCCGGTGGCTGATGCCCTGCGCAGCCCGAGCGGAGCGGCAGAAACCGATCTGCTGTGGGTCAGCCCGCGCCAGCCCGAGCGCGATCACTGCAGTGAGCTGCGCCGACGCATGCAGCTGAACTGAATCCCCGGCCGGGGCCGTCAGGCCGGGGGCGGCGACTGATCGCTGGGCGATGCGCCGTTGACCGGCGGCACCGGCCCGAGCCCAGGTGGATCTTCATAACGCACGCGGCTCACGGCTCTGGGCGGGCGCAGCCGGGTCTGCAGCCGGTAAGTCCACAAGCGCCGCGGCCAGGGCGGATCGGCCAGGGCCTGGACCAGGGCAGGCTGGCCGTTGGGCACATCGTGCTCGCCCAGCGCCTGACCCAGGGGCACCTGCGGGAACAAGGACACCAGGTCGTTGGTCAGCGTCTGCCGCACGGCCAGGGGCGAGTGACCACGCAGGCGGGCCGCCAGCGCCGCAGCCAGGCTGGGTTGGTCCTCCCAGGCCAGATGCGCCGACTGGGTGCAACGCGGATTGAGCTCGATCAGCCAGGCGCGATCGCTGTCCTTCTCAAGCATGAAATCCAGACCATGCAGGCCCGTCAGTTGCAGGTGGGCACACAGCCGCCGCGCGGCCGCCTCCATCCCCGGATGGCGGATGCGGCGCACCACCGTGGCATGGCCCGTGGCACCGTGGGTCTCCACCGCTGCCAGGGACACCAGGGCCAGCACCCGTCCCTGCTCGCACAGCATCAAGGTGTTGGCAGGCCGCCCCTCGATGTAGCGTTGCACCAGCACCTGGCCACGCCCTGGCAGGCGCCGACTCCACCAGGCCAGGGGGTCACGCTCGACCAGCAGCCGGCGCCACAGCGAGCGCCAGCGCAGTGAGCGGGAGAATGCCCGGCAGGCCTCCTCTGCCTCGGCCAGGTCATTCACGACCCGCACGCCGGCGCCACCAAAGCTCAGATCCCGCTTCAGCACGCTGCGGCCATGGCCTTCGCGGAACCAGAACAGCAGGTCCTGGGGGGAGTCCAGGTGGCGGTGCTCCGGCACATCCAACCCCAGCGATTGGGCCGTCACCAGCAATTGATGCCGCTGCAGCAGCGTGGCGTGCGCAGGGGCCGGCCCGATGGACTGCTCGATCAGGTGACGCAGGACCGGCACCTGCTCATGCAGGGTGATCAACTGTGCCACCACCTCATCGTCGCAGGGCAGGATCATCCGGTAGCCGTGCCCGGGCCCCAGCACGGCGCGCAGGCTGCCCAGGGAATCTCGCATCGCAAAATGCCAGCAGCGCCCCAGGCCGGGCACCTGCAGCACGGGATGGCCGGTTGGGCAAAGCACGTCAACCCGGCAACCCTGTTGAACCAGGGCCAGGGCCAGACGGGCCGCTGCGGGCCACCATTTGCCGGTGACCAGCAGGAGGGCAGGTTTTTTCAAGGTGACGGGGCTCCCTGGGCGAAGACCGCCGAAGCCGGCGATGCATGCGCGTTGATGTAAGAATGTGTTAATAAAATTATAAAGATGACCACCGGCCTTGACTGGGCCGAGACACCAACAGCCTGAGGGAGTTCGCTTGAGTTCAGCCACCGATATCGACATCGCCATACTGGGTGCCGGCCCCTACGGTCTTTCACTGGCCGCCCACCTGCGCCCTACCTCAAGGCGAATGAAGGTTTTCGGTCGGACCATGTCGTTCTGGCGGGATCACATGCCCCAGGGCATGTGCCTGAAGTCGGACGGTTTTGCCTCCAGCCTGTCGGCCCCGGGCCAGGGCTACACCCTGCAGGCTTGGTGCCAAGCCCAGGGCGTGCCCTATGCCGACATGGGCCTTCCCGTCACGCTGGAGACGTTTTGCGACTATGCCGAAGCGTTCCAGCGCAAGCTGGTGCCCGATGTCGACCCGACCCTGGTGCGGTCGGTCACGAAGAATGGCGACCATTTTTCGCTGACGCTCCCCGACGGAAGCACCGTTCAAGCCCGCCGCGTGGTGGTGGCCACCGGCATCAAACCTTTTGCCTACATCCCCGAGGCCCTGCGCAACTTGCCGGCCAGCCACCTGAGCCACAGTTCGAACCACACCGACTTGAGCCTTTTCGCGGGCCGCCATGTGGCGGTGCTGGGCGGCGGCGCCTCGGCGGGTGACACGGCCGGGCTGTTGCAGACCCACGGGGCTCAGGCTGAACTGGTGTCACGCCACCCGGTTCGCTTTCACAACCCGCCGGCGGGTCCGCGCTCGCTGGCGCAACGCCTGCGCCAACCAGACTCCGGCCTGGGCCCCGGTTGGAAATCGTTCATGTGCACGCAATTCCCACAGGTGTTTCACGCCCTGCCGGAGTCACTTCGATTGCGCGCGGTCGAGCGCCATCTGGGGCCGGCTCCGGGTTGGTTCATGCGAGACCAGGTGCTGGGCAAGCTGCCGGTGCACGCGGGCTGGCAGTTGCGCTCAGCCGCACTGGAACAAGGCCAGGTGGTGCTGGAGTTTCTGGCTGGCGATGGCAGCCAGCCCCGCTTGCGGGTGGATCATGTGATCGCGGCCACCGGCTACCGCAGCGACCTGGATCAGCTGGATTTTCTGGCCCCGTCGCTGCGCGAGCGCATCCGCACGGTGGCCCGGACACCCGTGCTGGACCACAACTTCCAGTCGTCGGTACCCGGCCTGTACTTTGCCGGGGCAATCGCCGCCAACAGTTTCGGCCCCTTGCTGCGGTTTGCGTACGGCGCTGACTTTGCTGCCCGCCGACTGGCTCGGGCGCTGGCCTGAGCCCTGCCAGGGACCGAGCCCTGCCTCGGTGCCCCCCCTCAGTCCTGGAGGCGGGGCAGGATCTCGTGGCGGATCACGTCGAGGGTGAGGGGCCCCGAGAACTGGAACACGATGCGCCCCTGCGGGTTCAACACCCAGGTCTGCGGGGGTTTGCCACTGCTCAGGCGGCGCTGCAACTCGCCATCGGTGTCCACCAGGGTGGTCCAGTAGGGATTGCCGAAGTAAGCCAGGTAGTTGACGGCGTCCTGGCTCTTGTCGCCGCCATTCAGGCCGATCAGTTGTTCAGCACGGCCATCGGCCCTCAGGGTGGCCGCCAGCGCCAGCATATTGGGCGCCTCTTCACGGCAAGACAGGCACCACGATGCCCACAGGTGCACCACGCGCGCCTGCCCACGCCACTGGGCCGGGCCCATGCGGGCCGCATCGGCCAGCTGCGGCAAGGCCAGTTCGGGCCAGGCCGGGGCCTGAGCGGACGCTTCCTGGGCCTGCCAGGATTTGCGCAACAGGTAGCCGCCAGCCACCAGAAGCAACAGCACCAGCAGCCCAATGCCCCAGCGCACACGATGCGCTGTCGATGAAGTTTCCGAGTCGTTGCTCATCACATGTTCTCCTTTGCGGCGCCCTCTCGTCGGCCTGGCCCAGCCCGGTCACCCGGGGCCGGCCAGCTTCAGAGCCTGCAGCGCGCTGGCAGGTATTTTGTATTTTCGGATCAGATCAAAGCAGTGGTCATCCCCTGACGCCATGAGCCCTCCCAGGCCGATCGGTCACGCGGGCATCCAAAGCCACACATACCCGCTCATCGTCACGCCCGGTCGAGTGCTGCGACAATCCGGGGGTTATGACCAAAGCCTACATTCTCACCCTGTCCTGCCCCGACCGAACGGGGATTGTTCACGCTGTGTCCGGTTTCCTGCTCGAACGGGGTGGCAACATCGAGGAAGCGGCGCAATACAACGACCCGGCCACCGGCCTGTTCTTCATGCGCGTTCAATTTGCCTGCGAACAGCTGGGCTACGACGAGCTCAAGGCCCAACTGACCCCGTTTGCCGACGGGTTTGCCATGAAATGGAGCCTGCACGCCACCTCCGAGCCGGTGCGCACCGTGCTGCTGGTGAGCAAGGAGGGCCATTGCCTGAACGACCTGCTGTTCCGCTGGAAGTCGGGCCTGCTGCCGCTGGACATCCGCGCCATCATCAGCAACCACCGTGAGTTCTACCAGTTGGCGGCCAGCTACAACGTGCCCTTCCACCACATCCCGGTGACCGCCGCCACCAAGGCCCAGGCCGAAGCCCGCCAATTCGAGATCATCGAAGCCGAAGGCGCCGAGCTGGTGGTGCTGGCACGCTACATGCAGATCCTGAGCGACGACCTGTGCCGCAAGCTGGCGGGCCGGGCGATCAACATCCACCACAGCTTCCTGCCCAGCTTCAAGGGTGCCAAGCCGTACTACCAGGCCCATGACCGTGGCGTGAAACTGATCGGCGCCACCGCCCACTATGTGACGGCCGACCTCGACGAAGGCCCGATCATCGAGCAGGACGTGGCGCGCGTGGACCACAGCCGCACCGTGGAAGACCTGACCGCCCTGGGCCGCGACACCGAAAGCCAGGTGCTGGCCCGCGCCGTGAAATGGCACAGTGAACACCGCGTCTTGCTGAACGGTCACAAGACCGTGATCTTCAAGTAAGCGCACCCACGCGCCACGGCATCCGCGCAAGGAGCAGCATGGAAGACGAACGCCAGAGTGCGGCCAACGGCAAGGCCCAGCGGATTCCGCCCATCCAGTGCCTGCTCACCTTCGAGGCCCTGGCGCGCCTGCGCAGCGTGACCCAGGCCGCCGAAGAGCTGTGCGTGACCCCGAGCGCGGTGAGCCATCGGGTACGCCAACTCGAACAGATCATCGGCACCAAGTTGTTCGGTCGGGCCGACTTCTCGCTGACCACCGAAGGCAGCGAGTACCTGGCCCATGTGCGCGAAGGGCTGGACGCGCTGCAGAAGTTCCCGGGCGCCCCCGGGGTGAGCGGCAAGCGCAAGCTCAAGCTGGCCGTGACGCCCACGTTTGCGCGCTCCATCCTGATCCCGCGCCTGAAGCAGTTCACCGAGGCCTACCCCGAAATCGATCTGGCCCTGCACGTGTCGATCCCTCTGCTGGACGTGATCGCGGAAGACGCCGACCTGATCGTGCGCTTCGGCCCGGGGCGCTATGCCGATCTGGAGCACGTCAAGCTGGCGGGCGATGACGTAACGCCCTTGGCTTCGCCGACCTTTGTGCGCGAACACGGCCCCTTCGACCGGCCTGAGGATCTGGAAGGCGTGCCCCTGTTGCGCAGCCCGCTGGAACCCTGGCGTACCTGGTTCGCGGCCCACAACCTGGATTGGCCCGAGCCGGCCGAAGGCTCTCAGTTCAACGACGTGGGCCTGATGTGCGACGCCGCCTCGGCCGGCATGGGCGTGGCCCTGGTGCGGCTCAAGCTGGGCCGCCCCTGGCTGGAGGCCGGCACCCTGGTGCGGCTGTACGACCGCAATGTGACCAGCCCGCACGCGCACTACCTGTGCTGGCGCACCGGCTCGATGGACCGCTGGGAATGCGCGGCCTTCGCGGAGTGGTTGCGCAAGGCGCTCCTGTAGGCCCCCAAGGGGGCCGCAGGCCGCCTTGGGGCGGCCCGGCGCCGGCCTGACCTCTTCGTTTGAAGCCTGCCGAATTCAAAAGAAGGTTTGCGCCGTCCACCGTCGCACACTTTGTGTCGCTTGCGACCCCAAGCGGGCCTGACGGCCCCTCACTTCATGTCACGCCCGCGTGCGGCCGCGAGACGCGGGTGCTCTTCGGCCTGTTCCACCCGGTGCGGGCCCATCTCTTCACTTCTTGAGCGACCTGGTCCCGCAGAAGGCAGGCTGTGACCTGGGTGCCCCCAGGCATGACCGGTCGCAAAAGCGCTGTGGGGCGGAGGGTTCAGGCCCTGACACAGGGGCTGACCGGCTCGGGCACGGCCAGGGTCGGCACGCCTGACCAGCGGTCATGGTCCTGCCGAGGGGCGGTTGGTGTCTGCGTTGACGGCCACAAGCAAGTCACCCCAAGAAAAACACTCTTTGAAACGCTTTCAAGCACTACCGGAACAATTATTTCTCATTTATTTCATATCTGATTTTTTATTACTTTCAACAGTTCTGTACGCGACACGAAGGGCCGGGGGGCTCGGGGAAATTGAGGGGCTGGCGTGGCCTGAACAGGGCTCTGCAGGGCCGACGCCGTTCATCGATTTTCTCCATGAGGTACCCCCATGAAAGCATTCCCCTGGATCGCGTCCTACCCCGAAGGGGCTCGCTGGGACATGACCTTGTTGCCACGGCGCATCGACCAGTTGCTGAGCGACGCAACCCGTCGCTGGCCTGACCAGACGGCGGTCGACTTTCTGGGCCGACGCATGAGCTACCAGGAGCTGGATCGCCGGGTCGATGAACTGGCGGCCGGTCTGCAGTATCTGGGCGTAGGCCCGGGCGTGCATGTGGGGCTGTACCTGCCCAACACACCGCACTATGTGGTGAGCTTCTTTGCCGTACTGCGCGCCGGCGGCACGGTGGTCAACTACTCGCCGCTGGATGCGCGCAACACCATTGCCCACAAGATCGAGGACAGCGAAACCGACATGCTGTTCACGCTCGATCTGCCGGCCTTGTACGGGCAGGTGCACGAGCTGCCGGGCCAGACTCGCCTGCGCCATCTGATCGTGGGCTCGCTGGACGACTTTGGCGCCGACGAAGCGGCCGCCAATGCCCACTTGCGACACGATGCCCCCTTTGTCCCCACCGAGGGGCCCCAGTTTTTGCGCTACGCGGCATTGTTCCGCCAGGGCGCCCGGCCGGTGCGCTCGGCAGGGGCTGGTGGGCTCGACGAGATCGCGGTGCTGCAATACACCGGCGGCACCACAGGCCACCCCAAGGGCGCCATGCTGAGCCACGCCAACCTGAGCGCGGCCACCGATCAGGCCGCCGAGGTCACCTCGCTGGGCGGCGCCCAGCTCAAACCGGGCCAGGAGCGGATTCTGGTGGCCCTCCCCTTGTTCCATGTGTACTCCATGGTGATCGACCTGCTGGTGGGCGTGAAACTGGCGGCCGAACTGGTGCTGGTGCTGAAGTTCGACCCCGGCCAGATCCTGCACGACATCGCCACCAAACGCATCAGCTGCTTTCCGGGCGTGCCCACCATGTTCACAGCCCTGGTCAACCACCCCGACGCATCGCGCTACGACCTGCATTCACTCAAGACCTGTGGCTCAGGCGGCGCCCCCTTGCCGGTCGAGCTGCTGCACCAGTTCGAAGCACTGAGCCACTGCATGCTGTCCGAGGGCTGGGGCATGACCGAAACCAGCTCGATCGGCACCTTCACGCCCACCACGGGGCTGCGCAAGCCCGGCGCCTGCGGCATTCCCGCACCGCAAGTCGAGATCCGGATCCTGCGGCTGGGGGGCCACGACGAGCCCGTGCCCACAGGCGAAATCGGCGAGATCGTGATCGCCGGCCCTCAAGTGATGCAGGGTTACTGGAAGAACCCCGAAGCCACCCGCGCCAGCTTCACGGCGGATGGCTTCTTCCGCACCGGCGACGTGGGCCACCTGGACGCTGACGGCTTTCTGACCCTGGTCGACCGCAGCAAGGACATGCTTCTGTGCAGCGGCTTCAACGTCTACCCCCGAGTGATCGAAGAAGCCATCTACACCCACCCGCTGGTGCGTGAGGTGATGGTGATCGGGCAAGACGATCCCTACCGAGGCCAGTCACCCAAAGCCTTTGTCAGCCTGCGCCAGGCCGGCGATCAGTTGACGCTCGAAGAACTGCAGGCCCATCTGCGCGACCACCTGGGCAAGCACGAGATGGTGCAGGCCCTCGAGCTGCGCACCGAGCTGCCCAAGACTGCCGTGGGCAAGCTCTCCAAGCAGATGCTGCGCGATGAACTGGCGCGCCGCCCATGAGCCCCCAAGCCATGCGCCACGGCCCCGCCACCCACTTTCCACGTCACTTCTCAGGATTTCCTTTGCCGAACATCTTTTCCTGGCAAGCCTTGCTGTCGCCATGGTCCCCCCAACCCGTTGATGGCCCACCGCCAGCCTGGCTGGCCATGATCGAGGGGCGTGCCTTCATCGAGGCCAGCACCATCCCGCTGGCCCTGCCCTGGCTGTTGCAACGGGTACCGCGCGGTGATGGCCACGCCGTGCTGGTGATGCCGGGCCTGATGGCCTCTGACACCTCGACCCGCCCCCTGCGGCAATTTCTGAAACGCCTGGGCTACCAACCCCGTGGCTGGGGCCAGGGTCGCAACCTGGGCCCGCGCCCCGGCGTGCAAGAAGGCCTGCGTGAGCGCCTGCAGCAGATGCGCGACGACAGTGGGGGCAAGGTCAGCCTGATCGGCTGGAGCCTGGGCGGCTTGTTTGCCCGCGAGCTGGCCCGCCAAGAGCCAGAGATGACGCGCCAGGTGATGAGCCTGGGCAGCCCGTTGTACGGCACGCCGGGGGCCGACTCAAACCCCCTGGTGTGGCAGATCTACAAGCAGTTCAACGAAACCCGCCCGGAACACATCAAGGCCTTCCGGGGTGACTGCGCCCCCCCCGTGCCCACCACCTCGATCTACTCGCGCGGCGACAGCGTGGTGGCCTGGGCCGCCTCGGTCGAGCACGACAGCGAAACGACTGACAACATCGAAATCAACAGCGCCAGTCACCTGGGCCTGGGCTTCCACCCCCTGGTCTGGTACGCGGTGGGCGACCGCCTGGCACAGACCGAAGACAACTGGCAGAAATTCACCCCACCCCCGCCCGAAAGCTGGCTGTTTCCGCGCCAGCGGGCCGCGCGCTGAAACCCACCGGATCCGTTCACCGGCGCCCCGAACGAAGCAAGCCCCCGTCCCCTCCATCCAAACCATCATCCCGGAGACCCCCATGGACCATCTGAGCGGCCTAGACGCCACCTTTCTTCATGTTGAAAGTCCCGAAACCCCGATGCATGTCGCATCACTGCATGTGCTCGACCTGCCCGAAGGCTACCAAGGCGATTACTGCGAAGACGTGCGCCATCACCTGCAAGAGCGCCAGCACCTCGCCGACCTGCTGACACGCCGGCTGGCCCTGATGCCCTTCGACCTGTCCGACCCGGTGTGGGTACGCGACGACGACATCGACTGGGACTACCACGTGCGCCCCATCACCCTGCCCTCTCCGGGCAGCAACGCCCAGCTGCAAGCCCTGGTCGCCCGTCTGCACTCCTCGCTGCTGGACCGCAGCCGCCCCCTGTGGGAAGTGGCCGTGATCACCGGACTCAAGAGTGGCCAGGTGGCGCTGTACCTCAAGGTGCATCACTGCGGCATCGACGGGCAATCAGGCGTGGCCCTGGGCAACGCCTTGTTCGACCGCGTGGCGCACGGCCGGGTGGTGCCTGCACCGCTGCCACGCCCGCCGGCACGCCAGCGCGACCTGGGCGTGGCCGAACTGGCCGCCGCCGCCCTCAAGAACACCGGTCGCCAGTACCTGAAACTGCTGCGCATGACGCCCACCATGGCCCGTGCAGCCAAGACCGTGCTGCTGCCCGCCCCGGGCGAGGACGGCAAGCGCAGTTGGCGCCTGCCGAAAAACCTGCAGTTGCTGGCACCCCGTACCCCTTTCAACGTCACGATCACCAACCAACGTTCTTTTGCAGCGCGCACCGTGCCGCTGGCAGAAGTGAAATACGTGGCCAAGCACCTCGGTGGCTCGGTCAACGACGTGGTGATGGCCACCACCTCGGGCGCGCTGCGCCGTTACCTGACCGAACTGGGCTGCCTGCCCGAAAAGTCCCTCACCGCGGCCGTTCCGGTCAGCCTGCG
Organism: Curvibacter sp. EU05-FHT14A10; assembly: GCF_058791075.1. Taxonomy (NCBI): domain Bacteria; kingdom Pseudomonadati; phylum Pseudomonadota; class Betaproteobacteria; order Burkholderiales; family Comamonadaceae; genus Curvibacter; species Curvibacter sp. EU05-FHT14A10. The sequence goes on from NZ_JBYTDE010000031.1 coordinate 14,386, forward strand.
CACACCGGGCGACAGCAAATCCAACAACCAAGTGAGCATGATGGTGGTGCCCTTGTGCACCCAGGAGGGTGACCGCGCCCAGCGCTTCCACGCCATCCACGACGCGGCCCAGGCCAACAAGGGGGTGATGGGCCAGATCAAGGCGGCCATCCCCACCGACTACCCGATCTTCGCCGCCCCCTGGTTGATCTCGGGCCTCAACACCATGCTGGCGCGCTCCAAGCTCATCAACCAGTTGCCGCCTCTGGCCAATGTGCTGATTTCCAACGTGGCCGGCATCCAGGACAGCCTCTACTGTGCGGGTGCCCGCGTGGTCTGCTACTACCCCTTGTCGATCCCCACCCATGGCATGGCCCTGAACGTGACCGTGCAAAGCTACAACGGTCGGGTCGACTACGGCCTGATCGCCTGCCGTCAGGCGGTGCCCCAGATCCACGAACTGGCCGACTTTGTGTTGGAAGAGCACCAGCAGTTGCTGGCGCTGGCCAAGCAGGCCGAAGCCAACGGCGGCAAACCCGCGGTCACAGCGGCGCCGGCCAAAACCACAGACAAACCCGCGGGCAACGCGGCCGAAAGCCGCCAGAGCACAACGGCGGCGCCTGCCGACACGCTGCAGAGTGCTGCAAACGGGCTTGCAAACGGGGCTGCAAACGGGGCCGCACCCAGTGCCTCGCCTGTGCCTGCCCCACGGCGCAGCAGGGCCTCGACCGCCAGCAAACCGGCAGCTGAATCCGGCCCTGCCGCCACGGCAACACGCCGGCGCACAACCGCGATCGCGACCACGACCAGCCCGGCGGCCAAGCGCCGCAGCCCAGGCGCGGCGGCCGCGGCGGTGACGCCCGTCACGGCCGCGGTCAAACGCCCGGCCAGCCCCCGCAGCCGCGTGGCCACGGCCAAAGCCGCACCGACGGTGGGCACCGCAAAAGACACCGGGGTCAACCCAGGCGGCGCGGACGGCAACAGCAGCAGCAACAACAGCAGCACCTCACCCGCCCCGGTGACGGCAAGCGCTGCGACCAGCGCTGCGTGAGGCACCGTGAGGCGCCCTCTGAACTGAGCCTGCGGGCGCCCTGCCGCGCCCTCCGTGCCCTACCCGGCCCCCTGCCAGCCCGCTGGCCGGGGGCATTTTCTTCACGCATCGCTGAAAGAAACTTCATGGTTGGCGGCGGCGGTTTGGGCTTAAATTACCGGCTCTGGCCGCCAGCGTGCGTTGGTGTGCCTGCACGCTCACCAGAAACCGTCCGGATTCACGCCATGAACGCCACCTTGTCCGCGCCGACCACCGACCATCGCCACCGCGCCGAGCGCCAGGCCCAGGTGGTGGCCGCCCTGCAGGCCGTGCTGCCCGCCCACGCCCTGCTGTGGCACAACGAAGACACGGTGCCCTATGAGTGCGACGGCCTGACGGCCTACCGCGAGCGCCCGCTGGTGGTGGCCCTGCCCGAGACCGAGGACGAAGTGCAGGCCGTGCTGCAAACCTGCCACGAGCTTCAAGTACCCGTGGTGGCCCGTGGGGCCGGCACCGGCCTGTCGGGGGGCGCCATGCCGCACAAGATGGGGGTCACGATGTCGCTGGCCAAGTTCAACCAGATCGTGCGCATCGACCCGGCCAGCCGAACGGCCGTGGTCCAGGGGGGGGTGCGCAACCTGGCCATCAGCGAAGCGGCGGCGCCCTTTGGCCTGTACTACGCACCCGACCCCAGCAGCCAGATTGCCTGCACCATCGGCGGCAACGTGGCCGAGAACTCGGGCGGTGTGCACTGCCTGAAGTACGGGTTGACCGTTCACAACGTGCTCAAGGTGCGCGGCTACACCATGGCCGGCGAAGCGGTCGAGTTCGGCAGTGACGCGCTCGATTGCCCAGGCCTGGACCTTCTGTCCATCGTGATCGGCAGCGAAGGCATGTTGGCCGTCACCACCGAGGTCACGGTGAAACTGGTGCCCAAGCCCCAACTGGCGCGCTGCATCATGGCCAGCTTTGACGACATGCGCAAAGCTGGCGATGCGGTGGCCGAGGTGATTGCCGCCGGCATCATTCCGGCAGGCCTGGAAATGATGGACAAACCCATGACCGCCGCGGTGGAAGATTTTGTGCACGCAGGCTACGACCTGAATGCCGAAGCCATTCTGCTGTGCGAGAGCGATGGCACACCCGAAGAGGTCGAAGAAGAAATCGGCCGCATGAGCGAGGTGCTGCGGCGTTGCGGCGCCACCGCGATCGCGGTGAGCCGCGACGAGGGCGAGCGCCTGCGCTTCTGGAGCGGTCGCAAAAACGCCTTCCCGGCCAGTGGCCGCATCAGCCCCGACTACATGTGCATGGACTCGACCATCCCGCGCAAGCGCCTGGCCGACATCCTGCTGGCCATCAGCGAGATGGAGAAAAAGTACCAGCTGCGCTGTGCCAACGTGTTCCATGCGGGTGACGGCAACCTGCACCCGCTGATCCTGTTCGATGCCAACGACCCCGACCAACTGCACCGCTGCGAACTGTTTGGTGCCGACATCCTGGAGACCAGTGTGGCCATGGGCGGCACGGTGACCGGCGAGCACGGCGTGGGTGTGGAGAAGCTCAACAGCATGTGCGTGCAGTTCAGCGCCGAAGAACGCGAACAGATGCTGGGGGTGAAACGCGCCTTCGATCCGCGTGGCCTGCTCAATCCGGGCAAGGTGATCCCGAGCAAGCACCGCTGCGCTGAATACGGCAAGGAGCTGGTGCGCGGCGGGAAGATCAAGCACCCGGATCTGCCTAGATTTTGACCCCCCCTGAGTCGCCTTCGGCGCCACCGTGCGGCCGCGAGACGCGGACGCTCTTCGCCCTGTCCAGCCCTGGGTACATCCCCCCCTGAGCCGCCTTCAGCGTCATCCCCCCAGGGGGACGACACCAGCGGCCTGGCAAAGCCAGCTCCGCGGTGTCTGCTGGCTTGGCTTGCTCAGCAGCCTTTTGAACGGTGAGGCACCGCTTCTTCAGATGCAGCGCCCGGCTGCAGATGTCTGGGTAGGGCCCCGGTTTGAGGCCATCGAGCCCCTGGATGTCGACGCCAACGACCCGGCAAAGCCAGGGCCGCGGTCGTCATGAGCGGCAGCGTCGCGGCGGGGGTCAGGCGGCGACAGGTTCGCGGGCGGGGTAGCCCACCTGATCGAGGGCGGCGGCCAGTTGGCCGACGGTGCGATCCACGTTCTGCCATTTTTCCAGGCCGAACAGGCCGATGCGGAAGGTGCGGAAGTCAGTGCCTTCGTCGCATTGCAGCGGCACGCCGGCGGCGGTCTGCAGGCCCACGCCGGCGAACTTCTTGCTCGACTGGATGTCGGCGTCTTCGGTGTAGCTCACCACCACCCCGGGGGCCTGAAAGCCCGGCGCGGCCACGCTCGGGATGCCACGCGACTCGAACAGGGTGCGCACGGCCCGGCCCAGCGCCCATTGCGCTTCGCGCATGCGGGCAAAGCCCAGGGCCTGGGTTTCCTTCATGGTGTCGCGCAGGCGCACCAGGGCATCGGTAGGCATGGTGGTGTGGTAGGCGTGGCTGCCGTTTTCATAGCTCTCGGTGATCTGCAGCCACTTCTTGAGATCGCAGGCAAAGCTGCTGCTGGTGGTGCCGTCGATGGCCTGGCGCGCACGTTCGGACATCATCACCATGGCGCAGGCCGGTGAGCTGCTCCAGCCCTTTTGCGGCGCCGAGATCAGCACATCGACGCCGGTGTCGCGCATATTGACCCACACCGCCCCCGAGGCGATGCAGTCGAGCACGAACAGGCCGCCCACCTCGTGCACGGCCTCGGCCACACTGCGCAGGTAGTCGTCGGGAAGGATCATGCCCGAGGCGGTTTCAACGTGCGGGGCAAACACCACGGCGGGCTTTTCGGCACGGATCGTGGCCAGCACCTCGTCGATGGGGGCGGGGGCCCAGGGGGCCTGCGCCCCGGCACCTGTGCGACGCGCCTTGAGCACGGTGACGTCTGGCGTGATCGCCCCCATCTCCAGGATCTGCGACCAGCGAAAGCTGAACCAGCCGTTGCGCAGGATCAGCACCTTTTTGCCACCGGCAAACTGGCGCGCCACCGACTCCATGCCGAAGGTGCCGCTACCGGGCACCAGCACGGCGCTGTGGGCACCATAGACTTCCTTGAGCATGTCGCCGATGTCGAGCATGACGCGGCGAAAACGCGCCGACATGTGGTTGAGCGCGCGATCGGTGTAGACCACCGAGAATTCGAGCAGACCGTCGGGGTCCACGTGAGGCAAGAGTCCGGGCATGTTGTGTCTCCGTCAGACGCCGGGAGTTGAGGCACGCCATCCGTGCCTGTGGCCCCCGGAACCGGCCCACTTTAGCACGGCCCCCGAAGGGCCGCTGCCCTGTCCGGGGCCCGCGCCACAGGCCGCACCCGGCGCGCATTTGACCCAGCGCAAACACCGGCGCAAGCCCCTCAGAAAACCCCATTGAAGGCATGGAATTTGCGCCCAGTGCGCTCAACCCTCGCGAAGTGACACGGTGTGTGACACAGCCCGCTGTCCACCGGGGGGTTCCGTACCGTTCAACGACAAGGAGATGGACCATGTCTTTCAAAACCACCGTGATGCTCAGCGCACTGCTGCTGGGCGCCCAGGCCGCACAGGCCGACGCTCCCCTGGACGCCCAGATGAAGGCCCTGGCCCTGGGCAGCGGCTGCATGACCTGCCACCACATCGAGTCTGGCGCCAAGAGTGCGGATGGCAGCAAGCCCATCGGCCCCAACTGGCAGGATGTGGCCCACAAGTACAAGGGCCAGGCGAACGCCGCGGACGCCCTGGTGCGAACCGTGATGCAGGGCTCCAACCCCTACAACAGCCACTGGAAGGGTCAGGCCAGCGGCCTGGCCATGCCACCCAACGCCGTGGCCATCAGCCAGGCCGATGCGAGCAAGCTGGTGGGCTGGATCCTGAACCTGCCCTGAGAGCGCGCCGAAAGCACAACGCCGCCCCAGGGCAAACCCGGGGCGGCGCGGGACTGTCACTTTTTGGAACGCTCCAGACCGAAGCGGGTGACAACCGGCGTCAGGGCGCCTGCCAGGGCACCTGGGCCGCGGCAAAGGCCTTGGCCAGCCGCCCGTCGGCAGCCACCGCATTGAGCGCGGCCTGCAGGGCCTGGGCCAGCTCCACCGACTGCTTCTTGACGGCCATGCCCACCGCCCAGCCATCGCGGGGCGCCCGCGGCATGGGCAGCGCTTCAATGAAGAAGCGCTTGTCATCCCCCAGCACCGAATACAGCTCAGAGGCCTGGCCGGCTGCCGCATCCACTTCGCCCTCCAGCAGCTGGCGAGCGGCCGCCACCCCGTCCGGCAAATGGGTGGTCAGCAGGTCGCGGTAGGCCCCCTGATCGGCACCGATCAGCAGCCAACCGGCCAGCGATTGCCCGGCCACGGCCACCTTGTGGCCCTTGAGGCCGGCCAGGCTTTCCAGGTCGGGCAGCCGGTCCAGCCGGCGCGCCATCACCACCCGTTCGCGGTAGTAGGGCCCGAAGATCAGCACCTGGCGCTCGGCGTCCATCAAGGGCTTGTCTACCGGCACATGCAGCAGCACATCGGCCGGGCCGTAGCCCAGGTAATGCCCCTTCCAGACCATGTTGCGCAGGTCGTCGGACATCTTCTCGTCGGCGTCGAAAGGCAGCAGGTTGAGCTTGAGGCCCAGTTGGGCGGCCAGCAGGCGCGCCAGCTCCACATCGATGCCCTTGCCCTTGACGTTGAAAGGCGGGTTGTCGTTGTACAGCCCCACCGACAACACCCCGCGCGCCTGGATGCGCGCCCAGGCGGACTCCTCCTGGGCCAGGGCCTGCCACGCGATCGGAGCGGTCGCCAGGGCCGAGCAGGCCTTCAAAAGGTTGCGGCGTTGAATCACTTGGCCTCCGCCAGGGGTTTGACGCGCAGCGATTCCAGGTAGGTCTTGATGGCCCAGGCCGCTTCCTGCGACAGGATGCCCTCAAAGCCGGGCATGTAGACCGCGCCGTTGCGGGTCACGCCATGGCGGAAGTGGCCGACGAACCAGTCGTTCACGTCGCGCAGGCAGGCCTGTTGCTTCTTGGCGTCGCGCAGGGAGGCGCAGTCGTCGTCCAGGTGACGCAGGTCGGGCGCGATGCCACCCGAGATCGCTTCCAGGCCATGGCAGCGGGCGCAGTTCTGGTTGAAACCCGACGAGCCGATGCGGATCGCCTCCGGGTTCTTGCTGTAGGGGTTGTCCACCCGCCATTCCTCGCCCAGCTTGGGCAGGTTGCCGGTGTCCACGGCCTGAGGCGTGACATCGCCGTGCGCATGCGCCACGCCGCTCAGGGCCAGCAACAGGGCGCCGGCCCACAGCAAAGGACGGCAGAAAAAGGAAGTCGGTTTCATGGTGTCTCCGGGTTTTTGTTGAAAAGCAGTGAGCACTTGTCAGCAAAGCGCATGCCAAGCCCCGTACCCTCGGGCGTGCTCCTGGGGCAACTCCGCATGACATGTGCCGCGTTGCGCTATAGCGTGGCAGGCCGCTGCTCCAATCTGTGACGCTGGACCAGGATTTGCTAGTCAAGCCTGTTGAGCGAGTCGAAATACGAGAAATGACAGCCCCCCAGGGCTGCAGGAGACAAATGCGATGAAACCCCTTGTGCCTCACGAGCTGCGCAGCTTTGCCCCTGTGCGCGCCACGATGAACAGCGACCTGGTCACCCTGGCCGAACCCCACGAAAGCGTCATTCGCGATTCGCACGATCGCTGCCTGGAGCTGGGCCTCAACCCGCGAGACCACATCGACTACTCGATGGAAACCCTGGCCGATTTCAAGCTGGCCCAGGAGCGCTGCGCCCGGCTGCAGGCCCAGGCCCTGCCGGTGATGGAGATGCTGCTGGAGCAGGTCAGCGGCACCGGCAACATCGTGTGCCTGGCCGACGACAAGGGCACCATCCTGATGTCGGCCGGCCACAGTGGCTCGGTCGATTTCGCTGAACGGGTGGCGCTGCGCCCCGGGGTCAGCTGGTCCGAGGCGGCCAAGGGCACCAATGCGGTCGGCACCGCCCTGGTCACCGAGCGAGACATCTTCGTCCATGCCAACGAGCACTACATCCAGTCCAACCACGTGCTCACCTGCTCGGCTTCGCCCATCATGGACCACTCCGGCGGTGTGATCGGCGTGCTCGATGTGACCGGCGAGCACGGCAGCTTCCACCCCCACACCATGGCCCTGGTGCGGGTCGCGGCCCGCACCATCGAGAACTACTGGTTCTGCGACAACTTCAGCCGCAACCTGCGCCTGCATTTCCATTTCCGGCCCGAGCTGATCGGCACCATGGTCGAGGGCGTGATCGCGCTGGGGGCCGACGGCAAGATCCTCGGCGTCAACCGCGCCGGCCTGCAACTGCTGGGCACCAGCAGCGCGGCGGCCCGCATCCAGGGCGTGCGCGTGGTGTTCGGCATGGACTTCGGCGCCCTCATGGACCGCTTGCGCAGCCACAGCATGGCCCCCTTGCAGATGCGCCTGCCCGATGGCCGCATGCTCTACGCCCGGGCCCAGTGCAACGATGCCTCGCTGGGGCAGCACTTCCACTTCGGCCAGCCTCGCGCCAACGAGGCCCGAGCCCACGCCACGCCCGCCAGCCCGGCCCCGGAGGTCGCGCCCACGCCCGCGAGCTCGCGCGCAGCCACCGCCGCACGCCACGCCCCCGACCTGAACGAGCTGGCCCGCGGCGATGCCCGCCTGGCCCAGGTGGTCGATCAGGTGCGTCGCGTGCTCGACCGCGACATCCCGATCCTGATCCTGGGCGAGACCGGCACCGGCAAAGAAGTGCTGGCCTCGGCCCTGCACGGTGCCAGCCAGCGCAAGGACCAGGCCTTTGTGGCCGTGAACTGCGCCTCCATCCCCGAAACCCTGATCGAGTCCGAGCTGTTCGGCTACGAGGAAGGCGCCTTCACCGGCGCCAAGCGACGCGGCTCGGCGGGCAAGCTGCTGCAGGCCCACGGCGGTACCCTGTTCCTCGACGAGATCGGCGACATGCCGCTGTCGCTGCAGGCCCGCCTGCTGCGCGTGCTGCAAGAACGCAAAGTGGTGCCGCTGGGCGGGCAGAAGGCCCATGACGTGGACATCAACCTGGTCTGCGCCACCCACCGCAATCTGCGCGAAATGATCGAGCGCGGCGAGTTTCGCGAAGACCTTTACTACCGCATCAACGGCCTGGCCGTCCGCCTGCCCCGCCTGAGCGAGCGCACCGACCTGCGCGCGGTGTGCCGGCGGCTGATCAGCCAGCTCTCGCCCCAACACCCGCTGGGCATCAGCGAAGAACTGCTGGCCGAGTTCGAGGCCCATGCCTGGCCCGGCAACCTGCGCCAGCTGCACAACGTGCTGCGCACCGCCTGCGTGATGGCCGGCACCGACCGCGAGATCACCCGGGTGCACCTGCCCATGGACTTCCTGGAAGACCTGAGCAGCGCCCGCAGCCAGCGCCAGCCCGCCCAGGCCGCCACCGCCGCCCCAAGCCTGCCGACCCAGGCCGCCGGCGGCAGCGAAACGGCCTCGCTGGGCGATGTGTTGCACGAGCTCAAGCTCAGCACTATCCGCCAGACCCTGGCCGCCTGCAACGGCAATGTCACCGAAGCCGCCAAGCGGCTCAACATCAGCCGCAACACCATCTACCGCAAGCTCAAGGCCGTGGGCGACCGACCCGCCTGAGCCCCAGCCCCCCCCCGGGAAAACCAGGGCCGGCCGTGACACCGATGGCGCACCGGTGTCACACCTCGGATCTGCAACACCGTTGCAGGACACCACACGACAGGGACCGCGCGCCCCGGCACGCCCGAATCGCCCCTGTTCTGGGCTGACACAGTGCCCCTGAGGGCACCGCCCCCCCTGTAAACCCCTAGCGAGGCACCTGACAACCCATTTCGGCACGGGCTTTGCAGAACCACGGCATCGGCGATCCGCCTGTTCCGACCCTCACCCTGCCATGCTCTCCGTGCGCCACCTCAGCAAAAGCTACGGCTCCCGCCAGGCCCTCGACCAACTCGGGCTGACGCTGGCCCGCGGCCAGTTCTGCGTGCTGCTGGGGCCCAATGGCGCGGGCAAGTCGACCCTGTTCCAGCTGCTCACCGGCCTGTTCATGCCCGACGGCGGCGACATCGAAGTCGATGGCCTGAACCTGCGCCATGCCGCCACCCGCGCGCTGGCACGCATCGGCGTGGTGTTTCAACAGCAATCGCTCGACCTGGACCTGAGCGTGCGCCAGAACCTGCTGTTCCATGGCGACCTGCATGGGCTGCCGCGCGCCCTGTGCCGCGAACGCATCGCCAGCGATGCCGCCGGCCTGGGCCTGGACAAAGACCTGGACCGCCCGGTGCGCGAGCTCTCGGGCGGCACCCGGCGCAAGGTCGAGCTGGTGCGCGCCCTGCTGCACCGCCCCGGCCTGCTGCTGATGGACGAGGCCACCGTGGGCCTGGACCCCCCTTCACGCCACGACCTGCTGCGCACCGTGCGCCAGGACGTGGCCCAACGCGGCACCTGCGTGCTGTGGGCCACCCACTGGGTCGAGGAAGCCGCCCAGGCCGACCGCGTGCTGGTGCTGCACCAGGGCCGGCTGGTGGCCGACGGCAGTCCGGCCGAAGTCACCCAGGCCCTGGGCGCCGACACCCTGGAGGCCGGCTTCATCCGGCGCACCGCCGCCCGCGGCTGAACGCCGCCCTGCCCTCTGCCACTGGAACGCCATGCCCCACTCTCTGCCCTCCTCCACCCGCTGGCTTGCGGCCCTGGCCCTGGCCATGCCCCTGGCCGGCCTGCTGCACGGCGCCGCCCTCGCCCAGACCCTGGCCCTGGTGTCCAGCGAAAAGGACAACGCCATCACGGTGATCCGCCTGGCCGACCTGCAGCTGCAAGCGCCCATCCCGACCTGCAAGCGCCCGCGCCACATGCAGCTCAGCGCCAACCGGCAGCAACTGCTGGTGGCCTGCAGCGACAGTGCTGCGGCCGATGTGATCGACATGCGCAGCCTCAAGTCGGTGGAGCATGTTCCCTTGAGCGACAGCCCCGAGATCTTCGACCTCTCGCCTGACGGGCGCACTTTCTACGTATCCAACGAGGACGATGCCGCCCTCAGCATCGTCGACCTGGCCAGCCGCAAGCTCGTGGCCAGCGTGCCGGTGGGCCGTGAACCCGAGGGCGTGAAGGTCTCGGCCGACGGCAAGACCGTGTACGTCGCCTCCGAGGTGGCCAACAGCGTGCACGTGATCGACACCGCCAGCCGAAAGCTCGTCAAGACCCTTGCCGTGGGCCAACGCCCACGCCGCATGGCCTTGACCCCGGACGGCAAGGAGCTGTGGGTCACCAACGAGCTGGGCGCCAGCATCAGCATCATTTCGACGACCGAGCAAAAGCTCATCCACACCCTGACGCTGGACCTGAAAGGCGCCCGCGCCAGCGACATCACCCCGGTGGGCCTGCTGATCAGCCATGACGGCCAACGCGCCTTCGTGGCCATGGGGCGGGCCAACCATGTGGCCTTCATCGATGTGGCCAGCCGCCAGATCACCGAGCGCGTGCTGGTGGGCCGGCGCGCCTGGGGCCTGGCCCTGAGCCAGGACGAATCCCGCCTGTACGTGGTCAACGGCTTGTCGGACGACCTCACCGTGGTCGACGTGCAGGCGGCCCGGGCCCTCAAAAGCGTGCCCGTTGGGCGCGTGCCCCACACCGTGGTGCTGTACTGATGAGCACCGCCCGCACCTTGCACCGCCCGCTGCTGGCGATCGCCCTGGGCCTGGTCGCCACGGCCAGCCAGGCCGCGGCCTGGAACCTCATGCTGATCGAACAGGCCGACCCGCCTGCCTGGCAGCGCCAGCCCCTCGAACGTGCCTACCCCGGCCACAGCGGCGGCTCACTCAAGGCCGCGATTGCCCTCGGCCTGGAAGACGCCCAGTTTGAAACCCAGGCCGCCCAGACCACGCTCAAGCTGCAGACCGACGCCAGCCCCAGCCTGGAGGCCGCCCGCGAGGCCGCCCGCAAGGCCGAGAAGGCCGGCGCCCAGGCCCTGCTGCTGGACCTGCCCGCCGACTGGGTGCGCGCCGTGGCGGGGGTGGTCAAGCTGCCGGTGCTCAACCTCGGCGCGCGCGACCAGGCCCTGCGCGAACGCGACTGCCAACCCCAGCTGTTCCACCTGATTGCCAGCGAACGCATGCGTGCCGACGCCCTGGCCCAGGCCCTGGCCAGCCGCAAATGGAGCCAGGTGCTGCTGCTCAGCGGCAACGCCCCCGACGACGCGGTGCGCAGCGAGGTCGCCCAGCAGGCGATCCAGCGCTACGGCCTCAAGCTGGTGGCGCAGCGCCCCTTCAAACTCTCCACCGACCCGCGGGAGCGACAGCTCGCCAACCCCTTGCTGCTGACCGGCGGCCTGGCCTACGACGTGGTCTGGGTGGTGGACAGCGACGGCGAGTTCGCCCGCGGCCTGCCCTTCAACACGGCCAGCCCGCGCCCGGTGGTCGGCGACGGCGGCGTGGTGGCCCTGGAATGGCAGGCCCAATACGAACGCTATGGCGCGCCGCAACTGTCGCGCCGCTTTCAGAAAGCCACCGGGCGGGCCATGCAAGCCACCGACTGGGCCGGCTGGGTGGCGGGCCGCGCCCTGGCCAATGCGGCGCTCACCGTGCGCCAGGCCGATCCCCAGGCCCTGCGCCAGGCCCTGGGCACGGTCAGTGTGGACGGCGCCAAGGGCGTGGCCCTGCAGTTTCGCCCCTGGGACCGCCAACTGCGCCAACCGCTGCTGCTCAGCGATGGTCAGGGGGTGCAGGCCCAGGCCCCGGCCGAAGGCGTGCTGCACCCGCGCAATGTGCTGGACACCCTGGGCGCCGACGAGCCCGAGAAACGCTGCAAGGGGCAGCCATGAACCTGTCACTGCGCCACCTTCTGCAGGCCATGCGCGCCATCGTCTGGCGCGAGCTGCTCAAGTTCTCGCGCCAGCGCGGGCGCCTGGCCTCGGCCCTGGTGCGACCGCTGCTGTGGCTGGCGGTGTTTGCCGCAGGCTTTCGCAATGTGTTCGGCGTCTCCATCGTCGAGCCCTACTCCACCTACATCCCCTACGACGTCTACATCGCCCCGGGCCTGATCGGGATGGTGATGCTGTTCAACGGCATGCAGTCCTCGCTGGCCATGGTCTATGACCGCGAGATGGGCCTGATGCGCCTGCTGCTGGTGGCCCCGCTGCCGCGTTGGTGGGTGCTGGCCTGCAAGCTGGCCGCCACCGCGGCGCTGTCGCTGCTGCAGGCCCTGTGCTTTGTGCTGATCGCCTGGGCCCTGGGCACCCCGCTGCCGCTGTGGGGCCCGCAACTGCCGGCCGTGCTGCTGGCCAGCACCAGCGCCGCCCTGATGCTGGGCGCGCTGGGCCTGCTGCTGAGCGTGCACATCAAGCAGCTGGAGAACTTCGCCGGCACCATGAACTTCGTCATCTTTCCGATGTACTTCATGTCCACCGCCCTGTACCCCCTGTGGAAGCTGCAGGAGTCAGGCGCCGAATGGGTGTACCAGGTGGCGCGCTTCAACCCCTTCACCCACGCGGTGGAATGGATCCGCTTCGCCTTCTACGGGCAGGACGCGGGCGCCTCGCCCTGGGTGGTGCTGGGCACGGGCGCGCTGTGCTTTGTGCTGGCCTGCTGGGGCTACGACCCGCAGCGCGGCTTCGGCGCGCTCAGCAAGCGCGGGGGTGGTGCATGAGCCCGTGGCGCCCCCTGCGCCGCGGCCCGGCCATGGTCGAGCCGCTGTGGCTTGAATGGCTGGCCCTGGGCGGGCTGCTGGTGTTCGGCACCTGGCTGCTCGGTGTGCGCGGTGTGTGGGCCCTGCTGCTGCATGCCGACCCCACCGGCCTGACCCTGATCATCGTGGCCGTGTTTGCCTGCAGCACCGCCTGGTGCGGCAGCCGCGCCAGGGCCTTGCAGGCCCAGCGCCAGGCCCTGGAGGCCAGCCTGCGCCCCGGCAGCACCGGCCAGGGCTGGGCCCATGAGTACTGGCAGGCCAGCCGTCAACCCGGCGGCGATGCCGCCACGGCGCTGGAAGTGCTGCTGGAGCACAGCCACGGCCCGCACGGCACGGCCTGGTGGGTCAATGGCATCCAGCTCAAGCTGGGCTTGCTGGGCAAGGTGATCGGCTTTTGCATCCTGGCCCTGAACATCGGCCAGCTGCAGAGCCTGGACGCCAGCCAGTCCAGCGAGCTGCTGAAAAGCCTGACCACCGGCCTGGGCGTGGCCCTGCTGACCACCATGGTGGGCCTGGTCGCCAACATCGTGCTGGGCCTGCAGCTGACGCGGCTGGACCGCTATGCCGATCGCCTGGTGGCCGATTGCCAGCGACACGGGCTGACCCTGGGCCAGGCGGCGGCCCCATGAGCCAGCGCCACCGGCGCCAAGCGCGCGAACACGAGGTCGACCCCTTCTACGACATGTTGTTCAACATGCTGATCGCCTTCGTGTTCTGCTTTCTGATCGCGCTGCTGGTGATGAACCCCAAGGCCTTGAAGGCCGGCGACATCCCGTCCAAGGCCGAGTACGTGATCACCGTGTCCTGGCCCGACCTGAACCCCAACGACCTCGACACCTGGGTGCAGGACCCGGGCGGCAAGCTGGTCTGGTTCCGCAACCGGGAGGCCGGCCTGATGCACCTGGACCGCGACGACCGAGGCATGTCCAACGACGTCATCACCGTCAATGGCCGCCAGGTGGTCAACCCCCTGAACCAGGAGGTGGTCACCCTGCGCGGCATCGCCCCGGGCGAGTACACGGTCAACCTGCAGTACTACGAGACCCGCAACGGCCAGCCGGTGGATGCCACCGTCTCGGTGCTCAAGGTCAACCCGCGCGCCGAGGTGGTGTTCTACGGCACCCTGAAGCTCATGCGCCCCGGCGACGAGGTCACCGCCGTGCGCTTCACGCTGCTGCCCGACGGCAGCGTGGCCCACATCAACAACCTGCCCAAGACCCTGGTGGAACGCCTATGACCCTCGCCATCGAACTCGGCGCCGCCGTGCTGGCCCTGTTGTGTGCCCTGGCCCTGCTTTGGTCGCACTGGCCGGCCTGGCTCAAGGCCGCGCTGCTGCTGGGTGTGACCGTCTTCTACTTCTTCGCCCACGACGAGGTGAACAACATCGCCGGCTGGCCCAGCCCCAACCGGCTGCCCGAGCGCTTCCAGCTGCTGGCCGCGGTGATCGAAGAGCCCACCCAGCGCAACCCCGGCGCCCTTTACCTGTGGGTGAACGCGGTCGAAAACGGCCACCCCCTGCCCCAGCCCCGCGCCTACCGCCTGCCCTACACCAAGGACCTGCACGCCCTGCTCAACGACTCGCTTAAAAAGGTGCGTGAAGGCGTGAGCCAGCTCGGCACGCTGGAGCCACAACGCGGCCGCCCCGGCCTGTCGTGGCTGCGCCCGGGCAGCGACGAGCAGGTGGTGAAGCTGCGCGACATGCCCAAGCCGCAGTTGCCGGAGAAGTGAGCCATGTCGCTGCACCGCGCTCCCGCCTGGCTGATCTGCTGCGCCCTGGTCCTGCCCATGCTGCTGGCAGGCTGCAGCCGCACGCCCGCAAGCCAGGACTTCTTTCCCCTGGAAAGCGGCCGCCATTGGACCTACACCGAAACCACCGAACGCGACAACGGCCAGCGCACGCAACGCAGCCTGCGCCTGGACAACCTGGGGCAGGAAACCCTGGACGACGCCCCCACCTGGCACCGCCACAGCGACGACGGCATGCACTACTGGCTGCGCAGTGACGACAGCGGCGTCTACCGGGTGGCCAGCCGCTTCGACCTCGATGAGTTCTACGCACCCGACGCCAGCCGGCGCTATGTGCTCAAGCAGCCGCTGAGCGTGGGCACCAGTTGGCAAGCCGACACCGCCCCCTATCTGCTGGAGCGGGCCCAGCAGTTTCCGCCCGAGATCCGCCACACGCACCCGGCCGTGCCCATGGTCTACCGCATTGAGGCCACCGACGAGGCCGTGGACACGGCGGCCGGCCGATTCGAGCACTGCCTGCGCGTGCAGGGCGTGGCCGCGCTGCACCTGTATGTGGATGCCGCCTCGGGCTGGAAAGACCTGCCCCTGATCACCCGCGAGTGGTACTGCCCCGGCGTCGGCCTGGTGCGCCTGAGCCGCGACGAACACACCGCCTCCAGCTTTGTCACCGGCGGCACCCTGACCCTGGACCTGCAATCATGGCCATGAGCCCCGCCCCCGCCCCCAGCGCCTTCTCTCGCCGCCAAGCCTTGCTGGCGGCGCTGTGCCCCCTGCTGGCCAGCCAGCCCGCTCAGGCCCAGCCCGGCAACCCCGGCGTGATCACGCTGTACGTGCCCTGGCCCGCCGGCGGCGCCACCGATGTCACGCTGCGCATGCTGGCCGAGCTGGCGGGCCAGCAACTGGGCCAGAAGATCATCATCGAGAACCGGCCCGGTGCGGGCGGCAGCCTGGCCATGCCCCTGCTGCAACAGGCGGCCCCCGACGGCAGCGTGCTGGCCCAGATGCCGCAGCCGGTCTTCCGCATCCCCTTTCTGCAGAAAGTGGCCTGGGACCCGATTCGCGACACCACGCCCTTGATCCAGATCAGCGGGGTCACCTTCGGCATCCTGGTGGCCAGCCACAGCCCGCTGCGCCACCTGGGCGACCTGCTCGACTTTGCGCGCAACCACCCGGGCGAACTCTCGGTGGCCACCAATGGCAACGGCACCACGCCCCATGTCGTGATGGAAGAGCTGCTGACCGAACAGGGCCTGCGCTACATCCACGTGCCCTACAAGGGCACGGCCGAGCAGATGCTGGCCGTGGCCGCCGGCCAGGTGATGGTGGGCGTCAATTCGAACGGCTTCGCGCCCTATGTGGACAGCGGGCGCCTGCGCCTGCTGGTGACCTTTGGCGACACCCGCACCCGACGCTGGCCCCAGGTGCCCACCCTCAAAGAGCTGGGCTACCCCATCGTGGCCACCTCGCCCTACGGCCTGGTGGGGCCGCGTGGCATGGCGCCCGAGCTGGTGCAACGCCTGCACGCGGCCTTCAAGGCCGCGCTGTTCCACCCCCGCCACCTGGCCGAGCTGGCCAAGTACGACCAAGAGCCCGCCTACCTGGGGCCGGCCGACTACGGCCGGGCCATGGCCCAGGCCTATGCCCTGGAGCGCCGCCAGGCCGAGCGCCAGGGCCTGATCGCCCCCAACGCCTGAGGAGGTCCGGGATGCCCAACGACAAACCATCCGTGCACCGCGGACCACCGTGGCGGCGTGACCTGCTGGGCATGGGCGCCTGCGTGCTGCTGGGCTGGGTCGCCTCGGTGCAAGGCAACTGGTTCGAGCATTTCTCGCGCTTTGCCGAACGCCACGAACGCTGGCAGCTCGACGAATGGCCGCTCGGCCTGCTGCTGCTGTCGCTGGGCCTGGTGTGGTTTGCCGCACGGCGCCTGCGCGAACTGCAGGCCATGCTGGCCGAGCGTGAGGCGGCTGAGCAGCGCATTGCCGAATTGCTGACCCACAACCAGCACCTGGCACGCCAGTTGATCCGGGTGCAGGAGGCCGAGCGGCGCAGCATCGCGCGCGAACTGCACGACGAGTTCGGCCAGGGCTGCACGGCCATCCGCATCGAGGCCCGATTGCTCAACCGCCCCGAAGCACCGGAGGCCGTGCGCCAGGGCGCGCAGCGCATCGCCCGCAGCGCAGAGCACCTGTACGGCCTGGTGCGTGAACTGTTGGTGCGCCTGCGCCCGCACAGCCTGGACAGCCTGGGCCTGGAGGCCGCCCTGCACGAGCTGTGCGAGGGCTGGGAAGCGCAGACCGGCCTGGCCTGCCGGCTGCAGACCCAACTGCCCGAACAGCCGCTGGACGATGCCGTGGCCGTGACCCTGTTCCGCCTGGTGCAGGAGGGCCTGACCAACATCGCCCGCCATGCCGGGGCCGACGAAGCCTGCGTGCACCTGCAGGCCGCCCAGTGGCCCGACCAGCCCTTGCAGCTGCAGATCGAAGACAACGGCTGCGGCCTGCCCGGCGCGGCCAACGATGAAGACTCGGCCCCGCCCCGCACGGGCTTCGGCCTGGCCGGCATGCGCGAACGCGTGGCCGCCCTGCACGGCCAGTTGCAGTTCGACAGCGCGGCCATGGGCGGACTGCGCATCCACGTCACCCTGCCCGCGGAGCACGCCGCATGATCCGCATCCTGCTCATCGACGACCACCCCGTGGTGCGTGCCGGCTACCGCCGCCTGCTGGAGCAGGAAAGCGATCTGCGGGTGGTCGCCGAATGCGCCGACGCCGACAGCGGCTACGCCGCCTTTGTGCGCGAGCAACCCGACCTCAGCATCACCGACCTCTCGCTGCCCGGCGCCAGCGGGCTGGATGCGCTGCGCCGCATGCGGGCCCGCCAGCCCGATGCCTGCGTGCTGGTGTTCAGCATGCACGACTCGCCCCACGTGGTGCGACGCGCCTTGCAGGAAGGGGCGCGCGGCTTTGTCAGCAAGAACGCTGAGCCCGAGAGCCTGATCGCTGCGGTGCGCACACTGCGCCAGGGCCAGCGCTACCTGAGCCCCGACCTGCCGGCCAGCCTGCTGCGCGAGGCCGCGCCCTGCGATGACCAGCTCGCCAGCCTGAGCCCGCGCGAGTTCAGCGTGTTCCGCCTGCTGGCCGAAGGGCGCAGCGCTGCGGAATGCGCCGAGCTGCTCAAGCTCAGCCCCAAGACCGTGGCCAATGTGCAGACCCTGGTGAAAGAAAAGCTGCAGGTCAGCACCTCGGCCGCGCTGGTGCACCTGGCGCTGCGGCAGGGCCTGATCCCTGGCGCCATGACGGCCAGCGCCGTCTGAGGCCCGGGGTGCAGCGCGGGAATTTTTCCCTGGGCTGCCAGCGTGCACGGCGCTAACTTTCAGCACTGGAGACAACCCGCTTGGCGCCCGCCGTTTTCCATGAGGCGAGCGACCCAGGCCCCCACCAAGAGACCCACCGTGAACACCCAGTGCCTGCCCCAACGCCCCCTTCCTGCCGCTCGCCCCCTGCGCCTGCGTGTGCTGACTTCGGCCCTGTGCGCCCTCGGCTTTCAATCGCTGGCCTGGGCCGCCGACACCTTGGAGCTGGCCCAGCTGAGCACCGTCGATGTGGTGGGCAGCACCCCCATCGACGGCGTCGGGGTGCCCTTGGCCCAATTTCCAGCCAATGCCCAGAAGGTCACCGCCCAGGAGGCCGCAGCCCAGGACGCAAGCAACCTGGCCGAGCTGCTCAACAACAGCCTGGGCTCGGTCAGCGTGAGCAATGGCAGCGGCAGCCCCTACCAGAACGATGTGAACTACCGCGGCTTCCAGGCCTCGTCCCTGCTGGGGGCGCCGGTGGGCCTGTCGGTCTACTTTGACGGCGTGCGCATGAACGAGCCCTTCGGCTCCATCGTCAACTGGGACCTGATCCCCATGAACGCCATCGCGGGCGTGGACGTGCTGCCGGGCTCCAACCCCCTGTTCGGGCTCAATACCCTGGGCGGGGCCCTGGTGGTGAACACCAAGAACGGCCAGGACAACGCGGGCACCTCCCTCACGGCCCTGGCCGGCTCGTTCCAGCGCAAGGCCCTGCGTTTTGAGACCGGCTGGGCCGACGCGGCCTTGGGCACCGACCACTTCATCGCCGGCAACTGGGACCAGCAGGCCGGCTTTCGCAGCCACTCCAGCTCAGAGGTGCGCCAGCTGTTCGGCAAGACCCGCTGGCGCGGCAACGGCGGCAAGACGCGCCTGGAGCTGTCGCTGACCGCGGCCGACACCGTGCTCAATGGCACCCAGGCCCTGCCCATGGACATGATGGCCAACCCCGGCGCCGCCTACACCTGGCCCGACAGCACGGCCAACCAGCTGTTCATGGCCAAGCTCAAGGGCAGCCACTGGCTCAGCGATGAGCAGCAGCTCAGTGCTCAGTTCTACCTGCGCCAGGGGCGCAGCCGCAACGTGAACAGCAATGCCGAGCTCGACGACGGCTGCCTCAACGACGATGGCAGCCTGGCCCTGTCGGGGGGCAGCCCCAAATGCGGCAACAAGGCCCCCAACGGCACGGCCACCAATGCCGTCACCTCGGCCGCCGCCCAGGGTTTGGGCTTTGCCCGCTGGAGCAGCAGCATCAACACCAGTGTGGTCGAATCGCTGACCCGGCAGCAGGGCTGGGGCAGCAGCGTGCAGTGGTCCGACTTCCAGCAACGCCTGGGCCGCGACAACACGCTGCAGATCGGTGCCAGCTGGGACAGCGCGCGCATCACCTACGACCAGACCCGCACCCTGGCCCGCCTGGTCGACTACCAGACCGTGGAAACACCCAACCAGACCTACGGCTTCACCGCCGATGGCAAGGCCCCCTCGGCCAGCAACCCCTTGAGCTTCAGTGGATCCAACGTGCTGGGTTCAGTGAACCTGGTCTCCACCACCCACCAGTTCAGCACCTACCTGAGCAACACCTTGCAGGCCAATGAGCGCCTGAGCCTGACGGCCGCCGGCAGCTTCAATGCCACCGTCCTCAACCAGAGCGGCGCCAGCAAGCAGTACCTCAACGACGATGGTGGCTACAGCTGGACCGATGCGGTCAGTGGGGTCAGCTACTACAACCCGGCCTACCTCGGCGCCTACCAATACTCGAACAGCACGGCCAGCGGGGTCAAGGGCTCGGCCAATGGCATCCCGGCCGGGGCCGTGGCGGGCCCCGAATCGCACAGCCTGTATGGCAAGCACCACTACCAGCGCTTCAACCCCTCGTTCGGCTTCAACTACCAGCTGGACCGCAGCACCGGGGTGTTCGGCCAGTACAGCGAAGCGATGCGGGCGCCGACCTCGATCGAACTCTCGTGCGCCGACCCCAAGAGCCCTTGCGCGCTGCCCACCGGTTTCAATGGCGACCCCGACCTGCAGCCCGTGGTGGCCAAGACGGTGGAGCTGGGCGCACGCGGCAGTTTCGGCCCCCAGGGGCACTGGAATGCGGCGGTCTATGACACCCGGCTGAGCAACGACATCCAGTTCATCGCCACCTCCTCCTCGCTGGGGTACTTTGCCAACGTGGGCAACACCGAGCGCCGCGGGCTGGAGCTGGGCGCGCAGACCCGCCTCAAAGACCTGTCCCTGTCGGCCAACTATGGCTGGGTCGACGCCAGCTACCGCTCCGCCTTCACCACGGCCAGCGGCCAGAACGTGGTCAGCGGCAACCGGATCCCGGGCATCGCCCGCCAGACCCTGAAGCTGCGCGCCGCCTGGCAGGCCAGCCCCAGCCTGCTGCTGGGCAGCCAGCTGATCCTGGCCGGCGCGCAGATCGCCCACGGCAATGAAAGCAACCAGACCCCGGGCGGCACGGTGCCGGGCTACGGCGTGCTCAACCTCGACGCCCACTGGCGCCTGAGCCCGGAGCTGCAACTCAACGCCCAGCTCAGCAACGCCCTGAACAAGCCCTACGCCACCTACGGCATGTCGGGCCTGCGCAGCGTCTACACCCTGGCCAGCCAGCAGTTCATTACCCCGGCCGCACCGCGCGCCCTGTGGGTGAGCTTGACGTATACCTTTGGGGGCGGCGCCAAAAAGTGACGGTCAGAGCGATGCCACGGTGAACGCAACCAGGCATCGACGGCACCAGCGCAGGATCACACCTGCACCAATCCCGGCGTGGCCTGCCAGCGACCGGCCTTGTCGACCACCAGCACGTCCACCTCCCACTGCGGGGCCAGTTGCAGGGCGCCTTCGAAACCGGCCACGAACATCACCTTGGTCAGGGCGTCGGCCAGCGCACACGACGAGGCCGCCACGGTGACGGCGGCCAGCCCGGTGGGCGAGTAACCGGTGTGGGGGTCGAAGATGTGGTGGTGCCGGCGGTCGGCGCTGAAGGTGGTCTGGTTGTCGGCCGAGGTAGCGATGCAACGCCCCCCCAGGGCCAGCCGGGTCAGCATGGCGCTTTCGTCGCGCGGGTTGGCGATGCCCAGCACCCAGCTGCGCTGCGCATTGGGCCGGCCCAGCGCGGCCCACTCGCCGGTGTTGATCAGCGCATGCTCGATGCCGTGCTCGCGCAAGGTGGCACGCACCCGGTCGGCCGCGTAGCCCTGGGCAATGCCGTTGAGCGTGACGGCCATGCCCGGCACGCCCAGGCTGATCTGCCGCGGGTCCAGCTGCAACTGGCGCCAGTCGACCTTGGCACGCGCCTCCGACACCGCCTGGGTGCTGGGCAACTGGCCCTCGCGGCCGGCCGCCTCGAAGGCCTCCCACAGAGGCTGCACCGTCACATCGAAACTGCCCTGGCTGCGCGCCGACACCTGCTGGGCCAGCTGCAGCACTTGCAGCAGGTCGGGATCGGGCTGGCGCAAACGCCCGCTGCGGTTCAGGCGGCGCAGCGCGCTGTCGGGCTGGAACAGGCTCATCTGCGATTCGATGTGGCGCAGCGTGGCCACCGCCGCGTCCAGCGCGGCTTCGGCCATCACGGCCTCGCGGTGTGCCACCCGCAGCGAGAGCACCGTGCCCAGCGCCACCATCGAGCGGTCGCGCCAGACCAGCCCCTCCAGGGCCAGGTCGCTGGCAAAGCGGCGCGGCGCCCGCCGCTCGGTGCCAAAGGCCCGGCCCAACATGCCGGTGGCCCCCAGCCCCAGGCTGGTCTGCAAGAAAACGCGCTTGTTCATGTTGTCTCCTCCTGAATCGGGATCGGCTGCAGCGGGATCACCCGGGCGCTGCCCGCCTGGCGTTGTTGCTGGATGCGCGGCACACACAGGCTGTCGCTCTCGTAGATCACCACACAGTCCAGGCACTGAAAGCACTCGTCGTAGTCCACCTGGCCTGGGCGCTCGATGGCCTGGTAGGCGCAGTCGCTGCGGCAGCGCTGGCAGGGCTGGCCACACTCGCTGCGCCGGGCGATCCAGTCGAAGCGGCGCAGCCGCCCCAGCCAGACCATGCCCGCCCCCAGCGGGCACAGGTAGCGGCAGTAGCCCTTGTAGAAGAAGGCACTGAAGCCCACCAGCGCCAGTGCCCACAGCACATAGGGCCAGGCCCGCACAAAGTTCAGCGTGATGCTGGTCTTGAAAGGCTCAACCTCCACCAGGCGATCGGTCCAGGTGACCGACAGGCAGGCGCTGATCAGGATGACGATCAGCACCGCGTGCTTGACCCGCTTGAGGCGCCGGTCCCAACGCTCGGGCACCCGGCGCGCGCGCAGGCCCAGCCGACGCGCCAGCTGGCTGCTCAGGTCTTGCAAGGCGCCAAAGGGGCACAGCCAGCCGCAGAAGGTGCCGCGCCCCCACAGCACCAGGCTCACCAGCACAAAGGCCCACAGCGACACCGTCATGGGGTCGTAGAGGAAGAAGTCCAGGCTGCGTCGCGCCAGCAGCGCCTGCAGCAAGGCCGTCAGGTTGACGACGGACAACTGCCCCTGGGCAAACCAGCCGATGAAGCCCAGGGTGAACAGCAGGTAGCCATTGCGGAACCAGCGCTGGCGCTGGGGGTGGCGGCTCAGGCGCTCGGGCCGACTCAGCACCACCGCCAGCACGGCCAGCGCCAGGGCCAGCACCGCCAGCTCCCAGGCGCGGCTGATCCAGATGCTGTGCCAGGTCTTGCTGTCGCTGGCGCTGGCCTCCACGTAGGCCTCGGGCAGGCGCACGCTGAAGTCAAAGCTGCGCCGCACCTTCTCGGGGTAGATGGCGCCCTTGCTGCGCGTGACCTGCAGGCCGAAATCGAGCGGCTGGGCCGGGTCCAGCCCGGCTGCACCGATGACGCGGAACACCCGCCACTCGGCCCCCTGCAAAGACGCCGGCAATCGAAGCTTCAGGTCCAGATCCAGATCGCGCATCTCCAGCGGCAACTTCTGCTGTTGCAGGGTCAGCCGATCCGGCACGGCACCCCGCACAAAATCTTCGCCCAGCATCGAATAGCGCCCGTCGGCCAGCAACAGCAGCGCGTGGTCGCCGGGCTCCAGCAGCCGGTTCAAGGCCTCCCAGCCTGCGGGGGCCAGCAAGTTGCGCCCCACGGCCGGTACGCTGAGCCAGGCAAAGTGCAGGTCGACAAAGCGCTCGTCGGGGCTGGCCAGGGCCTGCGGGTCCTGGCCCTCGCCCACGGTGTCGGCAAAGGCCTGCTCGATGTCGCGGTTGAGAAAGCGCCGGCTGGGCACCAGGCCGGCCTTCTGCAGGCCAGCCCAATCAAGCGGCTGGAACACGCCGGGGCGGATGTGGGCGATCAGATCGGGGTCGCGCCCCTCGCCAAAGCCCAGGCGGGCGCGCGCCACCTTCAGTGAGGCCGACAGCAGCGACTGGTTCAGGATGCGCACCGAGGCCGTGGCCTTGGCCACCCCGTCGATGCTGACGTTGCTGCCCGACCGA
This sequence comes from Curvibacter sp. EU05-FHT14A10, assembly GCF_058791075.1. NCBI lineage: Bacteria > Pseudomonadati > Pseudomonadota > Betaproteobacteria > Burkholderiales > Comamonadaceae > Curvibacter > Curvibacter sp. EU05-FHT14A10. Next base: position 37,663 of record NZ_JBYTDE010000031.1, read on the forward strand.
TCACCCCGGCCCTGCGACGCGCCGATGCGGATGTTCTGCGTCAGCGACAGGCCTTTGTACTGCTCGACAAAGGCATGCATGGGGGCCTCGCCCAGGCCGTCCAGAAACACCGGCTCGTGTTGAGACAACACGCGCACATCCATGAAGCGGCCCTTGGCATCGAGCAGCACCAGCAGGTTGAAGGGCGTACCCGAAAAGCCGGGCAAAGGCGCCAGGTCGATCGACTCGAAGGCATAGGCCACCACGGGGGTGGCGGTGGCGTCCTGTTTGAGGAGGGGCCAGACCGGCAGGTCACTGGCCTTCTCGCCGACGATGAGCGGCGAAGGAAAGGCCTTCTCCATCGCGGCCCGGTCCATCACGCCGGCCTGGGCCAGGCCAGCCAGGGCCCATAGGCACAGGCCGAGCAGCATCGCCCACCCGCCCAGGCACGCCATGCGACCCCGGGTTTTCACGGAGCGGGACGGGCCCACAGCAGCGCTTGTGACACGCGGACGACTGCAACAGTCGCGACAAGGCCATCGATTCATTCTGGTACAGCTCTCCGGGTATTCACGGAGCCCTCGCGGGGCTCGAGTTCACGCTGCACCGCACCTTGCCGGCATCGTTGCAGCCCCTCACCGGTCCAGGCCTTCACCCCTGAGTGAAAGCCCCCGAAAACCCCGCACCGCAAGGGAAAAAATCCCGCATTCCTGGGTCTCGGCCCGACCGGCAATGGGGTTCTTCATTGCAGGTTTCGGGCCTGCGCCCCCCGGGTTTCCACCGAGCCCGAGGGGCTGGCCGCCAGGCCTGAAAAGACTGGTACGCATATTGCGGAGAAGGCCGCCGGGTACATGTCGTTTCACCCAGGATGAGTACAACGAGGAGATCAAGATGAAACTGAAATTGTTGGCCGCTTTGATGGCCGTGGGCATGGGCGTCGGCAACCAGGCAGCGCATGCCGTGGTGACGCAGGAGATGGTGGACAACGCCGCCACAGACACCAAAGAGGTGTTGACCTGGGGCTTGGGCACGGAAGGGCAGCGCTACTCGCCGCTCAAGCAGGTGAACACCGACACGGTGAAGCGCCTGGTGCCGGCCTGGAGCTTCTCCTTCGGGGGCGAAAAACAGCGCGGCCAGGAATCACAGCCGGTGATCCACAACGGCAAGATGTTCGTCACGGCGTCGTACTCGCGCATCTACGCGCTGGACGCCGCCACCGGCCAGAAGCTCTGGAAATACGAGCACCGCCTGCCCGAAGGCATCATGCCCTGCTGCGACGTGGTCAACCGCGGCGCCGCCCTGTTTGACAACCTGGTGATCTTTGCCACGCTGGACGCCCAGCTGGTGGCCCTGAACCAGGACAGCGGCGACGTGGTCTGGAAGGAAAAGATCGACGACTACCACGCCGGCTACTCGGCCACGGCCGCCCCCATCGTGGCCAACGGCTTGCTGCTGACCGGCGTGTCGGGCGGTGAGTTCGGCGTGGTGGGCCGCGTCGAAGCGCGCGACCCCAAGACCGGTCGCCTGGTCTGGACCCGCCCCACCGTGGAAGGCCACATGGGCTACACCTACGACAAGGACGGCAAGGCCATCGAAAACGGCATCTCGGGCGAGACCAACAAAAGCTGGCCCGGCGACCTCTGGAAAACCGGCGGCGCGGCCACCTGGCTGGGCGGCACTTACGACAAGCGCACGGGCCTGGCCTACTTCGGCGCCGGCAACCCCGCGCCCTGGAACAGCCACCTGCGCAAAGGCGACAACCTGTTCTCCAGCTCCACCGTCGCCATCGACGTGAAGACCGGCCAGATCAAGTGGCACTACCAGAACACGCCGAATGACTCCTGGGACTTCGACGGGGTGAACGAGTTCATCACCTTCGACATGGACGGCAAGCGCGTGGGTGGCAAGGCCGACCGCAACGGCTACTTCTATGTGAACGACGCCACCACCGGCAAACTGATCAATGCCTTCCCCTTCGTGCGCAAGACCACCTGGGCCAACGGCATCGACCTGAAGACCGGCCGCCCGAACTTCGTGCCCGAAAACCGCCCGGGCGATCCGACCGCCGGGGCGGACGGCAAGAAGGGCAGCGCCGTGTTCGCTGCCCCAGGCTTCCTGGGCGGCAAGAACCAGATGCCCATGGCCTACAGCCCGGACACCAAGATGTTCTACGTGCCGTCCAACGAATGGGGCATGGAGATCTGGAACGAGCCCATCGCCTACAAGAAGGGCGCCGCCTACCTGGGTGCCGGCTTCACCATCAAGCCACTCAACGAGGACTACATCGGTGCCCTGCGCGCGGTGGACCCGAAGAGCGGCAAGATCGTGTGGGAAGTCAAGAACAACGCCCCGCTGTGGGGTGGCGTGATGACCACCGCCGGCAACCTGGTGTTCTGGGGCACCCCCGAAGGCTTCCTGAAGGCCGCCGATGCCAAGACCGGCAAGGTGGTGTGGCAGTTCCAGACCGGCTCGGGCGTGGTGGCCCCCCCGGTCACCTGGCAGAAGGATGGCCAACAGTACGTGGCCGTGGTCTCGGGCTGGGGCGGCGCCGTGCCGCTGTGGGGTGGCGATGTCGCCAAGCGCGTGAACTTCCTGGAGCAAGGTGGCAGCGTGTGGGTGTTCAAGCTGTCTGACATCAAGTAAGCAGCGCTGACACCGCTGTGGCCTGCGCGGCGGGGGGGGGGGGGGGGGGGGGGGGGGGGGGGGGGGGGGGGGGGGGGGGGGGGGGGGGGGGGGGGGGGGGGGGGG
>NZ_JBYTDE010000032.1:0-40022 GCF_058791075.1 Curvibacter sp. EU05-FHT14A10
CACCTGGGGCTGACGGCGGGGGTGGTGAATGCGCAGGGGCAGCTGGTGCTGCTGTCCAAGCAGGGGCTGGTGAAAGAGGTGGCCAAGCCCTGAGCCCGGTGCACTGCGAGTGCGGCGCCCGCGTGGCGCCCGTGCCCGTTTCCTGTTCCTGAGCGCATTGGCTTCAGTGGCCAGGGGCTCTGTGGCCCATATGGGACATGCGCCGCAAGCGCCGATTTTTTACGCTGGGGGCTCACCCAATCAACCGTGAGTCACCCACATGATGAAGCTTCAGACCTCTCAACTGCCTGCCTGTGCCAACCGCTGCCTGATGGGCTTTGCTCTGGCCACGCTGGGCCTGCAGGCGGCCCACGCCGTTGAAAACGGCTCACCGATCACGCCCCCGGGCGTGTTCGATTTCGGGGCCGGCCTGCTGCCCCCGCCGACCGAGTTCGGCACCGTGGGCGTGCGCGCCGCGGCCACACGGGCCAGCGATCTGCGCGACAACGCAGGCCAGCGCGCCGCGGCCACACCCGACCTGAAGGTGAACAGCTATTCGATGGCCTACATCCGCATGACCGAGCACAGGGTGGGTGGAGCGCGCTATGGCTGGGGTGGCGTGTTGCCGGTGTTGGACATGTCGATGAACCTCAGTGTGCCCACCCCGGCCGGCCCGGTGGGCCTGTCGGGCAAGAACCAGGCGGTGGGCGATGTGCAGCTGATTCCGGTGATTTTGCAGTGGGTGCACAACCCCGGCCTGTTCAGCAACTTCCAGCTGGCCGCCCAGTTGCCCACCGGCTCCTACGACAAGAACCGCCTGATCAATGCGGGCACCAACCACGCCACCTTGTCACCCTCGTGGGCCTTCACCTGGATCCAGCCCGGGGGCTTCGAGGTGTCGTCGTGGTTTCAGCTCAACTTCAACCAGCGCAACAAGGACACCAACTACCGCTCGGGCACCGAGTACGAGCACGACTTTGCCGTGGGCCAGCACTTTGGCCCCTGGACAGCGGGCCTGGGGGGTTATCTGTACCAGCAGATCAGTGACGATGTGGCACCAGGCCTGAGCAACGGCAACCGCTCGCGAGCGCTGGCCCTGGGCCCGGCGCTGACCTACTTCCAGCCCGGTTCGGGCCTGCCTCTGGTGTCGATGCACCTTTACCGCGAAACCCAGGTGCGCAACCGCACCCAGGGCACCAGCGCCGCCATCCGCCTGGGCTGGAGCTTCTGATCAGCCCAGCACCTGGGCCGCGGCCGAGCTGAGCGCCACGCGCACCAGGTCGGCCTGGCGTGAGGTGCCTGTCTTGGCCAGCGCCATCTTCAGCTGGTTGCGTGCCGTGCCCAGGGCGATGCCGCGCTGGGTTGCGTGCAGCTCCACGGTATCGCCCTGTGCCAGGGCGGCCACCAGTCGGGCCTCGGCCAGGGTCAGCCCCAGCAGCTTGGCCCAGATGTCGGGCGGTACATCCACCAGGTCTTGCGCGCTGGTGATGGCCAGCATCACCGAGCCCGCGCCCTGGGGGGTGCCCTGTGCCTCGACCGAGCTGGCACGCAGGGCGATGTGCAGTGTGCTGTGCCCGTGGTCGATCACGGTGTAGTGCACCGAGCGGCCTTCGTCGCCTGCGGCGGCGGCGATGCCCTCATGCAGGCGGGCCGACAGGCCGGGGCCGGTGGCCCGCAGCAGGCCGCCACGGTTTGACAGGCCACGCTCGGCGCTGGTCAGCAACAGGGCGCTGTGGTTCATCCATTGCACCCTGCCTTGCTCATCGCAGGCGATCAAGGCACAGCGCAGCATGTCGGCGTGCTGCTGCTGGCGATGCATCTCGGTGCGAGCCGACAGCAGCTGCTGCCCCAGCTCGCAGGCCTGGCTCAGGTGAGGGGCCAAGGCGGCCAGCCGGTGTTCGCTGTGCCGGTCAAAGGTCTCGGGGTCGCCCCAGGGGCGGTGCAGGGCGATGCCGAGCAGACGGCCATCAGGCAGGGCCTGCAAGGCCCCCATGAACTCACCCAGGCCGATGCGGGCCAGATCGGCCTGCAAGGTGGCCCACCCGGGGTCGTGCCGGTCAAACAGTTCGTCGTCGCGCACCACCCGGTTCAGCCCGCGGTTGATGCGGTGCGTCTGCAGGCGCGGGTTGTGGTCACCGGTGACCTGGGGGCAGTCGACGGGGCTGTTGCGCTGGGTGCGCGAGTCGCTGACCTGCCAGCCCAGCCGCACGCCCTCGGTGCCCAGTTCGAAGGTTTGCACCACAGCCGAGCAGGCACCGGTCTCTGTGCACAACTGGTCGAGAGCCAGCGACCACTGAGCTGGTTGGGCCGCACAGGCGTAGAGCTGAAGCAGGAGTTCGTCTTTGTTGTTCATGGCCTTCGGGGCTTCAAAGTGGTGCGGGGCGTTGCTGGGTGGCGCGTGATCCCGTTCGGGGGGACTCCGCATTTCTCACAAGCACCGACTGTGCCGACCCGGCTCGCCATCGGCCATAGAGAGATTCACCAATGCTGCGGCCCCGGCGCGGTGCGGGGTGGATGAGACCGGGGCTGCTTTGCCGGGCGGCTTGTACCAATTGGTACATGACCGGGGCCGATGGGGCCGGTAGCCTGGGCTCTGTCAGTTCGTGGGCCAGGTTGCTGGCTTGCGGGCGGCATCAACCTTTTGCACGACACAGCCATGAACCGATCCCACATCAACTCCTTCCGCCGCCGCTGGCCTGCCTTGTGCGCCTGGCTGGCCGGTGCCACCACGCTGCTGGCCCATGCCGCGACCCCTACGCCACCGGCCGATCTGGTGGTGCGCCACGCGGCGGTCTACACCGTTGACGCCCGCATGCCCTGGACCGATGCCTTCGCGGTGCGCGATGGCCGCTATGTGGCCCTGGGCGAGCACGAGGTGCGCCGCCACATCGGGCCGCAGACCCGCGTGCTGGACCTGGCCGGTGCCATGGTGATGCCGGGCATCAACGACGTGCACATCCACCCTCTGGACGGTGGCTGGGAAGATCGCTTTGGCTGCAACTTCTCGCCCGCGGCCACGCTGGAGCAGGTGCTGGCTCGGGTGCGTGACTGCGCCGGCAAGGCCGGGCCCGGCGACTGGATCGTGGGTGCCGCCTTCAACGGCGGCCTGCTGGCCCAGATGTCCAGCACCCAGGCGTTGGCTCTGCTGGACCAGGCCAGCGGTGATCACCCGGTCATCCTGCGTGACGACAGCTTTCACAACCGCTGGGTGAACAGCGAGGTGCTGCGCCGTGCCCAGCTGGACGCCAGCAGTACGCCGCCGCCTGGTGGCTTTTTTGTGAAAGATGCGGGTGATGGCCGCTTGACGGGGCTGATGAAGGAGTTTCCGGCCTTCCACGCCATCGAGCAACTGATCCCACCGCGCACGCCCGAACGCCAGATGGAGGCCGCACGGGGCGCAGTGCACACGCTCAACACCCTGGGCATCACCGGCATCCAGGACGCCTTTGCCTACGAGAGCAGCCTGCGCCTGTGGGGGCAGCTCGACGCCCAGCGGGGGCTGAGCCTGCACTACGTGGGTTCGCTGCCGTTTCTGCCATCGCCCCAGGCCGGTGACCGCAGTGGCCTGGCGCTGGTGCAGGCCCGTGAATCCTTGCGCAGCCCGCACGTGGCCCCCGATTTCGCCAAACTGTTTCTCGACGGCGTGCCCCCGGCACGCACCTCGAACATGATCGAGCCCTACCTGCCCGATGCCGAGCATGGTGCTCACTACCACGGCCCCAGCACCTACACCACCGAGCAACTGGTGGACATGCTGGCCGAGCTGGATCGGCAGGGTGTGCCGGTCAAGATGCACGCGGTGGGCGATGGCGCGGTGCGCCAGGCGCTGAACGCCGTGGCCGAGGTGCGCCGGCGCAACGGCCCAAAGGGGCCGCGGCACCAGGTGGCCCATGCCTCGCTGGTGGCCGATGCCGACGTGGCACGCTTCAAGGCGCTGAACGTGGTGGTCGATGTGTCGCCGATGCTGTGGTTTCCCACCGGGCTCAACCTGGCCTCGGCAGCGGCCATCGGCCCTGAGCGTGCAGACCGCATCAACCCAATCCGCAAGCTCGTGCGTGCCGGGGCTTTGGTGGCGGGCGGTTCGGACTGGCCCGCCGGCCAGCCCACGCCCAACCCCTGGATCGGCATCGAAGGCATGGTGACCCGGCGCAATCCGCTGGGTGAGCTGCCAGGCCAACTGGGTGCCGACCAGGCCGTCGATTTGCCCACTGCACTTCGTGTCTACACCCTCAACAGCGCGCAGGCCATGGGCCTCGGCGCGGTAACCGGTTCAATCGCAGCGGGCAAGTCGGCCGACTTCATTGTGCTCGACCGCCACCTTTTCAAGGTGCCGATCACGCAGGTGCACCAGACCCAGGTGAAGCAGGTGTTCTTCGAGGGGCGCGAGCTGTCGCTGCAGCCCTGAGAGGGGGAGGGCACTGGAGGTCGGGGGCTTGCCCATCCGGTGCAACCCTGATTCGTTTTTGCGCAAATTGGATAACGGTCTCGGGCGGGTGTCCCTAGCATGGGGTGATCTTGCTGCCGGCTGGCGGGCCTGTCCAGGGCCGGTCGCGGCTGGCAGCGCTGGCCTCTTTGCTGAACGGACCCCTCCCGATGACCCGCCCCCTGGAATCCGCTGCGCCCGCGAGCGTGGCTTTACCCGACATCCTGGCCACCGACGCCCTCACGCTGTCGCGCCGCATCCGTTCGCGTGAGGTGTCGTGCCACGAGCTGATGCAGACCACCCTGGCGCATCTGGATGCACTGAACCCTCGCTTCAATGCGGTGGTCTCTCGCATCGAGCCTGAGCTGGCCTTGCGCCAGGCGCGCGACAAGGATCACCTGCTTGATCAGGGGCAATGGCAGGGTTGGATGCACGGCTTTCCGCAGGCCCCCAAAGATTTGACCGCCACCGCCGGGCTGCCCACCACTTTCGGCAGCCCGGCCCTCGCGGGCAACATGACCACGCACGACAGCGTGGTGGTGGAGCGCCTGCGGCGCGACGGCGCCATTCTGATCGGCAAGACCAACACGCCCGAGTTCGGGCTGGGGTCGCACACCTACAACCCGCTGCATGGCGTGACCGGCAATGCCTACGACCCCACGCGCAGCGCCGGCGGCAGCAGCGGTGGCACGGCGGTGGCGCTGGCCTTGCACCTGCTGCCCGTGGCCGACGGCAGCGACATGATGGGTTCGCTGCGCAATCCCGCGGCCTGGAACAACGTCTATGGCCTGCGCCCCGGCTTTGGCCGGGTGCCCATGGCGCCTGCAGCCGATGTGTTTTACCAACAGCTGGGCACCGAAGGGCCGATGGCCCGCAACCCGCAAGACCTGGCCTGGCTGTTGTCCACCCTGGCTGGGCCCGACAAGCGAGCGCCTCTGTCGCTGGCGGACGATCCGCTGCAGTTCCGGCAAGCGCTGCAGGCCGATCTGCGCGGGCGCCGTATCGGCTGGTTGGGGAATTTCGGGGGCTACCTGCCCATTGAGCCCGCGTTGCTGGCGGCCAACCGGGCCGCGTTGGCGCACTTCGACACGCTGGGCTGCCCGGTGGAGGAGGTGGCGCCGTTCTTCCCGATGGAGCGCCTGTGGCGCAGCTGGTGCGTGTTGCGGCAGCTGATCCTGGCGGGCCACCTGGGCGGTCTGTATGGCAACCCCACCACGCGTGATCTGCTCAAGCCCGAGGCGCGCTGGGAGTTTGAGCAATCCCAGGGCCTGGATGTCGCCACCATCGCCCAGGCCATGGCCACGCGCACCGAGTGGTACGCCGCCGTGATGACGCTGTTCGAGCGCTACGACCATCTTGTACTGCCCGCTGCCCAGTTGCCCCCATTCGAAGCCCAGTGGCATTGGCCCGACCGGGTGGCCGGGCGTGCCATGGACACCTACCACCGCTGGATGGAGGTGGTGATCGGCCCCTCTCTGGCGGGCGTGCCCACCGCGGGTGTGCCGGCCGGCTTTGGCGCGGACGGCCTGCCGCAAGGCCTGCAGATCATGGCCCGGCCCCAGGCCGAGCTGGCCTTGCTCCAGCTGTGCGAGGGCTGGTACCAAGCCACGCCCTGGCGGCATCAGTCGCCGCCTGCCTTGCGCACCGCGCGCTGATCGGCCTTGATCGCCCGTGATTTCCCGTGCTCCCCGCGCCCAGTTTGATGGCCTTCCCCACCCACTTCACGACGCTCATCTGAAAGGACCCCTCCCCATGAACCCCGCCTCTGTATTCTTGCCCCGCCGTCAATGGCTGCTGGGCTGTGCTGCCACCCTGGCCAGTGGCGCCACCTGGGCCGACGGCCGGGTGGTCAGCCTGATCGTTCCCTACCCGGCCGGCGGCGGCTCCGACATCGTGGCCCGTCAGTTGCAACCCGAGCTGGGCAGACGCCTGGGTGAGACGGTGATCGTCGAGAACCTGGCCGGCGCCGCGGGTGCCATCGGCACCCAGCGCGTGGTCAGTGCGGCAGGTGATGGCCACACCTTGCTGGCGGGCTCGCCGATGGAAATCATGCTCACCCCGCTGGGCATGGCGGCTGCCCGCTACAAGCCCGAAGACCTGCAGCCGGTGGGCCAGTTTGCGGTCACCAACATGGTGCTGCTGGTGCGCAGCAACCTGGGTGTGAACAACGTGGACGAGCTGCTGCAGATGGCCCGCAAGCCGGGCGCCAAAGAGCTGAGCTACGGCAGCATCGGGCCTGGATCGCTGTACCACCTGTTGGGTGAACGCTTCACGCAGTTGGCCCGCCTCAAAACACTGCATGTGCCCTATAAGGGCATGGCGCCCTTGGTGCAGGATTTGATCTCGGGCCAATTCGACATTGCCTTTGTGCCACTGGCGGGCAACATCCCCGATGTGATTGAGTCGGGCCGTGTCAAGGCACTGGCCCTGGCAGCTGCCCAGCGGCACACCAAGCTGGCCAGCGTGCCGCTGATGAAAGACGTGAAAGGCTTTGAAGACTTTGTCTATGGCCTGTGGAGCGGCGTACAGGTGCCGCGCAGCACGCCCGAGCCCCTGCAGCAGAAGCTGCACCAGATCTGCAACGAGATCCTGGCCGTGCCTGAGGTGCGCCGCACCATCGAGGCCGGTGGCAGCAGCGTGGCCCCGCCGATGGAGCTGGCAGCGCTGCGTGCCAGCTATGCCGCCGACATCGAAAAATACCGGGCCATCGCCAAGGCCATCAACTTGCAGCCGCAGTAGGGGCATGGCCTGTGTGCGGGCCCCGATCTTGCATGTGTCCAGTCTTGACACGTTCTTAATCGGGTGAGGTGCACCTTTGCACCTGATCGGTGTTGCAACCGATGGCGTCCCGGCCCCGAAGTTCTGATACTGCATCGATGGTCACCCGCAACTTGCCCCAGGCCCACGTGCCGCCCGAGCTCTGTTACCAGCGCGCTCACACCCACGATGCGCAAGCTCAGGCGGCCAGCCTGAGCTCGTGGCAGCAGCATTACGAGCAACTCAGCGCGGGCCCCTTCGAAGGCTTGCTGGAGGATTTGCGCTTTGACCAGTTGCAGGTGTTTCGCGAAACCATCAACCAATCGGTGCTGCAAGACGGTAGCGCGCGCAGCGGTCATGTCACGGTGGGCTTGGCCGCCTTCGATGGGGGCCGCGCCAGTTTTTGTGGGCACCAGATCGATCCCGACACCCCCGTTGGCATCCAGTCGGATGTGCCCTTTCAGCTGGTCACCGCGCCGCGCATGGCGCTGGTTGGCATCAGCATTCCCTTGTCTGCATTGCAGACCCTGGCAGCCAGGGTAGATGGCCCTGACCACGTGGCTGCGGCCTGGCAGGGGCCACGCACCTGTGTGCTGCGTGCACTGGGCCCGCGTCGGCAAGAGCTGCAGCGGCTCACGGCCTCGGCCCTTGCCCTGGGCCAACAGGCCTCGGCCCTGCTGTCCCAGGCAGAGGCCCGTCGCACACTGGGCCTGGCCCTGGCCGATGCGGTGCTGCAGTGTTTTCGCCCCGAGCATGTGGTGACCGATCTGCCCACCTGTGCCAGTTCGCGCCAGCGCATCGTGCGCCTGGCCCGCGAGTACATGCAGGCCCATGCCGAGTCGGTGATCACCGTGCCCGATCTGTGCGAGGCCGCCCACACGTCGCGGCGGGCGCTGCAATATGCTTTTGAAGACCTGCTGCAGGTCAGCCCCATCACCTACCTGCGGTGCATGCGGCTCAATCGAGTCCGGCGTGACCTGTTGCGCCAGGCGGCTCGGTGCCAAGGGGCTGGCGAAGGCATGGGCGTGGGTGACGCGGCGGCCCGCTGGGGCTTTTGGCACCTGTCGCGCTTTGCCGCCGAGTACCGGCAGCTTTTTGGCGAGCTGCCTTCGGCCACGTTGGGGCAGGGCCACACCAAAAGTTGAGGGGCTTGATGTCTGTGCATCCGACGCATGAATCGTTGGGCGCAATTTTGGGTGCAGCTGTTCGCCGGATCGGGGCCGAGAATGTTGGCGTCCCAATCCAGTCATCGCTGCGGGCTTGACTCTGCCGCCTGAGGCTGGCGCTGGCTCAGCGTGATTCCGATCACGGCCAGCACCGCACCCAGCAACTGCAAGCCGCTGGGGTAGCGGTGGTTCAAGGCGCCGTCCACCAGTGCCGCCACCACGGGGAGCAGCAGCATGAAGGGCGTGGTGTGCTGGGGCCCGATCCAGCTCAAGGCCTGAAACCAGAGTGCAAACGGCAAGGCCGTCAGCAACAAGCCAACACCCAGCAGCGCCAGCAGTTGCTGCCCCTCCAGTCGATTGGGCCATTGCCCCGAGATGACGCACAAGCCCAACAGCAGCGCGCCCGCAAACAGCAATTCTTGCGAGGTGGTGCGGATCCCTTCCTGCAAGGAGCGGGTGTTGGCGGCTCGAACCACGCCGGCGCTGCTCAGGCACAGGCTGCTGATCAGGGCCGCGCACACGCCGAGCGCGTTCACCTGTTGTGCCTGAAACATCACCATCAAGGCGAGGCCGGCAGCACCGAGAAAAGCGCTGGCGGCCAACCAGGGGCGAGGGCGGATGCCGGCGATACACCACAGGAGGGCAATCGTCCATCGAGGACCCAGCGTCTGCAGCGCCGCAGCCAGGCCACCCGGCAGCGTGAACAAGGATGTGAAATGGAAGGCAAAGAAGCCGGCGATCAAGCTGCCAGTCAAGACTTGATGCAGGCCAAAACGCGCGCTCTGGACATCGCCCGGGCGCGTGCGTGCCAGGAGCAGCAAGGCCACGCCAGCCAGGAGCGCCCGCACGCCGCCATCGAACAAGGGCAGGGCAGGCAGATAGGCGGACGAGACCGAATACGTGAAGCCCCAGAGGCAGGCGGCCAGCGCAGCAAACACCTGAGCCAGAAGCCGCTGCCTTGAACGGAGGTGCATGCAGGCGAATGGGATCAGTGCGGCTTGGCCGCCATGGCAGCAAGCAAGCGGGTGAAATTGTCGGCCGTCTGCTGGCGCAGGGCGTGACCGGCGATGCCTGCCAGGTTGGCATTGAGCAACTGCACTTTGAGGCGATAGCGGATGTTCAGGCCCTTGGGGGCATCGATCAACTCGGTCTCGCTGTCACTGCTGCGCACGTCGGGTGACTCGCTATGCGACAAGATGCGTCGTTCTGGCTCGAGCGTCACCTGCTTGTGCGTGTCGAATGCCTTGCTCAGCATGCCGAAACTGGCCTTTCCCCTTTGGTGGACCTGCAACACCAGGCCGTCACGCGACACCACCTCGCTGAGCGACAAGCTGGGCAGGATCTCGCTCATGTGCTCAAAGTCTGTCAGTACCTTCCAGGCCTTTTCGTGCGCGGCGAGGGTGTGCACCTCCAGGCTGATTTCAATAAGTTCATCACGCACCTGGATGGCGATCGCCTCGGGCGGCAGTGGGGGCGGCGCCTCGGCCTTGCACGGGCCGATGATGAGCATGAGCAGTCCGAGTGCGCCCGACAGGTGGCCAGGCAGTCGGGCGGTCAACCTTGCCACGGCGTTCAAACCTTCGGAGACACGCGCGCCGCCAGTGCCTGCAAGGCTTTGAGCAGATCGGAGATGAAGCCTGCCGTGACAGCATCGGTCAGTTCGCCGTCTGCATTGAACTTGTTGCCGCAGTGACCAATCAGCACTTCGGGTTTGTTGACCGTGAAGCTGTTCAGGAACACCAGCACCTGGCGCAGGTGGTATTGCATCCGGCCCGTGCCCACGGGGCCCGGTGCTGCGCCCATGATGGCCACCGGCTTTCCGTCAAAGGGTTGCATGGGGGGGCGTGAGACCCAGTCGAGGGCGTTCTTCAACACACCGGGGATCGAAAAGTTGTACTCGGGGCTGGCAATCAGCACCGCGTCGGCGGCCTGGATCTGTTGCTTGAGGTGGGTCACAGCGGCGGGCTCACCCTGCTCGCGCAGGTCGTCGTTGTACATGGGGATCTGAGACAGGTCGGCAAACTCGAAGACCATGTCGGCCGGGGCCAGCGCCTGGGCTGCCCGCAAGGCCAGGGTGTTGACGGATGCCTTGCGAAGGCTGCCCGAGATGGCCAAAACTTTGAAGCTCATGTGGATTCCTGTGAGGGTTGGACAAGTGAGGTGGAGGCGGGCTGACAGCCCTGGATGAACAGCGAAACCGCTTGATCCAGATGCTGGGTGAGCTGCCTGGTGCTGAGTGGGCGGCCCAGGGTCGCCAACAAAACCGGGCTGGAGACCAGCAGATCGTGAAAGTGCCGGGCGGCCGTGTTCAGCCCCGCGTCATTCAGTGACAGGCGGGGGCCTAGAAAGCGCGCGATGGCGGCTTGGGTGGTTTTCGGGCCGGCATCGAACCAGCTTTGGGCCAGGCGAGGAAAGCGGCCCGATTCGGCCAGCACCAGGCGCTGGAAGGCAATGTGTCTGGGCTGCACCAGTTGCCGCAGCAGGGCCCGACCCAGCTTGTGCAGGCCGTCCGCCAAATTTGCCTGGGCCAGATCGAGGGCATTGAACTCGCGCAGGAACTCTTTGCAAAGGGCTTCGATGGCGGCCACGAACAACCCTTCCTTGTCGCCGAACTGCCGGTACACATTGGTCTTTGAGCCACCACACTGCTTGACGATTTCATCAACGCTCACGCCCGCGTACCCATGTTCCAGAAACAGCGTCGTTGCCGTGCTCAGCAATTGTTCCCCCCGTTGTACCCCCCGGTAGGTGGTCCTGCGGACGGCTGTAGTTTTGACGGTTGCGGGGCTGGGGGCTGATTCGGCGTTCATGGCAATGCGAGGGGGGATTTGCATATTTTTGTGTCGATACGATACCATGTCGTATCAAAACAGAAAAGGCAGAGACCTAAAAATGAGTGCTGGACACACGATGTCGTCCAGCACTCAGAAGGGCTTGCTGCAGGAGACCCGGTGTGGATCAGTTGTTGTCAATGAAGATGTTTTGCCGCATTGCCGAGCTGGGCTCGTTCAAGGCGGCGGCGCTGGACCTCGGCTTGTCGGTGGTCAAGGCCAGCCGCCTGATCGGTGATTTGGAGTCACAACTCAATCAGCGCCTGCTTCAGCGCACCACGCGCGCGGTCAGCCTGACGGCCTTGGGTGGCCAGTATTACGAGCGCTGCAAACCTGCGCTGGACCAGTTGGATGAAGCCGCGGAGCTGATCACGTCGCAAGAAGGGCCGGTGCAAGGTCGGGTCAAGGTGGTGCTGGGCTTTGCCGAGGCCGTGCCCTTGCTGAGTCAGCGCCTGTTTGAATTGCAGCAGCTGCATCCTGCGCTGGAGATCGAGTTGCGATTTGAGGAGCGCGTGATCAACCTGGGCGCCGAGGGCATCGATTTGGCGGTGCTCCCAGAGCCCTTCATCCAGTCAGAGAATGTCGTGGCCCGTTACCTGATGCGATCGCAGATGGTGTTGTGCGCGGCCCCGAACTACCTGGCCCGCGCAGACCGCCTGGGTGGGCCGCAAGATCTGGCGTCCCACGCCTGCATCGGTTTCAACCATGGGCCCATGACCCGACGCTGGGCCTTGTTTCACCACGGCAAACGGGTTGAGGTGCCGGTGCGATGTGTTTTTGCGTCCAATCACCTGCAATTGATCACCGATGCCTGCCGCCGTGGTCAGGGGGTGGCGCTGCTGCTGGAGACCCAGGTGCGTGAGGCCCTGGACAGTGGCCAGCTGATACAGGTGTTGCCAGAGTGGACCGGGCACGAGATCGAGTACTTTGTGGTCTACCAAAGCCGCAAGCTGATGCCGCGTGCCGTCCGCCTCGTGCTCGATGAGGTCTTGGCCTTGTACCCGGCAGCCCCGCATGCATCGCCATCGCTGAACCTCGAGACCGTATAAGTTCATCGGTGCCTGCAGCGCAGGGTCGGCCGTCGTTGGCCGCTGCTCAGCGGCGAGGACGTGGATGCCCCGTGAGGTCCGCAGGCGAGGACTCCCTCATCAACTGGTTGGCGTGCCGTGAGGTGACCTCGCGCAAAAAATCCCACAAGGCCCGGACCCGGGCCAACTCACGGCGCTCTCTGGGCGCGACCATCCAGAAGGTTCGGGTGATGTCGATCTTTCTGGGCAGGATGGGCACCAGTTCGGGGGCCGTGTCGCCGAGAAAGCAAGGCAGCACGGCCATGCCCAAGCCGGATCGCACGGCCTGGAATTGCGCGATCACACTGGTGCTTCTCAAGAACGGGCGCACCTCTGGCAGCCATTTCTGCAGACTGAATTGTTGCTCGGTGAAGATGAGGTCATCGACGTAATCAATCCAGCGCTGGTCTGCCAGATCTTCGATCGACTTGATCGGGGGATGCCGCCGCAAATAATCAGGCGTGGCGTAGGGCAACAGTCGGTAGTCAGTCAATCGACTGGTCACAAAGCTGTCGGCTGTAGGGCGTTCGATCGTGACCGAGGCGTCTGCCTCGCGTTTGGACAGATTGATGTTGCGCGGCATGGGCAGCAGGTCCACCGTGATGCCGGGGTGCTGCGTGCAGAACTGCGCCAGGTGCGGGGCCAGAAAAAAGCTGCCAAAGGCTTCGGTGGCGCCAAGTCGTATCTCGCCCGTCAACACCTGGCTGTCGCCAAAGACATCCGACTGCATGGCACTGAACGTGCCCTCCAACGCTTGGACATGTTCCAGCAGGCGTTGCCCTGCCGTGGTCAGCCGGTGCCCTTGCGGACTCCGGTCAAAGAGCTTGGCCCCCATGTCTTTTTCGAGCCGGTACAGGCGCCTTGAGACCGTGGACTGATCCAGTTCCAAGGCCTGGGAGGCCTCCAATGCGGACTCAGCCCGCGCCACACCAAGAAAAACCCTGAAATCGTCCCAGTTGTATGGCTTGCTGGTCATCGCTCGCTTTCGTTATGCATTGGCGCATAACCAGATTGATTTTGACGCATATCGTAATGCAAAAACATAAATCAGAATCGCCAGCCATTCACTTCTCCATTCATCTGCTCAGCAAGGATCGTCATGACCCAGCACATTGGCCACTTCATCAACGGGACCGTCGAGGCCGGCATCAGCCGTCGGTCTGGCCCGGTGTTCAACCCCTCGACCGGTGAGGAAATTGCCCGCTGTGCTTTTGCCGACAGCGCCACCCTGGACCGGGCCGTCGCCCATGCGCAGGACGCGGGCCGGCGATGGGCACAAGCCTCGCAAAGCGCTCGGCTGGCGGTGATTTTCAAATTGCGTGAACTGGTTCTGGCCCATGCCGATGAGTTCGCCCAGGTGATTGGGCTGGAGCATGGCAAGACCCTGGCCGATGCGGCTGGCGAGGTCAGCCGGGCGATCGAGGCCATCGAGTTCGCCACCAACGCGCCGCAGGTGTCCAAGGGCGAGTTCTCGCGCAATGTGGGCGGGGACATCGACGTGTTCTCTCTGCGGGTGCCGATCGGCGTGGTGGCCTGCATCACGCCGTTCAACTTCCCGATCATGGTGCCGGCCATGATGATGACGATGGCCATCGCGCTGGGCAACGGCGTGGTCTGGAAGCCTTCTGAGAGAGTGCCCAGTGCTTCGCTGGTATTTGCCCGCCTGTGGAAAGAGGCCGGCTTGCCCGATGGGGTGCTGAATATCGCGCAGGGCGACAAAGAGGTGGTCGACGGCCTGCTGGCCCATCCGGGGATTGCCGGGGTCAGCTTTGTCGGCTCGACGGGCGTCGGAGAGTACGTCTATCAAAAAGGCACCTCGCACAACAAACGGGTTGCCGCCTTCACCGGTGGCAAGAACCACATGGTGGTGATGCCTGATGCCGATCTGGAGGCCGCGGCCAGTGCCTTTGTCTCAGCGGGGTTTGGTTCGGCCAGCCAGCGCTGCATGGCCGTGTCTCTGCTCTTGCCCGTGGGCGAGGAAACGGCCCAGCGCTTGCGCGAACGGGTGGTGGCACGGATCAAGGCGCTCAAAGTGGGGCCCTACAACGATCCGAGGGCCGACTTTGGTGCGGTGGTCTCAGCGGAGTCCCGATCAGCGGTCGAGCGTGCCGTGGCGGAATGTGTTGCTGCGGGCGGTGAGTTGGTGCTGGATGGGCGCGGCATTCAGATCCCAGGCCATGAAGGCGGCTTTTATGTGGGCCCCACCCTGATCGATGGTGTCACCACCGACATGCGCTTTTACCAGGAGGAGGTGTTCGGCCCGGCGCGCGGCATCATGCGCACGGCCACCCTGGACGAAGCCATCGCCATCACCAATGCCCACGAGTATGGCAATGGCTCGGTCATCTTCACCCGCGACGGCAAGTCGGCGCACCGTTTCATGACCGAAGTCGAGTCCGGAATGATCGGGGTCAACGTGCCCGTGCCCCTGCCGACGGCGTACTTCAATTTCGGTGGCCTGCGGCGCTCCAAGTTTGGTGAATCGCACATGTATGGCCCCGATGCCGCGCGCTTCTACACCAAGATCAAGACCGTCTCCCAACGTTGGCCGGAACCCGCGCCGCGCCCGGCGGCGGTTTCGCTGGCCTTCGACGCCAGCGCCTGATTCCCCCCACCCATCACTCCCGGAGACTTCCATGAAACTGATCGCTTATCGCCCCCTGTCTGCTGCCCTCGATGCACCCGCCTTGATCGGCGTGGTGGCAGGGGATTCGGTCATCCCCTTGACCAGCCTTGAGGCCTTCTACCAAAACACGGCTGAGTGGCGTCGCAAAGCCGCCAGCGCCACGGGCCAGGCGCTGGCCATGAGCGACATTCAAGTGGCCGTGCCCGTGCCACCCACCGCGAAGATCATCTGCGCTGCGATCAACTACGTGGCCCACGGGGCCGAATCCAAGTTGCCCACGCCGAAGTTCCCCAACCTCTTCGCGCGCTGGGCCTCGACCTTGGCGCCGACGGGGACCCCCGTGGTCGTGCCTGCCACCGAGCCCGATGGCCTGGATTGGGAGGTCGAGTTGGCCGCCATTGTGGGCACGACGCTGCATGAGGCCAATGCAGAGCAAGCCGCCAACGGGGTGCTGGGTTACACCTCTTTCAACGACATCAGCGGTCGCGCATCGCAGATCCAGAGCATGACCCTGAGCACCGGGCAGTGGGCGATTGGTAAAAATCTCGACAACAGTGGCGCCGTGGGTTCTGTGATCACCACCAGCGATGCCTACGACCCGCGGGGCAAGCGACTGACCACCAAGGTCAATGGCACGCTCATGCAGGACGGCACGACAGCCGACATGGTCTTCGATGTGCCAACCTTGATCCAGTTCATCACCCAGACCATCACCCTTCAGCCTGGCGACTTGATCGCGACGGGCACGCCTGCAGGCGTTGGCTTTGGACGCAATCCTCGAATCTACGCACCAGCGGGCTCGGTGATCGAAGTCGAAATCGAGGGGCTGGGTGCCGTGATCACCCCCATCGTTGAACGGACCGCCCGCTGAACCCCCACCCCCAGTTGTGCGGCGGTTCTCGGACACAAGAACAAGACGCCCCCACGGGTCAGATCGTTGCCCGCTCGATCGGCATCCGTCCGCACACCCTGACCGGAGACATCAAATGATCAAAGTACGCGACATCAAGTATGTGGTTTTCGGGGTGGCCAAGCCCCTGGCGACCCGGGATTTCATGCAGGAGTTTGGCCTGGTGCCGGTGGACTGGCCCGATGCGGATCAAGCGGTCTACCTGCGAGGCGCGCTGTCCAGCCCCTACATCTATGTTGGAGAGGCGTCTGACACCCCGGCCATGAAGGCCATCGGCATCGAGGTTGAAAGCCTGCAGGATCTGGTCCAGGCATCACTCATTGAAGGCGCCTCTGAGGTCCGCGCGCTTCAGCGCCCCGGCGGCGGGCACTGCGTCGATGTGACGCTGCCCGGCGGCATCCGCCTGGAGCTGGTGCATGGCATCGCCCCTGTCGATGACCTGCCGGTTCGGCCGCCGATGACCTTGAACGAGGGTTTGCGCAAATCGCGCTACAACCAGCCTCAAAGGCCGCTCCGACAGGCCCCTCAGGTGTTGCGCCTGGGGCACGTCGCGCTGTGTGTGCCCGATCCTGTCGTGGCAAAGGATTGGGCGGTTCGCCACCTGGGCATGATCGTGTCAGACGAGATGCTGGTGCCGGGCAGCCAGGATCAATACATCGGCTTCTTCATGCGATGGAATCATGGTGCGCAACCCACGGATCACCACTCCTTGCTGATTGCGGCAGCGGACCGGCCCCTGGTTCACCACATCTCCTTCGAGCTGCAAGACATGGACGCCGTCTTCATGGGGCATGAGTGGTTGAAACAGCAAGGGCACAGCCCGCATTGGGGTGTGGGCCGCCATGTCCTGGGCAGCCAGGTGTTTGACTACTGGTGGGATCCCGATGGCTTTCGTGTGGAGCACTACTCGGACGGCGACCTCTACGATGCCACCGTGCCTGCATCCACCGTTGAAGGCACCCACGAGCAACTCTGGACCTGGGGCCCTCACGTGCCGGATACTTTCTTCAGTCAGACACGTCACGGATAGGCTGTGCCGGCGACCTCGTCGGCAGCGTTGAGAGGTGTTGTCGAGGCTTCTGGCCTGGGCCACGTGCATGAACACTACCTCGCGGCACTGTCTGAGGAGTCCATCCCATACCCCATCCTTCGCAACGCCTCCACCACACCAGCCCTTTCACGCGCCACGTCGCTGGGCCGGTGGCTGCGCAGTTGGCGCACTTCGGCTTCGGAGTAGGGTGGGGTGTCGGGGGGCAGGCTGTCGCCGGCCCATTGGCCCAGCATCCAGTTCATCAGCTCGGCCACCTGGCGGTCGTTGAGAGGGGTGTTCATCACGCCCGGCACTTGCACGATCAGGGCGCGGCCCTCGGGCAGGCGCAGAAAATGCCCCAGCACCCCTTTCATGTTGGGGATGCCGCGATGCGGCATGCCGCTGCCGTCGTCCAGGTGGCAGCCCATGCAGTGCAGCCGGTAGTTGAGTGCCGGGCTGCCTGCTGATAGAGGCTGTGCGGCCGGGGCGGGCACGGTGGCCAGCAAGGTTGCGGCACCCAGCAGCAGGGCCCCCAGCCCACGGACGCTGCGTTGGGCTGGGCTTGTGGGCCGCTCAGGGGGCCAGAGCCGCATCACGTTGCGCTCTCAAGGCCTTGGGGGTCACTGTGCTGGCACGGGCCTGGGCCAGGTCAGCCGCCGTGAAGGCCGGTACGGTTGTGTGGCCTGCCAGGTCGCGCATCACATGGGTCAGCGCTGCGGCCATTTCTTCGTCAGACAACTGGGTCTGGGCTGGCATCACGCTGTTGTAGGTCTGCCCTTCCGACACGATGCGACCTTGCAGGCCATGGGTGAGCACCAGCGCCAGGTATTGGCGCATGGCGGGCTGCCCGGCCCGGGCCGCCACCGCGCCGACCAGTGACGGGGCCAGGCCCGGCGCGCCCACGGCCCCGGCCTGATGGCAGGCCACGCAGACCTGCTGAAAGACAGCCTGCCCGTCGGCGGCCTGGGCCCCCGTCATCAGGGTGCCGGCCAGCAGGGCCGCAGCGAGTGGCCCATGAAGCCCATGGAACCTATCAAACCCACGAAGGTGGGGCAAGCAGCGCATTCAGTCCTCCTTCTCGGCCACGCCGACGATGATCGAGGTGGTGCAGTGAAAGGCCGAGCTGTCGTTGGCCATGCACCAGTTGATGTCGTTGTGCAGGCCCATGCGGTAGCCTGGGCGTTCACCGATGTTGGTGTTGCACATGCAGCGCCCGCAAGCCCCCCGGCCGCAGCAATCGTTGTAGCTGATCAGGTAGTCTTTGCCGTCGGCCGGGTTGTGACAGGTGCCTACCCAGGCCACCTTGCTGGGCGTGGTGCCCGGCGGGCAGCTGGTGGCGCTGCCACCGCAGCATGAGCACAGAAAGCCGTCTACCCCGCAGTAGCGCCAGTAGTCGCAGTCGGTTTCGGTGGGGGGGCCTTTGCGCTTGCTGGCGGCGTTGTGTTCGGCCGCCAGGGCCTGGCTGCTGCGATCAAAGGGCAGCACGGGCAGGGTGAATGCGCTGGCCACCAGCACTTTGCTGACGCGCACCAAGGCACTGCGCCTGGAGGTGTGGCTGGCCAGTTGGCGGCTGCGCCGCTCTGCCAGGCGATCAAACCAGTCGAGCAGGTTCATGTGGCCTCCTTGTGCACCAGTTTCTGGTCAATGAAATCCTGCACCGACGCCACCTTGAGGTCGCTGGCGGTGAACAGGCTGTCGAGTTGTTCGCGGCTGTTGACCAGGCCTTTGGCGCGCAACACGCCCTGGCCGTCGATCAACACCGCGTAGGGCAGCTTGGCGATGCGCAGGGTCATGCCGAGTTCGTGCGACAGCACGTAGGGGAAGTGACCCAGGCCCGCCTTCTGGCGGAACACCTCGTGTTCGGGTTGCTCGCCATCCGAAGCCAGCACCACGCGCAGCCAGGGCGCCTCGTCGCGGCGGATGCGCTCGACGATGGGCAGCAGCTTTTTGCACACCGGGCAGGTGGGCGACAGGAAGAACAGCAGGGTGCTGTGCGTTGCGGGGGCCCCCAGCTCAAGGGTGCCGCCGCCCAGTTGGGGCAGGCTGAGCCGAGGCGCGGGCGAACCCACGGCCGGGCCCGAGTCCATCATCAGGGCGCCCATGGGCGCGATGCGTTCGTACAGAATGCCCACCTGCCGCGACAGGGCCAGCACCACCACCACCAGGGCGATCACGGCGCACCAGGCGAGCACGTTGGAGATGATCAGGGTTTCAATCATGGTTGTTCCTCAATTCGGAAAGACGGGGTTGGTTGCTCAGCAGTTGGTTGGTGACGGCATACAGGCCGGTGGCGAACAGGGCAGCCGCACAGGCAGCCAGGCCGTCGGGCCAGCCCACTGCGCGGGGGGCCAGTGGCGCCAGCGCGGCCAGGCCCAGCCCGAGCAGGGCGGCGTTGCGCCACAGCAGCGCGGCCGACAGCCGCAGGCCGGTGTGGGCGCCCTGGCCTGCTCCGCCGCAGCCACAGTCGATGTCGCGCCCGCTGCGCAAGGCCAGGGCCACCGCGCTGCTGGCCACGGCCAACACGCCCAAGGCCAGTGCCGCCCCCAGGGGCCGGGTAGAGACCGGCAGCAACAGCAGGCCGGCGGCCGCTTCGCTCAGGGCCAACGCATGCGCCACCGGGCTGACCAGGGCCGGGGGCAGCAGGCCATAGGCCTCGGTGACCATCGCGAAGGCGGACAGATCACGCAGCTTGCCCAAGGCGCCAAACAGCAACACCAGGGCCAGGCTGGCCGCGGCGGCGTGCGACAGCACCGGATCGAGCCAGGGCAGGGTAGCGTTGAGGGGGGCGAACATCACTGCACCTCCAGGTAGACCGGGGTTTCGCCCAGTGCATCGAGGCGCCCCAGCGTGGTGCTGCGCTGGGTGCTGGTGCTGCGCGGGTCAAGTGCCAGCAGGTGGTTGCCCGCACCATCGAGCACAAACAGCCGGGGTGTGGCCGCTGGGCTGAAGACCATGGACACCGCGTTGTGCCCGGGCCAGCGCGCCACGCGCGCCTGCCGTTCCAGATCGAACACCCAGATCTGCTGCGCCGGGTTCTTGTGCGAGCCATCTGACGCCTTGGCATGCATGCCCACGAACAGGCGCTGGCGTTCGGGGTCGATGGCAAAAAGTTGCATGCCGCCAGGGCGCCAGCGGGCTTTTTGCTCGGCCGGACTCAGCAGCGACCATGCCGGCAGCGCCTGCACACCCTCGGGCTGCAGCTGCAGGCGGTGCACTTGCCCACCATAGGTCACGAAGTACAAGGTGTTGCCTACGCGCTCGTAATGGATGAACACCGGGTCGGCGTCGGCATCAAAAAAGGCCACCGGGGCGCTGCGCGGGCGAGCCTGGCCGGCCTCGTCGAGCTCGATGGTGGCCAAGGTGCCATCGCCGCACACGGTGGAGAAGCGGTTGGGCTGCGCAGGCCAGGGGATCACGCCCCAGCAGCCTGGTGTGGGCACCTCGGAGGCCAGCTTGCGCCCCTGCAGATCGACCACACTCACGCTGCTGGCCGGGGTGGCGTTCTGCACCAGCAGCCAACGGCCATCGGCGCTGGGGGCCAGGGTGGCGCGGATGTTCATGGCCTGGGCATGCTTGGGCGGGATCTCGATCTCGTGCCGGAAGGTCAGATCGTCGGTGCCGTAGACCTCCACCACATCGCTGCGCTGGCCTCGGTACAGGCGCGGGTAGTAGGTACTGGCCACATACAGCTCGCGGCGGTCGGGTGACAGAGCCACCTGGCCGGCAAAGCCGGTACTCATGACGCTGAGGTAGCGCATGCGCTGGCCATCGATCACGTGCAGCCGGCCGTCGGCAATATGGCTCAGGGCCAGGTCAGCCAGGTAGACGCGGTGGGTGGCGTCGGGGTCAAGCTTGGCGAGGGTCTGCCGTTCGTTCGGCAGATCCGTCGCCAGGGCGCCTGCTGCCAGGCAGGCGAGCAGGCAGCCCGCACCCAGGCGGGCCAGACGGGAAGGTTTCATGTGCAGACCGGTCCTTTCTTCAGGGCCTCAGACCAAAGGGCTGGGGCAGGCTCAGAAGATAGGTCGGGAGGGCTGCGGGGGGTTATCCGGTTTTGGCAAGACTGGGGTGGTGACGTGCCGTTGGCGGTATGGGGCGCGCCACGTGCTCAGAGCCCTCAGTTATCGCGACTCTTTTTTTCGCTCAGCTTCCAGGCGCAACTCGGCACCTTGGCGCAGGGTGGCCAGTTGATTGGTGAAACCAACGGGATCCACCAAGGGATGCGGATCCCCAGGGCGCCGGGTCTTGAGTTTCTCCTTGGCCTCGGTGAGCCCGGTGCTGAAGGGGTGGGTGGTGAGGTGCACGGTGATCGGGGTGGTTTTGTCATGGACCAGCCCGTCGATCCGGTCGACACTGGCGATGTACGACTCGACCTGCCTGGCGCTGTCGATGGCATTGAGGCCCAGGCCACCGATCACGAAAGCGTGGTAGGTCTGGCTGCCGTCCTTCACGTCGAGGCTGTACGAGGCGGTGCCATGGGTGTGGCCCGGGGTTTCGTAGACCTTGATCCGGGTGTCGCCCAAGGTCACCGTGTCGCCATCCTTGACCACCAGATCGGGCGCCGGCAGCATCTGCCAGGGCCGGGGCGTCTTCTGCGAGGCCTGTGAATCGGCGATCGCCTCGTCCCAGCCGGTCTGGGTCATGACGAACCGGGCCTGGGTCAGGGGCTTGAGCTTGTAGGCCCCCCCGACGTGATCAAAGTGGCCATGGGTCATCAGCACATAGCGGAGGTCGCTGGGTTTGACGCCCACCTTGGCCATGTTCTCGATCAGCTGATCCACGAAGGGCTCGTGCAAGGTGTCGATCAGGATGTAGCCCTCGCTGGTCTTGACCAGCCAGGCCGAGACCCAGCAGACCCCCACGTAGTAGACGTTGTCGAAGGCCTGGTAGGGCTCGATATATTGAGCCTGGCGATCGTTGAGCCAGCGGCCCAGATCCGGCGGCATCTTGCCGGTGCGGCCGAACTCTTCGAAGCGCGACAGGATCTGGGGCGAGGGGCAACCTTGCAGGGGCGCGGTCTGAGCTTGCGCGGCCTGAAGGAGGCCGGCGCCCATGGCCAGGCTCAGCAGGGTGCGGCTGCCCCAGTGCTGGATCAGGGTGCGGATGGAATGGGTGGGTGAGTTCATGCGAGGGGCCTGGTCACAGCGTGGCGGCAAAGTTCATGAAGAAGCTGAAGCGTTGGATTTTGCAGAGTTGCGAGGGTTCGACTCTCAATGAAATCTGGATGATTGATCAGAAAAACTTCCGAATTGAAGCGGGCCCGCGGAGGGCTACAACAGGTCTTCGGACACCAGCATCCACATGAGCCGGAGTTTCAGCCGCTGCCACCATCCGTTGCCAGGTTCGGCAATGCTGCGGTCCTCCCGGCTGCCACTGCGCGAGACCCAGACCAAGCCTTCACCATCGGCGCTCAGCTCGACTTCGTAGTCGACATTGCGATCGGTGTCGAAGACGGACAGCATGCGCTGTGCGATCTGCGGGCTGTGCACGACCACGCCGATCTCGGTGTTGATGTGTTCTGAGCGCGGGTCCAGGTTCATTGAGCCCACCAGCACCGTGTCCGTGTCGATGTAGGCCATCTTGGCGTGCAGGCGCCCGGCAGTGGCACCCAACAGGCGGCCGATCCGGCTGTCGCTTTTCAACCTTTCCGAGGCCACCTCGAACAGCCGCACACCAGCCTTCAACAGTTCGACGCGGTACTGGCTGTAGCCCACGTTCACCAGCGGCTCGTCGCTGGCCGCCAGCGAGTTGGTCACCACCTTGACCTCTACCCCCCGTGCGCGGGCCGCCTTCAAGCTGGCCACACCGCGCTCGCCCGGGATGAAGTAGGGCGAGAACAGCGTCAGTTGGCGGCGGGCGTTGCCCATCTCCTGCATGAAGCGCTGCTTCACTGTCGGGCCCGCTTCATCGGCGGTCTGTGCCTTGGCCGGCGGGTCGGCCCAGGCCTGTGCCTCACCTTCGACGAGCGCAAATCGACGCGTGCTGAGTTCAAGCGCCAGGGGTGGGTCGCCGTACATGTCGGAACGCGTCAGAAGCTGGGGCTGTGCGTCCCCCGAGGTCAGGCGATCGAAGGCGGCCTGGCGTTCAGCGCTTGTCAGTGGATCCCGCATGATCTGACGCAGCGGGTAGACGGTGCTGCTGTTCCAGTACACATCGAACCAGGTGCTGAGCTGGGGCACCACGCTGCCCACCAGCAGCATGTCGAAGTCGATGAAGTTGGCTTCGGCATGGCGGAAGAAGTATTCGTCGGCCAGGTTGCGGCCGCCCACCACGGCCACAGCGCCGTCAGCCACCAGCAGCTTGTTGTGCATGCGGTGGTTCAGCCGATCGAAGTCGCTCAGAAGCCCGACGGTCCGCAGCAAGGAGGACGAGCGTCCGGTGGTGAAGGGATTGAACAGCTGGACTTCAACCTGTGGCGTGGCCGCCAGGCCGAGCAGCAGCTCATCGACGTCGCGCGTGTAGAAGTCATCGACCAGCAGCCGCACCCGAACGCCGCGTCGTGCGGCATCGCGCAGCGCCCGCAAGAGGCTGCGGCCAACGCTGTCGTTGCCGATCTGATAAGACTGGACATCGATCGAGACCGTCGCGTTCCGGATCAGCGCAAACCGCGCATCCAGGGCCACGTCGGCTTCGGGCATGGCGCGCAAACCCGAACGACCCGGCGCAATGCCCGCATCCCGAGCCACGGCCGCCAAGGGCGAATCGGCTGCAGCGACCAGGGTCTGTGCCGGCGCCCGGCTTGTCCGATGGGGCAGGCTGGTGCAGGCGGTGATCAGCAGCAGGCTGCACAGCAGGGCCAGACGGGGCCATGAGCTCATGGGCATGCTGCGGAGGGGGTGAGGCTGCTGCATGGGGTTCAGTTCACAGGCTGGTGGCAGATGAGTATCTCGCGTTTCCTTTCAAAGCGGGGCTGGCGTTTTCTCCAGCCTGCGGCTTCGTACCTCCGTTCAGGCGCCGTGCTGCCGGCTGGCAAATCGGGCCTGCCACTGCTTGACCGGCATGAAGGTGGGATCAGCCCGCACGATGCGCTCGGTCTCTGCCCAGATGCTCTCATCACTGGCATCCAGGTCCAGGGGGTCGCCGTGGGGCTGGGCCACATACCAAGGCGTGTCGAGGTAGACCTCCACCGTGTTGTCCTCCACATCCCCGAAGTAGATGGACAAGGCATTGCCGTGGTTCAGGTTGCGCAGCCGGGTCGCGCCATGGCCCAGCGCGCGTCGGCGCGCCTCGCGCAACTCCTCCAGCGTCTGTACCTTGAAAGACAGCTGCATCACCGTGCTGGGCGATCCAGCCGGGCGGTTCTGGGCCAGTGCGAGCTGGTGGTGCTGCTCGGGCCGGCTGCTCAGAAAGGCCAGCAGAAAGGGGAAGGTATGGCCCGGCCCCCTGTCGGTCACTTGCAGACTGAACACGGCCGTGTAGAAGTCCACCATGCGGTCGAGGTCGAAGCACGACACGCCAAAGTGGGACAGGTTGGGGGCATAGGTGGCGCTCATGGTGGCGGTCTCCGGGGGGCAGGCAAAGGGGGGCTCAGCGCTGGCCGTCGTGCACCGAGACCTGCTCCTTGGTCAGGCCGCCCAGTCGGGCGTGCACCCGGCCGCCAGTGCCCATGACCAGGGCGAACAGGATCTCGTCGGGGCGCGGGGCGTCCTGGATGCCCACCTCCATGCTGTTGAAGTGGCTGCGCACGTAGGCCGCATGGATGTAGTGCAAGGGAACCATCAGCCGGTAGCCCGTGGCGGCCACGGCCTTGGCGGCCGGTACGATGGCCTTGGGTTCGCCCAGCACGGCGCGCATCGCCCAGCCGCCGGCTTCATGCCAGACGGCGCCGTGCTCCATTTCGCCGTTCACGCCCACGATGGCGGCCTTGCTGTAGAC
This sequence comes from Curvibacter sp. EU05-FHT14A10, assembly GCF_058791075.1. Taxonomy (NCBI): domain Bacteria; kingdom Pseudomonadati; phylum Pseudomonadota; class Betaproteobacteria; order Burkholderiales; family Comamonadaceae; genus Curvibacter; species Curvibacter sp. EU05-FHT14A10. The sequence goes on from NZ_JBYTDE010000032.1 coordinate 24,662, forward strand.
CTCGATCTTGTCCTTGCCACCCAGCGTGTCCACCAGCTCCTGGGCCAGCAGCGTGCCGAGCTGGCGCAGCTCGGCCATGAACGGCAGCAGGTCAGGCTCGTAGCGCCCGGCGTAGGGGTTGCGGATCACGGCGCAGGCGGCTGCCAGCTTCAAGGGCGTGTCGGCCACCGGCCCCCCTTCGTGGTACGTGGTTTCGAGGGTCAGGCTGCGTTTGCGGATTTGAATCAGGGACATGGTGTGACTTTCATTGTTTGGGGATGTTGGCTTCGGCCACCAGCTGCGTCCAGCGCTGGAGTTCGCCGACCAACAGGGTTTTCATTTCCTCGGGGCTGCTGGCGCGGGCCTCACCGCCCATATCGGCCAGCCGTGCCCTCAGGGGGGCTTGTTGCAGGGCCTGGCGCACCTCGGTGTTCAGGCGCTCGATCAGTGGGCGCGGGGTGCCGGCAGGGGCCATCAGGCCGGCCCATGAGCTGACCTCGTAGGCCGCGACGCCCTGTTCAGCCACGGTCGGCAGCTCGGGCATCAGGGTCCAGCGCTGGGCGCTTGTGACGGCCAGCGCGCGCAGCTTGCCGGCTTTCAGGTGCGACATCACCGCGGTGGGCGGCGCGATCGCCAGCGGGATCTCACCGGCCAGCACCGCGGTGATGGAGGCTGCATCGCCCCGGTAGGGCACGTGCTGCATCTCCACCTTCGCGGTGCGGGCCAGCAACTCGCCCGCCAGGTGGTGGGTCGAGCCCACGCCCGCCGTGCCGTAAGACACGCTGCCAGGCCGGGCCTGCGCATCGGTCAGCAGGTTGCTCAAACTGCGGTATTTGGAATCCGCCGGCACCACCAGCAGGAAGGGAAAGAAGGTGATCGTGGAGATCATCTCGAAATCCGCCACCGATCGGTAGGCCAGCTTCTGGTAGAGCGCGCCCGCGACGGCGTGCCCGCCGGTGGCCAGCAGCAAGGTGTAGCCGTCTGGCTTGGCACGCGCCACCGTGGCCGCGGCGATGTTGCCGCCCGCGCCAGCCTGGGCCTCTACCACCAGGGGCTGGTTCAGGCCTTTGCCCATCTCCGCCCCCATCAGGCGGGCGATGGTGTCGGCATTGCCGCCCGGGGCGAAGCCCTGGTAGATCTTGACGGGGCGCTCGGGGTAGCCCTGCGCCCAGACCGAAGGCAGGGCCGTGGCCAGGGCCGCCCAACTCATGAAGCGTCTGCGTTGCATGCGAGCTGTCTCCTTGTTTTCTTTTTTTGAGCGGGGCCACCGGGTGCTTCTGGGGCGGCCCGCTTCCGGCTTGCCGCGGGGATCAGGCCTGGGCCACGATGGGGTTGCGCAGAATGCCGATGCCTTCGATCTCGACCTCGCACACATCCCCAGCCTTCATGAAGCGCTGCGGCTTGCGGCTCCAGCCCACACCGGCGGGGGTGCCGGTGGCGATCACATCGCCCGGGCTCAACGTGAAGATGGTCGAGGCGTAGTGGATGAGCTTGGGGATGTTGAAGATCATGTGCCCGGTGTGGCTGGACTGCAGTACCTCGCCGTTCAGACGCACCTCCAGCTTCAGCGGCCGGTTGGGTTCGATCTCGTCGGCCGTCACCATCCAAGGGCCGAAGCCGCCAGTCGATTCGAAGTTCTTGCCCGAGGCGATCTGCTTGGCATGGAACTGCCACTCGCGGATGCTGCCGTCGTTGTAGCAGGCGTAACCGGCCACATGTTCGAAGGCCTGGCTCTCGGGGATGTCGCGGCCACCCTGGCCGATGATCACGGCCAGTTCACCTTCCCAGTCCAGCGTCTCGGAGACGCGGGGCAGCACGATGGGGCCGTTGTGCGGGGTTTGCGAGCGCCACACGCGCAAGAAGATCGGCGGCTCTTCCGAGAGCTCGCGCTGCATGCCGGCGGCCAGCACCTCCTGGTGGTGGTCCATGTAGTTGCGCACGGCGCAGATGATTTTTTCAGGCTTGGGGATCACGGGCAGCAGTTGCACCGCGTCGTAGGCGGCCACGGGCGCACCTGCGCTGGCCAAAAGGGCATCGCGTTCGGCAAAGCGCGGGCTGCCCACGAATTCGGCCAGGGTGGCCACGCCGCTGGGGCCAGCCAGGTCGATGACCTGGCCATCGACCACAGCGCCCCAGGATTCGCGACCGGCGTGTTGGTAAGAGATCAACTTCATTCAAGGCTCCTTGGTGGTGAGTCCGGCACCCCGATGGGTTCCGGTTGTTTGTGCATGGTGATTATTTTTATGCATAAAAACTAAAATTAAGCATGGTAGAAACCATTACGCATGAAACATAAAAATATGGCTAACGTATGATCTGGTCCAGACATCCGGCCCTTCACCATGGACAGCACCGACACCATCACCGACCTGCCTTTGGCAGAACGCGCTTACCGCAGCCTGCGTCAGGCCATCGTGCGTTGTGAATTCGAGCCCGGCCAGCGCCTGCGCGTGGATGAACTGAGCCGGCGCTACGACGTCAGCAGCAGCCCGGTGCGCGAAGCCCTCAGTCGGCTGTCGGAGCAGGGCCTGGTGCGTGCATTCGACAATCGCGGTTTTCGTGTGGCGCCGCTCAGCGCTGAGGGGATTGCCGACCTGACGCGTGTTCGCCTGTTGGTCGAATGCGAGGCCCTGCGCGAGTCCATGGACCGGGGTGACGATGCCTGGGAGGCCGACATCGTGGCCGCGGCGCACTCGCTGGGCAGGGTTGAACAGCGCATGGGCGCGGGTCCGCTGGCGTTGGACAACGATTGGTCGGACCGGCACCGTGCTTTTCATCTGGCGCTGTATGCGGGCTGTCGTTCGCCGCTGCTTGGCCAGATGGTGATCGAGTTGTTCGATGCCGCCGAGCGCTACCGTCGCTTTTCAGCCCTGCATCGTGTGGTGGACCGCCACAAGCACGCCGAACACCAGCAGCTCATGGCGTCGGTCCTGGCGCGCGACATCGACACCGCGCTGGACCTGTTCCGCAAGCACATCCTGGGGACCGAGCGCCTGGTCACGCAGGCGCTTGGGGCCATGGAACTCGCATCCGCGGGCGCTTAGGCCCCGGGCACCGTCTCACGCGCTCGCTCGGGCGCGTTCATCCCTATGCGGGATCTGCTCGCCTGGCTTTGATGCAGGCCAATCTTTTGCGCTTGATTTGTCAGCGAATTCTGAGCAATCGCCCAGTTTTGATCGCTTGTTGAGACCGGCCCTGCGCGCCCAAACTGCGCAGGCAACAACGCATCCACAACGCATCAACCACCAGGAGATTGAACATGAGCCAGCTTGTCTACGCCGCCAAGGTCACCCACATTCCCCGGATGATCCTGTCCGAGCAACCGGGGCCGCTGCATGGCTGCCGCAGCGACGCCACCGAGGGGCTGCTGTCGGTGGGCCAGCAGATCATGGAGGCCGGGGCCGACACGGTGGTGATCCTGGACACCCATTGGTTGAGCAATGCGGCCTACCACGTCAACGGTGCCGCCCGCTTTGAGGGGGTGTTCACCAGCAGCGAGTTCCCGACCCAGCTCAGCGAGCTGCCCTATGCCTACGAGGGCCAACCGGAGCTGGCCTTTGCCATGGCGCAGGCGGCCAGCGCGGCCGGCGTGAAGACAATCGCGCATCAAAAATCCCACCTGGGCCTGGAGTACGGCACGCTGGTGCCGCTGCACTTCATGCAACTGGACCCGAAAATTCGCGTGATCTCGGTCTCTGGCTGGTGCGCGTTCTCCACCATCGATGAAAGCCGCCGTGTGGGCGCGGCATTCCGCGATGCCATAGAGCGTTCGGGCAATCGGGTGGCCATGATTGCCAGCGGGTCCCTGTCGCACCGCATCCATGACAACCACGAGGTGCTGGATCGCCCCTATGAGATCAGCGACGAGTTCAATCGCCAGTGCGACCTGCGGGCCTTGGAGTTGTGGCAAACCGGTCGGTGGGCCGAGTTCACCGCCATGTTGCCCAGCTATGCCAAGGCCTGTACTGGTGAAGGCTGGATGCACGACACCGCCATGCTGTTGGGTGCACTGGGCTGGGACCATTACCGGTCGCCGATGAGTTTGGTGACCCCTTATTTCGTGGCCTCGGGCACGGGGCAGGTCATCGCACGCTTGCCTGTGGAGCCCTGGCGCCCCGCTTCTGCAATTGAGCCTGCCACTGCTGAAGCCACGGTGTGAGAAATTCGTGGAAGGCCTCGGCTGCAGGAGGGGCCGCGCGGACGGTGGAGCGGTAGAGGCAGACCTGCCGGATCACCTCCGGCTCCTTGACGCGTCGCATCACCAGGCCCAGTGGCCGGGCCACGACGGCAATGTAGGCGGGCGCCAAGGTGGCGGCCAGGCCCTGGGCCGCGATCCCCAGGGCGGTCGAGATGTTGTCCACCACATCCACGGGCAGGATTCTTGAGCCCTCGGGTGCATTGAGGTGCATCTGGGCAACGCTGCGCTCGTGGTCGCGTCCTGCGGCCACGATGTGGGCGTTGCGCAGGTCCACCCAACTGAGCGATCTTTGCTCGGCCAGCGGGTGTTTCGGCGCGCACCACAGCACCCAGGGGCTGTCGAAGACCGGCACCGATTCCACGTGCTCGATGCCACTGCGGTCCGGCCCCACGGCCAGGTCAAGGTCACCGCTGACCACCTTGTCGACCAACTCATCCACCGGTGTGTCGCGAATGCGGATCACCACCTTGGGTCGGGTTTCACAGAAGGCCTTGATGGCCGCGGGTAGCACGGCGCTGGCCAGCACCATGGGCGCGCCGATGCGCACCACGCCCGAAGCCCGGTTGCGCACGTCAGAAGCCGTCGACTCGGCCATCTGAAGGTGCCTGAGCACGGTGCGCGCTGGGCCCAGGAAATCGCGGCCCGCACTGGACAGATCGACCCGGCGTGTGCTGCGGTCAAACACGCGGAACCCGAGCGTGGACTCCAGTTCGGCAATCAATTGGCTGACGGCAGATGAGGACAGGCCCATCAGCTCACTGGCACCGGCAAAGCTGCGGGCATCGGCCACGCTCACAAAGGCTTCGAACTGTCTGATCGTGAAACGGGTCAAGGGCATGGGGCATTTTGTATCCGTTTTGTCGCTGGCGGATTGACCATTTTTACTTACGAATCGCTCAGTATTTGTCGTTTGTTCGCGGCAGATCCGAACGGGATACTCGCGCCCTGCTTTCATCTCTTGATCAGGTCAGCCAACGTGAACCTCAGCCCCGAACTCCATGCAACGCTAGCTGCGCAGCTGCACGATGCCCAGCGCACGCGCATCCAGCTAGAACAGTTTTCACGCCTCCATCCGACCCTGGACATCGAGGACAGCTACGCCATCCAGAGTGCCTGGATGAAGCTGTGCCTGGCCCAGGGTCGGCAGGTGATCGGGCACAAGATCGGCCTGACCTCACGGGCGATGCAGATCTCCTCGCAGATCACCGAGCCGGACTACGGCACCTTGCTCGACGACATGCTGATCCCCGACGGATCGGAGATCCGCACCGAGCGCTTTATCTTGCCCCGGCTGGAGGTCGAGTTCGCCTTCATTCTCGCCAAACCCCTGCAGGGCCCCGGCGTGACGATCTTCGACGTGCTCAATGCCACTGACTACGTGGTGCCCGCCCTGGAGCTGATCGATGCCCGCATCGAGCAGTTCGACCGCCATACCAAGGCACCCCGCAAGGTGCTGGACACGATCGCCGACAACGCGGCCAACGGCGGCATCATCCTGGGCGGACGCCCCATGCGCCCCCATGAGGTCGATTGGCGCTGGGCCGGTGCCCTGCTGTTCAAGAACGGGGTCATCGAAGAATCCGGCCTGGGCGCGGCCGTCCTCAACCACCCGGCCAACGGGGTGGCCTGGCTGGCCAACAAGCTGGCGCCCCATGGCCAATCCCTGGCTGCGGGCGAGATCGTGCTGGGCGGCTCGTTCACCCGCCCCGTGGCCTGCGCCGCAGGCGATGTGTTCCATGCCGACTACGGCACCCTGGGTTCCATTTCGGTGAGGTTCACATGAGTCAGACCCCTCGCAACACCTTCAAGGATGCCCTGCAGGCAGGGCGTCAACTGGCCGGGCTCTGGCTCGGTCTGGCAGATCCCTACGCCACCGAGCTGTGTGCCGGCCTGGGTTACGACTGGATGCTGATCGATGGCGAGCATGGCCCCAACGATCTGCGCTCCATGCTGGGGGCCTTGCAGGCTGCCGCTCCGTACGAAACCGAAGCCGTGGTGCGCATTCCGCACGGGGACCCGGCCTTGATCAAGCAGGTGCTGGAGATCGGTGCCCGCACGCTGTTGATCCCCATGGTCGAGTCGGCGCAAGCCGCTCGCGGACTGGTCCAGGCCATGCGCTACCCGCCGCAGGGGATCCGGGGCGTGGGCAGCGGCCTGGCGCGCTCTTCGCGCTGGAGCCGCTACCCGAACTATCTGCACGAAGCCAATGAGCGGGTGTGCCTGCTGGTCCAGGTTGAAACTGCCGAGGCCCTGGGTGAACTCGATGCCATCGCCCAGGTCGAGGGCGTTGACGGGGTGTTCATCGGTCCGGCCGATCTGTCGGCCTCGATGGGCCTGCTGGGCCAGCCGGCGCATCCCACCGTCAAGGCCGCGATCGAGCAGGCCATCCGAACCATCCGTTCGCATGGCAAGGCGGCGGGCATCCTGTGCACCGACGAGGCCCTGGCCCGGCACTACGCCCAGGTCGGCGCCCAGTTCGTCGCCATCGGTGTGGACACGACGCTGCTGTCCCAGGCCGCACGCGCCTTGTTGCAACGTTACCGCGACGAAGCCAGCCCCACGGAGACGCGTCATGGCTACTGAGATGCACCAGAGTTTGCGCGCGGTGTTTGCGGGCCGTCTGCTCACAGCGCCGGCAGAGATGGCCCCCTTTCTGACCGACTGGCGTGGCAAGTGGACCGGGGCGGCGTGGGCCGTGGTGCAACCCGACACCCCTGAGGATGTGGCGAGCGTGATGCGCTGGTGTTGCGAAAGACGCGTTCCCGTGGTGCCCCAGGGCGGCAACACCGGCCTCTCGGGGGGATCGACGCCCGATGTGTCGGGTCGCTCTGTTGTGCTCTCGCTGGCCCGCTTGCAGCGGATCCGTGACATTGACGTCAGCAACAACACCATCACGGTGGATGCCGGGCTGACCCTGCTCGCCTTGCAGGAAGCCGCCAAGGCGGCAGGGCGGCTGTTTCCCCTCAGCCTGGCGGCCGAAGGCAGCTGCACCATCGGAGGCAACCTGGCCAGCAATGCCGGCGGTGTTCAGGTGCTGCGCTACGGCAATGCCCGCGAGCTGTGCCTGGGCCTGGAAGTGGTGACCGCGGAAGGTGAGCTCTGGAACGGCCTGCGTGGCCTGCGCAAGGACAACACCGGCTACGACCTGCGGGATCTGTACATCGGCAGCGAAGGCACCTTGGGCATCATCACCGGGGCCACTTTGAAGCTGTTCCCCCAGCCTGCCAGTCAGGTGGTCACCTGCGTGGCGGTCGCCACACCGGCGCAAGCCGTCGATCTGCTGGCGCTGGCCCAGTCCCGCCTGGGGGCCGGCCTGACCGCCTTCGAGCTGATGAGTGATGCCTGCCTGCAGCTGGTCGAGAAGCATGTGCCTGGCACCCGCTTCCCCTTGGGCGAACGCAGTCCCTGGTATGTGCTGCTGGAGCTGTCGAGTGAGCAGGGCGGTGCCGAGGCCACGGCCCATCTTGAGGCCCTGCTCGAATCGGCTTTTGAACAAGACCTGATCGCCGATGCCGCGCTGTCGTCCAACCTCTCGCAGTTCGAGGCCCTGTGGGCCCTGCGCGAGAACATCTCGGAGGCCCAGGGCGCCGAGGGCAAGACGATCAAGCACGACATTTCTCTGCCGGCTTCCCGGATCGCCGAATTCATCGAGACCACCAGTGCGGCCATCCTGGCCAGCAGCCCCCTGGTTCGGATGGTGGTGTTTGGTCATCTCGGTGATGGCAACCTGCACTACAACCTCTCGCCTGTGGCGGGGGCCTCCGCCCCCGATTTCGGGGCGCTGGAGTCTTCCATGAACCAACGGGTTCATGACGCTGTGGCAGCCCGAGGCGGATCGATCTCTGCCGAACACGGCCTGGGCGTGCTGCGCCGGGATGAATCCGCCCGCTACAAGTCCGCCGTCGAGCTTCAGTTGATGCGCCGCGTCAAGGCGGCACTGGACCCCCTGGGTTTGATGAATCCCGGCAAGTTGCTGGCCTGAAATCCACGCGCACCCAAGCGCTTCGCGAAAACACCCTCTTGGAGAACATCATGAGCCATCCTTCACTGGACGTTGCAGGCATTCGGGTGTCACCCGACCATTACATCAATGGCCTGCGTGTGGCTTCCAGCCAAACCTTTGAACTGCACAGCCCCATTGACCAGCGCTTGCTGGGACACGTGTCCGAGGGCTTGCCTGAGCATGTGGAGCAAGCCATCGTGGCCGCGCAGAACGCGTTTCCGGCCTGGGCGGCCCTGGGTGCGGCGGGGCGCAAGCCTTATCTCGACCGCTTTGCCGAAGAGATCGGCAAGCGCGCCGACGAGCTGTGCCAGCTGGAAAGCAACGATGCCGGCGTCTTGCTCTCGCGCATGCGCCATGGCGTGGTGCCACGCGCCATGCTCAACATCCGGTGGTTCGCCGAGCATGCGCTCGAACTGCAGAACCGCACTCTGGAGACGGAGCAGGCCAGCCATCGGGTGCGCCACGATCCGGCGGGCGTGGTGGCCATCATCACGCCCTGGAACGCACCCCTGATGCTGTCGACCTGGAAGCTCGGGCCGGCCCTGGCGTCGGGCAACACCTGTGTGCTCAAGCCGCCAGAGTGGGCGCCTCTGACTTGCTCGCTGCTGGCCGATGCGGCCCACGCGGCCGGCCTGCCGCCTGGCGTGTTCAACCTGGTGCAAGGCAGTGGCGCCAACACCGGTGCCCGCCTGGTCAGCGACCCGCGGCTGGCGCGCATTTCCTTCACGGGCTCGGTGCCCACGGCCAAGTGGATCGCCCAGGCCGCCGGGGCCAACCTGGTGCCCTGCAGCCTGGAGCTGGGCGGCAAAAGCCCCTTCATCGTGCTGGAAGATGCCGACATCGACAGCGCCGCCGCCACGGGCGCGCTCATGTACCGCAATGCCGGGCAGGTCTGTCTGGCCGGCACGCGCTTCCTGGTGCATCAGCGTGTCGCGGACCGCTACGTCGAGGCCCTGCGCGGCTATGTCGAAAAGCTCAACATCGGCGACCCGCGTGAAGAGGCCACCGAGGTGGGCCCCTTGATCCATCCGCGTCAACTGGACCGGGTGTCGACCTTTGTGGACCGCGCCGTGGCCCAAGGCGCACGCCTGTTGTGGGGCGGTGCGCGGCACGACTTCGGTGCCCAGTACTACCAGCCCACCATGCTGACCGACCTGCGCCAAAGCGATGAGATCGTGCAGAACGAGGTGTTTGGCCCGGTGCTGACCCTGCAGACCTTCGAGACCGACGAGCAGGCCATAGCGATGGCCAACGGAACCGACTATGGCCTGGGCGGCGTCTGCTATGGCGAACAGGCCCACGCGATCGATGTGGCCGAGCAGGTGCGCACCGGCTTCATCTGGGTCAACAGCTTCGGCATCCGTGATCTGGCAGCGCCGTTCGGGGGCATCAAGCGCTCGGGCGTGGGGCGCGAAGGGGGCGACTGGAGCTTCGAGTTCTTCTGCGATGTCAAGGACGTGGTCGTCCCCAAAAAACCCTTCAAGGCCAGCTTCAGCCATCGCTGATCGGCGCCGCACTTCGACCTGAATTCCACCCCGACTTCCACCCGACAACCTCAAAGGTATTTTCCATGGGCCAAATTCTGGGCGCAGCCCTTGTTTCCCACCACCCCGGCTTGATGCAGTGTGAAGAGTTTCGCGTGCTGCAAGGTGCCGGCGCCGATTCGGACCTGATCCCCGGCTACGCTCGCCTGCGCGAGCGCATCCGCAGCGTCAAGCCCGATGCGGTCTTGATCTTCGATTCGCATTGGTTCACCACCGGCTATCACTTGCTGGATGGGGGTGACCATTTCAAGGGCACCTACATCTCCGACGAAATGCCCTGGTACCTGCACGGCGTTCCTTACGACTACCGTGGCTGCCCAGAGCTGGCCGTGCAGATCGAGGTCGTCTCGCGTGAGCGCAAGGGCTATGTGCGCAACGTGCAGCATCCGGAACTCGGCAAGCAATATGCCACGCTGAACCTCGTCAAGCACCTGCAACTGGAGCTGACCCAGACCCCGGTGCTGACGGTCAGCTCGTGCCAGAACTGCGAATGGCCGCAGTTCCTGCAATCGGGTGAAGACATTGGCGAGGCGATCCGCCGCAGCGACCTGCGCGTGGTGCTGCTGGCCTCGGGCGCGCTGAGCCACAAGTTCAATGGCATCGACTGGCGACCCAATCACCCCAGGATCTTCCACGAAAGCAATGTCTCGCGCCCCGAGAACATTGAAAGCGACAAGGCGGCCATCGAACTGATGCGCGAGGGTCGCCATGACGAAATCGTGGCCCGCTGGGATGAGGACTACCGCCGCAGGCCCTGGGAGGCCTTCGGCGCGCATTACCTGCAGATGCTGGGGGCCATGGGCGGTGCTTCCTGCCAGGCCAAGGGCGAGCCCTTGTCCGCGTACGAGAACGCACGCGGCACCGGAAACATCCACATCTGGTTCAACACCCAGCCGCAACCTGGGTCCGCTGCCCTCAATGAGTTTGCACCTGCCGGTGCCGCCAGCGTGGCCTGAGCCTCAAGCCCATCACCTAGAGACGGAGACATTCCATGGATTTCGAATTTCCAATCGACCAATTGCCCGCCGTGATGCAAGGCCCCAGGGTTGAGCGTCGGCGTGTATTGCTGGGCGGCAGCGCCTTCTGGGGCACCGTGGTCGAGGAGGGCGCTGACGCAGGCCGCCTGCGCCTGGACGACGGGCGCTTGCTGGACACCGAGGGCTTGAACTACCTCCCCCCGGTGCAGCCGAGCAAGATCATTGCGGTGCACATCTCCTACAGCTCGCGCAGCTACGAGACGCGCCAGAAGCCCAAGCCCACCGAATCGCCGACCTACTTCACCAAGCCTCCGACCTCGCTCAACGGGCATGGGGGCCAGATTCTCAAGCCGGCGGATTGCCAGTACCTGAATTACGAAGGCGAGTACGCCGTGGTGATCGGCAAGACCTGCCGCAACGTCACGCCCGATGAGGCCTGGGACTACATCGAAGGTTTCTGCCCGGCCCTCGACATGGGCTTGCAGAACTTCCGCGATACCGACCAGGGCTCGATGTTGCGCGTCAAGGGCGCTGACACGCTCTTGCCCATCGGCCCGGGGATTGTCCGCGGTGTGGACCTGTTCCAGCAGACCCTGCGCACCTACGTCAACGGCCTGGTTGTGCAAGAGGCGCACATCGGTGACGAGACCATCTGGGGCCCTCACTACGTGATTGCCGACCTGGCCCGCCACATCACCTTGGTGGCGGGGGACGTGATCCTGATGGGCACGCCCTGCCATTCGCGTTCGGTGGACCCGGGCGACTTCGTCGAGTGTGAGATCACCGGTCTGGGCCGCGTCAGCGGCACGGTGGTGGAGATCGCCGCCCCTCGCGCGAGTGCCCTGGGTGTGGGCCATCAGCCCACCGACACCCCCGAAGTCCGGCGCGTGGCGCTGGGCTTTGACGAGCGTGTTCCCGAACGCTTCAAGCAGAACCTCAGTGACGCCAGAAAGGCCAAACAGTCCTGATCACGCCCGGCTCAAGCCCCTCACCCAACTCAAATGGAGACTCCAACAATGCAAAACCGTCGTCAAATCCTCTCTCAGATCGCCTGTGGCATGGCGGCCGCGGCGCTGCCTTTCGGCGCCAGGGCTGATGCCCTGGACAGTGCCAAGATCCTTGCGGGCTTTGCCCCGGGCGGCACCATCGACACCGAGGCCCGCCGCGTGGCCAACCGCTTGACCGGTGCTTACGCCAAGGCCGTCTTTGTCGATAACCGCCCCGGTGCGGGCGGGCAGATCGCCATCTCGGCCTTGAAGGCGGCGGCCCCGGATGGCAGCACCCTGCTGGCCACACCGATGTCCATGCTGGGCATCTACCCGCATACCTACAAAAAGCTGCCGTACGACCCGATCGCCGATCTGACGCCCGTGTCCATGGGGGTCTATGTCGACATGGGCCTGGCCGTAGGCCCGCTGGTGCCTGCGTCGGTCACCAACATCCCTGAGTTTCTGGCCTGGTGCAAGGCCAATCCGGACCTGGCCAACTTCGGCTCGCCGGCACCGGGCTCGGTGCCCCACTTCGTGGGCGTGCTGATCGGCCGGGCGGGCAACGTCGACCTGCGGCACGTGGGCTTCAGGGGCACCCAGCCCGCCATCATGGACCTCGTGGGCGGTCAGATCGCGGCGGTGTCGGCGCCGGTGGGCGAGTTCCTGCCGCACCTGCCTGGCGGCAAGCTCCGCATCCTGGCCACCAGTGGTGCGGCCAGAAGCAAGTTCGTCCCTCAGGTGCCGACGCTGGCCGAGCAGGGCTTCAAGTCGCTGGTCTATGGTGAGTGGCATGGCTTCTTCCTGCCGGGCAAGGCCAGCGCTGCGGTGGTCAAGAACGCCAATGCGGCCATCCGCCAGGCCTTGGCCGCCAAAGACGTGATCGACGGCTTTGCGGCCATGGGCCTGGAGACACGTTCCTCCACGCCGGAAGAGTTGGCCGCCGCTTTGAAGGCCGACCTGGAACGCTGGGGACCGATTGTGAAATCGATCGGGTTCAGTGCCGATGCCTGAGTTGTCCGCGTTGACGGGGGGCCGCCTTGAAGCTCCCCAGGAGCACAAGGTGTGCATCGTGGGCGCCGGTGCCATCGGCAGCCTGATCGGGGCGCGCCTGGCGGCGACCGGCTGCGTGTCGGTGTCGGCCCTGGCGCGCGGCGCCACGCTGCAGGCCTTGCGCGAGCACGGCTGGCGCCTTCAGGGCGAAGACGGCACGGTGATCCGCGCCCCGGTCCAGGCCAGCGACCGGGCCCAGGACCTGGGCCCGCAGGATGTGGTGATCATCGCGGTCAAGGGCCCCGCACTGAAAGACATCGCTGCCACGCTGCAGCCGCTGTTGGGGCCCGACACCCTGATCCTGCCGGCCATGAACGGCGTGCCCTGGTGGTTCTGCCAGGGTTGGCCTGGCTTTGAAGCCGGGCTGCCCAGTGTCGACCCGGGGGGTGTCATCGCCCACAACCTGCCCTTCTCAAAAGTTTTGGGCTGCGTGGTCCATGCAAGCAGTGCGGTGTTGGAACCTGGCCTGGTCAAGCACATCAAGGGTCATGAGCTGATCATTGGCGAACCTGGTGGTGGGGCCCCAGATCCGGCCTCAGATCGGGCCGCCGCCCTGGCCCAGTTGCTGCAACACGCCGGCTTTGAGGCCCGCGTGAGTGACAACGTGCGCCGGGACATCTGGTTCAAGCTCTGGGGCAATCTGACCATGAACCCGCTCTCAGCCATCACCGGCGCCACGGTGGACCGGATCCTGGCAGACCCGCTGCTGCGCAGCTTCTGCTCGGCGGCCATGGATGAGGTGGCTGGTGTGGGGGCCCGGATCGGTTGCGAGATTGATCAAAGCCCAGAGGACCGGCATGCGCTGACGGCCCGCCTCGGGGCTTTCAAGACCTCCATGCTGCAAGACGTCGAATCCGGCAAGCCCTTGGAGCTGGATGCCATCGTCGCGGCCGTGCGTGACATGGCCCAAGTGCTGGGGGTTCAGACCCCCCATGTCGATGCCCTGTTTGGCATCGCCCGCCTTTTTGCCCGGACCAAGGGCCTGTATCCCCATGAGTGACCCCATCAAACCCAATTACATCGCCGGCGAGTGGCTGACCGGCCAGGATGCCGCGCCCAATGTGAATCCTTCGGATACCCGGGATGTCATCGGCCTGTATGCCCGTGCCAGCCAGGACCAGGCCCGTACGGCGATTGCCGCCGCCCACGCGGCCCAGCCTTTGTGGGCCGCGCAGACCCCCATGCAGCGCTCAGAGGCGCTCGACCGCATCGGCAGTGAGTTGCTGGCGCGCCGGGCTGAGCTGGCCGACCTGCTGGCGCGTGAAGAAGGCAAGGCCTTGCCGGACGCCTCGGGCGAGGTGCTGCGCGCAGCCCATATCTTCAAGTTCTTCGCGGGCGAAGCCTTGCGGATAGGGGGTGAGCTGATCGGTTCTACACGCCCCAACATGAGCGTGGAGATCTGCCGCGAACCTGTGGGCGTGGTGACCGTCATCACGCCCTGGAACTTTCCGTTGGCCATTCCGGCCTGGAAGATCGCGCCGGCCCTGGCCTATGGCAACGCCGTGGTGTTCAAGCCCGCTGAATTGGTGCCGGGCTGCGCCTGGGCACTGACCGAGATCATTACCCGCGCGGGCCTGCCACCGGGCACCTTCAACCTGGTCATGGGCAAAGGCCGTGAGTTGGGCGAGGTCTTGCTGGAGGATCCGAGGGTGCAGGCCATCACCTTCACCGGCTCGGAGGCCACTGGCCGCAAGGTGGCGCTCAGCGCGGTGGGGCGCCCCGGCCCCATGGCCAAATTCCAGCTTGAAATGGGCGGCAAGAACCCCTTGGTGGTGCTGGACGACGCCGACGTCGATCAGGCCATCGCCTGTGCCATCAACGGTGCCTTTTATTCAACCGGCCAGCGGTGCACGGCCTCTTCGCGCCTGATTGTCACCGACGCGGTGCATGACCAGTTCGTGGCCGGCCTGACCCAGGCCATGCAAGGCCTGGTGGTGGGGGATGCCCGGGCGCCAGACACCGTCATCGGGCCCGTGGTCGATGCCTCGCAGCTTGAGCAGGATCTGCGCTACATCGATCTGGGCCTGCGCGAAGGCGCCACGCTGGCCTTTGGTGGCCAGGCACGTCAGGACTGGAATGGTCAGCCCGGCTTCTACCTGCAACCAGCCCTGTTCACCAACACCACGCCTTCAATGACCCTCAACCGCGAGGAGATTTTTGGCCCGGTCGCGAGCGTCATCCGTGTCAAGGACGCTGATGAAGCCTTGCGGGTGGCCAACGACACGCCCTTTGGCCTGTCGGCCGGTGTGGTGACCCAGTCCTTGAAACAGGCTGCACGCTTCAAGCGCGAGCTGCAGGCCGGCATGGTGATGGTCAATGCGCCCACCGCCGGTGTCGATCCGCACGTGCCTTTCGGAGGCCGCAAGGGGTCCAGCCATGGGCCGCGTGAGCAAGGGCGTTATGCCGCCGAGTTCTTCACCACAGTGAAGACCACCTACGTCAATCCCTGACCCACTGGTGCCGTGCCCTGGGACCTGATGCAGGCCCAGGGCATTTCCATTTCTGGGCTGCAGCCTCTGCAGCCCCCATCTGATCCATGAGCGACAACATGAAGATTCTCGTCCCCGTCAAACGCGTGGTGGACTACAACGTGAAGGTCCGGGTGAAGTCGGACAACACGG
>NZ_JBYTDE010000033.1:0-33701 GCF_058791075.1 Curvibacter sp. EU05-FHT14A10
GCCGCCCTTGTCGGTGCCGCCGATGCGGGCCAGGGTCATCAGGCTGTCCCACAGGCGTTCGCCGTTGATGCGCAGGGCCTCGGTGGGGGGCGGAAGGTCTTTCGGGTTCATGGGGGGTACTCCTTTCAGCGGGTCACGGCGGTAGGCTTGGCCAGGGCGGCCTTGCGGCCCAGGGCGTCGAAGGTGGGGCCGAAGGGCGGGCGCTTCAGGTAGCGGCCGCTGCCGCGCTCCACGCGCAAGTCGCCTTGCACATAGACCAGGCGGCCCTGGCTGATGGTGTGGCTGGGCACGCCGGTCACGGTCTTGCCTTCGAAGATGTTGTAGTCGCCCAGCGAGTGCTGGGTCTTGACCGACAGGGTCTTGGTGGCGGCGGGGTCCCAGACCACCAGGTCGGCATCGGCGCCGGCGGCCACGCAGCCTTTGCGGGGGTACAGGTTGAACAGCTTGGCCGCATTGGCCGAGGTCACGGCGACAAACTCGCTG
Organism: Curvibacter sp. EU05-FHT14A10; assembly: GCF_058791075.1. Classification (NCBI taxonomy): domain Bacteria; kingdom Pseudomonadati; phylum Pseudomonadota; class Betaproteobacteria; order Burkholderiales; family Comamonadaceae; genus Curvibacter; species Curvibacter sp. EU05-FHT14A10. The sequence continues at coordinate 484 of NZ_JBYTDE010000033.1, forward strand.
GGGGTCAGGCGGCCACTGTTCACACCCTCGTCCCACAGCACGGCCAGGCGTTCCTCGACACCCCCGGTGCCGTTCGGGATCTTGCTGAAATCGGCCTTGCCCATGGCTTTTTGCTCGGCGCAGAAGGTGCAGTGGTCGGTGGCGGTGGTGTGCAGGTGGCCGGCCTGCAGGCCGCGCCACAGCGCCTGTTGGTGGCTTTTTTCACGGAAGGGCGGGCTCATCACATGGGCAGCGGCCACGTCGTAGCTGGGGTGGCGGTACACGCTGTCGTCCACCACCAGGTGGCCGGCCAGCACCTCGCCGTACACGCGTTGGCCCTTGGCGCGGGCGCGGGCGATGGCCTCGGCCGATTCGGCGCAGGACACGTGCACCACATAGATCGGCACGTTGAGCACGTCGGCGATGGCGATGGCGCGCTGGGCCGCCTCGGCCTCGACGGCGGGTGGGCGTGACAGTGGGTGGCCTTCGGGGCCGGTGATGCCCTGGTTCTTCATCTCCTGCTGCAGCAGGAAGACCAGCTCGCCGTTCTCGGCGTGCACGGTGGGCATGGCGCCCAGCTCCAGCGCGCGGCGGAAGCTGTTCACCAGGGTTTCGTCGTCGCACATGATGGCGTTCTTGTAGGCCATGAAGTGCTTGAAGCTGTTCACGCCCTCGTCGCGCACCAGGGTGCCCATGTCGGCGTGCACGCTGTCGCCCCACCAGGTGATGGCCACGTGAAAGCCGTAGTCGGCGCAGGATTTCTCGGCCCAGCCGCGCCAGGTCTTGTAGGCGTCGAGCAGCGGCTGCTGCGGGTCGGGGATCACGAAGTCGATGATGCTGGTGGTGCCGCCCGCCAGCGCGGCCGCGGTGCCGCTGAAGAAGTCGTCGCGCGTGACCGTGCCCATGAAGGGCAGTTGCATGTGGGTGTGCGGGTCGATGCCGCCCGGCATCACGTACTGGCCGCCGGCATCGACCACGGTGGCGCCGGCGGGGGCCTGCAGGCCCTCACCCACGGCCACGATCTGGCCGTCCTGGCACAACACATCGGCACGAAAGCTGCGGTCGGCGTTGACGACGGTACCGCCTCGGATCAACAAGGCTGAGGTCTGGGCTGTGTTCATGAGCAAGTCTCTCCATCAAAAATGCCGCACGGGCTGGCGGCGTGCCAGGCCGGGGCCGCACCAGGCCCCGGCAAGAGGGGCCTCAGACCCGGCGGCGCACCAGACCCACGGACTGGGTTCTGCCTGCCATGCCAAGTCGGTAGACCACGGATGCAATTCCCAGGCCTGCAAACCAGGCATAGGCATACAGTTGTTTGAAGCCCTCGGCCACATCGGGGAAGGTGCTGGGGAAGGCCGCATTCAGAAAGCCGGGCACATTGGGCGCCACGCCGGCGGCAAAGGCCAGCACGGCGATCCAGTTCCAGCCGCCGCTGTAGCGGTAGCGGCCGTTGTCGTCGTACAGCTCGCTCACCGCCAGCTCGGTGCGGCGCAGCAGGTAGTAGTCGACCATCAGGATGCCGGCCACCGGCCCGAGCAGGGCCGAGTAGCCGATCAGCCAGGTGAAGATGTAGCCCTGGGTGGACTCCAGGATCTTCCAGGGCATCATCACGATGGCGATGCCCACGGTGATATAGCCGCCGGTGCGGTAGCTGATGCGGGCCGGGTGCAGGGCCGAGAAGTCGTAGGCCGGGCCCACCAGGTTGGCCGCCAGGTTCACGCTGACGGTGTCGATCAGCAGCACCAGCAGGGCGATCAGCACGGCCGCGCCGGTCATGCGGCTGGCCAGGTCGACGGGGTCCCATAGCGCCTTGCCATAGATGACCACGGTGGCCGAGGTGACGAACACCGCCATGGCGGCCAGCAGGCCCATGGGCAGGGGCAGGCCCAGGGCCTGGCCGATGACCTGATCGCGCTGGGTGCGCGCGAAGCGGGTGAAGTCGGGGATGTTCAGCGCCAGCGTGGCCCAGAAGCCCACCATGGCGGTCAGCGAGGGCCAGAACACGGCCTGAAACTGACCGGCCTTCTTGCCGCCCGCTTCAAATTGAGAGGGTTGGTCCAGGATGGGGCCGAAGCCGCCCGCCTTCTGGTAGGCCCAGACCAGCAGCACGCCGCAGATCACGATCTTGATCGGGGCCGTCCAGGTCTCCAGCTTGCGGATCGATTCGATGCCGTGCACCACGAAATAGAACTGGATGGCCCAGAACAGCAGGAAGCACACCAGTTGGCCCAGGTTGATGCCCAGGCCGGGCAGCTTGTCGCCCTCCAGCGGGTGGCCGATCAGCACGCCCGCCAGGGTGTAGATCATCATGCCGCCGAACCAGGTCTGGATGCCGTACCAGCCGCAGGCCACCAGGGCGCGCAGCAGGGCCGGCAGCTTGGCGCCACGCGTGCCAAAGGAGGCCCGTGCCAGCACGGCGTACGGAATGCCATGCTTGGCGCCCGCATGGCCGATCAGCAGCATGGGCAGCAGCACGATCAGGTTGCCCAGGAACACCGTGCCCACCGCCTGGGACCAGGACATGCCGGCCTCGATCAGGCTGGCGGCAAGGGTGTAGGCCGGGATGCACATCACCATGCCCACCCACAGGGCGGCAAAGTGCATCCAGCGCCAGGTGCGCTGGTGCGCCTGGGTGGGGGCCAGGTCTTCGTTCCACAGGTCGCCCGGGTGGGCGTCGGCTTGTCTCGGGGTCATGCGCTTGTCTCCTCGTGGGGGTGGATGAGGTGGGTGCGGCCAGCCGCTGGAGCCAGTGAGCCTGCGCGCCGCTCACCACCCCGGGCCAGCCTGCCCCACCTGCTTGGGGGCGTCTTTGGAATAGGTCTCAGGCGGTGACGCGCATCGGGTTGTTCGGATGCGCGGTCCAGTTCAGGGGCTCGGCACTCACGGGCTTGCCCGTGCGCAGGTCGATTTCGCCGGGGGCCAGGTCCTTGAGCGTGATGCAGTCGTCCACGGGGCACACCGACACGCACAGGTTGCAGCCCACGCATTCCTCTTCCTTGACCTCGAAGTGGCGCTTGCCGTCCTTGGTGGCGGTGATGGCCTGATGGGAGGTGTCTTCGCAGACCACATGGCAGCGCCCGCATTCAATGCACTTGTCGGTGTCGATGACGGCTTTGCTGATGTGGTTGAGGTTGAGGAAGCGCCAGTCGCTGACCGTGGGCACGGCGCGGCCGGTGATCTCGGCCACCGAGGTGATCCCCATGTCGTCCATGTAGTTGGACAGGCCGCTGGCCATGTCCTGCACGATCTTGAAGCCGTACACCATGGCGGCGGTGCACACCTGCACGCTGCCGGCACCCAGGGCCAGGAAGTCAAGCGCGTCGCGCCAGGTGCCGATGCCGCCGATGCCCGAGATGGGGATGCCGGCGGTCTCGGCGTCGCGGGCGATCTCGGCCACCATGTTCAGGGCGATGGGGCGCACCGCCGGGCCGCAGTAGCCGCCGTGCGAGCCCTTGCCCGCCGTGCTGGGCACCATGGTCAGGGTGCGCGGGTCCACGCCCATGATGGAGTTGATGGTGTTGATCAGCGACACCGCATCGGCCCCGCCGGCCTTGGCGGCCCGCGCCGGGTAGCGCACGTCGGTGATGTTGGGGGTGAGCTTCACGATCACGGGCATCTTCGAATAGTGCTTGCACCACTCGGTCACCATCTGGATGTACTCGGGCACCTGACCCACGGCCGCGCCCATGCCGCGCTCGCTCATGCCGTGCGGGCAGCCGAAGTTCAGTTCAATGCCATCCGCCCCGGTGTCTTCCACCTGGGGCAGGATCGCCTTCCACGATGACTCTTGGCAGGGCACCATCAGTGACACCACCATGGCCCGGTCGGGGAAGGCGCGTTTGACCTCGCGGATCTCGCGCAGGTTGGTGGCCAGCGGGCGGTCGGAGATCAGCTCGATGTTGTTGAAGCCCAGCACCTTGCGGTCGGGCGACAGCAGGGCGCTGTAGCGCGGGCCGTGCACGTTCACCACCGGTGGGTCTTCGCCCAGGGTTTTCCAGACCACGCCGCCCCAGCCGGCCTCGAAGGCGCGCAGCACGTTGACGGCTTTGTCGGTGGGCGGCGCAGAAGCCAGCCAGAAGGGGTTGGGGCTCTTGATGCCCGCGAAGTCAATGCTCAGGTCAGCCATGTCGGTTTCCTTGGGGCTCAGGCGTTGGAAGAAGAAAGGGTGCTGTGGATGGCGAGGGCGGCCTGTTTGCCGTCTTCGACCGCCTCGACCGTGAGGTCGCGGCCGCCGCCCACGCAGTCGCCGCCGGCCCAGACGCCGTCGAGGCTGGTACGGCCCTGGGCATTCACGGCGATGCGGCCGGCTTCGAGCTGCAGGTTTTGCAGCCAGGGGGCCGTCGCCAGCTTCTGGCCGACGGCCTGCAGCACAGTGTCGGCAGCCCGGATTTCAAAGACGCCCGTGCCTTGCAGGCGGCCATCGACCAGTTGCTGGCGCTCGAAGCGCACGGCCCGCACGGCGCCTTGCTCGCCTTCGAAGGCCACCGGGGCCAGCCAGTGCTCGATCACCACGCCATTCGTTTTGGCCCAGGTCTGTTCGTCCTCCGAGGCACCCATGGCCTCGGGGCCGCGGCGGTACACCATGTGCACCTCGCTGGCGCCCAGCAGGCGCGACTGCACCGAGGCGTCGACCGCGGTCATGCCGCCCCCGATCACCACCACGCGGCGGCCCACGGGCAGGGTGGAGAGGTCGGTGCACTGGCGCAGCTCGGCAATGAAGTCGACCGCATCACGGATGCCGGCGAGCGTGCTGCCGGGCAGCGCGGGCTGGTTGACGGCGCCCAGGCCGATGCCCAGGAAAACCGCGTCGAAGTCGGCGCGCAGGGTGTCCAGCTGGGCTGCCGATTCGAGCTTCCAAGCGGTCTGGATCGTGATGCCCCCGATGCCCAGCAGCCAGTCGATCTCGCGTTGGGCAAAGTTGTCGGCGGTCTTGTAGGTGGCCAGGCCGTATTCATTGAGGCCGCCGGGCTTGGCGTGGGCGTCGAACACGGTCACGTCGTGGCCCTTCAGGGCCAGGCCGTGGGCGCAGGCCAGGCCGGCCGGGCCGGCACCCACGACGGCCACCTTCTTGCCGGTGGCCGGGGCGCGTTGGAACAGGGCGCTCTGCGGCAGGTGCATCACGGCGTCCACCGCGTGGCGCTGCAGTTTGCCGATGGCCACCGGCACGCCCTGCTGGGTGTTGCGCACGCAAACGGCCTCGCACAGCTCTTCGGTCGGGCAGACGCGGGCGCACATGCCGCCCAGCGGGTTGGCGCTCAGGATGGCCTGGGCGGCGCCCCGCACATTGCCCTGGCTGATGCGGTGAATGAAGCTGGGCACATCGATGCTGGTGGGGCAGGCGGTGGCGCAGGGGGCGTCGTAGCAGTAGAGGCAGCGCTCGGCCTCCAGCACGGCCTGCTGTGCCGTGAAGGGATCGCCCGCGTCCGCAAAGCGCTGGGCATAGTCGGCTGGGGCGAGCCGCCCTGCCTGGATGTCGGGGCCGGTGGTCGGTGTCTGGGTCACGGGGGCAACTCCTGTTTTGATCGTCAAAAGCTGATCAAATGGTCAGCTTTTTTCATGATGCAACAGGTGTGCCAGGTTTGTGATGCGGGTTTGCACCATGTCGGCGCGACACGAGACCCGCAGCCTCAGCGCGAGGCGGCGCAGGTGTTTGAAATTGGGGCGCACGGCACCGCGGCGGTGCGCGTGGTCGCGACCGCTCCGTGTTTCAACGGCTCGGCAGCTCAGGTGGTGGGTGTGGTGCCGGCGAGGCGCACTCGCCGGGCGATCAAGCCTGGGCTGCGGAGATGATCCCGCCGCCCAGGCAGACTTCGCCGTCGTACAGCACGGCGCTCTGGCCAGGGGTCACGGCCCATTGCAGCTCGGTGAAGTTCAAGCCGAAGGTCTCGGCCGTCGTGCCGGGTTCGAAGGCGCAGGCGGCATCGGCCTGCCGATAGCGCGTCTTGGCGCCCAGCCCGGTCTGCCCTGGGGCCTCGCCCGCCACCCAACTGGCGTTGTCGGCCTGCAGGCTGCGGTATTGCAGCCAGGGGTGATCGTGGCCTTGCACCACCCACAGCGTGTTGTTGGGGATGTCCTTGCGGGCCACGAACCAGGGGGAATGGTCGCCGCTGCCGCGCTGGGCACCCTTTTCCTTCACGCCGCCGATGCCCAGGCCCTGGCGCTGGCCCAGGGTGTAAAACGACAGGCCCACATGGGTGCCCAGTTTGCGGCCACGCTCGTCCTTGATGGGGCCGGGCTCGCGGGAGATGTAGCGGTTCAGAAACTCGCGGAACGGTCGCTCGCCGATGAAGCAGATGCCGGTCGAGTCCTTCTTCTTGGCATTGGGCAAACCGATTTCTTCGGCAATGCGCCGCACCTCGGTCTTGCGCAGCTCGCCGACCGGAAACAGCGTCTTGCTGATCTGGGCCTGGTTCAGGCGGTGCAGAAAGTAGCTTTGGTCCTTGGCCGGATCGAGGCCCTTGAGCAGTTCATGCTTTTGCGTGGCCGGGTTGAAGCGGGCGCGGGCGTAATGGCCCGTGGCGATGCGGTCGGCCCCCAGACGCATGGCGTGGTCGAGAAAGGCCTTGAATTTGATCTCGGCGTTGCACAGCACGTCGGGGTTGGGGGTGCGGCCGGCCTGGTACTCGGTCAGGAACTCGGCAAAGACGCGGTCCTTGTATTCGGCGGCGAAGTTGACGTGTTCGATCTCGATGCCCAGCACATCGGCCACGCTGGCCGCGTCGAGAAAATCCTGCCGGCTGGAGCAGAACTCGCTGTCGTCGTCATCTTCCCAGTTCTTCATGAAGATGCCGATGACCTCGTGGCCTTGCTGTTTGAGCAGGTGCGCCGTGACGGCGGAGTCCACCCCGCCACTCAGGCCCACCACGATGCGTTGTTTGTTCATAGCCCCGGGATTATCCCCGCCGGGGCCATGGGCTGTCCGCGTCAGGGTCAAGGCGGGGGCGTCTGCAGCACCGTCTCGTCGGTGTAGACCATGTCCAGCGGGTAGCGCTTGCCGGCCAGGTAGTCGTCCAGGCAGCGCAAAAGCAGCGGACTGCGGTGCCGGTGCTGGTTGGCGCGGATCTCTTCGGGCGTCATCCACAGGGCGCGCACGATGCCCTCGTCAAGCGCCATGCCGGGGACTTCGTCTCCGACGGTGCCACAAAATGCAAAGCGCATGTAAGTGATGTCTTCACCCGTGGATTTCTTGCGGAAGCGTGACAGGTAGATGCCCACCAGAGCGGTCGGTTTGAAGTGGTGAGCGGTCTCTTCCAGGGCTTCGCGGGCGCAGCCATCGGCGGGCGATTCGCCGGGATCGAGGTGGCCAGCCGGGTTGTTCAGCTTGAGGCCGGAGTCGGTGTGTTCTTCGACCAGCAGGAATTTGCCGTCGCGCTCCATCAGGGCGGCCACCGTGACACTGGGTTTCCAACGGATTTTCATCCCGCCATTATTCCCGGGCGATGTGACGTCGCTCTGACGCGGAGGCGCGCAAACGTCGGTCTCCTCCTGGACACGACCGCGCGTCGGGCATCATGTAAGCTCGCGGTCATTCGAAAAATACCGGTCATTCATCCACGAGGAGAGTCTCATGTTCATTGGCGTTCCTGCTGAAACAGCGGCGGGGGAGACCCGGGTGGCGGTCACCCCGGAAACCGTGAAGAAACTGAAAGCCCAGGGGCACGAGATTGCCGTGCAGTCGGGCGCCGGTGTGGCGGCCAGCGTGACCGATGAGGCCTATGTGGCGGCCGGCGCCACCATCACCGATGTCGCCGGGGCCTTTGGCGCCGGTCTGGTGCTCAAGGTGCGGGCGCCGTCTGCCGCGGAGTTGCCCCTGTTCAAGCCTGGGGCCACGGTGGTGGGCATGCTCAACCCCTTTGACGCCGAAGGCTTGCAGCGCCTGGCTGCGGCCGGACTCACGGCCTACGCCCTGGAGGCGGCGCCGCGCACCACACGGGCCCAGAGCATGGATGTGCTGTCCTCGCAGGCCAACATTGCCGGCTACAAGGCCGTGATGATTGCTGCCGACAAGTACCAGCGCTTCTTTCCGATGCTGATGACCGCCGCTGGCACCGTGAAGGCGGCCCGCGTGGTGATTCTCGGGGTGGGTGTGGCGGGCCTGCAGGCGATCGCCACGGCCAAGCGCCTGGGGGCGGTGATCGAGGCGTCGGATGTGCGCCCGTCGGTGAAGGAACAGGTCGAATCCCTGGGGGGCAAGTTCATCGACGTGCCCTATGAAACCGCCGAGGAAAAAGAAGCGGCCCAGGGCGTGGGCGGCTATGCGCGTCCCATGCCGCCGAGCTGGCTGGAGCGGCAGAAGGTTGAAGTGGCCAAGCGCGTGGCGCAGGCCGACGTGGTGATCTCCACCGCGCTGATTCCTGGCCGCGCCGCACCGGTGCTGGTGACCGAAGACATGGTCAAGGCCATGAAGCCCGGCTCGGTGCTGGTGGATCTGGCGGCGGGCAAGGGCCCGCAAGGCCCGCACGGTGGCCCGGGGGGCAACTGCCCGCTGACCGAGGCCGACAAGACGGTGCAGCGCCACGGCGTGACGCTGGTGGGTGAAACCAATCTGCCCGCCTTGGTGGCCGCAGACGCCTCGGCACTGTATGCCCGCAACGTGCTCGACTTCCTGAAGCTGGTGCTGAACAAGGAGGGGCAGTTGCATGTGGATTTGGATGACGACATCGTGGCCGCCTGCCTGATGACGCACGAAGGAACGGTGAAGCGCGCATGAGGATGAAGAGTGAGCCCTTGAACCTGCGCCTGGGGGCGTGGGCCATGGCGGCAGTCGTGCTGGGCCTGACGGCGTGCTCCGTCATCCCCGAAGGCAGCCCCTCGGCCGGTCGGGCCAAGGTGAGCCTGCCGGCGGCAAAAGCGGGCGGGCAATGGGTGGATCTGGGCGGTGGTGAAGAGTCGCTGGACAGCCTGGACGCGACTCGGCCGGCCCCAACGTTGCCCACCCGGGTGGTGGGTTTGCGCGGCGCTGATCAGTCTCTGCTGGCCGTGATGGTGGTGCAGTCCAACCGCAGCGGCTTGTGGCCAGATCGCCAGGCCGTGCCCAATGCGTGCCCGCAGGAGCGCGGCGTTTACGTCGAGGATGTCACCGCCGGCAGCCCCACGCGGACCGACTGCCTGCGCTACAAGCGCTGGGCCGATGGTCATGACTGGCTGGCGTCGCGCTATCCCAAGCTCAACGCCTACCTGGGCAGCCACCAGAGCCTGCCGACCAAACCCTTTGGTGCGCTGGACTTCCGCTACAACACCGAGGGCGGAGGCTACGTGCTGGTGCAGGTGCTGGCCAACCGCCGGCTGACTGAGCCGGTGACGCGCAGCAACGGTGATTTTCTGATGGCCGGCCGGCCTGCTGAGGAATGGGCCCGCAAGGTTGCCCAGGCGGCGCGTCTGAGCGCGGCGTCCCTCGATGGGGCCTTGAATCTGCCGGATTTCCCGATGGCTTTGCCGCAATAGGTCGCTAGCGGCCTCAATACAAAGGAGACAGTCGTGGATGTTGTATCCCCAACCCTGATCAACCTGATCATCTTCGTGCTGGCCATCTACGTGGGCTACCACGTGGTGTGGACCGTGACGCCCGCCTTGCACACGCCCCTGATGGCGGTGACCAATGCGGTGTCGGCCATCGTGATCGTGGGCGCCATGCTCGCGGCTGCCCTGACCGAAACGCCCCTGGGCAAGACCATGGGCGTGTTGGCCGTGGCGCTGGCCGCAGTCAACGTGTTCGGTGGTTTTCTCGTCACCCGGCGCATGCTGGAGATGTTCCGCAAGAAAGAAAAGAAGGCCCCGGCGGCTCACGGAGACAAAACATGAGCATGAACCTCGTCACCCTGCTGTACCTGGTGGCCAGCGTCTGTTTCATCCAGGCGCTCAAGGGCTTGTCCCATCCCACCACCTCGATCCGGGGCAATCTGTTCGGCATGATCGGCATGACGATCGCCGTGCTGACCACGGCGGCCCTGATCGTCAAACTGTCTGAAACGGCCGGCCTGTCCACCGTGGGTGGACTGGGCTATGTGCTGGCCGCCCTGGTGGTGGGCGGCGGCGCCGGCGCCGTGATGGCGCAGCGCGTCGAGATGACCAAGATGCCGGAGCTGGTGGCCTTCATGCACAGCATGATCGGTCTGGCGGCGGTGTTCATTGCCGTGGCCGCGGTCGCTGAGCCGTATGCCTTCCAGATCGTGCACGCCAAGGGCGACCTGATCCCGACGGGCAACCGGCTGGAGCTGTTCCTGGGCGCGGCCATCGGTGCCGTCACCTTCAGTGGCTCGGTGATTGCCTTCGGCAAGCTGTCGGGCAAGTACAAGTTCCGCTTGTTCCAGGGCGCTCCGGTGCAGTTCGCGGGTCAGCACATGCTGAACTTGGTGCTGGGCCTGGCCACCGTGGGCCTGGGGCTGGCCTTCATGGTCACCGAGAACTGGACGGCCTTTTTTGCCATGCTGGCGCTGGCCTTTGTGATGGGCGTGTTGATCATCATCCCGATCGGTGGCGCCGACATGCCGGTGGTGGTGTCGATGCTGAACAGCTACTCGGGCTGGGCCGCGGCCGGCATCGGCTTCAGCCTGAACAACGCCATGCTGATCATTGCTGGCTCTCTGGTGGGCAGCTCGGGGGCCATCCTGAGCTACATCATGTGCAAGGCCATGAACCGCTCGTTCTTCAACGTGATTCTGGGCGGCTTTGGCGGTGAAGCGGCCACGGCAACGACCGGTGATCAGGTGCAGCGCAACGTCAAGAGCGGCAGCGCGGACGACGCGGCCTTTGTGCTGTCGAACGCCGAGACCGTGGTCATCGTGCCGGGTTATGGTCTGGCCGTGGCGCGGGCGCAGCACGCCGTGAAGGAACTGGCCGCCAAGCTGACCGAGCACGGCGTGATCGTGAAGTACGCCATCCACCCGGTGGCGGGCCGCATGCCGGGCCACATGAACGTGCTGTTGGCCGAGGCCGAAGTGCCTTACGACCAGGTGTTCGAGATGGAAGACATCAATGGCGAGTTCGGTCAGGCCGATGTGGCCATCATCCTGGGGGCCAATGACGTGGTGAACCCGGCCGCCCATGTGAAGGGCAGCCCGATCTACGGCATGCCCATCCTGGAGGCCTACAAGGCCAAGACGGTGATCGTGAACAAGCGCTCGATGGCCGCAGGCTACGCGGGCCTGGACAACGAACTCTTCTACATGGACAAGACCATGATGGTCTTCGGGGACGCCAAGAAGGTGGTTGAAGACATGGTGAAGGCGGTGGAGTGATCCCGCTCCAGACGCACGCAATTGTGTGATTGCATACTTTTGCGTTGGGCTGCGCTCGGTGTGAGCTCTTGATTGAGTGTCGTTTTGTAAAAAAACGAATCAAAATAGGAGGTTGTGCTGACGCAGGCCTGACTTGACTCGAAGGACTGCGCATATTCCCAAGCAAGAGTCTGGAGAGACAAGAAATGACCGACCGCCCATGGCTCGGCAGTTACCCCCAAGGGGTGCCCGCCGACATCGATCCTTCGCATTACGCCTCCTTGGTGGCCTTGATGGAGGAGAGTTTCGAGAAGCATGCCAGCCGGGTGGCCTACAGTTTCATGGGTCGGGATGTGACCTATGCGCAGGCCCACCGCCAAAGCTTGGCACTGGCCGCCTACCTGCAGGGGCTGGGCCTGAGCAAGGGTGACCGTGTCGCCCTGATGATGCCCAACATTCCCCAGTACCCGGTGTGCGTGGCGGCGGTGTTGCGCGCGGGCCTGGTGGTGGTCAATGTGAACCCGCTGTACACGCCGCGCGAACTGGAGCACCAGCTCAAGGATTCGGGCGCCAAGGCCATCATCCTGATTGAGAACTTTGCCACCACCTTGCAGCAGTGCCTGGCCCACACGCCGGTCAAGCATGTGGTGCTGTGCGCGATGGGTGATGAGCTGGGCCTGCTCAAGGGCGCCCTGGTCAACTACGTGGTGCGCAATGTCAAGAAGATGGTGCCCGAGTACCACCTGCCCGGCGCCGTGCGGTTCAAGGATGCGGTGCGTCAGGGCACCCGTCGTTCGTTCAAGCGCCCCGACATCAAGGCCGACGATGTGGCCTTGCTGCAGTACACCGGGGGCACCACCGGGGTGTCCAAGGGCGCGGTGCTGCTGCACCGCAACGTGATCGCCAACGTGTTGCAGTCCGAGGCCTGGAATTCGCCGGTGATGGGCCAGGTGCCGGCCCATGAGCAACCCACGAGCGTGTGTGCCTTGCCTCTGTACCACATCTTTGCCTTCACTGTGGGCATGATGCTGTCCATGCGCACCGGGGGCAAGCTGATCCTGATCCCCAATCCGCGCGATCTGCCCTCGGTGTTCAAGGAACTGCGCCGGCACACCTTCCACAGTTTCCCTGCGGTCAACACGCTCTTCAACGGGCTGGCGAACCATCCGGATTTCGGCACCGTGAACTGGAAGAACCTCAAGGTGTCGGTGGGTGGAGGCATGGCGGTGCAGGGCGCGGTGGCCAAGCTCTGGCTGGAGAAGACGGGCTGTCCGATCTGCGAGGGCTATGGTCTGTCGGAAACGTCGCCCACCGTCAGCTGCAATCCAGTGACGGCCACCGAATACACCGGCACCATCGGCGTGCCCCTGCCCAGCACTTTCCTCAAGCTGCTCGATGACGATGGCCTGGACGTGCCTCTGGGCCAGCCTGGCGAGATCGCCATCAAGGGTCCGCAGGTCATGGCCGGCTACTGGCAGCGCCCCGATGAAACCGCCAAGGTCATGACACCCGATGGGTTCTTCAAGACCGGTGACATTGGTGTGGTGGATGCCAAGGGGTTCTTCAAGATCGTCGATCGCAAGAAAGACATGATTCTGGTCAGCGGCTTCAACGTCTATCCCAATGAGGTGGAAGAGGTGGTGGCCGACCTGGAGGGCGTGCTGGAGTGTGCCGCCGTCGGCGTGCCTGATGAAAAGACCGGCGAGGCGGTGAAGCTGGTGATCGTGAAAAAGCACCCTGAGCTGACCGATGTGCAGGTGAAGGAGTTCTGCCGCGCCAACCTGACGGGCTACAAACAGCCGCGCATCATCGAGTTCCGCACCGATCTGCCCAAGACCCCGGTGGGCAAGATCCTGCGCCGGGAGTTGCGCGACAAGGCCTGAACCCGGGCGCGGGTCGGGACGCGGCACAATGCGGGCGGCCTTCGGGCCGCTTTTTCATGCTCAGTGCCAAGGGGTGCTGTTCGATTGTTCAGGAGTTGGATGGATGACGCTCGCTATTCTCAGTGCCCTGTCGCAGGAGCAGACGGGTCTGCGCGCCCTGCTGGATCAACCGCGTGTGGAGCAGCATGCTGGCCGTGAGTACTGCCTGGGCCTGTGGCGCGGCCGGCCTGTGGTGCTGGCGCTGTCCCGTGTCGGCAAGGTGGCCGCAGCCACCACCGCCACCGCCTTGATCGAGCGCTTTGGTGTGACGGACATCGTGTTCAGTGGGGTGGCCGGCGGTCTGGGGGAGGGCGTGACGGTGGGCGACGTGGTGGTCGCCACCCATTGCCTGCAGCACGACATGGATGCCTCGCCGCTGTTTCCGCGCTATGAGGTGCCCCTTTATGGGCAGTCGCATTTCGCCTGCGATCCCCTGCTGGCAGAAGGTCTGAGGGTGGCCGCCCAGGCGCTGCAGGCCCGGGTCGGGAGCCATTTTGACGCGTCCGTGCGGCGCTTGTATGGGCTGGATGCCATGCAGGTGCACCAGGGGTTGTTGATCAGCGGGGACCGGTTTGTCTCGGCCGCTGACGAGGCACTGGGCCTGCGGGCCCGCCTGCCCGAGGCTTTGGCGGTGGAGATGGAGGCTGCCGCGGTGGCCCAGGTCTGTCACGACTACGGGGTGCGCTTTGCGGCACTGCGCACCATCTCAGACCGGGCCGATGACCAGGCGCATGTCGATTTTCCGGCTTTCTTGGAGGCGGTGGCGGGCCGTTGCACCACCTTGATCGTGGGCGGCCTGTTGGATCACCTGAGTCAGCAGCCGTCCTGACGCGCGGTGGCCGGGTTCACTGCAGCCAGCCGCGCCGGCGGAAGTACAGCATGGGCACCACGGCAGACGCGGCCATCAGCGCCAGCGCATAGGGGTAGCCCAGCGACCAGTCCAGCTCCGGGATGGCCTTGAAGTTCATCCCGTAAATGCTGGCGATCAGGGTGGGGGGCAGCAAGGCCACGCTGGCCACCGAGAAGATCTTGATGATCTTGTTCTGGTTGATGTTGATGAAACCGACCGTAGCGTCCATCAGGAAGTTGATCTTGTCGAACAGGAAGGCCGTGTGGTTGTCCAGCGACTCGATGTCGCGCAGGATCTGTCGGGCTTCTTCAAACTGTTCGGCATTCAGCATGCGGCTGCGCATCATGAAGCTGACGGCGCGCCGCGTGTCCATCACGTTGCGGCGGATGCGGCCGTTCAAGTCTTCGTGGCGGGCAATGGCGCCCAGCACTTCGCCGGCCAGGGCGTCGGTCACATCGCCGGAAAGCACCTGCTTGCCGGCCTTTTCCAGCTCGTCGTAAATGCCTTCCAGGGTGTCGGCCGAGTATTCGGCATCGGCATCGAACAGCTTGAGCAGCACTTCCTTGGCGTCTTCGATCAGGCCGGGGGCGCGGCGGGCGCGCATGCGCAGCAGGCGGAACACCGGCACGTCTTCGTCGTGGATCGAGAACAGCACCCCTCGGCTTTTCAGGTCGGTGTTGTGCTGGTTCAGGATGAAGGCCACACGCACGGTGCGGGGCGCATCGTCATCGGCGATCAGAAAGTCACTGCGGATGTGGAGTTCGCCGTTGTCTTCTTCGTAGAAGCGGGCGGATTCCTCGATGTCCTCGTCCATCGCGTCTTCCGGGATGGAGAGGCCGTAGTACTGCTTGATCCAGCGTTTTTCTTCGACCGAGGGGGATTCCAGGTCCACCCAGATGGGCTGAAACTTGGACAGTTCCTCCAGGGATTCGATTTCTTCCTGGAACAGCCGGCCATTGGCCAGCGTAAAGATATTGAGCATCGCGCGCTCCGTGGGTCAGGGTTGCAATCGGTCGGGAATGGGGTGCTTTCAACCCCCGATGCGGCCACGGGAATTGAAAGCTACCAACTGGGGTAGGTTTCCAAGGCGGTCTCTCCAAAATTGAATTGGGCGGATTATCGCACCGCAACAACGCTGGTCGGCTCATTTCGAGCCCTTGTTCAGGGCGCGGACCGGGGTGCCCTTTCCACCGCGCCATTCAGGGTTCAGGTGCTGGTCGGGTGAAAGCTGATTTGTTACATTGAAGCGGCTTATGGCAGTCCCATCGGAGGTTCGCGCAATGAGGGTGTACGGCGTACCGGCCGATGAAGTTCAGCGCCTGCAGGTGCTGGAGTCGCTGGCGGTCTGTGATCTGGCGTCGGTCCCCGAGTTGGATCGCATCACCCGCCTGGCGGCCCGGCATTTCCAGGTGCCGATCGCCATGGTCAACCTGGTAGCGGCAGAGCTGCAGTGGACCAAGTCCGCCCATGGGGAGACGCCTCGCACTTTGCCCCGGGAGCATTCCTTCTGCGGCCACACCATCCTGCATGACGAACCTTTTGTGATCAGCGATGCCCGTGAGGATGCCCGGTTCATGGCCAATCCCCTGGTCGCAGGGTCGCCTGGGCTGGTCTTTTATGCGGGCTGCCCCATCCGGTCCTTGGCTGGACACCCCTTGGGCGCCTTGTGCCTGATCGATCGCCAGCCGCGGCCCTTCGGTGCGTCAGAGGCCCAGGATCTGCAGGATTTCGCTGCCCTGGTGGAGCAGTATTTCCGAGGGGTGGAAGCGGATCGGCGTGCCAACCTCTCGGCAGCTCAGTTTGAGCGCACCTTTGCCCAGGCCTCGGTTGGCATGGCCTTGGTTTCGCCGCAATGGCGTTGGTTGCGTGTGAACGGGCAAATGGCTCAACTGCTGGGCTGCAGTGCCGACAGCCTGGCTGGCGAGCCGCTGGAATCGGTGTTGTTTCCGCCTGACAAGGATCGGGTGCTGCGCCATTTGCATGATCTGCTGCGCCCCGATGCGAGCGCGTCGCCTCAGGAGTTGCTCTTTCTGCGCCCCGATGGGTCGTTGGCCTGGTCTCTGGTGGGTGTTTCGCGTCTGGCGGCAGAGCGGGATGCCGAGGCCGGTTTTGTGCTGGTGGCCACCGACATCACTGCTCGCAAGGCCTCAGAACAGGCGTTGGCGGTGTTGCAGCTGGAGCTGGAACATCGGGTTGAGCTCCGGACCCAGGAGCTCAGCGAGGCCAATGCGCGCCTCAGCACCGAGGTGGACCGCCGCCAGGCGGCCCAGGTGGCGCTGGAGCATGAAAAAGAGCTGTTCAGGGCCACCCTGGCCCATGCCACCGATGCCTTCATCGAGGTGGATCCATGTGGCCGGGTGACTGCCTGGAACGAGGCAGCCACCGATACCTTCGGTTGGCGACGTGATGAGGCCATTGGGCGCAGCGTCTTTGATCTGCTGGTACCGCAGGGGGTGGTGCCGCGCTACCAGGTGGCTTTTGAGCGCCTTCGGGCGGAGGGGCTTGACCGCATGGGGGGTGGGCGGCTGGAGGTGCAGACCCAGCATCGCGACGGTCGCTTGTTCCCTTCTGAAGTCTCGTTGGGGGTGAATCGCTTTCACGGGCAGGTGCGCATGCATGCGTTTTTGCACGATATCTCGGCTCGCAAGGCGGTCGAGCGCGAGTTGCTGGAAAGTCGCACCCGTTTGCGCCTGTTGGCCGACAACATGCCTGCGCTGATCGCCTATGTGGACGGCAACCGCATCTACCAGTTCAACAACCAGGCGTATCAAGATTGGTTTGGTGTGCCGGTGGCTCAGATCGTGGGGCAGTCTCTGGATGGGTTCATGGATGGTGCGGTGCTGGCGGCGCAGCTCGAACCCTTGCAGCGAGTGCAGGCGGGTGAGATGGTCAGTTTTGATTCCAGACTGAACACCCGGCGGGGTGAGATCCGGGTACACACCAACTTCATCCCGGACACCGCCATGTCGCGTCCGCCCTACGGCTTCTACATCCTGGCCCAGGATGTGACCGAGCAGTATCAGTTGCAACAACGTCTGCAGCATGAAGCCAGCCACGATGCCCTGACAGGCTTGCCCAACCGGCGCGCGTTTCTGCAGCGTCTGGTGGAGGCCTTGGCCCGGGTGCGGCGTCAGGGCACGGGCCTGGCGCTGATGTTTCTCGACCTTGATGGGTTCAAGCTCTACAACGACACCTACGGGCACGACTTCGGCGATGCCGTGCTGCGTCATTTCGCCCGCACGGTTCAGTCGGCTGTGCGCGAGACCGATTCGGTGGCGCGTTTGGCCGGCGATGAGTTCACCGTCATCCTCGAGGGGCTGGCGCATCCGGCGGCCCATGCTGCCTTGGTCGCCCGCAAGCTGCTTGCCGAGTTGGCCGTGCCTGTTGTGCTGGGTGGGCGAGAGCTGACCCTGGCCGCGAGCATCGGAGTCGCCGTCACCGGGGGTGATTCGGGCGGTGTCGCTTTGTCGGCCGAGCTGTTGCTGTCGCGGGCGGATGCCGCCATGTACCAGGCCAAGGCCGCTGGCAAGGCGCAGTTCGTTCTGAGCTGAAGTCATGGCCCCGGCCCGGGGTCTCTGACGCCAGTGGGCCGAATTCTGGCCCGCCCGCCCGCCCGGAAAAGCCGTTTTTCGAGCGGGTCAACTGACTGAATTTGCCGCCCTTCTGAGGTCGCGTCAAGGCCTCATCCGTGTGCCGTGGAGGGGCTTCTGAGGGCTTTCCCGAGTTGGCTCAAAAACCCGTGACGGCTTGATGAAAAGCCATTGCAATTCGGGTTTTGCGGGCGCATAGTGAATTCAGGTTCACCGAATTTGAGGTTCGCCATCCACCCTGAAAGGTGGCGTTTTCAACCCAGAGTGCACAGGAGGCTACTCATGAACTTGACGATCAGCGGTCATCACCTCGAAGTTACACCCGCCTTGCGTAGTTATGTGACGACCAAGCTGGACCGGATCACCCGACATTTTGATCAGGTGGTTGATGTGAAGGTTTTACTCACTGTTGAAAAGCAAAAGGAAAAGCAGCGCCGCCAACGCGCCGAGTGCAATGTCCACGTCAAGGGCAACGACATGTTTGCCGAGAGTTCCCATGAGGATCTGTACGCAGCGGTAGACGAGTTGATGGACAAGCTGGATCGTCAGGTTGTTCGTCACAAGGACCGGATGCAGGACCACCATCACGACCCAGCCAAACGCCTGATGTGAGGCTGCTTGCCAGACATTTTGAGTGCTGACAAGATCCCCGAAGCCGCTGTTGCAAATCAGCGGCTTTTTTCTTGTCAGTTGCAGGCTGATTGCGGTTTTTCGCCGAAGCTGGACGACCGGTGCATAATCCGCCCTAACTCACCATGAACCGTCTCGCGTCCATCCTCCCCGCTGCTCAAGTGCTTGTGTGCGTCGACGCCACCAGCAAGAAGCGTGCATTTGAAGAAGCCGGCCTGTTGTTCGAGAGCCTTCACGGCCTCAGCCGTGCATTGATCACCGACAGCCTGTTTGCACGCGAACGCCTGGGCTCCACTGGGCTGGGGCACGGCGTGGCGATTCCGCATGGGCGCATCAAGGGGCTCAAGTTCCCGATGGCCGCGGTGTTCCAGTTGGCCAACCCAATCGGTTTTGATGCCCCCGATGAGCAGCCCGTGGGCCTGTTGATCTTCCTGCTGGTGCCCGAGGCAGCGACTCAGAAACACCTGGAAATCCTGTCCGAGATTGCCGAGCTGCTCAGCGATGCCCCTTTGCGTGAACGGATCAAGGCCTGCACCGATGCGACCGAGCTGCACCAGATGATTGCCACCTGGCAATCCACCCAGCCGGCCTGATGGCTTTGAGGCAGTCTCTGTCGTGAAACCCAATGTCGTCAGCGCGGATGTCCTCTTCGAGGAATTCCGCTCCATTCTCAAATGGGAATGGGTGGCCGGCCTGGGGGCTTCGGAGCGCCGCTTTGATGAGGTGGTGGTCCGGGCCGCCCGATCGGGTGCCGATCTCGTGGGTTACCTCAATTACATCCATCCTTATCGGGTGCAGATTCTGGGTGAGCGGGAGATCGCTTACCTGACCAATGCCACCCCGGAGGATTGTGCTCGCCGCATTTCCCGTATCGTGACCCTGGAGCCGCCGGTGCTGGTGCTGGCCGACGGTCAGTCTGCACCCGATGCCTTGCTGTCGATGTGCGAGCGTGCACAGATCCCGATGTTTGCCACCCAGGAGTCATCGGCATTTGTGATCGACGTGCTGCGGGCCTATTTGTCCAAGCATTTTGCAGATCGCACCTCCATGCACGGGGTGTTCATGGACATCCTGGGACTCGGGGTGATGATCACGGGTGAGTCCGGCCTGGGCAAGAGCGAGCTGGGTCTGGAGCTGATCTCGCGGGGCAACGGTCTGGTGGCCGATGATGCTGTGGATCTCTATCGCATCAATCAGACCACCATCGAAGGGCGTTGTCCGGAACTGCTGCAGAACCTGCTGGAGGTGCGGGGCATCGGCCTGCTCGACATCCGCGGAATCTTTGGCGAGACCGCGGTGCGGCGCAAGATGCGGCTCAAGCTCATTGTGCACCTGGTCCGCAAGGAAACCCTGGAGCGCGACTACGAACGCCTGCCCTACGAGCCCCTGACCCAGGACGTGCTGGGCGTACCGGTGCGCAAAGTGGTGATCCAGGTGGTGGCCGGTCGCAACATCGCGGTCTTGGTGGAAGCCGCCGTGCGCAACACGATTCTCCAGTTGCGCGGCATCGACACCTATCAGGAGTTTGTCGAGCGGCACCGCCGAGCCATGGAGCAAGAGGGCTGATCCTATTCAGGCCCGCTAGGGTCTCGGCCGGATTCGGGTCTGGCGTTCAGCGTTTGTCGCTGGCGCAGTTGGCGCAAAGGCCGTACAGCGACATGGCGTGGTCCTGCAGCAGCCAGTGTTTGGCTTTGGCCACCATTTGCTGACGTCGTTCGATCTCGGCGTCATAGAACTCCTCGACCTTGCCACAGCTGGTGCAGACCAGGTGATCGTGGTGCTGACCTTCGTTGAGTTCGTAGACCGCCTTGCCACTTTCAAAATGACTTCGGCTCAGAATGCCGGCCTGCTCAAACTGGGTGAGCACCCGGTAGACGGTGGCCAGCCCGATGTCCGATTGCTCTTGCAACAAAACGCGAAACACGTCCTCGGCCGTCATGTGACGTTGGCGCCCTTTCTGGAACAGCTCCAGGATCTTGAGGCGGGGCAGCGTGGCTTTGAGCCCGGTATTTTTCAGTTCTTCGATATTGGCCATGCAAGGGTCCTTCCGCCAGCGTACCAACCCGCTCTGACAGGCCCAGCCGCTACAATGGGCCGATCATATCGCTACCTCCCGACCCATGTCTGCTTATTCCCCTCGAAGCGCCCGGCTGAGTTTGTCGCTGGCACTGTGTGCCGGTGTCGTGGCCTGTGGTTCGTTCGACGGCGCTGGCAGCCGCATCGCCACGGCCGTCACACCTTATCGGATCGAGATTGTCCAGGGCAATTTCGTGTCCAAGGAGCAGGTTGCCGCCTTGCAGCCGGGCATGACCCGGCAGCAGGTCAAGGAGGTGCTGGGCACCCCACTGGTCGTCAGCGTGTTCCATTCTGATCGCTGGGACTATGTGTTCACCTTGCGTCGCCAGGGGGTGGAGCCGCAATCGCGTCGCCTCAGCGTCTATTTCAAGGGCGATGCGCTTGATCGCTTCGAAGGCGATGAAATGCCCAGCGAAGCCGAGTTTGTGGCCACTCTGGACTCGCGTACCAAATCCAAGAAGATTCCACCTCTGGAAGCCACTGACGAGCAACTGAGCAAGTTTCCCGTGCCCAAACGCAGTGTCAGCGCCAGCACCCAGGTGGACGATTCACCTTTGCCGGCCAGCTATCCGCCACTCGAGCCTACCCGTCGCTGATGCGGTCGCGGGCACTGCCCGGGGTTCTTTTTTTCGACAGACAGGATATTGAGAAGATGAGTGCTGCTTTGCACAAGATCGCCATTGCTGGCGCTTCGGGCCGCATGGGCCGCATGTTGCTGGAGGCGGTTCAGGCTGCCGATGACTGTGTTCTGGCGGGCGCGCTGGACGTGCCGACGAGCCCGGCTCTGGGCACTGATGCGACGGCTTACCTGGGGCAGGGCAGTGGTATCCACATCACCTCGGATTTGCGCGCGGGCTTGCAGAGTGCGCAGGTGCTGATCGACTTCACCCGTCCTGAAGGCACGCTGGCCCATCTGAAGGTCTGTCGTGAACTCGGGGTCAAGGCCGTCATCGGGACCACGGGCTTCTCTGATTCCCAGAAGGCCGAGATCGCAGAGATCTCCCGCGACATCGCCATCATGATGGCCCCCAACATGAGCGTGGGCGTGAACGTCACGCTCAAGCTGCTGCAGATGGCCGCCAAGGCCCTGTCGACGGGCTACGACATCGAGATCATCGAGGCTCACCATCGCCACAAGGTGGATGCCCCGTCGGGCACCGCCCTCAAGATGGGCGAAGTGATCGCCGATGCCCTGGGCCGAGATCTCAAGGATTGCGCGGTCTATGCCCGTGAAGGCGTGACCGGTGAGCGCGATCCGTCCTCGATCGGGTTTGCGACCGTGCGTGGTGGCGACATCGTCGGCGACCACACGGTGCTGTTTGCCGGCATCGGAGAGCGCATCGAGGTGACGCACAAATCGTCCAGCCGTTCGACCTATGCCCAGGGCAGCTTGCGGGCGGTGCGCTTCCTGGCGTCCCAGCAGGCCGGCCTGTTCGACATGTTCGATGTGCTGGGCCTGAACTGATCGGCCCCGCCCATGGGCAGCCTGCAATTGCTTGGTGATGGCGACCTGCTCACGCGCGGCGTGGCGGTCCTGCTGTTGCTGATGTCGGTGGCCAGCTGGGTGGTGATTCTCCGCAAGGCCTGGGTCTTGTGGCGCGCCCGGGGCGATGTGCCCCGAGCCACTGCTGTGTTCTGGCAGGCTCAAGGCATGGACCAGGCCTTGGCCCATCTGGCGGCGCTGGACCGTGATCGCGCCTTGCTGCCCTTGGTGGAGGCGGCGACCTCCCTGAGCCCCGCGGGCTCGCTGGCGGGCGCAGGCTCGCGTGAGCAGCAACTCACCCGCCACCTTCGTGATGCCTTGCATGGGGTTCTGCGTCGCTTGCAGTGGGGGCAGGTGCTGCTGGCCACAGTGGCGTCCACCGCGCCTTTTGTGGGTTTGCTGGGCACCGTGTGGGGCATTTTCCATGCCTTGACTGCGTTGGCCGGCGTTCGCACCTTGACCCTCGATCAGGTCGCCGGCCCGGTGGGCGAGGCCCTGGTGATGACGGCTGCCGGGCTGGGGGTGGCGATACCAGCGCTGCTGGCCTACAACGTGATGGGCCGCCTGATTGCGGCCATCGAAGCCGATCTGGAAGGCTTTGCCCGCGATCTGCGTGAATTGTTGCTTGAGAAGGCGCTGCCGTGAGCTTCGGTCGCCTTGAGCGGGTGGAGACCTCTCGCCCCCTGAGTGACATCAACGTCACCCCCCTGGTGGATGTGATGCTGGTGTTGGTGGTGATTCTGATCCTGACAGCGCCCTTGTTGGCCAGCAGCCTGCGCCTCGATCTGCCCCACTCCGAGGCGGCCCAGCCGGTGCAGAGCCACCGCTCGGTGTCGCTGGCCTTGGATACCGGCGGGCAGATCTACCTCAACGAGGCCCCCTTGACCGATTTGGCTGCTGCACAGCGGCTTCATGAGTTGGCCCAGGAAGACCCGCAGATCGAGGTGCAGTTGCGGGCCGATGCCCGCGTGCCGTATGGTCGGGTGGTCGAGCTGCTGGGCCTGGCCCAAAACGCCGGCTTGAGTCGCATTGGCTTTGTGGCGGATCCGCGGCCACCATCCCTGAGCGGGCCTGCGTTGCCCGGCGGCCCGGGCCTGGCCCGCTAGCGCCTAAAATCCACCCATCGCAAGCCGCTGGGCTTGCTCCTCCAACCGGCGGCAACCGTGGTCGCCACAGAGTATTCCATGCAAGAAAAGTACAACCACATTGAGGTCGAGCGCGCTGCGCATGGCCATTGGACTGCCCGCGACGCCTACCGCGTGACCGAACAGGCCGGCAAGAAAAAGTTCTATGCCTGCTCCATGCTGCCTTACCCCAGCGGCAAACTGCACATGGGCCATGTGCGCAACTACACCATCAACGACATGTTGACGCGCTACCTGCGCATGAACGGCTACAACGTGCTGATGCCCATGGGCTGGGATGCCTTCGGCCTGCCAGCCGAGAATGCCGCCTTGAAGAACGGCGTTCCGCCGGCGCAGTGGACCTACGACAACATCGCCTACATGAAGAAGCAGATGCAGGCGATGGGCTTGGCCATCGACTGGAGCCGAGAGGTGGCCACCTGCGATCCGAGCTACTACAAGTGGAACCAGTGGCTGTTCCTGAAGATGCTCGAAAAGGGCATTGCCTATCGCAAGACCCAGACGGTGAACTGGGACCCGGTGGACCAGACCGTGTTGGCCAACGAGCAGGTGATCGATGGCCGTGGCTGGCGCACCGGCGCCCTGGTGGAAAAGCGTGAAATCCCTGGCTACTACCTCAAGATCACCGACTACGCTGCCGAGTTGCTCGACCAGGTGCAGAACCACCTGCCGGGCTGGCCCGAACGTGTGCGTCTGATGCAGGAAAACTGGATCGGCAAGAGCGAGGGGGTTCGTTTTGCCTTCCCGCATGACATCCGCGGTGATGACGGCCAGTTGATCGGTGACGGCAAGCTGTATGTCTTCACCACCCGGGCCGACACCATCATGGGCGTGACCTTTTGCGCCGTGGCCCCCGAGCACCCCTTGGCGCAGCATGCTGCGCGTGGCGATGCGGCGCTGCAGGCCTTCATTGAAGAATGCAAGTCGGGTGGCACCACCGAAGCCGAGTTGGCGACACAGGAAAAGAAGGGCTTGCCCACGGGCCTGAGCGTGATCCATCCCTTGACCGGCGAATCGGTGGCCGTTTGGGTCGGCAACTATGTGCTCATGAGCTACGGCGACGGCGCGGTGATGGGGGTGCCTGCCCACGATGAGCGCGATTTTGCGTTTGCTCTCAAGTACCAGTTGCCGATCCGTCAGGTGGTGCAGGTTGAGGGTGAGGTGTACGACAGCACCCAATGGCACGACTGGTATGGTGACAAGCAGCGCGGCATGATGATCAATTCGGGCCCGTATGACGGCCTGAAGTTTGCCGATTGCGTGAATGCCGTGGCTTCGGCCCTGGCCGACAAGAGCCTGGGCGAGAAGAAGACCACCTGGCGCCTGCGCGATTGGGGTGTGAGCCGCCAACGCTACTGGGGCACGCCGATCCCGATCATCCACTGCCCTGAACATGGCCCGGTGCCGGTGCCCGAAAAAGACCTGCCCGTGGTGCTGCCGCAGGACTGCATCCCCGATGGGTCGGGCAATCCGCTGCACAAGCATGAAGGCTTCCATGCCGGTGTGACTTGCCCGGTTTGCGGCCAGCCGGCGCGCCGTGAAACCGACACCATGGACACCTTTGTGGACTCGTCGTGGTACTTCATGCGCTACTGCGATCCGAAGAACAGCGAGGCCATGGTGGCCGAAGGCGCCAATTACTGGATGCCGATGGACCAGTACATCGGCGGCATCGAGCACGCCATCCTGCACTTGCTGTACGCCCGTTTCTGGACCAAGGTGATGCGCGACCTGGGCCTGGTGAAGGTGGACGAGCCCTTCACCAAGCTGCTGACGCAGGGCATGGTGCTCAACCACATCTACTCTCGTCGCACCGAAAAGGGCGGCAAGGAGTATTTCTGGCCCCACGACGTGGAGCATGTGCTCGACGAAGGCGGCAAGATCGTCGGCGCCAAACTCAAGAATGCCGTGGGCGACCTGCCCGTGGGCACCTCCATCGACTACGAGGGGGTGGGCACCATGAGCAAGAGCAAGAACAACGGTGTGGATCCGCAGGACCTGATTGAGCGCTACGGCGCCGACACCGCACGGCTGTACACCATGTTCACGGCGCCGCCCGAAGCCACCCTGGAGTGGAACGATGCTGCCGTGGAGGGCAGTTACCGCTTCCTGCGCCGCGTCTGGAATTTTGGCAGCAAGCTGCTGGCGATCAATGTCGAGGCCGCCAATGCCAGCACCGCCCAGGCCAGCTCGCTGGGTGAGGTGGTGTTCGGCAAAGAGGCCAAGGCGCTGCGCCTGGAGGTGCACACCGTGCTCAAGCAGGTGGATTACGACTACCAGCGCATGCAGTACAACACCGTGGTGTCGGGCGCCATGAAGATGCTCAATGCCTTGGAAGATTTCAAGGCCATGGACTGCCCGGGTGCCCAGGTGGCCCTGATCGAAGGCTTCGGCATCCTGCTGCGTTGCATCTACCCCGCCACTCCCCATGTGGCGCACAGCCTCTGGACCGAGCTGGGTTATGCCGGCTCGCTGGGTGATTTGCTCGACGCCGCCTGGCCCCAGGTGGACGAGGCGGCTCTGCAGCAAGACGAAATCGAACTGATGCTGCAGATCAACGGCAAACTGCGCGGCTCCATCCTCGTGCCGGCCACAGCAGACAAGGCGGCCATCGAAGGCATCGCCTTGGCCAGCGAGGTGTTTGTCAAGTTGGCCAACGGCGCGGCCCCCAAGAAGGTGGTGGTGGTGCCAGGTCGTCTCGTCAACCTGGTGGTCTGACGTGCTGCGCCGCACCGCCCTGATCTGGCCTGTGGGCCTGTTGCTGACTGGTTGCGGCTTTCAGCTGCGCCGGGCGCCCGACTTCGTCTTCGAGCGCGTGTTCATCAATGGCCAGCCCAACTCACCACTGTCTGAAGAGCTGCGCCGAAACCTGGAGTCGCTGGACAAACTTCAGGTGATCCGGGATGCCCGGCAGATGGAGACGGCGCAGGTGATCATCGACCTGTTGTCGGACCAGCGCGAGAAAGTGGTGGTGGCCTTGAACGCCTCGGGTCAGGTGCGGCAGTTTCAGCTGCGGGTGCGAGTGCGGTTCAAGCTGCGCACCTTGCAGGGCAAGGAGCTGATTGCCCCGACCGAAATCCTGCAACAACGCGACATCAACTACAGCGAAACCCTGGCCCTGGCCAAGGAAACCGAAGAAGCCTTGCTTTACAAGAGCATGCAGACCGACGTGGTGCAGCAGCTCATGCGACGCCTGGCGGCGGTGCGCGAGCTTTGAAGGCAGGGTTTCATGCAACTGGCTTTCGCGCAACTGCAGAACCACCTGGCCAAAGGTCTTCGCTCGCTCTACATCCTGCATGGTGACGAGCCCTTGCAGCAGCAGGAAGCGGCTGATGCGATCCGGGCTGCGGCACGTGCGCAGGGCTATACCGAGCGCAGCAGCTACACCGTGGCAGGGGCCCACTTCGACTGGAGTGAGGTCCTGGCGGCAGGCGGCTCGCTGAGTCTGTTTGCCGAGCGGCAGATCGTGGAGGTGCGCATCCCTTCCGGCAAGCCGGGCAAAGAGGGCAGCCCTGCGATCCAACAACTCGCGCAGGCGGCTGCAGGCAACGACAGCACGCTCACGATTTTCATCCTGCCGCGCCTGGACAAGGCGACACGGACGGGGGCATGGTTCACGGCGCTCGAGCAGCAAGGCGTCACCATCGCTCTGGAGCCCGTCGAGCGCCAGGCCTTGCCGGCGTGGATTGCCCAGCGCCTGCAACAGCAGAGTCAGCGCGTGGCGGCAGGCGAAGAGGGGCAGCGCACCTTGCAGTTCTTTGCTGACCGGGTGGAAGGCAATTTGTTGGCGGCACACCAGGAGATCCAGAAGCTGGCCTTGCTGTATCCCGCAGGCGAATTGACGGCGGCCCAGGTGGAGAGCGCGGTGTTGAACGTGGCGCGGTATGACGTGTTCAAGTTGTCCGAATCGGTGCTGTCTGGCCGTGCCGGCCGGGTGCAGCGGATGCTGGACGGCCTGCGTGCCGAAGGCGAGGCCGAGGTGCTGGTGCATTACACGCTGGCCGAGGACATTCGTGCCCTCAAGCGGGTCAAAGATGCGGTGGTGGCCGGGCGTCCGTTGCCCATGGCCTTGCGGGAGCAACGGGTGTGGGGCCCGCGCGAGCGTCTCTTTGAACGGGTGATCCCACGCCTGGCCTCACATGAGCTGGCCGACCTGTTGCAGGCCGCTCATCGGGTGGATGGCATTGTCAAAGGCCTGAAGCGCCCGGATTGGCCAAGCGACAACTGGCAGGCCCTGCAGCGCCTGGCCATGATGGTCTGCTCGCTCTGTCGTCCTTGACACCCACCCTTGACGGGCGCGGCCTGCCGCAGTGCTTTGCGGCAAAATGGGGCCATGAATGCCCTGAATGTTGCCGAATACACCCAGACCCTCGGTTTGCAGGCCAAGGTGGCCTCTGCCAGCATGGCGCGTGCCTCGTCTGCCACCAAGAACAAGGCCTTGAAGGCCCTGGCTCGACTGCTGCGTGAAAACACCGCCGCGCTGGCGCTCGACAATGCACGCGACCTGGAGCGGGCCACCGCCGCAGGCCTGTCGGCTCCGATGGTGGACCGCCTGAAGTTGACCCCCAAGGTGCTGGACACCTGTGCCGAAGGTTGCGAGCAGTTGGCAGCCATGCCCGACATCATTGGTGAGGTCCTGGGCATGAAGCAGCAGCCCAGTGGCATCCGTGTGGGGCAAATGCGGGTGCCGATCGGTGTGTTCGGCATGATCTTCGAGAGCCGGCCCAACGTGACCATCGAAGCTGCCAGCCTGTCCATCAAGAGTGGCAATGCCTGCATCTTGCGCGGAGGCTCTGAGGCCATCGAATCCAACAAGGCGCTGGCGCGCCTGGTAGAGCAGGCACTGGCGGAGGCCGGCTTGCCCACGCATGCCGTGCAACTGGTGCAAACCACCGACCGCGAGGCGGTGGGGCAATTGATTGCCATGCCCGAGTACGTGGACGTGATCATTCCACGTGGCGGCAAGGGCTTGATCGAGCGCATCAGCCGCGAGGCCAAGGTGCCCGTCATCAAGCACCTGGACGGCAATTGCCACACGTATGTGGACGATCCTTGCGATCTTGACCTGGCCATCAAGGTGACCGACAACGCCAAGACCCAGAAGTACAGCCCTTGCAATGCGAGCGAAAGCCTGCTGGTGGCCCGCAGTATCGCGCCGGCTTTTCTGCCGCGCATCGGGGCCGTGTTTGCACAGAAGGGGGTCGAGATGCGTTGCGATGCAGAAGCCCTGGCGATGCTGGCCGCTGTGCCCGGCGCTCACCTGGTCGAGGCCTCTGAGCAGGATTGGTCGGAGGAGTACCTGGCACCCATCATCAGCGTGAAGGTGGTGGCCGGCGTGGATGAAGCCATTGCTCACATCAATCGTTACTCCTCGCACCACACCGAAGCCATCCTGACGCGTGACCATGTGCATGCCCAGCAGTTTTTGCGTGAGGTGGATTCGGCCAGTGTGATGGTCAATACCAGCACCCGTTTTGCCGATGGCTTTGAATATGGTCTCGGCGCCGAAATCGGCATCAGCACGGACAAGTTCCATGCCCGTGGCCCGGTGGGCATCGAGGGCCTGACCTCGCTGAAATGGATTGTGTTGGGTGAAGGCGAGATCCGCACCTGATTCGCTTGTCCGGCTGTTGTTTGGCTGGATGGGGGCTTGCAAAGCCCTGACACAGCCCCATATCGTTCCAGTTCTGCCTTTCTTCAGTTTCTACACCTCCGCACAAGGGCCCGCATGGTTCCGCATCTCATCACGGCGCTGACAGGCCCGATCAATGAACTCGAGCAGCGCATCCTCGACTCGACGCCAGCCATTGAGCGCTGGTTTCGTCTGGAGTGGATGGAGCACACGCCACCGTTCTACACCTCGGTGGACATCCGTAACGCAGGTTTCAAGCTGGCGCCGGTGGATACCAATCTGTACCCGGGGGGCTGGAACAACCTGACACCCGAGATGTTGCCGCTGGCGGTGCAGGCGGCCATGGCGGCGATCGAGAAGATCTGCCCTGAGGCCAAGAACCTGTTGGTGATCCCGGAGAACCACACCCGCAACACGTTCTACCTGAGCAACGTGGTGCAGCTCCAGCGAATCTTCCACATGGCTGGGCTGAACGTCCGTGTCGGCTCGATCAGCCCGGAGATCAAGGAAACCACGGTGATCGACCTGCCTGGTGGTGAGCAGGTCACCTTGGAGCCGGTGATCCGCAGTCAGCATCGTCTGGGCCTGAAGGACTTCGACCCCTGCACCATTTTGTTGAACAACGACTTGTCGGCCGGTGCTCCGGGCATCCTGGAGGACCTGCACGAGCAGTACCTGCTGCCGCCATTGCATGCGGGCTGGTCGGTACGCCGCAAGAGCAATCATTTCCAGAGTTACGAAGACATCAGCAAGCGTTTTGGAAAGATGCTGGGCATCGATCCCTGGTTGATCAACCCCATGTTTGCCAAGTGTGGCGACGTCGATTTCTCGGCTGATCAGGGCATCGAATGCCTGCGCAGCAACGTGGATGCCTTGCTGTCCAAGGTCAAGCGCAAGTACAAGGAATACGGCATCAACGAGAAGCCTTTTGTGGTGGTCAAGGCGGACAACGGCACCTATGGCATGGGCATCATGACCGTGCGAGACGTGAAAGACCTGGATGCGCTGAACCGCAAGACCAAGAACAAGATGAACATGATCAAAGACGGTCAGACCGTCAATGAAGTGATCATTCAGGAAGGTGTGCTGACCAACGAACGCGTGAACGACAGCGTGGCCGAACCCGTGGTCTACATGATGGATCGCTATGTGGTCGGTGGTTTCTACCGCATTCATGCCGACCGGGGTGTGGATGAGAACCTCAATGCGCCCGGGGCCAGTTTTGTTCCCCTGGCATTCGAGCACAGTACCCACCTGCCGCAACCCGGTATGAAGCCGGGTGCGAGTGCACCAAATCGCTTCTATATGTATGGCGTTGTTGCCCGTTTGGCCATGCTGGCCAGCAGCTATGAGCTGGAGGCCACAGATCCGAATGCCGAGGTCTATGCCTGATTTCCAGTGCCGCCGCAACTGGCGCTGGTCGGAAGTTGCTGCGCTGCAACAGAGCTGCTGCTGCCCTGCGGATTAGGGGGGCTTGCCCGCTTGCGCGATTGAGCCTGCAGAGCACAATAGCGGTCCCTCAGGCAACAGGCCTCGCCCCTTGTGGGTGGGGCGTTTTTTGTGTCAGCTTCTAAATCCTCTCTCGCGGCGCTCACGCTTGGCGCTATTGGTGTCGTTTACGGCGATATCGGAACCAGCTGTCTTTACGCGTTCAAGGAGGTGTTTATCAGTGGGCATGTGCCCATCACACCAGATAACGTGCTGGGCGTGCTGTCGCTGTTTTTCTGGACACTGACGGTGGTGGTGTCCATCAAGTATGTGGCGCTGATCATGCGGGCAGACAACCACGGCGAGGGGGGCTTGATGGCCTTGCTGGCCCTGGCCTCTTTGTCGGTGAAGGATCGTCCGAAAGCCAGGCATCTTTTGGTGATGGCCGGTGTCTTCGGTGTGGCCCTGTTCTTTGGCGACGGGATCATCACGCCGGCCATCTCGGTGTTGTCTGCTGTCGAGGGCTTGGAAATTCTCACACCGGCTGCCAAGCCCTATGTGGTGCCCATTTCTCTTGCTGTGTTGGTGCTGTTGTTTCTGGTCCAGCGGCGTGGCACGGGCGATATCGGCAAGTTCTTCGGACCGATCACCGTGGTCTGGTTTCTTTCGATTGCTGTCATGGGTGTGCCAGCCATTGTTCAAAACCCCTCCGTGCTCAAGGCCATCTGGCCCGGCTACGCGATTCATTTTGCGATCGAGCATTACGGGCTGGCGTTCATCACCCTGGGGGCGGTTTTCCTTTGTACGACTGGTGCCGAGGCTTTGTATGCCGACATGGGTCACTTCGGCAAGAAGCCGATCCAGATTGCTTGGTTTGGTCTGGTCATGCCGTCGTTGATGCTCAACTACTTTGGCCAGGGTGCTCTGGTCCTGCGGGATCCATCGGCCGCGGAGAACCCGTTCTTCCTTCTGGCGCCTGAATGGGCCCTGCTGCCCATCGTTGCCCTGGCCACGATGGCCACGGTGATCGCGTCTCAGGCCCTGATCTCGGGGGCGTTTTCTGCCACCAAGCAGACCATTCAGCTGGGCTTTCTGCCTCGCCTCTCCGTGCTTCACACCTCGATCAAGGACACCGGACAGATTTACATCCCTGCGATCAACTGGATGTTGCTGGCTGGGGTGATTCTGGCCGTGACACTCTTCGGATCCTCGTCAGCTCTGGCGGCTGCCTATGGCATCTCTGTCAGTCTGGTGATGTGCATCACGACCATCCTGACCTTCTACGTGATCCGTTATGGCTGGGGTTATCCGCTGCCGCTTTGCATCGCGTCGACGGGCTTCTTCTTCACGGTCGACATCGGCTTCGTGGCCTCAAACTCACTCAAGATTTTGCAAGGTGGCTGGTTCCCTCTGGCATTTGCGTTGGTTCTATACCTCGTGATGACCACTTGGAAGGAAGGCCGCCGACTGATGAGTGCTGCGTTGCGGGCGGATTCTCTGGATCTGCGTTCTTTTCTGGAGTCTGTCTTTGTCAGCCCACCCGTGCGGGTGGAAGGTACGGCCGTGTTTTTGACGTCGGATGTCGGGACTGTGCCGAATGCCTTGCTGCACAACCTGAAGCACAACAAGGTCTTGCACCAACACAACCTCTTTGTTACGGTTCGCAACCACGAGGTGCCATGGATCGGGCTGGACAAGCGGGTCGAGATCGAACCCTTGGGACACGATTGTTGGCAGGTGGTGATCAATTACGGGTTCAAGAACGACCCGGATGTACCCAAGGCGTTGGCGCAGATCCGGTCGCGTGGCTGTGTTTTCGAAGCCATGGCGACCAGCTATTTCCTGTCGCGGGACACCGTCATTCCAACCATTGGCAGTGGCATGGCGGCATGGCGTGAGAAATTGTTTGCACAGATGCACCGAAACGCCAGCGCTGCGGCCGACTTCCTCAATTTGCCCAACAACTCGGTCGTTGAGTTGGGCAGCAAGATCGAAATCTGACGCGCGCATCAGCGCACCCTGCAGAATTTTTGCGGCACTGCCACAATCCACGCAATGGTGGCGTGCCGCACAGCGCAGGTTCTTCTCTGGATTTGACGACGGGGGCCGCCGACAAAGTGGCCGGGATGGAATCAAACTGATGTTCTTTCCCGGCATGTCGTTATGGACGTCGTCGCGAGCCTTGGTTTTCTTGCGCTCGGCATTTCAGGAACCCAAAGTGAACATTCTTTTCGTTGCAGACCCCTTGGAGAGCTTCAAGATCTACAAGGACACAACTTTCGTGATGATGCGGGAGTTGCAGCGCCGTGGGCATGTGATCTCCGCTTGCGAGCCTGGCGACGTCAGCTGGCGCAGTGGTGGGGTGGTCACTGCCAAGGTCCGGCAGATCGTGCTGACCGGGCAGTCCGAGGCCTGGTTCAATGCCCAGCCACCGGAAAATCATGCGCTGCGAGACTTTGATGCCGTGTTGATGCGCAAGGATCCTCCGTTTGATTCCGAGTATTTCTATGCAACTCACTTGTTGGAGCAGGCGGAGCGCGAGGGCGCCTGTGTTCTCAACAAGCCGGCGGCGTTGAGAGATCACCCAGAGAAGCTGGCCATCATGGAGTTTCCTCAGTTGATCGGCCCAACGCTTGTCACGCGTGATGCCACTGAGATTCGGCGCTTTCATGCCGAACATGGCGATGTGATCCTCAAGCCCTTGGATGGCATGGGCGGCATGGGGATCTTTAGAGTTGGACATGATGGGCTGAACCTTGGCAGCATCATTGAGACATTGAATCAAGATGGCGCTGTTTCTGTGATGGTCCAGCGGTATCTGCCCGAGATTGCGGACGGCGACAAACGCGTGCTCATCATTGGGGGGCAGCCTGTCCCCTATTGCCTTGCGCGCATACCCCAAGGCGGTGAAGTGCGGGGTAATCTTGCCGCCGGTGGCAAGGGGGTCGCGCGCCCTCTGTCGGCACGTGATCGGGAAATTGCTGAATTCCTCGGCCCGATTCTCTTGGCTCGTGGCCTGCTGCTGGTCGGCGTGGATGTGATCGGCTCTTGTGTTACCGAAATCAATGTGACAAGCCCAACTTGCTTCCAAGAAATTGCAGATCAAACAGGTTGCGACGTGGCTTCACTCTATGCGGATGCTGTCTTGCAATGGATTGAGAACCATCCCAAGAAAGTGCATTGACCCATTCGGGAAGCCACTCTTGTTTCGGGCCTGATTTTTTGTGTATACTAGCGGGCTCGACTGCACAGAACAGTGCTTAGCGA
>NZ_JBYTDE010000034.1:0-23894 GCF_058791075.1 Curvibacter sp. EU05-FHT14A10
GTGCGCGACCTGCGCCAGCCCTTTGGCGGCACCAAGGCCAGCGGCACCGGGCGCGAGGGCGGCACCTGGAGCTACGAGGTGTTCTGTGAACCGAAGAACATCGCCGTGTCGCTGGGCAGCCACCACATCCCCCACTGGGGAGTTTGATGTGCCCCCCTGAGTCGCCTGCGGCGCCATCCCCCAGGGGACGACACCAGCGGCCTGGCAAAGCCAGCTCCGCGGTGTCTGCTGGTATGGCTTGCTCCGCAGCCTTCTGAATCAGGGGCTTGCAGACGCCTCCGGCGCAACTCAGCGTCATCAATTTCTATCTTTTTGCCACGAAACAAGTCACAACCAAAGGAGTCAACCATGGGCCAACTCGCGCTTGCCGCCAAGATCACCCACGTCCCCTCGATGTACCTGAGCGAGCTGGACGGCCCGCACAAGGGCTGCCGCCAGCCTGCCATCGACGGCCACCTTGAAATCGGCCGCCGCTGCCGTGAGCTGGGCGTGGACACCATCGTGGTGTTCGACACCCACTGGCTGGTCAACTCGGGCTATCACATCAACAACGCAGCGCACTTCAAGGGCATCTACACCAGCAACGAGCTGCCGCACTTCATCAAGAACATGCCGTACGAGTACGACGGCAACCCGGCTCTGGGTGATCTGCTGGCCCGGGCGGCCACAGCGGCCGGCGTGCCCACCCGCGCCCACTCTGACACCACACTGAATCTGGAGTACGGGACCCTGGTACCCATGCGCTACATGAACGCCGACCGCCGCTTCAAGGTGGTGTCGGTGTCGGCCTTGTGCACGGTGCACAACCTGGCTGACAGCGCTCGCCTGGGCCGCGCCATGCGTGAGGCCGTCGAACGCGACTACGACGGCAAGGTGGCCTTCTTTGCCAGCGGCTCGCTGAGCCACCGCTTTGCCCAGAACGGCGTGGCCGAAGAATACATGCACAAGATGTGGAGCCCCTACCTCGAAGAGTTCGATCACCATGTGGTCGAGATGTGGAAGAAGGGCGACTGGAAGACCTTCTGCGCCCTGCTGCCCGAGTACGCCGACAAGGGCCATGGCGAGGGCTTCATGCACGACACCGCCATGCTGCTGGGCGCCCTGGGCTGGGATGCCTACAGCGCTGGCGTCGAGGTGGTGACCCCGTTCTTCCCCAGCTCGGGCACCGGCCAGATCAACGCCATCTTCCCCGTGCAGCCGCTGACGGCACCCGTCGTCGCCTGAGCCCCTCGCCCAACCCACTC
The DNA here is from genome assembly GCF_058791075.1 of Curvibacter sp. EU05-FHT14A10. Lineage (NCBI taxonomy): Bacteria > Pseudomonadati > Pseudomonadota > Betaproteobacteria > Burkholderiales > Comamonadaceae > Curvibacter > Curvibacter sp. EU05-FHT14A10. The sequence goes on from NZ_JBYTDE010000034.1 coordinate 1,245, forward strand.
CCGCCCCCAGCACGCACACCCATGTTGTCCCCAGAGACCCTGCAATCGCTCGCCCGCGAGCTTCAAGAGGCGCGCCGAACCCGTGCCCCGTTGCGCCATTTTTCGGCCCGCCACCCCGCCATGACGATCGAGGACGGCTACGCCATCCAACGCGAGTGGGTCAAGCTCGAGCTGGCCGCCGGCCGCCGCATCAAGGGCCGCAAGATCGGCCTGACCTCGCGCGCCATGCAGATGGCCAGCCAGATCACCGAGCCCGACTACGCGCCCTTGATGGACGACATGTTCTTTGACAACGGCACCGACATCCCGGCCGCCCGCTTCATCGCACCGCGGGTGGAGGTGGAGCTGGCCTTCATCCTCGGCAAGCCTCTCAAGGGCCCCGAGGTGAGCCTGTTCGAAGTGCTGTCGGCCACCGACTACGTGGTGCCCGCCATCGAGATCATCGATGCCCGCATCGAGCAGTTCGACCGCGAAAGCGGCGCCCCGCGCAAGGTGTTCGACACCATCTCCGACTTTGCCGCCAATGCCGGCGTGGTGCTGGGCGGCCGCCCGGTCAAGCCACTGGACGTGGACCTGCGCTGGGTCGGCGCCCTGCTGCACAAGAACGGCGTGATCGAAGAGACCGGCCTGGCCGCCGCCGTGCTGAACCACCCCGCCACCGGCGTGGCCTGGCTGGCCAACAAGATCGCCCCGCACGGCGAGCAGCTCAACGCGGGCGACGTGGTGCTGGCCGGTTCGTTCACGCGGCCCACAGCGGCCAAAGCCGGCGATGCCTTCCATGCCGACTACGGCCCGCTGGGCTCGGTGTCTTTCCGTTTCGTGTGAGGCCAACGATGCAAGCCCTGAGCCCCAACCTGTTCAAACGCGCCCTGCAACAGGGCCAGACCCAGATCGGCCTGTGGGTCGGCCTGGCCGACGACAACGTGGCCGAGGCCCTGGCCGGCTGCGGCTTTGACTGGCTGCTGCTGGATGCCGAGCACGGCCCCAACGATGTGCGCACCGTGCTGTCGCAACTGCGCGCCGTGGCGCCCTACCCCGTGCACCCGGTGGTGCGCCCGGTGGAAGGCCGCACCGCCTTGGTCAAGCAGTACCTCGATGTGGGTGCCCAGACCCTGCTGGTGCCGATGATCGACAGCGCCGAACAGGCGCGTGAGATGGTGCGCGCCATGCGCTATGCCCCGGCCGGGGTGCGCGGCATGGGGGCGGCCCTGGCACGCGCCTCGCGCTGGAACCAGGTGCCGCAGTATGTGCACCTGGCCGACGATGAGATGTGCCTGCTGGTGCAGGCCGAAACCACCGAGGCCCTGAGCCACCTGGCCGAGATCGCCCAGGTGGAGGGTGTGGACGGCGTGTTTTTTGGGCCGGCCGACCTGTCGGCCTCGATGGGCTACCGCGGCCAGGCCAACCACCCCGCCGTGCAGCAGGCCATCACCGAGGGCATTGCCACGGTGCGGGCTGCCGGCAAGGCGGCCGGCATCCTGATGGCCGACCCGGTGCAGGCCCGCCACTACCTGGCCGCCGGCGCGCAGTTCGTGGCCGTGGGCGTGGACACCACCTTGCTGGTGAACGCCGCCACCGCCCTGGCCCGCAGCTTCAAGCCTGCCACCGAAACCACCCTGGCTGCCGCACCGGCCGGCAGCAGCCCCTACTGAACCACCAAGCCCATGCTGACCCTGCAAGACCCCAGCCTGCTGAAGCAGGCCAACCTGATCGATGGCCACTGGGTGGCCGCCCGCAACGGTGCCACGCTGCCCGTGCACAACCCGGCCACAGGCGAGCTGCTCGCCCACATACCCGACGTGGGTGCCGAACAGACCCGCGAGGCCATTGCGGCCGCGCAGGCCGCCTTCCTGCAATGGAAAGAGCGCAGCGCCGAAGACCGCGCCCGCATCCTGCGCCGCTGGTTTGAGCTGATGCTGCAGCACCAGGACGATCTGGCCCTGCTGATGACCCACGAGCAGGGCAAGCCCCTGGCCGAAGCGCGCGGCGAGATCGCCTACGCGGCCTCTTACATCGAGTGGTACGCCGAGGAGGCGCGGCGCGTGTATGGCGAGATCATCCCCTCGCCCTGGCCCGACAAGCGCCTGCTGGTGACGCGTGAGCCCGTGGGCGTGTGCGCCGCCATCACGCCCTGGAACTTCCCGGCCGCCATGATCACCCGCAAGGTGGCCCCGGCCCTGGCCGCGGGCTGCACCATCATCGTGAAGCCGGCCACCCAGACCCCGCTGAGCGCCCTGGCCATGGCCGAGCTGGCCCAGCGCGCCGGGGTGCCGGCGGGGGTGTTCAACGTGCTCACGGGCGGGGCCCGCCCCATCGGCGCCGAGCTGACGGCCAGCCCGCTGGTGCGCAAGCTGACCTTCACCGGCTCGACCGAGGTGGGCCGCCTGCTGGCCGCCCAATGCGCGCCCACGCTCAAGAAGCTGTCGCTGGAGCTGGGTGGCAATGCGCCCTTCATCGTGTTCGAAGACGCCGACCTGGACCAGGCCGTGATCGGCGCGCTGGCCTCCAAGTACCGCAACACCGGGCAGACCTGCGTGTGCGCCAACCGCTTTCTGGTGCACGACAGCGTGTACGACGCCTTTGCCGCCAAGCTGGCGGCGGCCGTGCGGGCGCTCAAGGTGGGCAACGGGCTGGAGGCCGATGTGGGCCAGGGCCCGTTGATCGACGAGCCGGCGCTGGCCAAGGTCGAAGAACTGGTGGCCGACGCGGTGGCCGGGGGCGCCCAGGTGCTGACCGGGGGCCAACGCCATGCCCTGGGCCGCACCTTCTACGAGCCCACCATCCTGACCGGGGTGAGCCCGGCCATGCGCCTGGCCCAGGAGGAGATCTTCGGCCCCGTGGCCCCGCTGTTCCGCTTCCACACCGAGGCCGAAGCCCTGCAGATGGCCAACGACACCGAGTTCGGACTGGCCGCGTATTTCTACACCCGCAACTCGGCCCGGACCTGGCGCGTGGGCGCCGCCCTGCAGTACGGCATGGTGGGCATCAACTCGGGCCTGATCTCGACCGCGGTAGCGCCCTTCGGCGGCATCAAGCAGTCGGGCTATGGGCGCGAAGGTGCACGCCAGGGCCTGGAAGAGTACCTGCACACCAAGTACCAGTGCATGGCCTGAAGCCGGCAGCCCTTTCAGTTTTCCGATTCCAGCCACCCTTCACAAAAAGAGAGACACCATGACAAGCACCCGGAGACTTTTCACCACCTTCTCGCTGGCGGCCGCCAGCCTGCTCGCCCTGGGGCAGGTCCAGGCCCAGCCCAACAGCTACCCCGCCAAGCCGATCCGCTGGGTGGTGGGCTACCCTGCCGGTGGCGGCACCGACTTTCTGGCCCGCACCGTGGGCGCCCAGTTGTCGCGCCAGCTTGGCCAGCCCATCCTGGTGGACAACCGCCCCGGAGCCGGCGCCTCCATCGCCGCCGACAACGTGGCCCACTCGCCGGCCGACGGCTACACGATGCTGTCGGCCGACAACGGCGTGCTGATCTACAACCCCGTCCTGTACAAGAAGCTGCCGTACTCGGCTGACAAAGACTTCGGTACCGTGGGCATGATGGGCCGTTCGCCGCTGCTGATCGTGGCCTCGCCCCAGGCCGGCCTGGCCGACGCCAAGGCCTTGCTGGCCGCGCTGCAGCGCAGCCCGGGCGAGCTGAGCATTGCCACCGCCGGCCAGGGCAGCCCGCACCACCTGGCGCTGGAGCTGTTCCAGCGTGAGTTTGGCGTGAAGATGCTGCATGTGCCCTACAAGGGAGGTGCCCCGGCCTTGCAGGACGTGATGGGCAACCAGGTGCCGCTGATGATGCTGGACCTGCCCAGCGGCATCAGCGCGGTCAAGGCCGGCAAGGTGGTTCCCCTGCTGGCCCTGTCGGGCGAACGCATCCCGCAGTTGCCCCAATTGGTCACCGCGCGTGAACTGGGCCACCCCGCGGTCGAGGCCTACACCTGGCAAGGCCTGGTGTTGCCGGCGGCCACACCCAAGGAGATCGGCGCCCGCCTGGGCACTGAGCTGCAAAAGGCCATGGCCGATGCCGGCGTGCGGCAGAAGCTGTTCGATGCCGGCTGGGAGGCCCGCCCGGCCGACGCCGCCGACATGAACCGCCTGATCGACAGCGAGCGCAAGAAGTGGCAGCCGCTGATCAAGGCCCTGGGCATCACACTGGATTGATGCGCCCACCAGCCCGGTGCGGCCGCCGTGCCGGGCCTTGACTTGAACCATCGCCCAATCGGCACCCAGGGCAGGCCACTGTCCGCCGAACCGAGAGACCGCCGGCCTCTTGCCATCCAGACGGCTCAGGCTGGTGTGGCGGCCGGGCTAGGGCTGCGTTAGGATCCAAGCCAACAGCCCCTAAGAGAGTCTTCCAGCCCCATGACGACCAGTATCCAGTTTCGGCTCCGAATCCGACGCGAAGAAGAAATCGCCATTGGGCCTGGCAAGGTCCAACTGCTGGAGGCCATCGAGCGCACCGGCTCGATCTCTGCGGCTGGGCGAGAGCTCGACATGTCCTACCGGCGCGCCTGGCTGCTGGTCGACGAGCTCAACCGAAGCCTTCAAGCGCCCGCGGTGATGACCTCGGCAGGGGGTAGCCGAGGCGGTGGAACCAGCCTCACGGCGGTCGGCCAGGAAATCGTGAAGCGCTACCGCGAGATCGAAGCCAAGGCCGAACTGGCCGCCCGGGCCGACCTCAAAAAGCTGCTCAAGCTCCTGCGCCCATGAACGACGATGCGGTTCACTGCCGTCCGATCGGCGTGGTGCGCAGCCGCTTCACCGACCCCATTGGCATGCCCGTCCAAACGGCTGGTGCCCCGCATGAAGTGGCCTGCCTGGAGGTACACGAGGCCTTTGAGGCCGGGCTTCGCGACATCGAGGGCTTCGAGTTTGTCTGGCTGATCACCCATCTGCATCAGGTGCAGGTCGAGCGCCTGGAGGTCGTTCCCTTTCTGGACAACGAGAGTCACGGTGTGTTCGCCACCCGGGCACCGGCCAGACCCAACCGACTGGGTCTGAGCCTGGTTCGACTTCTGCGCCGAGAAGGCCGCTTGCTGCACTTCGCCGGCAACGACATGCTGGACGGCACGCCCGTGCTGGACATCAAGCCCTATGTCCCCAAGTTCGATGCACGCCAGACGGAACGTGTGGGCTGGTTCGCCAAGAACCTGCCCAGCCTGGAGCAGACGCGATCAGATGCTCGGATGAGCTCAGAGCACCCTAGTTAAGCGCCTGCAGACCGGGCCGCCTGGCACTTTGCAGAGCGATCGCCAGATCTTGTGCATCCACGGCTTTCAGCAAGAGGGATTGGACAGAGCCATCGGGCCCCAGGAAGCTCAGCACCACCTCATCGGAGCCCATGACAGCTTCAAGCGCCCATTCCTCGATCTGAAACGCTGATCTGGCTTGGGTGTCGCAGGTGACCGCCGCGCGCACCCAGACGGTTTGCTCGCCACCACCCCCTCCTCCTTCAAGGCCCGCCAAGGGCTGGCGGCTCCCGAACGGAGCCGGGACCAGGGCCTCGCCCCATGGGGCTGGTGCTGGGTCTTCCCGTGCCTCGCTTGCCGCGGCGGGGAGCGTGTCGATGCCAGAGTGGGATGACTGCATGAGGATCGTGAAGTTCGCCAGGGTCGTTGTATTTTTCAGTATATAGGCCTTGTTGCGTATACGACAAGTTACCGGGGCCTTGTTGCCAGGGGGCGGGACGTGGCTTCTCAATTTCGCTATAGTCACTCGCTATAGCCATTCAGATATAACGAGTGAGCACGGACCCGCCTGTTTCAACGCCTCGTCAGGACGAACTCATGTTGAAAGCCCTCCCCACCGAACGCTCGGCCCCCGTCGGCCTGTTCTCACCTGCGCGACCGGACATGGCGCGGCGTGGCAGCTACCTGCCCTGGACAGGGGCCGGCGCCGCCCCAGGCTGCTGCGACAGCGGCGACGGGTCTGCCGCCCAAGGCGGGGCGATCGCGGCCCGGCCCACGCGGGCCAGACTGAAGGACCTGAAATCGTCCATGCATTGTTCGGTGATTGGAACCTGCCTGGGCGGGGCTGAACTGCGCAAGCTGGTAACCCGGCTGCAGGGCGTGCCTGCGTCGCAACTGACCGAGCTGGAGGTGCACCATGCCGCCGTTGAACAGGCGGTGGCGGGTGGCGATGGGGCCAAGCTGCTCAACAAGATGCTGGATCAACAGCATGCGCTGCACATCCAGCGCTTTGCCATGCCGAAATCCACCACGGAACTGGAACAGGCCTGGCGCGGCAGCGTGCAAGACGCCGACATCCCGGGCCCCTATTGGGCCTTGATGACCCACCCCGCGGCAACCGAGGATCTGCGCAAACTGATGTTTGGCGAGGTGCACATGCTGTCGCACCTACAAGGGGTTGGAAATCGGGCTGATCTGGTGCGCTTGCGCACGCTCGAACTGGAGAACGCCGAGTTGCGCCGTCAACTGGATGAGCAACAGGAACGCCTGCAGCGGCAGGCGCAGCGGCATCAAAAAGGCCAGCAATTGCTGGAGCAACAGCGGGTCCAGCAAGCCGCCCTGGCACGTCAGGCAGAGTTGCAGCCCGGCTCGACGCGGCATGCCACGCTGGAGGATCTGCACCATCGCCTGATCAAGCTGAGCCAGGAGCGCGATTGGTCGCAACAGACGCTGGACCGTCGAGACCAGGAACTGGCAACCCTTCAGACCGAGACCGATCGCCTGCAAGAGCAAGCCGACGGGTACGCACAGTTGTGCCGTTCGTTGCGGGCTGAAGTAGCGGCGCTGGAATCCACTTTGAATGCCCAAACGCCAGCGCAGGCGCCCAGCCCCGCCCAAGCCTGGCAAGGGGCTCGTGTGCTTTATGTGGGTGGCCGGCCCAGCTCCAACGGCACCCTCCAGCGCCTGGCCAAAGATGCAGGCCTGGAGCTGATCGTCCATGACGGAGGGCTGGAAGACCGCAAGGGCCTGCTGCCCGGTCTGGTGCCCGGCTGTGATCTGGTGCTGCTGCCCGTGGATTGCGTCGATCACGACTCCATGAATGTGCTCAAGCGCCTGTGTGTGCGCCACGGCGTGCCGTTTCGCCCGCTTCGCACAGCAGGAATCGCCAGCTTCTTGGCCGCGCTGGAGGCACCGCGGGACAAGCACGCCCAGGTTCCGATCCGGCGCAACACCTTGTGCATCCGCCACGCATGACGGCATGGGATGAGTCCAGGCGACCCATCAAGCCAAGACGCATTGACAGAAAGAGCGAAGATGGAATTCGAGGAACTGAGCGCCCTGATCTGCCTTGCCCAGAAGCAGGACTGGCAGGCTGCGGCGTCTGCGAGTGGCTTTTCGGTCTATGGCCTTCGTGAAATCATCGCCAGGCTCGAATCCCGCTATGAACAAGCCCTGGTGCATTCTGGCGACTCATTTGAAGGTTTCACCCCGTCTGGCGAGCTGCTTCTGGACTGGGCCAGGGAGTTCTGTTTTCAATCGAGCGATTGCCGGGAACGATTTGGCAATGCCTCTCGGCAGACCCTGGTGGAGGTTCTGCTGGAACGACGCTCCGTGTCCCCCAAACGCCTATGTGCCCCCGGCCCCAGTGCTGCGGACCTGCATTTGATCGTCCAAGCCGGGCTGCATGCGCCTGACCACGGTAGCCTTCACCCTTGGCGACTGCTGGATTTTCAGCCCGAGCACCGACAGGCCCTTGCGGATTGTTTCGAAAGAGAAAAGCGCCGACGGGACCCGCTCGCGCCTCAAAAAGACATTGAGCGGGCCAGGGAGCACGCCACCCGCCCACCCGCCTTGTTGGCCTTTGTGGTCTCGCCCAAGACCAGGACCCAGGTGCCGGTGCGAGAGCAGTGGCTGTCCGCCGGTGCTGCACTGGGCAATGTGCTCCATGCAGCTCACCAACTGGGGTTCGGGTCCATCGTGCTCAGCGGGGAGCGTTGCTTCGACCCGGTCCTGTGCAACGAACTGGGTATCCAGCCCCAGGAGTTCCTGGCTGGGTTCATCAGCCTGGGCTCGATCGCCGAGCTGCCCCCCGCTCGACGTGCGACGGACTTCACAGAAGTGATCTCGGATTGGGTTCCACCTTTGGAAGCATTGAGCACTCCCGTGCAAGCAAATGCCCCAGTGGCGCCAGCGCGCAGCGTCGGCGCCACTGGGGCATCAAAGGGCTTCGGCTGATCGAGGCCCCGAATGCGAACCGCCAAACGAGCAGGTGCCGCTGGGGCTACTGTCCTGCCGGATGGCACACCTATGACGCATCGCCCACCGGCTCACAGGGAACGTAGAAAGCGCAGCAAGGCGGCGCGCTCTGCGGCAGGCAGTCGCAGGTAGCGCTGGCGTGCCACACGCGCCTCGCCGCCATGCCACAGGATGGCCTCTTCGGGGCTGCGGGCCCGGCCATCATGCAGCCAGCCCACCTGCTCATTCAGATCTTGCAGCAGGCCCAGCCCCCACAAGGGGGCGGTGCGCCATTCGCGCCCCGTGGCCAGGTGGTCGGGGCGGTCATCGGCCAGTTGGGGGCCCATGTCGTGCAACAGCAAGTCGGTGTAGGCCGCTGCCAAGGGGGCGTTGACGCGCGCAAACCGAGGGTGGGGCCCGCTGGGCAGCGCAGGCAGATGGCACACCGCACAGCCAGTGCGGCTGAACAGCCATTCGCCACGACGCACCTCGGGGTGGTCTGGCTCACGCCGGGGCGGTGGCGCCAGGTGGGCCAGGTAGAACTCAACCTGGCGCAGTTGCTCATCATCGACCTCAGGCTGCCCGCCAGAGGGGGCGGCACGGCAGGCCGTCTGTGCGGGTTGGCAATTGTCGGCCGGCAGCAAGGAGGTGGTCAGGCCCATGTCCCCCTGAAAGGCGCCGGCGATCTGCTGCCGCAGACCCGGGGCGTTGGCCTTCAGGCCAAATCGGCCCACGGTGGCCTGCTGGCGGGCGATGTCCCAGACCCGGTTGACACGCCCCTTCACGCCGTCGGGTTTGCGCTCGGCCTGCCGCGCCAGCAGCACGGCCTCGGGCACGGCCTCCAGCAAACCCAGGCCGGCCACCGCAGGCGACACCCGGGCCGACATCTGCACGCCCGCCAGTGGCCCGTAGGCCAGTTCAGACAACGTCCACTGCGGTTGCCGCAGCAGCACCTGCTGCCCATCGGCCAGTGTCACGCGTCGGGTCTGCCAACGGACCTGGGCCCGCCCCTCGCCCGGCACGCCGGCAATGCCCTCTTCGTTCAATTGATCGCCGTACACCGGGTGCGGCCTGGGCCCGCCGTGGGGGCCCAGGCCCGGCACGGACAAGCGCATGAGCATGCTTTGCATGCGTTGCGACGGCCCCTCGGGCGCGCCCCCCCGACCGTTCTTGGCGTGGCAGGAGATGCAGGCCAGGCGGTTGTACAAAGGCCCCAGACCATCGAGACGACTGTCGCCCGCCGGGGCCACGATCCAGCTCTGGCGGAACAGGGCGCGCCCGTCCTGGAATCGACGCAGGTCCTCGGCCTCCAGGCCGGGCAAGGGCTGACTCAGTGCCTCTCGGTCCAGCGGCACAGGCTGTCCAGACGACACGGGCAGCGCGTTTTCAGCCGCTGTTGAAACAGCGGCGCAGGCGGCCAGGGCGATCAGCAGCCCGTCTCTGAACCGCGTCAGGCGGACCATCGGCCTCATGCGCCGGCCTGGTCCAGCCAGCGGGCGGCGTCGGCCCGCTGCTGCCGGGCGCTGGTGGCCCAGCCGGCCTCGATGCCCGACAGCGCCGGGGGGTTGGCCCCCTCCAGCCGGCTGGCAAAGAGGCGCTGCAGGGCGGGGTCGGCCGCCTCGGCCTCGGTCAGCGGGGCGGTTTGCAGGCAGCGGCGGGCCTGCGCCACCGGCTGACCAGCCGCCTCACCGGCCAGCACCCGCCGCCACAGCTCGCGCAGCTCGGCCTGCGGCTCGACCAGCATCTGCTGAAACACGGCGCTGCTCAGCGCCAGGCGCGGCCGCGCCGCCTCGGCATCAAAGCGCTGCTGCCCCGCCTCGGCCGCCGCAAAGGGGTTGTAGGCGGCCGCCGCGGCACCGCCATAGGCGGCAGGGCGCACCGGCAGGCGACGGATGTCGGGGTGAGCCAACTGGGCTTGACCCTGCTCCGACAGCAGGAACCCGACCCAGGCCCGTGCTCCGTCGGGGTTGGTGCTTGCCCGCGTGATGGCCACGTGCGCCGGGTTGAGGCCGGTGTGGGTGGGATACACCAAGTCGATCTTGGCGCCGTTGGCGATGGCGGAGTTGACGAAGAAGTCGATCGACACCCCGACGGCACAGCGCCCGGAGGCCACCTCCTCCTGGACCAGGGTGGCGCCGCGGTCGATCAGCACCGCCTGGGCCGCGATCTGGCTCCAGAGGGCCCAGCCCTGCTCCCAGTCAAAAGCCTGCAGCACGATCTCGACGATGGGGGGTGCATAGCCCACCCGGGCCGGCACGGGCAGCGCGATCTGGCCGGCATACACAGGCTGGGCCAGGTCAGGCCAGTCGCGCGGGATGGGCAATTGCCGCTGGCTCAGCGCGGCCGGGTTGATGGCAAAGCCAAAGCCCGCCAACTCGGTAGCAGCGTAAAGATCCTCCGGGCCCCGCAGCGGGGTGCGGCCCACCTGGGCCGGCAGGCCCTGCCGGCCGAGCGCCAGCGCCTGCCAGACCCCCTCTTGCGCCAGGGCACCGAAGACGGGTGGCGAGGCCGCCCAATAGACATCCACACCGCTGGCCCGGGGTTGGCGCAGGTAGGGGGCGGCGTCGTGCGGCATGCGCCAGACCACCTTGAGGCGATAGGCCGGAAAGGCCTTCTCGAAGGCCGCCTCGAAGCGCGACACCATCTCATCGGGGTAACTGGTGAGCACCGTGACAGTGCTGGGTGCGGCCCGCAGGGGCAGCATCGGGGTCAGCGCCAGACCGGCTCCAGCAGCCAGCAACCATCGTCGGCGGGGAATGCTCATGGCCATGGATCGATCCTCAGAACACGTAGCGCAGGTTGGCAAACCAGGTACGCCCCGGGTTGGGAAAACCATCGGCCAGGAAGTAGTTCTTGTCGCCCAGGTTGTTCAGGCCGAACTCGGCCGACACGTTCTTGGCAGGCCGGTACACCGCCTTCAGATTGACCACGGTGAAGCTGGGCAGCTGCACGGTGTTGGAGACCCAGCGGCTGCTGTTGTATTCGACCCAGGCCACCAGGTCGACCGCGGCGGTGGGCCGGTACAGCGCGTTGGCGCTGATCTTGTGCCGCGGCACATCCGTCAGGCGTGTGGCGGGGTCACTCACGTTGCGCTGGTCCAGGTAGGTGTAGTTGCCGCCCAGATCCCAGTGCGCCGACACCGGCGTCTGCAGGCCCAGCTCCAGGCCAGAACTGCGCACCTGCCCGATGTTGCGGCGCTGGCACTTGCTGGTGCTGGTGCAACTGGCGCCGCTGCTGTACCAGGTCTGGATCTTGTTGCTGATGTCGCTGTAGAACAGCGCGGCCTGGGCCTTGGCGCCGGGCCAGGGCGTGCCTTGGTAGCCCAGCTCGTAATTGAGGGCCTGCTCGGGCTGCAGGTCGGGGTTCTCGATGTAGGTGCTCATCGACTGCGAGTAGCGATCGCTGAGCGTGGGCAGGCGCGACTTGCGCGCCACCGTCGCATAAAGGCGGGCCGTGGGCAACCAGTCGTGGAACAGGCCCAGCTGCGCGTCGTTGGCCGACTTGGCAGACGGCAGGCTGAGCCCGGTGTTGCTGGAGTTGTACAGGTGGTTGGGCCGCAGCTGGTGGTGTGAGGCTCCCCAGGCCAGCAACCAGCTGGGGCTGAGCTGGAAGTTGTCCTCCAGCCCGTACGAGCTGAGCGTGTCCTTGAAATCCTCAATGCCCACCGTGGCGCCGGAGGTGTCGTACTTGTTGTGCTGGTCCTGCTTGTAATGGGTGACCAGGCGCACGGTATGCCGCTCGAAGCGGGCCGACTCCAGCTCCAGCGAGCCGCCGTAGGTTCGGTCGTTGTAGACGCTGGGGCCGGTGCCGCCGCTGCTCAGCGTGGTGTAGCTGGCGTCCTTGTACATGTTGATGGCGTTGTCGAAGGCATCGCGGTACAGGCGCAGCTTGAGGGTCTCGTCGCGGCTGACCGCGGTGCGCGACACAAAGTACAGGCTCTCCTTGTTCCAGTAGGGCCACTGCCAATAGCGGGCCGACGCGGTGCTGGCCGTGGTGGACGGGGGCTGCCCCTTCTCACCGTTCTGGCGGTAGTAGCTGATCGCGTACTCGTCACTGGCGTTGGGCGTGAGGCCGAGCTTGAAGGACAGCTTGTCGTCCTTGCGGTAGGCGTTGTTGCGCTCGCCGCCGTTTTCGGTGGCGGTGGGCTTGAAGTCGGACGACAAGGGAAAGCTGTCGGCCTGAATGTACGAGGCCCCCGCCTGCAGGTACCAGAGCCCGCGGTTGGTGCCCACGTTCACCGACGCCTGGCGCTCACCGCCCGAACCGAAGCCCACCCGGGCATCGCCCTCAAAAGCCGCGCTGGGCTTGCGCGAGATCAGGTTGATGGCGCCGCCCAGCGTGTTGGGCCCATAACTCATCGAACTGAAGCCCTTGGCCACCTGCACGGCCGCCAGGTCAGCGGTGGTGAACCGGTTCAGGTCCACCAGGCCGTCGTAGGGGATGTAGACCGGGATGCCGTCGATGAACAGGCCCACCTGGCGCGAATCGAATCCGCGCACGAAGATGCGTTTCTCGTTCTTGGTGACATTGGACAGCGTCACACCCGACAGCAGGTCCAGGGCGTCGCCCACGTTGTCGCGGTTGAAACGCAGCATCTCTTCGCTGCTCACCACTGAACTCACCTGGTCTTCACCGATTTCGCCCACCTGCACCCTGGGGGCTGTCACGGTCACGGTGCCCAGCTGAAACGGGGTGGCCCGATAAGCCTCCTGGGCCCAGGCGGCTGGCGCCACCAGCAGGGCCAGCGCGGCCCCCACCCCCGTGTAGCAGCGCGCCGATGCGGCGCAACCCATCCCTTGCCGGATCCGGCTTTTTCTGGCCATGGAATCTCCCTCGTCGAATTGAGTGTTGTGTCAGGGCCGGGGCGCCAGAAGCCGTTGGCGCCACCCTGTTGTTCGATGTGAAGCGTCTCTCGCTATATTCACAAAAACATAGCCAAATTCTAACCACAGAAGCTCTGGCAGCCCTCGGCAGGCGCTGGGTACACTGGCGCCCCCGAGTCACACCCGCGTACCACCAGCGCCCCACCTGCGTCAAACCATGAACCACCGCCCCGCCCCTGCCCGCCTCAAGTCCACGCTGCTGGGCGCCTTTCTGGGTCTGGCAGGCCTGCTGCCCGTGGGGGCCCCATGCGCCGAGGCAGACGGCCTGGCACTGACCGAGGCCTTCAGCGGCGATGTGGGCCTGGCGCTGGTGCGCAGCGGAGCTGCTGCGCAAGGTGTGCCGGGCCACACCCGCGTGCTGCCCTACCTGAACTTCGAACAGGGGCGGCTGTTTGCCCGCATCGATACCTTTGGCATCAAGACCCTGCCCCTGGGTGCCGGCCATCTGGAGCTGCTGGGGCAGGTGCGCAGCGATGGCTACCACGGCGGCGGCTGGTCGGCGCGCAAAGACCCGGTACCCCTGGGGCTGGGCACGCTGCAGATCACGCCGGTGGGCGCCTTCGGCGTGAATGTGCTGCACGACTTCGGCGCCTCGGGCGGCACCCTGGTGCAGGCGCGCTACCTGGCCGAGCTGCCGCTGGGGCGAGTCACGCTGTACCCCGAATTGGGGCTGGAGCGGCAGTCATCGGGCTATACCCGCTACTACCTGGGCACGACGGCCGCCGATGCGGCTGCCGCAGGCCGGGCCTACCAGCCCGGTGCGGCCCTGAACCCCTATGTGGGCGGCTTGATCGAGCTGCCGGTGAGCGGCCCCTGGGTGCTGAACCTGTACCTGCGTCGGGTGTTCACCGACCGCAGCCTGGCCAACAGCCCCCTGGCCGGCCCGGGCCACCGGGATACGGCGCTGTTGGCATTGGCCTGGCGGTATTGAAACCCGGGCCGCCCAGGCTTGGCATTTTTGCTATCACTTCCTGCTTTTTGTGATCTGTTTTTATTCACTTGCGCTTCATAGACTTTTCTCGGGCCACAAGCAGCCCAAGAGAACTTCAACCAGGAGACAAGATGAAAAAGATAGGGTGGCTGATGCCAGCCATTGGCCTGACCGTGGGCGCCTCCGCCTGGGCGCAATCCGAACTGAGCCTGTACGGCACCCTGGACACTGGCGTGCTGAGCAGCCAGTTGCCCGGCCTGCGCGCCAATGAGCAGCTCACAGGGGGCTACCTGCCCAATTTCTGGGGCGTCAAAGGCATCGAAGACCTGGGAGGCGGCCTCAAGGCCCTGTTCCAGCTGGAGTCGGGCTTCAACCTGTCCAATGGGGCGTATGGGCAGTTTCCACCGTCCACCTCGTTCTTCAACCGGCAGGCCAACGTCGCCCTGAGCTCAGAGCTGGGCACCTTCAAGGTGGGCCAGCAGAACAACGTGGCGTTTCTGAGCATGCTGGCGGTGGACCCGCGCGGGGGCAGCAACCTGGGCAGCATCCTGCAGTACTGGGTGATGGGCAATGGCTCGACCTCGGACAGCAATGCCGTCAGCTACACCTCGCCCGATCTGGCGGGCCTCACGCTGCGTGGCGAGTACGCCTTCGGCAACGTGGCAGGCAACAACAGTGCGGGCTCGGGCACGCGCTGGGGGGCCGTGTACCGCCAACAGGCCCTGGTGCTGGCAGCAGGCGCCTACGCCCAGAAAGACCCCACCACCGGCACCCAGACCAACAAGGGCCAGGTCTGGGGGGCTGGCTACCAATGGGATGCGTTCACGCTCAAGGCCGACCTGGCCCGATTTTCGGGCGGCTTTCAAGTGGGCCCGGGGGGTTCGGTATCGCCTTCGCGCACGGGCGAGCTGAATGCCTATGGCCTTGGCGGCCGCTACGACTTCACCCCGCTCACCGCCTTCGATGTGGGCTATTACTCGGTCAAGGACCCGGGCAACACCACCCGCATCAAGGCGCAATCACTGGCGGTCGGGGCTTACCACCGGCTGTCCAAGACCCTGATGCTGTACGCCCAGGTGGTGGCCATCAACAACCAGGGCGAGGCCTCGGCCAAGTACCCGCTGCTGGTGAACACGGGCGCCAGCTCCAGCCCCGCCGGCTTCATGGCCGCCAGTGGTCACGGCCACCAGTACAACGTGGGCGTGCGGTACGCTTTCTGAGGCCGCGCAGCACGCCCCCGGCAGGCCAGCAGGCCACCAAGCCAGTGCCCTGATCAATCAGCACTGATCCTGCCCTGTTCGATGACCTGCTTCCACCGGGCATGTTCGCGGGCCTGGAACTCGGTGAACTGCTCGGGCGTGTTGCCGACCACCTCAAAGCCCAGGTCCAGCAACGGTTGCCGGACGGCCGGCTCGTTGAGGATGGACAGCACCGCGGCATGCAGGCGGGAGCGGACCTCGGCGGGCACCCCCTTGGGCAAGACCACTGCTTGCCACGAGTAGACCGTGGCGCCCTTGTAGCCCAGCTCGTCCATCGTGGGCACCTCGGGCAACAGCGGCGAGCGCTGGCTGCTGGTGATGGCCAGGGCACGCAGCTTGCCAGCGCGCAGATTGGGCAAGGCAGTGTTGATGTTCATGAACGAGGCGTCCACCTGGCCCCCGAGCAAGTCCTGCAGCGCGGGCACGCCGCCTTTGTAGGGGATGTGCAGGCCGGTGGTCCGCGTTTCGAGCCAGAACAGCTCGGCGGTCAGGTGATCGCTGGTGCCGTTGCCCGCCGAGGCAAAGCTCAGCTTGCCGGGTTGGGCCCGCATGCGCTCCAGCATCTGGGGCACGGTCTTGTCGGGTGAGGCGGCGCGCACCGCCAGCACATTGGGGGCCTGCACGAGCACGCTCAGGTCGTCAAAGTCTTTCAAGGGGTCATAGCCCAGGCCCGATTTCAAGTGGGGGCCGATCACCAAGGGGCCGAGCGAGGTCACCAGCACCGTGTGGCCGTCGGGCGAAGCCCGTTTCGCCACCGCCGTGCCGAGGGTACCCCCTGCCCCAGGCGTGTTCTGAACCACAAAGATGCCGCCCCCCAGCTTGGCGGGCAGGCGGTTGGCCAGGGTGCGGGCCACGGAGTCGGTGGTGCCACCTGGCGGAAAGGGCACGATCAGGGTGACGGGACGGTCACCGGGCCAGCCTTGGGCGTGAGCCAGCAAGGTGGTGCAGACCAGTGTGAATGCAGCAATCAGAGCTTTCATCATGTCTCCTCGGGTGGGTATCGTTCTCTGGCCTCAGGCCGAGAAGCTGGCTTGTTCGCGCGTCCAGTGGCGGGCCTGCTCGCTCAGCGAGAGGCCCAGGCCCGGGCGGATGGGCACCAGCATCCGCCCGTTGCGGATTTCGATGCGTTCGTTGAACAAGGGCTCCAGCCAGTCAAAGTGCTCCACCCAGCCTTCACGCGGATAGGCAGCCGCCAGGTGGATGTGCAGCTCCATCGCAAAATGCGGGGCCACCAGCAAACCGGCATGGTCGGCCTGGGCGGCCACCTTGAGGTAGGGGGTGATGCCGCCCAGGCGCGGCGCATCGGGCATCAGAAAATCCGCGGCCCGGTGGCGGATCAAGTCGATGTGCTCGGCAGCGCTGGTGAGCATCTCGCCGGTGGCGATCGGGGTGTCGAAAGCCTGGGCCAAGGCGGCGTGGCCCTCTTGGTCGTAGGCATCGAGCGGCTCTTCGATCCACACCAGGTTGAAGGGTTCGAACGCCCGGCACATGCGTTGCGCGGTGGGGCGGTCCCACTGCTGGTTGGCGTCCACCATGATGGCCACCCCCTCGCCCAGGTGGGAGCGCACCGCCTGCAAACGCGCCAGGTCCAGCCGGCCATCGGGTTGGCCCACCTTGAGCTTGATGCCGCCGATGCCCCGTTCGATCGAGGCCGCCGCATTGACCAGCAACTGCTCGGTCGGCGTGTGCAAAAAGCCGCCCGAGGTGTTGTAGCAAGGCACCGAATCGCGGTAGGCGCCCAGCAGCTTGGCCAGCGGCAATTGGGCGCGACGAGCCTTGAGGTCCCACATCGCCACGTCGAAGGCCCCAATGGCCTGGGTGGCCATGCCGCTGCGCCCCACCGAGGCACCGGCCCAGCACAGCTTGTCCCACAGCTTGCCGATGTCGCTGGCGTCTTCGCCCAGCAGGGTGGGCGCCACTTCACAGGCATGGGCAAACTGGCCCGGCCCGCCGGCCCGCTTGGCGTAGCTCAGGCCCAGGCCGCGCTGGCCATCGGCGGTTTCCATTTCGACAAACAGCATGGCCACCTCGGTCATGGGCTTTTGCCGGCCCGTCAGCACCTTGGCGTCGCTGATGGCTTGGGCCAGTGGCAGGTAGCAGGACGAAACCTGCAATCGGGTGATGCGTGAATCCATGGCTTGTTAACGTTAACAAATTGATTGAAAAAAGAAGCAGGCCGATGCCTGCCGACGCAAATGTTATCGTTAACATTGCTTCGATGCCTGGTGGTTTTCCCTGATCATTGGCCGATGTCCTCTACTCAGCCGCCCAAAGCCACCACCTTGCACGATGTCGCCCAGGTGGCCGGGGTGTCGTTCATGACCGTGTCACGCGCGTTGAACACGCCCGATCGTGTGTCACCCGCCACACTGGACAAGGTGCGCCAGGCGATTGCGGCCACCGGCTACATCCCCAACCTATTGGCCGGGGGCTTGAAATCCAGGCGCAGCATGACCGTGGTGGGCCTGGTGCCCATCATTTCGGTGGCCCAGTTTCTGCCCACCGTGCGCGCCCTGACCGAGGCCCTGGATGAGCAGGGCTACCAGTTGATCCTGGGCCAGATGGGCTACGACCACGCGCGGGAAGACAAGCTGATCACCACCATGATGGCGCGCCGCCCCGATGGCTTTGTGGTGATCGGCAAACTCAACTCTGCTGCCGCCCGCCAGCAACTGCACACCGCCGGCATTCCCGTGGTGGAGACCTGGGACCTGGTGCCCGACCCGGTGGACATGGTGGTGGGGTTTTCGCACCAGCAGGTTGGGCGGGCCGTGGCCGATCATTTTCTGGCGCGCGGCCTGACCCGCCTGGCCGTGGCCACCGGGGATGACGACCGGGCCCAAAGCCGGCTGGCCGGGTTTTTGGAGCGTGTGGGGCATGAGGTCCCCGTGGTGGTCAACCCCGCCCCCAGTAGCCTGGCGCACGGTCGCCAGGCCCTGACCGGCCTGCTGAAGCAAGACCCACAACTGCAGGCGGTGTATTGCAGCTCGGATGTGCTGGCACAGGGGATCCTGGTCGAGGCCGCCGCCAGGGGCCTGCGCATTCCGCAGGACCTGGCCGTGTGTGGCTTTGGCGATGCCGATTTTGCGGAACACCTGTTCCCCTCACTCAGCTCGGTGCGGGTGGATGGTGCATGGATCGGGCGCCAGGCCGCTCAGATGATGCTGGACCGCTGTGCCGGCAAAACGCCGCCTGAGCGCAGGGTGGACGTGGGGTTCAGTGTGGTGGCTCGGGCCTCGAGCGGCGGTTGAGGCCGGTTGGGCTGGGGGTTGCCGGTCATCCCTGCGGGCGGAACATGGACATCGTCATCGCATGGGAGGTCTTGTGTCCCGATGCGTTCTGCGACACACATCGCCCGTTCTTCAATTCAAAGTGATGTGGTTTCGATGGGCCAGGGCGTGGTATTTAGAAAGACTCTCGACAACAAAGGCCTGTGCCTGAGCTGGCGTCAGCCTTCCAGCCACCAGGCCGGAGGCCTCCAACGTCGCCTTGACTTCGGGCGCCTGCATGGCTTGACCGATCGCCGCATTGAGCTTGTCCAGGATGTCAGCGCTGGTACCCGCTGGCGTGGCTGCCACGAAGAACTGCGTGGCGTCATAGCCCTTGAGCCCGGCTTCAGACATGGTGGGCACGTCGGGCAAGCTGGAAATACGGAAGCTGGTCGTCACGGCATAGGCCTTCAATCGCCCCGCCTTGATATGCGGCAGCACGGGCGTGACCCCCAGCATTCCCAGTGCCACTTGGCCACCGATGACGTCGGTCACCGCCTGACCACCTCCTTTGTAGGGCACATGAACCATCTGGGTACCGGCCATGGTGTTGAACAACTCGCCCGCGAGATGCTGACCCGTACCGTTGCCCGAACTTGCGAAGCTCCAGGGCTCGGGGTTTTTCTTGATGGCCGCGATCAAGCCGGCCAGATTTGCTCGGGCTCCGGTGGCTGCCCCGACCAACACGATGGGGCCTTGCGACATCAGCGCGACTGCACTGAGTTCGCGCCCAATTTCGGGTTGACGCTGCACATGGAGGATGGGGCCAGGCACCGTCACCAGGGTGTAACCGTCGCTCGGTGACTTGGCCGCCAGTTGCAGACCCAGCGCACCCGAAGCGCCTGGTCGGTTATCAATCACGATGGCTTGACCAATCTTCTCTGACACAGCTTTGGCGACAGAACGGGTCAACACGTCGACAGACCCGCCGGGAACGAATCCCACGATCCAAGTGATGGGCTTGGCTGTTGGCCACGGAGTGACAGTGTCTGCGTGGGCGGCCAAGGTCACAGTCAGAACAAAAGCAGAAAGCAACCGAAGCGCGAAAATCTCGAAAGCTTTCATGAAACGACTCCTGTAAACAGTTTGGAAACGATGGCGCCGGGGCGAATGGCCCCCTCGCAGAATGGCGCTTTCTTATGCCGGATCCTTGGCGCCAGGCTGGGTGTGGGGGTGTGCCTCGGCACTTTCGTTGAATACCTTCACCATGCGCAGCATGGGCCCCAGCACCCAGGTGTTGTAGACAAGTACGTCGCCCTCCTCCTTGGGGTCGCGCGTGAGATTGAAGAGGTAAGGTGATTCCAGCTTCCCCTTCCCCTCGTTGACTTCCGGCTCCCAGTAAAAATGCAGTTTCCAGTCACGCCACTTGAGCGCGCGCATGTCCTGCTTGATGTAGAAGATGAATCCCTCCCGCGCAGATTTCGTTTGTTCGCCGAAGAGAAAGGCGCGTTGATCCACGCCGTCGATGGGCCGGTCTTCCGGGATCTCCGCACCGCCCACCCGCGCCAAGGTGGTGAAGATGTCGGTCACATGCACGATTTCGTTGCTGATGCCACCCGGTGCGATGCGCCCTGGCCAACGCGCAATGAATGGCACGCGCAGACTTCCTTCCATGGCCGTGTGGTAGGTGCCCCGCCAAGGCCCGGCCGTGCCACGATAAGGCTGGCGGAACTCAGGGCCGTTGTCGCTGCAGAAAACGAAGAGCGTGTTCTCGGCGATGCCCAGGCGGTCCACCTCGTCGATCACCTGGCCGACCCGGAAATCCATCTCTGCCATCGAGTCCGCGAAGTCCCCGTTGCCGGTGCTGCCGGAAAAATCCGCATGTGGCAGGGTGGGAAAGTGCAGATGGACCAGCGGCAGGTACAGGAAGAAGGGCTTCTTGTCTGCCGTGTGCCGTTGCATGAAGGCACAGGACCTGCGCACCAACTCTGCATCAATGCCGCGTCGAGACGCCAGGTCGTAGAGTTGGACCGATTCGGTTGGTTCTCCAGCCACGCCTTGCATGATGTAAGGCAGGTCAGCAACGCCGGGGTCATAGCCGATGCTGGAGGTGAACTGACTCTCGTCGGTGGTTCGCGGAATGCCGTACCACTCGTCAAAGCCCCGGTCAGAGGGGTATCGACCTGGCACGTCGCCCAGGTGCCATTTGCCGTAATGTGCGGTGGCATACCCCTGAGCGGACAACAGTTGAGCCAGGGTGATTTCCCATCGCGTCAGTCCTTGCGGCAAGCCGGGCGGCACCGACTGAAGGCTGCCGGTACGGATGGGATGGCGCCCAGTCATGAGAGCTGAGCGTGTAGGCACGCAGTCGCTCTCGACGTTGAAATTTTGTAACAACAGACCTTGGCTGGCCAGGGCGTCGATGCGGGGCGTGGGTGCGCCGCGCAGTGCGCCGCCCCCGTAGCAGCCCAATTCGCCCCAACCCAGGTTGTCGGCGACGATGAGAACAATGTTGGGATGGGTCATGGCAGGCAACAAAAGCTGGATGGCATCCATCATCTGGCCAGAGGCGTGCCGACATCATTCCTCAACACGCTACCAATGATTCCTCTTGGGCATTCATGAGCCCTCACGCCGTGATTTGTCCCGGAAATCAAGCACCAGGTCGCGGAAGTAGGTCATAAGGGGAGACCAGGTGGCTTGGGGATGGGACAACAACACCTGTGTGCGACGGATGTCGAGCTCAGGCACCGGTAAGGGTTGGACACGGCCCAGCCAGCCGCGCAGGACCGAGGACGGGATGATGGACACCAGGTTGGTGGAGATCAGCACCCCCATCGCGGCCTCAGAGGTGTACTCGGTCTCGATGCAGACCTGCGGCTGGGACACGCCAGCGCGCTCGAAGATGCTGAATACATGGCGTCGGGCCGCACTTTGCCCCGAGGGCATGATCCAGGCATAAGGTTCGAGGTCCTTCAGACTGACCTCGGGGTGGCGGGTCAGGGCATGGCCGGCCCGCACCACCACCCGCACCCGATCCTCATTGATTTCGAATTGTGAGCAACTGAGCGCCTGCCCTGGGTAAGACGGCACGACCGCCAGGTCCAACTCACCATCCTCTACAGCGGCATTCAGCGCGTCAGACTTACCAATGCTCAGTTTGAGCCTCATCGCGGGGCGCCGTCGCACCATTTCGGCGATGGCCTGCACCGCAAGGCTGTCGGCCGCGGGGCTGGTGATGCCGATGCGCAACAGGCCGGAGTGCTGAGCCCGCAGTTCGCCGGCTGTGCGCACCAATTCGAAATGCTGCGCCTCCCATCGGCGTGCCGCCTCCAGAAACAACTGCCCCTCGCCAGTGAGGCGGGCTCCATGGCCTCCACGCTGGAAGAGTTGGATACCGGCTTCCTCCTCCAAGCGCTTGATGGCCTTGGAGACCGAGGGCTGAGTCACACCGATCTGCTCGGCGGCCCGGCTGACACTGCCTGTGCGGACGACCGCGATGAAGGTAGAAATGTCATTGCGAGAGAAATTCATGCCCCGAGAGAATAACAAGGTGCAATGCACCGGATGCTTTTGTCGTGGGCACCTCGTACCTGTTCCCGTGGCTTGGGTTCGCATGACAGCGAACAAACAGGCCGGGACAGCGCCATGGCAGGCCAGCTACACCCAGTCAACCCAGATTCGACAATGAATCACGCATGTTGTTCATGGTCCTTTTTGCCGCAGGACTCATGTCGGCGCCAGCCCGGTGAACGATACCCATGGACCTGAGGGTAGATGCTCCCTGGCTGGAGGTTTGACATCAAATTTTCCGCATGTCTTGGGCGTCAAAACGGTATTTCTCCCCTCAGCATCCATTGACCATACTCAAGCCATAAAAAGGAGACAAGCGATGAACACCACCCGCCGCCAGTTTGCGGGCCTGCTGGGGGCCTCGGCCCTGGCCGGCCACAGCACTTTCGCACTGGCGCAGGACAAAGCCATCCGCGTGCTTGTGGGATACGCCGCAGGCGGCGCGGCCGACACCGTGGCCCGCGCCGTGGCCGAGGGTGTGCGGGGCCGCGGCTTCAACATGCTGGTGGACAACAAGGGCGGCGCGGGCGGTCGACTGGCCACCGAGGCCCTGATCGCCGCACCGGCCGATGGCACCACCCTGCTCATGACGCCCATGGGCAACCTGACCCTTTACCCCCACGTCTTCAAGTCCCTGTCGTACGACCCGCTCAA
>NZ_JBYTDE010000035.1:0-22210 GCF_058791075.1 Curvibacter sp. EU05-FHT14A10
TTGAGCGGGTCGTACGACAGGGACTTGAAGACGTGGGGGTAAAGGGTCAGGTTGCCCATGGGCGTCATGAGCAGGGTAGTGCCATCGGCCGGAGCGGCGATCAAGGCCTCGGTGGCCAGCCGGCCGCCCGCGCCCCCCTTGTTGTCCACCAGCATGTTGAAGCCACGGCCCCGCACACCTTCGGCCACGGCACGGGCCACGGTGTCGGCCGCGCCGCCGGCGGCGTACCCCACCAGCAGGCGGATGGCCTTGTCCTGTGCTAGGGCGAACGGACCGTGGGCAGCCAGGGCCGATGCGCTCAGCAAGCCCGCGAACCGGCGGCGGGTGGTGTTCATCACTTGTCTCCTCTTTAAGCCTGAGTATGGTCAAAAGATGCTGAGACGAGAAATACCGTTTCGGTGCCCAAGACATCCAGAAAATTTGATGTCAAGCCTCTAGCCTGGGAGCACCTACCTCGACATCCATGGTGGTCTATCACAACAGGTTGTAGCGAGAACACAAACCTCGTCCGTCTAAAGCACTATGAGAGCACGGCA
Organism: Curvibacter sp. EU05-FHT14A10; assembly: GCF_058791075.1. Classification (NCBI taxonomy): domain Bacteria; kingdom Pseudomonadati; phylum Pseudomonadota; class Betaproteobacteria; order Burkholderiales; family Comamonadaceae; genus Curvibacter; species Curvibacter sp. EU05-FHT14A10. The sequence continues at coordinate 537 of NZ_JBYTDE010000035.1, forward strand.
GGGCTGTCTTCCCAACGATCCGAGAACCTCGCGGTGAATCGGGCGTTGATAGGTTTGCGAGTTGTTCGTGGAGTTGAGCGGTAGCAGTAGAACGGTGAAAACGAACCTGACGCCTTGCCATAACTGGCCGATAGCTCTCATGAAACTGCCCCACATCAGACCGCGAGCCCCCAGCTTGCGCGTCAGCGGCTCGACTGTGCACTAGCAGGCTGAAGAAATACCTCCCACGCATCCAGCCCAGCAGCCCAACCCCCGGTAAGCTCAGCGCAGCCTCCCACATCACTTGACCCTGACCCCCATGCGCGGCGCCGACACCTTCACCGAGAGCCTGTTCTCTGTCCGCAAGCTCGACGACTTCGTGACGGACTTCACTAACTTCAGGCTGGCACGGCTGGGAGGGGGCAGGTCACAAAGATGCCGCCATCGTGCCGCAAGTTGAAGCTTGGTCCAAGCGCGAGAGGATCAACTTAGAGCAGGGCTGGAAAGTGGAGGTCGCAAAGCGCGTCAAAGCCAACATGCTGAGCCGGGGACTGGGATCGACGGCAACTTGGTTGAACAATGGGTTCAGCTCTTCAAGCGGTTTGATCCTGCGCCCCCTTGAACTCCTCGAGTTGACCACAAGTGAACCGATAGGGTCCGTCGCGGTCAGGAAAATTCTGATGTCGCAGTTCCAATCCGTTTGAAATGTGCCAGTGCGTGTTCGATAAATGCTTTCAGCTTTGCAGGTTGTTGTTTCCTGCTCGGATAATAAAGGTAGAAGCCCGGGAACGTTGGTGAGAACTCGGTGAGCACACGTTGCAGTCGCTTGCTTTGCAAATGAGGCGATACCAAGCCTTCGAAGGTGTAGGCCAGACCGATACCATCCAGAGCGGCATCAATGCTAAAGATGCTGTCGCAAATCGTGAAGCTGCCGCCCACCTCGTGTTCGACCAGTCTTTCATTAATTTTCAGCTCCCATTTATAAATGGCGCCGCTGCCTGAAAACCTGAAACGTATGCAGTCGTGGTGGACCAGATCGGACGGGTGTTTTGGTTCGGGGTGGCGCTTGAAATAGTCGGGCGAGCCGACGATGGCAACCTTGACCGATGGTCCGAGTGGGACGGCTACCATGTCCTTTTGTACGCTCTCGCCGAGGCGCACCCCCGCATCGAAACCACGTTCGACGATGTCCACATAGCCCTCGTCATTCGTCAGTTCAATCTGGACATCCGGGCAGGCGCTCAGAAATCCCGACAACATAGGCTTGAGCACCATGGCGATCGCGATGCGTGCAGCGTTGATGCGTAGCAGGCCTGAGGGACGTCCGCCATGCTCTTGCAACTGTTCGCTAGCGGACAGCACTTCGCTCAGCGCGGGAGCGATGCGGGTCAGGTAGGCCTCACCGGCCTCAGTCAGGCTGACACTGCGCGTATTTCGGTTCAAGAGGCGGATGTCCAATCGCGCCTCCAGATTTCGAACCGCCTGGCTCAACGCCGATGGGGATACCTCCAGGTCGGCGGCTGCCGCGGTGAAACTGCGGTGTTGCGCGACCTTCCAGAAAGCAAGCAGGCCATCAAGTTGATTGAGTCTCATAGTGTGAAGATTACCTTCATAAGGCATCAACTGTTTGCCTATTTTTCTTCCAACTGATCGTTCCTAGACTGACAGTACTGTCCACGTTGGATGGACGAAGCAACGTCGTTCCGCAGGAGCGAAGGTCGGCTATCCGCGGTCCGCTCCCTACGTCGGCATCAAAGAAAAGGATCAGTGATGAAGAACGTATTTTTAATTAATGCCCACCAGTTATACGAGGGTATTTCCTCCGGTGGCCTGAATAGAACCATGGCCGGTGTCATTCAGGAAGAAGCAGAGAAGCGAGGATATGCCTTCCGGCAAACCGATATTGAGCGGAGCTACGACGTCGGTGATGAGGTACAGAGTCATCTTTGGGCGGACCTCATCATTTTGCAATCTCCTGTGTACTGGTTTGGGACGCCGTGGATCTACAAGAAATATGTAGATGAGGTTTTCACCGCTGGAATGATGCAGGGATGCTTTATTACCGGGGATGGTCGCACACGAGAAATTCCGGATAAACAGTATGGCACAGGTGGACTGCTTGAGGGCAAGCAATACATGATTTCATTGACTTGGAATGCTCCAGTCCAAGCATTTGGCGATGCGGATCAAAGGCTATTCGAAGGCAAAACAGTAGATGATGTATTTACTCACAATACGTCCAACTACAAATTTTGCGGCATGAAGATTTTACCTGCCTTCTCTTGCCATGATGTGATGAAGCAACCCAATATCGAGGGCGACATGGTAAGACTTCGCCTGCATTTACAGAAGGTGTTCGATGTCAACTCCGCCAAGGTCAATCGCGATACTAAGAGGGCAATGACATGAAGAAAATAATTTTCAAAAACCTGCTAACGACAGCGTTTGTCCTCACTCTTGCCAGCTATGGGAAAGCACAGACATCGGCAACTTCCGAAATGCCGGCCGTTTCACCGCGTGGCTATATGGTCATTAGCTATGACATTAAAGATCAAGATGCGTTTCAGAAGTACATGGACGCAGCTGGATCGCTTGCGGCGAAATACAACGGCAAGGTGACTATATTCAACATGAAGGTCAAAGGTGCCGAGGGCAATCCACGCTCTGTTTTTGGCATGGTTGAGTTTCCCAGCCTGATTGATGCCCGGCGTTTTTATGAATCTCGCGAATATACTGCAGCGCGCAAATTCCGCATTGAAGCGACCAAAGATACTAGCACCGTAATATTGACTGAAGGCTTGCCTCAGTAATTACTTGGAAAGCTCCAACAAGAGTATTGCCGAACATGCTGCTATCAAAAGGGCGGCGGTGCGTCAATGCAGGGATTCCATCCATTCCGCCACGTCAATTTGACGAACCAACAGCCCATGCTGGTCTCGTGATCAACCTCTACTGGCATGCCCACTCTTACAGAGAACTGAACATGACAACTCTCAATGTCAACGGCCGAACGCAAACGGTCAACGTCGACCCAAGTACCCCGATCCTCTGGGCTCTTCGTGACACGCTCGGACTGACCGGAACCAAGTTCGGATGCGGTGCGGGGCTGTGTGGCGCCTGTACAGTGCACCTGGAAGACCAAGCCATCCGCGCCTGCGTCACACCTGCCTCAGCCGCAGAAGGAAAGCGCATCAACACCGTTGAATCCGTTACCGGGCGCAGCGACCGTGTGGGCCAGGCGGTGCATCAAGCCTGGGTCAAGCATGATGTCGCGCAATGTGGTTATTGCCAGAGTGGTCAGATCATGAGTGCCACCGCTTTTCTCAAGGCGAGACAGAAATCACAACCCGGCAAGCAACCCAGCGCCGCTGAGATCGATGCCGCTATGGCCGGCAACATCTGCCGATGTGGCACCTATGTCCGCATCCGCGCCGCAGTGACAGAGGCCGCCAAGGCAATTGTCTGAGCTTCACATCAAGCGATGTAGCCAACATGTTGCACAACATTGCCCCCCACGAACTCCCGCGCGCCCTGCAACACTTGATTGAGCGTGATCGTTCGATTGGCCTGTCCGAACTGCCACGCCGAAGCTTCCTCAAGTTAGCCGGTGTCAATGGCTTTGCGCTTGGCGCCTTTCCGTTATTGGTTAGGGCTCAGGCCAACTCAGCCTCGTCGGAGGGTCTGAAGCCCACCCAGCAGCCGCTGAACTTTGTGCATATTGCTCCAAACGGAGAGGTGACTGTCACGGTCAACCGTCTGGAGTTTGGTCAGGGTGTGCAGACCGGCTTGGCCATGATCCTCGCCGAAGAGCTGGATGCTGACTGGAAACTCGTACGAAGCAAACATGGTTCTGCCGACCCCGCGTTCGTGGACCCACTGTTTGGCATCCATCTGACTGGGGGATCTCATTCCATCAAGAACAGCTTTATGCAGTACCGAGAACTTGGCGCACGGGCGCGAGCCATGCTTCTCGCAGCCGCAGCCATTCGCTGGAACGTGGACGTCGGCACTTTGCGCACAAGATCAGGCGTAGTCCTTGATCTGCAAGGACGCAAGGCCAGCTATGGCGCACTGGCACAGGCGGCGATGGCGCTGCCGGTACCTGAGCAGTTTGTGCTGAAGGAATCGAAAGACTTTCGCATCATCGGACGCGCTACGGGGAGACTGGATGCGAGTGCGAAGAGCAGTGGCCGGCAGGACTTTGGCATTGACATGCGCCGCCCTGGCCAGCTCACTGCGGTTGTCGCCCGCCCGCCGGTGTTTGGTGCTCGCCTCACATCAGTGGACGACAGCGCAGCCCGCGCCGTGCCTGGGGTGAAGGCCGTCCTTCGTATTCCAGGTGATCGAGGCGGTGAAGGGGTGGCAGTGTTGGACGATGGGTATTGGGCCGCCAAACAAGGGCGAGAAGCGCTGAAGCTGCAATGGGCAACCACAGAGGTTGAGAAAGCCGATAACGCAGAACTGCTGGCCAGGTACCGTGAACTGGCTGAGCAACCTGGACCGCGGGCACTCGAGGCCGATATGGCGCCGCTGTCCACGGCACCCATGCACCTCGATGCCGAATTCGTGTTTCCCTACCTTGCGCACGCGCCCATGGAGCCCCTGAACTGTACGGTGCAACTCTCCGAGGGAAGTGCAGACCTGTGGCTGGGTTCGCAGTGTCCTGGGCTGGACGCGGCAGCCGTTGCAACGGCGTTGGGCCTGAAAACCGAGAACGTCAAGGTAAACGTGCTGATGGCCGGTGGTGGCTTTGGGCGCCGCTTTTCCAGCACCAGCGACTACGTGGTGGAAGCGGCGTTGGTGGCCCAAGCCGCCCGATTAGCAGGGCTTGGCGTTCCGGTGCAAACACTCTGGAGCCGAGAGGATGACATCAAGGGCGGGTACTACCGCCCCATGCATCTGCACCGCGCACGCGTCGGGTTTGACGAGAGGGGCAAGGTGCTGGCGTGGGAGCACGTGATCGTAGGACAGTCCATCACCACAGGAACCGTTTTTGGGGAGTTCCAGGTGAAAGATGGTATCGACGCGACAGCCACCGAAGGAATGCGCGATCCCTATGACTTTCCCATGCGTCTGACGGTACATCACCCGAAGGTTGCCGTTCCTGTGTTGTGGTGGCGCAGCGTGGGTTCGACTCACACTGCATACGTGATGGAAACTCTGGTCGACGATATCGCGCGGGCCACCAAACAGGATCCCGTGTTCTACCGCATGCGCCTGTTCGGCGACAAGCACCCGCGCCACCGTGAAGCGTTGCAGTTGGCTGTGGAAAAAAGCGGCTATGGAAAAAAACAATTGCCCTCGGGCCATGCTTGGGGTGTGGCTGTGCACGAGTCGTTCGACTCTGTGGTGGCCTACGTGGTCGAGGCGTCGGTGAAGAATGGAAGCCCAGTACTGCATCGCGTCACATCTGGCGTGCACTGCAATTTGGCGGTGAATCCGCGCAGCATTGAGGCGCAGGTACAGGGTGCCGCTCTGATGGGGCTGTCAATGTGCCTGCCGGGCGCGGCCATCACGCTCAAGAACGGCGAAGTGGAACAGCACAACTTTGGTGACTACCCGGTTGCTCGAATAACTGACGCTCCCGCGATCGCCGTACACATCGTACCCAGCGCCGATGCCCCCACAGGCATGGGTGAACCCGGGCTACCCCCGTTGGCACCCGCTTTCGCCAATGCAATCGCTCGACTCACCGGAAAGGCGCTGCGAGAGCTGCCATTCAAGTTGGTCTGATCGCGGTTGACCAACGTAGTGCCGCGAGGGACGAACGCTGAAGCGGCGACATTCACCTCCTAGAGAAAGGTTAATTCTGATTAACGAGGTTCTCGTGGTGGATATGCATATTTACGCGGCATGGCAGCACTCTCGACATGAACAATTGACATCGTTCGCCATATCTTTGACGTGTCGCGCGATCGGAGCGACGGACTGCTCTCAGTATGGCTGGGGGACGGCTGTGGACCCATTGCAGCAACTTGCCCGATGGAACTCAACGACTGTTGTGCAGCGGTTGCTGACCTTGGCGGTATGCTTACGAACGGCTGATATCGGCCAGTAGCGGTCTCCTGGACTTGTCGAGCGAATTGCTGCAGTAGGCTGGGTGAGGTCGGAGGCTTCCCGGATTGGATGTCGGCTTTCGCCGAGTTCGGTCGTTGGGACCTCGATCACATACGCTCGGGAAATTCTGGGGAGACACATGAGATTTCAGAGGTCCCTCGTCATACCCCTGGCCCCAATGTCCTGTACCAACCAGGCATTGCACAGCTCATGTGATGTTGAGGTACAGGCGACATCAGCATCTTAAGATCGGGCAAATCCTTCGTCGGGGCGCCCATCCTGCAATCGTCGCAGGTCACCGAGTCCATCTATCGAAAGATCCGCATGCAACGGTGACTCGGAGCACAGATACTCGGAATTTCGTATTTCACCCGAGGCTGATGCCATGAGCCAAACAATACTGAAACAACTCCCGATTGTTACTCACCAGTAGCTTTTCCAGAACTCGTGATCGGTAAGTCGTCACGGTTTTCGGTGATAGATGCATCAGTTCACCAATCTCTGTCAGGCGCTTCCCTTCAGCCAGATAAATCAGTACTCGGTATTCCTGTGTCGACAACGCTTCATGTGGGGCCTGTCGCCCTTGCCCCAATGCTAGCTCGGCAATGCGTTCGGCCTGACTGGACGTGATGTATCGTCCCCCAGACGCGATCCTCTCAATGGCCTGAACCAATTCGGTGGGCGCTCGATCTTTCGAAAGATAACCATTGGCGCCCAATTGCAGAACGCGTTGAGCATAAGCTGCCTCGTCGTTGAGACTGAGCACTAGCAAGCGCAGGGTAGGCGCCAATCGTCGCAGCGTACTTACGGAATCAAGGCCCGAAGCGTCCGGTAGATTGAGGTCGACCACGGCAATATCAAAGCTTTTTACGACCACCAGATCACGTGCGCTTGCCAAAGTCGGGGCCGTGTCAATCGACGCTTGGGGCCATCGTGCCAGCAAGAGCTGTTGCAGGCCCAGTTGCACGATAGGGTGATCTTCAACCAGCAGGCAATGCTCAATCATCCTCGTGATTCTCTATCGTCAGTGGGAGAAAAACCTGAACCAGGAACCCTTGTCCGGGTAGGCTCTCGACTTGCAATTCACCATCCATCAATCGGGCTCGCTCGCGCATGCCTGATAGACCAAAATGTCCGCTACTGTCGTGATTCTGCGCCAGTCCTTGCCCATTGTCGGCAATCATCAGTAGGTAGTTTCCTTCTGGTGTGACCTGACCTGTGATGCGACAGGTCGTCGCTCTAGAGTGGCGCAATACGTTGGTGACCGCTTCCTGCACAATCCGGAAGCACGCGATTGTCTGACGAGGGCTCAGGTGGTCGGCATCGTGCACGACAACTTGGGTGTCAATTTTTGCAGGTTCGAGGACGGTCTTGACCCAATCTTCGACAGCGGTCTGCAGGCCAAGATCATCGAGCAGTGGGGGGCGAAGCTCAGCGGTGATGCGCCGTGACGTGGTGACGCCTTGGTGCAGGGCCTCCTCTAGCAGGCGACGCTGGGAGGAAGACATGGCTGAGGAAGGCAATCCGCTGACCAGCATGGAAACGCCCGTGAAGATCGCACCGATCTGATCGTGTACTTCTCGAGCGATGCGTAGACGCTCCTGTTCGATATTGTCTTCCTGCTGCTGTGCAAACTCAGTCAATTGCCTCTTGGCTGAGTCTAGTTCAGCCGTTCGTTGCTGAACCTGATTCAGGATGGCCTGCCGAAAGATATCTGCGTGCGCCAAGCTGAATCGGAGGTCATCTAGTTCGCGGATTCCACTGGTTTGAGCAGGCTCCAGACCTCCGTCGATAGCACGTCGCGCATCATCGACGACAGATTCCAAACGCCGAGTGATTTGGCGACTGAGAAATAGGACAGTCAGTGTCAATGCGGCTAAGGTCCCCAGCGCCATGAGTGCAAATTGAATCATTTCCATTCGCAAGGGGGCTGACAGAACCTGGACGGGGACAGCCAGTGCGACGGTCCAGCCCCATTGACCAATCTGACGTGAGGCCGACAGCGTCTCGATACCCTCTTTCGTCATGGCCGGCCAGGCCGCCTTTTGTGGATGGGCGATGGCACGCAGGAGATCAGATCCAGCCGGTTGGCCGACAAACCTTTCGGGTGAGTGACTACGGGCGACCGTGATGCCATCCTGATCAAAGATCCCAGCGATCCATTGAGCGGGCATGTCCTCAGTTCGAATCAACCGCGCCAATGTATCGATCCCGAAGATGCCGCGAAGGCAATAGACCACTTGGCCATCGAGAAAGACAGGAACGTTCAGCGCCACCACTTGACGCTCTCTGATGGGCGAGTTGAAGGGTTTGGACAGGTTGGGGCGACCGGTCTCGAAAGCCCGGTGTACCGAGTCCAGTTGCGTGGCGGGCAATTTCGTGCCGAGAGGTCGTAACGTCAGGAACACCAGCTGATCATTGCGGTCGATCAAGCTGATCGCCGTCAGCCCCTGCGAGAACTCTTGCACGCGCTGGGCCAAAGCGTAGACGCCTGCGATGTCATTCGCCAGCATGGCATTGGACACGGCAACGGTGGTCAACGCACTGACCACCCTCTCCAGACTGATCTGGGCAGTCTGTGCCAATTCCTCTGTTTCATCTACCAAAGCGATTGCGAGTTGACGCTCTCGCTCCTCGGCGTACTGGTAGGCCGAATAACCGAAAAGGGCCATCAAGGGCAACGTGGGCAGCAATACCAGAGCCCAAAGCCAGGTGGAGATGGAGTGGGTGTATCTCATGCGTGTGATCCGGCCTATGTCTGTTGAGAAGTGCTCCCCCCCCGTCATTCGACAGTCTAGTTGGAACGCATTGAGCGATCAGTGTAGGTTTTCCCTCTCAGGCAAATCGGTGTTCCCTTCCATCCCCATGAGGCAATGCCTGCTACTGCGTTGTTCTGTACCTGGGCACAGTTGGGACCAAGGAGCCACGTTCGTCAGTGGGAGGGCATGAATGTCGTTTTGGTAGAGGACTCAGCGTTGATCGCAGCTCAACTGATCGACCGACTCGGGCGCGAGCCCACGGTTCGAGTTGTGGGGCATGCGGTCAGTGAAGACGATGCCGTCCAACTCATTTTGAGCACCCAACCTGACGCCGTCATTTTGGATTTGAGCCTGAAGCCGGGAAGTGGCTTGTCTGTGATTCGGCGTATTCGTGCCACAGGTTGTACGGCCCAAGTGCTGGTCTTGACCAATTTCACTCATCCAGAGATGCGCAAAGCGAGTTTCCAAGCAGGTGGGAGCCACTTTTTTGACAAACACACCGAGGCCGAAGCCTGCATCCAAATGCTAACCACATTGTCATCGGACAGCGATGACTGACCCATCCCAAGACCCTTGGTACTTCCGACCAGTTTTTCAGGCGAGTCCAGGAGTCGAAGCGCTCTTTTAGCCCCAATTATCCAAGTTCATTCATGAGACAGAATACCCCCGTCACAGGCCGTGAATTCCAATTTCCTCAGAATTGCGAGACCCTGATAAGCGTCACCGATCTTAAGGGGCGAATCACATTTTGCAATGAAGCCTTCATCCAGGTCAGTGGTTTCAGCAGCGCGGAGCTTCTGGGCCAGCCTCACAACATCGTTCGGCATCCTGAAATGCCGGAAGAAGCGTTTCGCGATATGTGGGACACCATTCAACGGGGCATGCCGTGGGTGGGACTGGTCAAGAACCGTCGCAAGAATGGCGATCATTACTGGGTGGTTGCCAATGCCACGCCTGTACGCGATGGCGACACCATCACGGGGTATCTGTCCGTTCGTACGCCCGCAAGCCGCTCGGAAATTGAAGCCGCAGAACGGCTCTATGCACAACTGAATCACCAAGCTGCGCAAGGGCGTGGCAGCTTGCACTTGCGGCGCGGCCGCCCCACATCCAACTCCATCCTGGGGCGGTTGGGACGTCTTTACAGAAGCCTGTTGCCATGGCGGTTGATCTATTTCCAGGTGGGCGGGGCCATCACGGCGATTCTGTGCGGTATGTTCCTCACCCCCTGGATGGGCGTCCTGATATCCACGTTGGTGGTGATATTGACCTGCCATTGGACATTGAAGCGAGTGCTGCGTCCATTGAACCAATTGTTGGATGATGCCCGCCGCATCGGTGCGGGTGATCTTGCCCATCAAGTCACACTGAATTCAAATGGGGTGACCGGAGATCTGCAACGTGCCTTGCGTCAACTGCAGATCAATATCCGCACGGTGGTGGCTGACGCACGCACCGACATTGGCTCATTGAAGTCCGTCATACAGGAAATTGCACTCGGCAATCAGGACCTTTCGGCTCGCACAGAGGCTCAAGCGAGCAATTTGCAGGAAACCTCAGCCTCGATGGAGCAGATGACAGAGACCGTGAAGCGCAGCGCGGAGTCAGCCCAAAAAGGAACTGTAATTGCGGCCAACACTGCCGCGGTGGCACAGCGCAGCAATGAAGCAGTTCATGCCGCTGCGGACAGCATGGAGGCGATCAGCGAATCGTCCAAGCGCATTCACGAAATCATTCAGGTGGTCGAAGGTGTTGCGTTCCAGACCAATATTTTGGCGCTCAATGCGGCAGTGGAGGCTGCGCGTGCCGGCGAGAGCGGACGAGGCTTTGCCGTGGTGGCCGCAGAAGTGCGCTCATTGGCCCACAGAACCGCTCAGGCTGCCAAAGAGATTAAAACGCAGATCCAGGACTCCAATGCTCGTGTCAGCCGAGGCAGCGACCAGGTCAGTGACGCCAAACACCGCGTAGCAGATGCTTTGGAGTCGGTGGGACATGTCAGCGAAATGCTTGCCGAAATCAGTGATGCCGCCAAAGAACAGCACCTGGGTATCCACCAAATCAACGATGCCGTCACTCAAATGGATGCATTGACGCAGCAGAATGCGGCCCTGGTGGAGCAATTGGCTGCGTCGGCCCAGTCGTTGACACGGCAGGTGGAGACGGTTCTGTTGTCCACACGCGTGTTTCGGCTTCAGCACGGTGAAATGACTGTGTCTCAACTGGACGCAACGAATCTCCGAAAGGCTTATCGCATGCTTGAAATCGCTGCTGGCTAGGAACCCCGCCTGGGCCTTTTCTCAACTTCCGCTGAAAATTGCAGACAGACCCTTAGATGACGCGGGTTGCGTTAGTGCGCTTCGCTACGAGGAAATTCTTGATTCAGCTGACCAGGTCAGTTCTTGAAGTTCCAGACATCAAATGGGTGCTGCGGTTCAAACAGCTCTACCGGCTCATCGCCTATCGTTTTCCCCGGCCTAACGAAGTTCAAGCCTGGCACACCAGATTCCGGTTCAGAATGAATCGATCTGAAGCTCTCGAAATCAAACAAGGCTAGGTGGCTGCCGACGGTACGTCAGTGTGGTGCGCCGGGCTGGAGACAAGACATGAAATTCATCATTGCCAAGCTTCAATCCTTAGGTTTGGGCGCACGGCTGTCCATCGGCAACTTCTTGCTGGTTGCGACCCTGTTGGCGCTCTTCCTGCTTGCCATCACCATCTCCATCTCCCGTGCCATTGAGGCCCGCGCCGGCAGTGAGGTACTGGGGAGCACAAAACTGCTCACTGGCTTGATCGCTTCTTCAGACAAGGACCTGCGCATCCGCACTGCTGCATTGGCCAAGGCCTTGCAAAGCATCTTGCATGGCAGTTTGACAGTGGATCAAGGTCCCATGGATGTGGCGGGGCGCGCCACCCCGGTCTTAAAACTGGACGGAGTACCGATCAACCTCAACTTCCAGATCACAGACCACTTTACGAGCTTGACGGGTGCCGTCGCGACGGTCTTCGTGCGCGATGGGGATGACTTTGTCCGGGTCAGCACCTCTCTGAAAAACGACAAGGGCGCGCGCGCCATCGGCACTGTGTTGTCGCATGAACACCCCGGGTACCAGACCTTGCTCTCAGGCAAGTCCTATGTCGGTCTGGCCAACCTCTTCGGGCGGCGTTACATGACCCAATACGACCCCCTGAGGGATGCCAGCGGCAAAGTGGTGGGCCTGTCCTTCGTGGGCATCGACTTTTCTGAATATCTTGCCTCGCTAAAAGAGGCGATCCGCAAACTCACACTTGGAACTTCAGGCTACTACTACGTACTCAATGCCCAGCCAGGTCCAGACTATGGCACCTTGGTCGTCCACCCCGCGCTGGAGGGGCAGAGTGTTCTGGAGTCCAAGGATACGGACGGCCGCTTCTTCATCAAAGAGATCATGGAGACAAAGAATGGCCTGATCAAATACCCCTGGATCAATGCACCGTTGGGCGAAACCACGCCCAGGGACAAACTGGTTGCTTACACCTATTACGCCGACTGGAACTGGATCGTTGCCGGCGGCACGTATGTGGATGAGTATCTGGGCGAAGTGCAGCAACTGCTGCACTACTTCGAGTTGCTCGGCATGGTGGTGGTTCTGCTGCTGTCGGGGGGGTGGTACGTGCTGATCCGCAGGTACATCGTGGCGCCGATCGCGCAGGTCAGCCAAGCCGCAGAAACCCTGGCCAGCGGCGACCTCACGGTCCAGTTGGATGAGTCGCGACGCGACGAGATCGGGCATCTGATGCGGGCCATGAACCGGATTGGCAAGGGCCTCACCGGCGTGGTCCAGGTGGTCCGGCAGAACTCTGAGAGTGTGGCGGCCACTAGCTCCGAAATAGCCATGGGCAACCAGAATCTCAGTTCACGCACCGAAAGTCAGGCAAGTGCCCTGGAGCAAACAGCGGCATCTATGGAACAACTTGGTGCCACCGTGAAACTGAATGCCGAGCACGCCCACACCGCCTGCGATCTGGCGGTCACGGCCAGTCAGGTGGCGACCCGCGGCGGTGAGGTGGTGAGCGAAGTGGTGGAGACGATGCGCGGCATCAACGACAGCTCACGACGCATTGCCGACATCATCGGGGTCATTGACGGAATCGCCTTCCAGACCAACATCTTGGCCCTGAATGCCGCTGTCGAGGCAGCCCGCGCCGGCGAACAGGGACGGGGCTTTGCCGTGGTGGCAGGCGAGGTGCGCAGCCTGGCGCAGCGCAGCGCAGAGGCCGCGAAAGAAATCAAAGCATTGATTAGTGACAGCGTTGAACGCGTAGAGCGTGGCAGCGGCCTAGTGGACCAGGCCGGCCGTACCATGCGGGAGGTGGTCGACGCCATCCAACGGGTCAGCAACGTTGTGACAGAAATCAGCACCGCGAGCAGGGAGCAAAGCGCTGGTGTGGCTCAAGTGGGTGAAGCAGTGACTCAGATGGACCAGAGTACCCAACAAAATGCTGCCTTGGTCGAAGAAATGGCGGCAGCGGCATCCAGCTTGCGGAACCAAGCGGATGCGCTTGTAGAAGCAGTGTCGGTTTTTCAATTGGCGGACTAGCCCGTCAATACGCATCCAGACCTAACAGACCATCGCGCAACGAAGGAAAGCCGAAGAGCTTTGGACCACCGCAACCTCACTTGTCACAGGGAAGCGTTGCCAAGCAGTGAGTGCCTCTTCTTGTTTTTGTACATGGCCTGATCCGCCTTGGCAAAAAGTGCGGCAGGCTGTGTGGCATCGGTCGGATAAAAAGCGACCCCGACGCTGGTGGAGACAGATACCCACTGGCCTCCTTTGAGTCGGATGGGCTGCTTGACAGCCAACAGTACGCGCCTGATCACCAATTCAGCTTCATCACTCTGACCTAAATTCGTCAAAAGGAGTGCGAACTCGTCTCCACCCAAGCGGGATGCTGTGTCGTTCGCTCGGACAGCCGCTCGCAAACGCCCACCAATCTCCTTGAGTACTTCATCTCCGGCTTCATGGCCATACTGGTCATTGATTGGCTTGAACCCATCCAGGTCCAAATAGCACAGTGCAGTCAATGTGCCCAATCGATCATTGAGGGCCAATGACAACCGAAGGTGCTCAGATAGAAGCAGGCGATTGGGAAGACCTGTCAATGAATCATGAAACGCGATGTGCTCTACCTGGGCCTGGTACTGCTTCATCTCAGATATATCTTGGAGCAGCCAAAGGCTCTCGCCAGTTTCCTCTGATAGACGAACACCGCTGATGTCGAGCCAGATGGCATCGCCATTCTTCTTGCGCATGCTTGTCTGCTTGCGAAAGTGTTGGCCTGCGCTCAAAACTGGGTATGCCTCCAGTCCGAAATCCTGATAAGCCTCTTCAGAGGCGTACAGGCACGCCGTATCGATGCCCAGAAGCTCTCCCGTTTCATATCCAAAGATACGTTCGAGAGCCTTGTTTCGCCAAATGATTTTGCGATCCTTCAGCTTTGCAATGCCCAGCAGGTCGTTATCCAGCATAGCTTCTTGCTCAGCGTTCAACTGCCGCAACTGGTAGCGCATGATGTACAACTCGGACACGTCATACATGATGGAACGGCTCATCAGGAATCGGCCATCGACATCTCGAAGGGCCGTCGCAGCAAGGCTAACCCGTCGAGTAATTCCATCCCACCCGATCAAGTTGAACTCGATTGGACCCATTCGCCCTTGCTCAAGGAAAGTGGGGAAATTACCCCAATAAGTGTCCTGGCCAGCCTCATCGAGATAGTCCACCAGCCGGGCCTTGCCGAGAACGTCCGTCCGCGCCGCCCCCATCCAGTTCAGTGCAAGATCATTGACCCGTACGATAACGCCGTCAGCGTCTACTGAATAGTAGCCACAGGGTGCTTGGTTATACAGATCCTGAAATTCATCAGAGACCCTTTGCACTTCGACCTCAAGCTGCTTGTTCGCGGTCACATCACGTCCCACGGTCTGCCATTCGCGCAACGCACCTTCCGAATCAAAGTATGCACGATTGACAAATTGACACCAACGCACGTCACCCGAGCCCGATATGACCCTGTTTTCAATCTCCAAAGTAGGCTGGTCTGGTGTGATGGTCGCCAATGCATTTTCGACCTTGCTCAGGTCATCTGGATGGACCACAGGAGCCCAGATCTGACCGAGAACATCCTCCCGTTTCAAGCCGAACATGCGGCAATAGGCGTCATTCACGTAGCTCAGTGTGTTGTCTGCATTGAAGCGACAGATGAGTTCGGTTTGATCCTCCAGGATGCCTTTGTATTGGAGTTCTCTGAGCGCGATCTCGGCGGTTCGATCTCTAACCTTTTGCTCGAGGACCAGGTTGGCTTCGAGTAACTCACGCTTACTTTGCAATAGATGGTGCGTCATCCGCCGCAGTGCGTTGCGAAGGCGGGCAAACTCGACGGTGCTAGCTTTGATGTTGAAATCGGTTCCATGTCCAGTCTCATCCAGGCGCGTAGCCTCTGCTGCCAGCTGTTCGATTGGGAGACTGAAGCGCCTAGCCACCCAATAGGTCATCAGCATGAGCAAGACCGTCAATCCAACTGACCACTTTGCGATTTCAACGTGCATCTGTTTGATAGGGGCTAGTGCAGCGGCAATCGGCTGGCGTACCACAATCGTCCAACCTAGACTTTGGATGGTCGTCGTTGGAAGGGCCAAAGTAGTCGTCAAGAATTCTCTGTCCGAGCCCCAGCTGACCCTAGCGAACGTTCCGTACTCAGGAAGTGGGGTTGTGGGCTTCTGGTCATCTCTGATGCTTTTAGGATGAAGAAAGTCACCATTTTTGTTAACTATCAGAATTTCCAAATTTTCCGCGTGTGGCAATCCCTTCAATGCATTGGCAATGACACCAGTTGCCCACTCCCAATTGAGGTGCGCTCCCAGAACGCCGCGAATGACGCCATCTTCTCGACGGACTGGTGAAGCGAAGTCTAGAAAACGCAATGGCTCAGCTTCAGGATCTGTGCGCAGATGCTTATCCAGCAGTATCGCTTCGTGGGCGTCGCCACTGTAGGGACCTTTCAGTCCTGCGCCAAACCAAGGTCGTTGCGCCACACTTTGATGAATTAGGAGCCCGCCTGTGCTTGATTGAACTTCGCCATAGACGTCGGCGATCCCTATCCAGGAGTACGCAGGAAAGGACTGTTGAATCTCTTCAAAGTGCCCCTCGATCACCGCCGAATCTAATGGGCCTTGGGTGAGCATGGGGTGGTGGCTCAACAACACAATCTCGCGCTCTCTCTCCCGTAGTCCTTCTGCCAACGCCATCGCAATTGGTTTGCCGGCCATGACCAAGACATCAGAGTTGAGGCGCGTGAGTTCCTCAGTGCGATCATGGTCTAAGTAGGTCGCAACGATAAGTGCGATTACCAGCGACATGCCCCCAAACAATAGGGTCAGTCGAACTCTGGAAGTCCGAATCCAAAACAGGAACTGGACGGTGTTTCGCATTGCCTGAAAGCCCCTTGCCTCTTCGTCTGGAGGGTATTGGCACTGCCCTCATCTGGTTCCAAGCGTATCCTGTCGCACAGGCCGCTTCAATAAGTAGATTCATCATTTTGATGCATTGACCTGCAACTTAACTGACAAATTTGACGAAATGACGAGTGGGTTGATCGTTCTGTGGGCCACATGTTGATTTCCATGCAATCCGCACCCCCAGTGGGTCACTTCCAGATGGAAATCAACAATGAGAACGATGAGGCACAGTTAAAGAAAGCCGCCGAGGCTTTGCCGGCACGCAGTGACGTGCTCGCCTGGATGCCAGTAGGCAGAGTTGGCTGGCACAGCACCGGAGCACGAATACTGCTCCAAGAGCTTGAAGATGAATCTCGGGTTGATGCGCTTCTGAAGGTGGGCTTTGCCAAGGGGAGCCGTCGCTTTCTTCAACTCTTTACCGAAAACTTCAAGCTGCACGCCAACCGTATGCTCTGGTAGGCCACGAGTGGTGCTGATGTTCACCCGACAAGCAGGCACGAAGGTTTGCTCACTCAACAAATCAACTTTTGTCTCTGCGGTGCGGCGGATTTTATTTAATTTACACAAGAATAGTTATGTCAAATCAATGGAGCTGACATGCCCAATTTGGAGATGATTATGTCAAATCAATGCACTCTGACGCCCCACATTGGGGGGGTGGTATCGAACATCATCGACTGCTCTCCAGGGGCAAGTTGCCCCCAGAGAGCTGCAGATCACTGTTTGCTTCTGCTGCCCTCCGGGCTCTTCAGAGTCACATCGCCAAGCTGGCGAGCCGTGGTTCTTTGGCAGGTCATGCCAGGACTGAGCCTCAAACGGCGGTGAGGTGTTTGCCGATCAAACCGGTCATTTCAAACATCGTGACCTCGGGCTTTCCCATCACAGCCTTCAGCGCGTCATCACACAGAATGTTGCGCTTGTTTGTCGGGTTCTGCAGGTTGTGGGCCTTAATGTAGTCCCAGAGCTTCTTCGTTGCCTCGGTCCGCGGCAATGGCTCAGCGCCCACAACACGGGCAAATTCAGCACTGGGACGCAGAGGTGCTGTGAAAGCGGTCTTCTTTTGGGGGGCAGCGGTGATATCAGGCATCAAGAATCCATTAAACAATGGGGTGCAAGCATAGTCGTGAAACAGCGCGATGCGAGACAACGAGTACTTCCACCAGCAAGTCAGCTCGCCCAGCCTGGGCGAATCGCAGCCTACGTCTTCCAGACGTAACCCTTGGGTTTAGGGCAAAGTACGCAAAGCTTACATCTATGCCTGTTGCAGCAGACAGCTGTCGAAAAAGCGACCTTCCACAATGTGTTCCAATATCTGGTGGAGGGGTGGAATGCGACGACCAAGTAAAAGAAGCAAAGCTCGCGAGATGCGGCTAAGCCGCTACAAAGAGCTCAAACGTCAAAAGCTCAGACGAGCGAAGCGCCCAAAGCTTAAAAGGGCCATACCGGCCCGCAAAAGTTTCGTATATGCAGCAACGGCACCCACGCTCATAACGATCGAAGCTCCGGAGCAACTGGTTTTTCACGGCGACAATAAAGTTCGCGACGTGTTCCACGGCTTCATTGGCGGGGTCTTGACACAGTTGCGTGCGGGCCATGCCGTACAACTGGACCTATCAAAAACACAGCTTTTGCTCCCTTGCGGTGTTTTGCTTTTGTTGTCTCATGTTCGCAGCTGGACTACCGCATACCCTGGACGGCTGACATCTAACTACCCCTCCAATGAGGTGGTGGAGCAGATGCTTCAGAGTGTTGGAGTGCTTGAAAAGCTTGGACTTCATGCGCGAATGACTGTCAACCGAGAGGAAGTCACTCGTTGGTACCACTTCAAGGGCGACTCAATGGACGCAACGCAGATGGCTCCGTTCATGGAAGTTGCCAAAGAAAGACTAGGCGAGGCCAATCAATCTGCCTTGTACGATAGCGTCGTTGAAGCGATCACAAACGTGACCCACCATGCATACGGAGAGGAAGAAGCCAAGAGGTGGTGGATGTTCGCGTCGGTCGACCGCGAGAACATGTACGTGTCCATCTATGACGGTGGCCGGTCCATTCCAGGAACGTTGCTGGAAAAACCAGGTATCCGAGACCAAGTGCGCAGTTGGGTCTATGGCAGGAAGAAGCGTGACGCGCGTATGCTCCATGCAGCGATGGGGGGAAGGTCGCGAACGAAGCTACGATACCGGGGCAAGGGTCTCCCAGAGATGCTACAGTCTACGAAGAGCATGGTTGGATCGAGCTTGGCCATCTACAGCAGATACGGCGTCTTCTACTGCGATTCTGGCTCAGATGTGGAAAAAGATGCTCAACTGCCCGTTCCAATTGATGGAACTCTTTTGTTGTGGTCATTGAGGACACCAGAGGTATGACATGACTACTAGGACAATTAACATCGCCAAGGAGTTCTCCCAGACTCCCGCTGGTCGCTTTCTTACGGATGGCCCCTACTCCGGCGAGAGATTTAGAAATGAGATTCTTGTACCAGCACTGAATAACTCTGACGAGGTCATAATTAATATGACCGGGGTTTTTGGATATGGCAGCTCATTTCTTGAAGAAGCATTTGGTGGATTAGTTCGAAAATGCTCCTTCAATCGCGACGATCTACTGAAAAGAATACAAATTCAATCCTCGCTGAAGACATATGAGCTGAAGGTTCTGCAATACATCAAGGAGGCGCAGCCGGAAGGTTGACATGACTGCAGAAGCAGAAGTTAGCATATTGGTGACCGCACTTCCATACGCCCCATTAGTTCTTACTATCATTGGCTGGTATGTGGCAAACCATGCATCGTCAAAGCGCGAGATTCGCAAGGAAAAACGTGCCGAAGTCGATGCATGCTGCAAGATGCTTTTTGACATTCTAGGCAAAGCTCGGATTTACTACACTAAAGATGTATCGGATCCAGACTCCATTAAGATCGAAAGAGAATTGGTCTTCGATCTTCATCGTATTTTACAACGCATAGAGAGACTGGAGAAAACTTATCCCAAGTTTGATGCATCCAGCACTTGTGGAGAACTTCATGAGGCGATTACTGGCGGAAGTTTTGAGAGTCAATCTCGTCAGCCACTAACCCATAATGACCCTGCAATCATGCAGATTGAATACTGGACTCACAAAACAATGGATCAATTGGAAGAAGGCTTTATTGCCACGTTCTGAGAACTCAGACACGCACTTGAAAGCCATAGGTAATGCATGCTTTCGTATTGCACATTTCCATGACTTAATAAAAATCCAGTCGATAGAGTTGTAGCCGCTTGCTACTTCGGCAGCGGTGTAAGCTCAGGGAAAAGCCACTCCAGAAGCTGCCTGTGTGTCTCGTCCACCTCGTACTTAGCATCTCTATCTCTTAGTGCTGGCTTGTAACCCTTGACTTTCAGTGCCCACTTGCCACTCTTGTCTTGTTCGACCAGCAGCCGCCCATTGCCAAAGAATTCAAGAGCACGTCGAAACCACCGAAGATATTTCGGGTGTGACTCCACAACATAGTGAGCTACTTCGATGAGATGTCGTCGATGAATGCCTACAGGTCTGCCATGTTTCGCAGAATACATAATATTAAGCAAGGCAACTGGCAAATATCTGCCATACGCTCGACCGTAAGTAGCAAGGTAAGTTTCTGTCAGCATTCCCCAATCATTCCAGTCCACTGGAGCACTCTTGGGGAAATCTTCCACCTCAGTATCTTGATACCTTCCCTCTTTACCCAAACCTAACCACCATTCTTCGAAGCGTGAGGGCCAACTACATCGCTCCCCTTCAAGGGTGGCCAGCAACTTGGCTTTCTGCCCATGATGGTCGAAATAGTAGGCCTGTTGACGCTCGGTATCAAGGGTTAGCTCGGAGAACGACACGCGACGCCGACCCAGGATACACGGAAAAGTCGCTGGCATCGGCTCAGACCAAGCACAGTCCAATAGGAAATCTTTTGCGGCAACCGAGGAATCTCTCGTATCCCTGGAAACAACGAAGGCGTTTTGGTTGTTGAGGAAGAACAGGTCATCCTGAGTCAGTCGTCGGTGCTCCTCATCGAAGCGCGCGAACACCCATACAACGAGCCCACCCTCCTGCTGATAGAAACGCCATCGCTCTGCGATGACATCCAAGAACGTTGTGGACAACTGGACTTCGAAGGCAATTTTCAGACTCCCATACATTGCACTGACATCCGGCTTACGCCAAGCGCCAGTAATGGGCCCAGTCCATCGACGCTCTTGAGCGACTAATGCGAATTGTCCGCTTGCGTGCAATGAATCGGTGATCCACTGTTTCATTTCGCGGTGAAGATAGCTTTCCTTAGCGCCGTTGTATTTGCGCGCATTGATTTCTGCTTGGGATAGCGCTCCACGAGTGACAGCGCTGCAGCGACCATCCTCGACAAGGTGCCGAAAATAGAAACGCCTCATGCTCTTCATAGACACTAAGGAGAGTGGGACAAAACACTCTGGGCACAAATATTTGGCCTGATCTTGTAGAACTCGGAGTTTCATATCGAAACGCAACTGCATGACAGCGTCCTCATCAGCCGACAGCAGGCTACTCACACAAACCTCCGTACCCAACTCTGTGTCGAACACCGTGGAAATAGCTGGCGCTACCACGCCAAAATTTCTAACTGAAGTGATTGACGACATCTTCATGCGTATCATTTATAAATTCACTCCAAGAATAAGGTCATATAGATGTTGACATTCAGCGATGAAGGCACATGACTCTTGGCATGTCTGATGTCTGAAGCGATCGCGTTTACCCGCTTCAGGCGGTCACTCGGCGGAAGTCCAGACACGCAGCATTGAACTCCGCAAAGCGGCCACTGAAGTTCGTAGCATCGCAGTCGTCAATAGTCCGATCTAACATAAGGGACGCTGGGCCATTGCGCCTAGCCCTAGCGCACGCATCCCGAATAGCGCGGACCACCTCCGGCCACGTCCTTGAAGGTTTCCACCATGCCGCAGCGTCTCGATCTATGGGTGAGAAAGCGCGCGGGGGACCGTGTAGACCAGGCAAGCGGGCACCATTGAACCGGCACCACCAACTGTCTGCCGACTCAGTAGCCATGTGCGACTCCATCAACTCGCACAGCAATATCTCTAAGCCTGTCGGCGAACTGCGTAATCAAAATCTTCAAAACTCGTTCGCCGATCCAATGGCAAGGTTGAAGGCAAGTGGCTGGTCTTCAGTCAGATCCTGTTATGGGTAGAGCACGTGAGCCGGCCGGTCACCAAGATGCCGCCTACTATTGTCGAGCTGCGTCGTGTTCAAAGCATAGGTACGCAGCAGCCATCTTGAGTGCCCGCCGATGTCTGAGGTTGCCCCTGAAAATCGGAGTGCATAACCGGTCTTCAAGCGGCAGATTTGTGCTGCGCCGCCAACCAGCGAT
>NZ_JBYTDE010000036.1:0-19147 GCF_058791075.1 Curvibacter sp. EU05-FHT14A10
ATGCCTGGCGACAACGTGTCGATCACTGTGAAGCTGATCAACCCCATCGCCATGGAAGAAGGTCTGCGTTTCGCCATTCGTGAAGGTGGCAAGACTGTGGGCGCCGGCGTGGTTGCGACCATCATCGAGTAATTGTCTCGGAGGGGTATAGCTCAATTGGCAGAGCGTCGGTCTCCAAAACCGAAGGTTGTAGGTTCGATTCCTACTGCCCCTGCCACCTGAAGGTGGCATCAAAAGCCCGTCAAGCCCTGACGGGCTTCTGTGTCTCAGGACACGCAACAAATTTGAAGCGGAATCCAGCCCATCATGGCAACTTCACAGGTTGAAACTGTCAACACAGGGGCCGACAAGGCCAAGCTCGTGGCAGCAGGCGCATTGGTGCTTGCGGCCTTGGTGGCGTTCTATCTGCTGACTCAACAGGGCGCGTTGGCGCAGTGGGCTGCACTGATTGTGGGTTTGGTCGCTGCAGGTGCTGTGTTCCTGACCTCGGAGTCGGGCCGCCAGTTGGTTGCATTCGGCCGAGAGGCTGTGCGTGAAGTGCGCAAGGTTGTCTGGCCTACCCGCAAAGAGGCCATTCAGATTACTGCGTATGTTTTTGGCTTTGTCGTGATCATGGCTTTGTTCTTGTGGTTCACCGACAAGACCCTTGAGTGGTTGTTCTACGACTTGATTCTGGGGTGGAAACGATAATGACTGACGCTGTTGACAACTCGGTGGCCCCGGTGGCTGCCACCCCCACCAATCCCGATCTGCGTTGGTATGTTGTCCATGCCTATTCGGGTATGGAAAAGGCGGTTGAACGCAACATCACAGAGCGTATCAACCGTGCTGGTATGCAGCACAAGTTTGGGCGCATTCTCGTTCCGACCGAAGAAGTGGTTGAAATGAAGAATGGCCAGCGCAAAACCACTGAGCGCCGCTTTTTCCCTGGCTACGTGCTGGTCGAGATGGTGATGGACGATGAGTCCTGGCATTTGGTGAAGCACACCAACAAGGTGACTGGCTTTGTGGGTGGGGCCAAGAACCGTCCTGCTCCAATCTCTGAAGAAGAAGTTCAGAAGATCGTCAGCCAGATGCAAGAAGGCACGGACAAGCCACGCCACAAGGTTGAGTTTGTGGTTGGCGAACTGGTTCGTGTCAAGGAAGGTCCTTTCACCGACTTCAATGGCTCGGTGGAAGAAGTGAACTATGAAAAGAGCAAGGTTCGTGTGTCTGTGACCATCTTTGGTCGTGCCACGCCTGTTGAGCTCGAGTTCACGCAGGTCGAAAAGACCTGAGTTTCTCCGGCTTGCCGGTTGTTGTGCCACCCGACTCGGCACAACGTCAAATTCAGAGTCGTTAACCCCGGGAAGCCATGTGCTGGTTGCTTGACCTGCATGGCGTTTGACCCGCAAGGAGTAAAGCATGGCGAAGAAAATCGTCGGTTTTGTGAAGCTGCAAGTGCCAGCTGGCAAGGCCAACCCGTCCCCACCGATCGGCCCGGCACTGGGTCAACGCGGCCTGAACATCATGGAGTTCTGCAAGGCGTTCAACGCTCAGACTCAAGGTGTTGAGCCAGGTCTGCCGCTGCCCGTGGTCATCACCGCGTTCGCTGACAAGAGCTTCACCTTCATCATCAAGACGCCGCCTGCGACGACTTTGATCAAGAAGGCCATCAAGCTGGACAAGGGCTCTGCTCGTCCGCACAGCGACAAGGTTGGCAAGATCACTCGCGCTCAGCTCGAAGAAATCGCCAAGACCAAGATGAAGGACATGAACGCAGCCAGCGTTGATGCCGCAATTCGTACCATCGCTGGTTCCGCACGCTCCATGGGCGTGACGGTGGAGGGTCTGTGATGACTAAGCTCACCAAAAAAGCAAAAGCCCTGCAAGGCAAGGTTGACAGCAACAAGCTGTACGCGCTGAACGATGCCATCACCCTGGTGAAAGAGCATGCTACCGCCAAGTTCGATGAGTCCATCGACGTGGCTGTGCAGCTTGGCATTGACGCCAAGAAGTCGGATCAAGTCGTTCGTGGCGCCGTGGTGCTGCCCAACGGTACCGGCAAGACCAAGCGTGTGGCTGTGTTCGCCCAAGGTGCCAAGGCTGAAGAAGCCAAGGCCGCGGGCGCTGACGTGGTTGGCATGGACGACCTGGCTGCCCAGGTGAAGGCTGGTGACATGCCCTTCGATATCGTGATTGCTGCCCCCGATGCCATGCGCATCGTCGGTACCCTGGGTCAGATCCTGGGCCCGCGCGGTTTGATGCCTAACCCCAAGGTGGGTACCGTGACCCCCGACGTTGCCACCGCTGTGCGCAACGCCAAGGCTGGTCAGGTGCAATTCCGCGTCGACAAGGCCGGTATCGTTCACTCCACCATCGGCCGTCGTTCGTTCGACACCGACAAGCTCCAGGGCAACCTGGCTGCTCTCGTGGATGCACTGAACAAGGCCAAGCCAGCGACCAGCAAGGGTGTTTACCTGCGCAAGGTTGCCGTGTCGTCGACCATGGGCGTGGGCGTTCGCGTCGACACCCAAACCATCGCAGCCTGATCGCTTCGAGCAAGAAATCGTCAGGGGACGTCAGTCCTCTGGTGTGGTGGGCCTGAGGTCTTGAAAGAGATCGCAGGGCCATCCAAGACCGCTGGTGTGGGGGCTGAAAGGCCATCACTTAATACCCGAGGGGCCAGCGCAGATGGCGATCCCGCTGCAGATGGAAATTTTCCAAAACAGTTGGTCGCTGCACTAAGGCGCGTCGAAGGAGTGATCCTGAGACGCATTTTGAAGGAGTAGACCTTGAGTCTGAATCGCAGTGAGAAAGAAGCGGTCATTTCCGAAGTGACCAGCCTCGCCGCTAAAGCTCAAACGCTCGTGATCGCGGAATACCGTGGCATCACGGTCGCTGACATGACCAAACTGCGCGTTGATGCTCGCAGCAAGGGCGTGAGCCTGAGTGTTCTGAAGAACACCCTGGCCCGTCGTGCTGTGGCTGGCAGCCAGTTTGACGTTGTCGCCGACCAGATGACCGGTCCGCTGATCTATGGCTTCTCCGAAGACGCTGTGGCTGCCGCTAAGGTGGTGGCCGATTTCGCGAAGACCAACGACAAGTTGGTGATTCGCGGCGGCGCTTTCGCAGGTAAAGCCCTGGATGTGAACGGCGTTAAGCAACTGGCCAACATTCCGTCGAAGGAAGTGTTGCTGGCCCAGTTGTGTGGCTTGCTGATGTCCCCGATCTCCCGCACCGCCGTGGTGCTGGGTGCTTTGGCGGCCAAAAAAGGCGAAGGCGCAACCGAAGAAGCTGCTGTGGCTGCTTGAGCCCACAGCAACCTTGAACCAATTGTTAGGAATTTAAAAATGGCATTCGATAAAGACGCATTTCTGACCGCTCTCGACAGCATGACGGTCCTCGAACTCAACGACCTGGTCAAGGCCATCGAAGAGAAGTTTGGCGTGAGCGCTGCCGCGATGGCCGCTCCTGCTGCTGGTGGCGGCGCTGCTGCTGCTGTCGTTGAAGAGAAGACCGAATTCAACGTCGTTCTGCTCGAAGCTGGCGCCAACAAGGTGTCCGTCATCAAGGCCGTGCGTGAAATCACCGGCCTGGGTCTGAAGGAAGCCAAGGACCTGGTCGACGGCGCTCCCAAGGCCGTCAAGGAAGGCATTGCCAAGGCCGACGCCGAAGCTGCCAAGAAGAAGCTGGAAGAAGCTGGCGCCAAGGTCGAACTCAAGTAATTGGGTCTCGCTCAGAGGCTGGAGTGCTCACAAAGGGCCTCCAGCCTTTGGTGCTTATTGGATGCGTCTCACAGAGCGCACCCAAAAGCTGCAGACTGGCAGCTTTTGAGTGTCTTCTGACCCCGACAGCAGAAGATGCCTTGGTCCGGGTGATGTGCAATGCATCGCCGTCAGCCATGGTTGGTAGTGGCCAACCGCCAAGCCCGCACGTGTGTGCCCAGCGTGCACCACCGTCCCGCGGGTCCAGTCGTCGAAGACCCAGGACTCATGTCTTTGCCCGGAGATTTCATGGCCTATTCATACACCGAACGCAAGCGAATCCGCAAAAGTTTCGGCAGCCGCGACAGCGTGCTCGAAGTGCCTTACCTGCTGCAGATGCAGAAGGATGCCTACACTGCATTCCTGCAAGCAGATGTTGCCCCCCAGAAACGCACCAACGAAGGTCTGCAGGCCGCTTTTCAGGCTGCCTTCCCCATCGTCTCGCACAACGGTTTCGTGGAGATGAAGTTTGTCGAGTACAACCTCGCCAAACCCGCGTTCGATGTTCGTGAATGCCAAACCCGTGGTTTGACCTTCGCATCGGCTGTGCGCGCCAAAGTTCAGTTGATCATTTACGACCGCGAATCTTCCAGCGCCCAGTCCAAGGTGGTCAAGGAAGTGAAGGAGCAAGAGGTCTACATGGGCGAAGTGCCCCTGATGACCGACAAGGGCTCGTTCATCATCAACGGCACTGAGCGCGTGATCGTGTCTCAGTTGCACCGTTCGCCTGGTGTGTTCTTCGAGCACGACAAGGGCAAGACCCACAGTTCGGGCAAGTTGCTGTTCTCGGCCCGCGTGATTCCTTACCGCGGCTCCTGGCTCGACTTCGAATTCGATCCCAAGGACCTGCTGTACTTCCGCGTGGACCGCCGTCGCAAGATGCCGGTCACGACTCTGCTCAAGGCCATCGGCCTGAACCCTGAGTCGATCCTGGCCAACTTCTTTGTCAACGACAACTTCCGCCTGATGGACAGCGGTGCACAGATGGAATTCGTGCCCGAGCGCCTGCGCGGCGAGGTGGCTCGTTTTGACATCACCGACAAGTCCGGCAAGGTGGTGGTGGCCAAGGACAAGCGCATCACGGCGCGCCACACCCGTGAGCTCGAGCAATCGGGCACCACCCATGTCAGCGTGCCTGAAGACTTCCTGATCGGCCGCGTTGTGGCTCGCAACATCGTGGACGGCGACACTGGCGAAATTCTGGCCAAGGCCAACGATGAGCTGACCGAAGCGCTGCTGAAGAAGCTGCGCAGCGCCGGCATCCTCGATCTGCAGTGCATCTACACGAATGAACTGGACCAAGGTCCGTACATCTCGCAGACCCTGCGCACGGACGAAACCAACGACGAGTTCGCTGCCCGTGTGGCCATCTACCGCATGATGCGCCCAGGCGAGCCGCCTACCGAAGACGCTGTGCAGGCTCTGTTCCAGCGCCTGTTCTACAACCCCGACACCTACGATCTGTCGCGCGTCGGGCGCATGAAGTTCAACGCCAAGATCGGTCGCGAAGAGTCGACGGGTCCGATGGTGCTGACCAACGAAGACATCCTGGCTGTGGTCAAGATCCTGGTGGATCTGCGCAACGGCAATGGCGAAGTCGACGACATCGACCACTTGGGCAACCGTCGCGTGCGTTGCGTGGGTGAACTGGCTGAGAACCAATACCGCACAGGTCTGGCTCGCATCGAAAAGGCCGTGAAGGAACGTCTGGGTCAGGCTGAGCAAGAGCCGCTGATGCCGCACGACCTGATCAACTCCAAGCCGATTTCCGCGGCTCTCAAGGAGTTCTTCGGTGCCTCGCAGCTGTCGCAGTTCATGGACCAGACCAACCCGCTGGCCGAAATCACCCACAAGCGCCGTGTGTCGGCCCTTGGCCCGGGTGGCTTGACCCGCGAACGCGCCGGCTTCGAAGTGCGTGACGTGCACGTGACCCACTACGGTCGCGTCTGCCCGATTGAAACGCCTGAAGGTCCGAACATCGGTCTGATCAACTCCCTGGCGCTGTACGCCCGCCTCAACGAGTACGGTTTCATCGAAACCCCGTACCGTCGCGTGGTGGACGGCAAGGTGACCGACCAGATCGATTACCTGTCGGCCATCGAAGAAGGCAAGTACGTGATCGCCCAGGCCAATGCCACTCTGGACGCCGAAGGCCGTCTGACGGGTGACCTGGTGTCGGCCCGTGAAAAGGGTGAATCGACCTTGCTGAGCGCCGAGCGCGTGCAGTACATGGACGTGTCGCCCGCCCAGATCGTGTCGGTCGCTGCCTCGCTGGTTCCGTTCCTCGAGCACGATGATGCGAACCGCGCTTTGATGGGTGCCAACATGTCGCGTCAGGCCGTGCCGGTGCTGCGTCCCGAGAAGCCCATGGTGGGGACCGGGATCGAGCGCGTGGCAGCTGTCGACTCGGGCACCGTGGTCACTGCCACCCGTGGTGGCGTGGTGGATTACGTCGACGCTACCCGCATTGTGGTGCGTGTGAACGACGACGAAGCCGTGGCCGGTGAAGTGGGTGTGGACATCTACAACCTCATCAAGTATCAGCGTTCCAACCAGAACACCAACATCCACCAGCGTCCGATCGTCAAGCGTGGCGACAAGCTGGCCAAGGGTGACGTGATTGCTGACGGTGCCTCGACCGACCTGGGTGAAATTGCCATCGGCCAGAACATGCTGATCGCCTTCATGCCCTGGAACGGCTACAACTTCGAAGACTCGATCCTGATCTCCGAACGCGTGGTGGCCGACGACCGCTACACCTCGATCCACATCGAGGAACTGGTGGTGATGGCCCGTGACACCAAGCTGGGCGCTGAAGAAATCACCCGTGACATCCCGAACCTGTCTGAACAGCAGCTGAACCGCCTCGACGAGTCGGGCATCATCTACGTCGGCGCCGAAGTGCAACCCGGCGACGTGCTGGTGGGCAAGGTCACCCCCAAGGGTGAAACCACGCTGACGCCTGAAGAGAAGCTGCTGCGTGCCATCTTCGGTGAGAAGGCTTCCGACGTGAAGGACACTTCGCTGCGTGTGGATCAGGGCTCGCAAGGCACCGTGATCGACGTGCAGGTGTTCACCCGTGAAGGCATCACCCGCGACAAGCGTGCCCAGCAGATCATTGACGATGAACTCAAGCGCTTCCGCCTTGACCTGAACGACCAGTTGCGCATCGTTGAGGCCGACGCTTTCGACCGTATCGAAAAACTGCTCACCGGCCGCGTTGCCAATGGCGGCCCGCAAAAGCTGGCCAAGGGCACCAAGCTCGACAAGGCTTACCTGAGCTCGGTCGAGAAGTTCCACTGGTTCGATATCCGTCCGGCTGAAGACGAAGTCGCCACCCAGCTCGAATCCATCAAGAATTCGCTGGAGCAGACCCGTCACAGCTTCGACCTGGCTTTTGAAGAAAAGCGCAAGAAGTTGACCCAGGGCGACGAACTGCCTGCTGGCGTGCTGAAGATGGTCAAGGTGTACCTGGCCGTCAAGCGTCGTCTGCAGCCGGGTGACAAGATGGCCGGCCGTCACGGTAACAAGGGTGTGGTGTCCAAGATCGTTCCGGTCGAAGACATGCCCTACATGGCCGACGGCACCCCTGCCGACATCGTTCTGAACCCGCTGGGTGTGCCTTCGCGGATGAACGTGGGTCAGGTGCTTGAAGTCCACTTGGGCTGGGCCGGCAAGGGCATTGGCCAGCGCATCGGCAACATGCTGCAGGCTGAAAGCCGTCTGGCTGAACTGCGCAAGTTCTTCGAAGAGCTGTACAACGCACATGGCCGCAAGGAAGACCTGTCCCAACTGAGCGACCAAGACGTCATCGAGATGGCCGAGAACCTCAAGACTGGCGTGCCTTTCGCCAGCCCGGTGTTCGACGGTGCCGCCGAAGAGGACATCCGCGCCATGCTGAAACTGGCCTACCCGGACGACATCGCTGCCACCAAGGGCCTGACCGCTGCACGCACCCAGGCCAACCTGATCGACGGCCGCACAGGTGAACCGTTCGAGCGTCCGACCACCATCGGCTACATGCACTTCTTGAAGCTGCACCACTTGGTCGACGACAAGATGCACGCCCGTTCCACCGGCCCGTACTCCCTGGTCACGCAGCAACCGTTGGGCGGCAAGGCCCAGTTCGGTGGTCAGCGTTTCGGGGAAATGGAAGTGTGGGCGCTGGAAGCTTACGGCGCCGCCTACGTTCTGCAGGAAATGCTCACCGTCAAGTCCGATGACGTGCAAGGTCGTACCAAGGTGTACGAAAGCATCGTCAAGGGCGAACACGCCATCGAAGCCGGCATGCCGGAGTCGTTCAATGTGCTGGTCAAGGAAATCCGTTCCCTGGGCCTGGACATCGAACTCGAACGTTCTTAATTTGAAAAGGAAAGAGTCACATGAAATCGCTACTCGACCTGTTCAAGCAATTCACGCCCGATGAGCATTTCGATGCCATCCGCATCGGCATGGCTTCGCCTGAGAAGATCCGTTCCTGGTCTTTCGGTGAGGTGAAAAAGCCAGAAACCATCAACTACCGCACCTTCAAGCCCGAGCGTGATGGCCTGTTTTGCGCCAAGATCTTCGGCCCCATCAAGGACTACGAGTGCCTGTGCGGCAAGTACAAGCGCCTCAAGCACCGTGGCGTGATCTGCGAAAAGTGCGGCGTTGAAGTCACCCAGACCAAGGTGCGTCGTGAACGCATGGGTCACATCGACCTGGCCGCGCCTTGCGCCCACATCTGGTTCCTGAAGTCGCTGCCATCGCGTCTGGGCCTGGTGCTCGACATGACGCTGCGTGACATCGAACGCGTGTTGTACTTCGAAGCCTACGTGGTGACCGACCCCGGCATGACCCCGCTGAAGAAGTTCAGCATCATGTCCGAG
Source organism: Curvibacter sp. EU05-FHT14A10 (assembly GCF_058791075.1). Classification (NCBI taxonomy): domain Bacteria; kingdom Pseudomonadati; phylum Pseudomonadota; class Betaproteobacteria; order Burkholderiales; family Comamonadaceae; genus Curvibacter; species Curvibacter sp. EU05-FHT14A10. The sequence goes on from NZ_JBYTDE010000036.1 coordinate 8,615, forward strand.
GACGACTACGACGCCAAGCGCAAGGAATACGGCGATGAATTCATCGCCAAGATGGGCGCCGAAGGCATCAAGGATCTGCTGGAGGCGATTGACATCGACACCGAGATCGAACGCCTGCGCGGCGACCTGACCGGCTCTGAAGTCAAGGTCAAGAAGAACGCCAAGCGCCTCAAGGTGCTCGAAGCCTTCAAGAAGTCGGGCATCAAGCCCGAGTGGATGGTGCTCGAAGTGCTGCCCGTGTTGCCGCCGGACCTGCGTCCGCTGGTGCCGCTGGATGGTGGCCGTTTCGCCACCTCCGACCTGAACGACCTGTACCGCCGCGTCATCAACCGCAACAGCCGTCTGCGTCGCCTGCTGGAGCTGAAGGCCCCTGAAATCATCGCCCGCAACGAAAAGCGGATGTTGCAGGAAGCCGTCGACTCGCTGCTCGACAACGGCCGCCGTGGCAAGGCCATGACCGGTGCCAACAAGCGTGCTCTCAAGTCGCTGGCCGACATGATCAAGGGCAAGAGCGGTCGTTTCCGTCAGAACTTGCTGGGCAAGCGCGTCGACTACTCGGGTCGTTCGGTCATTACCGTGGGCCCGACCCTGAAGTTGCACCAGTGCGGTCTGCCCAAGCTGATGGCGCTGGAACTGTTCAAGCCTTTCATCTTCTCGCGCCTCGAGGCGATGGGCATTGCCACCACCATCAAGGCAGCCAAGAAGGAAGTTGAATCCGGCACGCCGGTGGTTTGGGACATCCTTGAAGAAGTCATCAAGGAACACCCGATCATGCTCAACCGTGCGCCTACGCTGCACCGTCTGGGCATCCAGGCCTTCGAACCCATCCTGATCGAAGGCAAGGCCATTCAACTGCACCCGCTGGTCTGCGCGGCCTTCAACGCCGACTTTGACGGTGACCAGATGGCTGTCCACGTCCCGCTGTCGGTGGAAGCCCAGATGGAAGCCCGCACGCTGATGCTGGCCTCCAACAACGTGCTGTTCCCCGCCTCGGGCGAACCCTCGATCGTGCCCTCGCAAGACGTGGTGCTGGGTCTGTACTACACGACCCGTGACCGCATCAACGCCAAGGGCGAAGGCCTGGTGTTCTCCGATGTGCCCGAAGTGCAACGTGCCTTCGATGCAGGCCAGGTCGAGCTGACCGCCCGCGTCACCGTGCGTATCACCGAGTGGAACAAGGACAAGGCCACCGGCGAATTCGTGCCTGACACCAAGCTGGTCGAGACCACTGCTGGCCGCGCACTGCTGTCCGAGATCCTGCCCAAGGGCCTGCCTTTTGCCAACATCAACAAGGCGCTCAAGAAGAAGGAAATCTCGAAGCTGATCAACGTCTCCTTCCGCAAGTGCGGTCTGAAGGAAACCGTGGTCTTCGCCGACAAGCTGCTGCAAAACGGTTTCCGTCTGGCCACCCGCGCCGGCATCTCGATCTGCATCGACGACATGCTGGTGCCACCAGAGAAGCAAGGCATCATCGAGCGCTCCGAGCGCGAGGTGAAGGAGATCGAACAGCAGTACGTCTCCGGTCTGGTGACCGCTGGTGAACGCTACAACAAGGTGGTGGACATCTGGGGCAAGTCGGGTGACGAAGTCTCCAAGGTCATGATGGCCCAGTTGGCCAAGCAAAGGACCATTGACCGTCACGGCAAGGAAGTCGATCAGGAATCGTTCAACTCGATTTACATGATGGCTGACTCCGGCGCCCGTGGTTCTGCCGCCCAGATCCGTCAGCTCGCAGGGATGCGGGGTCTGATGGCCAAGCCTGACGGCTCCATCATCGAGACCCCCATCACGGCGAACTTCCGTGAAGGTCTGAACGTGTTGCAGTACTTCATCTCCACCCACGGTGCCCGTAAGGGTCTGGCGGATACGGCGCTGAAGACGGCTAACTCGGGTTACCTGACCCGTCGACTGGTCGACGTGACGCAGGATCTGGTGGTCACCGAAGACGACTGCGGCACCACCAATGGTTCGCTGATGCGCGCCATCGTCGAAGGCGGTGAAGTCATCGAATCGCTGCGTGACCGTATCCTGGGTCGCACCGCTGCTGAAGACGTGCTGCACCCGGAAACCCGCGCTGTGCTGGCGGTGGCTGGCAGCATGCTGGACGAAGACCTGATCGAAGACCTCGAAGCCGCTGGCGTCGACGAAGTGAAGGTTCGCACCGCCCTGATCTGCGAAACCCGCTACGGTCTGTGCGCCAGGTGCTATGGCCGCGACTTGGGCCGTGGCGGCCTGATCAACCTCGGCGAAGCCGTGGGTGTGATTGCTGCCCAGTCCATCGGTGAGCCGGGTACCCAGCTGACCATGCGTACCTTCCACATCGGTGGCGCCGCTTCGCGTGCTGCCATCGCCTCCAGCGTGGAAGCCAAGTCCAACGGCATCATCGGCTTCAATGCCACGATGCGCTACGTGAGCAACACCAAGGGTGAACTGGTGGTGATTGCACGTTCGGGTGAAATCATCATCCAGGACGAGCATGGCCGCGAGCGTGAACGCCACAAGGTGCCTTACGGCGCGACCCTGACGGTGAAGGCCGACCAGACCATCAAGGCTGGCACCATCCTTGCCAATTGGGATCCGCTGACCCGCCCGATCATCACCGAGTTCGCCGGTCAGGTGAAATTCGAGAACGTCGAAGAGGGTCTGACCGTTGCCAAGCAGGTCGACGAAGTGACCGGTCTGTCCACCCTGGTGGTGATCGATCCCAAGCGTCGTGGCTCGGCCAAGGTGGTGCGTCCGCAGGTCAAGCTGATTGATGCCCAAGGCCAGGAAGTCAAGATCCCGGGCACCGACCACTCGGTGACCATCGGCTTCCAGGTCGGCGCGCTGATCCAGGTGCGCGACGGCCAGGACGTGGGTCCTGGCGAGGTGCTGGCCCGTATCCCAATCGAAGGTCAGAAGACCCGCGACATTACCGGCGGTCTGCCGCGTGTGGCCGAACTCTTCGAAGCCCGTACCCCCAAGGACAAGGGCACCCTGGCCGAAATGACCGGTACCGTGTCGTTCGGCAAGGAAACCAAGGGCAAGGTCCGTCTGCAGATCACCGATCCGGAAGGCCGTGTGTTCGAAGAGCTCGTGCCCAAGGAAAAGAACATCCTGGTGCACGAAGGCCAGGTGGTCAACAAGGGCGAATCGATTGTGGACGGCCCGGCCGACCCGCAAGACATCCTGCGCCTGCTGGGCATGGAAGAGCTGGCCCGCTACATCGTCGACGAAGTGCAGGACGTGTACCGCTTGCAAGGCGTGAAGATCAACGACAAGCACATTGAAGTGATCGTTCGCCAGATGCTGCGTCGTGTGGTCGTCGAGAACACTGGCGAGTCGAACTACATCGCCGGCGAGCAAGTCGAGCGCTCGGAAATCCTCAACACCAATGAGGCCCTGCAGCGCGACAACAAGGTGCCTGCCACCTACAGCAACCTGTTGCTGGGGATCACCAAGGCCTCGCTGTCGACCGACTCCTTCATCTCGGCCGCGTCGTTCCAGGAAACGACCCGCGTGCTCACCGAGGCTGCCATCATGGGCAAGCGCGACGAGCTGCGTGGCCTGAAGGAAAACGTCATCGTGGGTCGCCTGATCCCGGCCGGTACCGGTTTGGCTTACCACCAGGCTCGCAAGGCCAAGGACGCCATGGACGAAGCCGAGCGCCGCTCCATTGCAGAAGCCGAAGCCGCTGATCTGGCTGCCAGCCAGGACGCCAGCGCCGAAGCCGAGGGTGCTGCCTCGGAGTAATCACGCTCTTTGACGCGTGAGCGATCAGCGCCCCAGCCCCATTCAACGATGGGACTGGGGCGTTTTTCATCTGACACTAGCCTTTGGAATGCGTGGAGCCTGCCATGTCCTTGGAAGGGTTGCTTGACCTGCCGATCGGGGTCTGGATCACGGTTGCCGTGCTCCTGTTCTGGGCCGTCGGTGCCTACAACCGCCTGGTGCGCCTGCGTGTGGCCGCCGTTCAGGCATTCAGTTTGCTTGAGTCGCAGTGGCTCAAGCACCTGGCATGGATCGAAGTGCAATGGCTGCACAGCCCCCAAGATGCGCCGGCCCCCGCAGCGGCCGCCGACGCCGCCGAACAGGGGCGGCCCGATTTGCACATCCTCCAGCCAGCCGTGGCCCAGTTTCGCGCCTGCCTGCAGGCGGCCAAGCTCGGTCCCCTGAACTCTGAGCCGCTGGGCTCACTGTCATCCGCCTGGACCGTCTTTCGCATGGCGATCCGACAGGTGCTGGCCGATGACGACGCTGGCGTGCCGCGCCTGCCCCAGGTGCTGAGTGCCCACTGGGAACAGATGCTGCTTCAGGATCAGGCCGCCGTGGATGTTTTCAACGAAGCGGTGCAACGGTACAACCAAGCCATCCGCCAGTTTCCGGCGATATTGCTGGCCTGGGTTTTTGCCTACAGGGCAGCACGGTCTTTATGACAAGCAACTACAAAAAAATTGATTTGAATGCCAGCCTGAAGTCAGGCGACTACAGCGGCTCCGTCCCTCTGTGGCAGCAGCTGCAGGCCGTCGCCGTGGCCTTGGCCGAGGTTCGCTCAGGCGCCTCGGCCACCACGGCCATCGAGGCGGTGCCAGCCGAGTTGCGTCCGGGCGTGCAGGCGCTGCTGTTCCATGTGCTGCGCTGGCTGGGCCAGGCTGAAGCCTTGCGACGCAAGCTCGCCCCGCGAAACCCCCCGGCGCTGGCCGATGCCCTGTTGTGCACGGCGCTGGCCTTGGGCTGGCGCGAGCAGGACGCCCCCTACGAAATGTTCACGCTGGTCGATCAGGCCGTCGAGGCGGCCAAGCGCCTGCCGGCCATTCGGCCCCAATCGTCCTTCATCAATGCCTGCCTGCGCCGATTCCTGCGTGAGCGCGATGCCTTGGTCGAGGCCACAGCCCGCGAACCGATGGCGCAATGGAACCATCCACGATGGTGGATCGACCGCCTGCGTCAGGATCACCCCCGTCACTGGCAGGAGATCCTGCGCACCAATGCCACCCAGGCGCCCATGACCTTGCGCGTCAACCAGCGGCATACCACTGTGTCGGCCTACCTGCAGCGCCTGGCCACCGCAGGCATTGCGGCCGAGGCCCTGGGCGGCCCCGCCGTCATGCTGGAGCAGGCCCGCCCTGTGACCGAGGTGCCCGGTTTCGATGCGGGTGATGTGTCGGTGCAGGATGCCGGGGCCCAACTGGCGGCTCCCTTGCTGCTGGACGGCTTGGCACCCGCTCACGCGGGGCAGCGCCTGCGTCTGCTGGATGCCTGTGCCGCCCCAGGCGGCAAGACGGCGCACCTGCTCGAGCTGGCCGACTGTGACGTCACGGCCCTGGACATCGACGCCCGTCGCTGTGAGCGCATCCACCAGAACCTGTCGCGCCTGGGCCTGCATGCCCGCGTGGTCGCCGCTGACGCACGCGATCCTGAACTCTGGTGGCCGGAAAACGGCCAGAAACTGCCATATGACGGCATCTTGCTGGACGCGCCTTGCACCGCGTCGGGCATTGTGCGACGTCATCCCGATGTGCGTTGGCTGCGCCGCGAAAGCGACATCGGCCAACTCGCCATCATCCAGGCCGCCTTGTTGTCCTTGCTGTGGCCACTGGTTCGCCCCGGTGGCCGCCTGCTTTATTGCACCTGCTCCGTCTTCCGTGCCGAGGGCGAATTGCAGATTCAAACGTTTCTTGCACACAACACCGACGCCGCTTTAAGCCCATCCCCCGGGCATTTAATTCCCCGCACGGCGCGTAAGGGGGATCCCGTCCGGGACAATGGGCTCCGTGACCACGACGGATTTTTCTACGCCTTGCTCGAAAAACGCGCAGATTGACCGGATCGTCTTTCTCGCGGGATGGCTGCTGGCTGCCTTTTTTTGGTGCATTCGGCCGGCTTGGGCCGACACGCCCGAGATCGAAGTCGCTCAAATGCGGCTGGACCGCACCGAAGAGGGGCTTTTCCTGTCGGCCAACGTGCGTTTTGACCTGCCCCAGTTGGTCGCCGATGCGGCGGCCAAAGGCATCCCGCTGTACTTCGTGGCCGAAGCCGAAGTGCTGCGGGATCGCTGGTACTGGTATGACCAGCGCGTCGTCGGCGTGGCCCGGTACATGCGCCTGGCCTACCAGCCCCTGACGCGCCGCTGGCGCCTGCAGATGGCGCCCACCCCGATTTCCAATTCTGGCCTGGGTGTGAGCCTGGGCCAGAGCTTCGAAGACCTGGACGAGGCGCTTGGCGCTGTGCAACGCATTTCCCGTTGGCGCATCGCCGATGCGGCCGCCCTCGACAACGATGCTCGCCACAGCGTCGACTTCCGTTTCCGCCTCGATGTCTCGCAACTGCCCCGCCCCTTTCAGCTGGGCGTGACCGGTCGGACCGACTGGAACCTGGCCACCAGCCGTCAGCAGCGCCTGCAGACGGAGCCCGCCAAATGAGCCCCGCGCCCAGGCCGGGCCTTGACCGCCACTCGCTGTTCAACACCCGAACTGCCCGTTGGACTGTCGGCATCGGCATTGCCATGATGGTCATCATCGGCATCCTGCTGCTGTTCCTGCTCACCCAGGCGACCAACAACCGGGCTCTGTACGAGCGCAACTACCTGCGCCTGTTCGTGATCAACCTCATCGTGGCGGGCGCCTTGCTGTCCGCCATCCTGTGGATCGCCCTGCGCCTGTATCAGCGGCTGCGGCGCGGGCGCTTCGGCAGCCGGCTGCTGGTCAAGCTGGCTGCCATCTTTGCCCTGGTGGGCTTTGTGCCTGGCGTGCTGATCTATGTCGTGTCCTACCAGTTCGTATCGCGTTCGATCGAAAGCTGGTTTGATGTCAAAGTCGAAGGCGCGCTGGATGCTGGCGTGAGCCTGGGGCGTGCCACGCTCGACACCCTGTCCAACGATCTGGCCAACAAGACCCGGGCCGCGGGCTCCCAGCTCACCGATGTTCCCGATGCCACCGCCGGTCTGGTACTGGAGAAGATCCGGGACCAGTTGGGGGCCAGCGACGTGGTGCTCTGGAGCGCCTCGGGGCAACTGGTGGCCAGCGTGGGGCAGTCGCGCTTCCAGCTCAACCCCGAGCGCCCCTCGGTGCAGAACATCCGCAACGTGCGCAAGCAGCGCGCCGTGGCCCAGATCGAAGGCCTGGACGACCCAGCCAACGATGCCGCCATCAACAATGCCCGCATCCGCGCCATGGCGCTGGTCAACTCCTCCAGCCTGGGTCTGTTGTCCGAATCGCGCTTTCTGCAGGTCTCCGTGCCCTTGCCGCCGACCTTGGTGGCCAATGCACTGGCCGTCCAAGAGGCCTACCGCGAGTACCAGGAGCGTGCCCTGGCCCGATCGGGCCTGCGCCGCATGTACATCGGCACCCTCACGCTGAGCCTGTTTCTGGCGGTGTTTGGTGCCGTGCTGCTCGCCGTGCTGCTGGGCAACCAACTGGCCCGACCCCTGCTGGTGCTGGCCGAAGGCGTGCGCGAAGTGGCGGCCGGCAACCTCAGCCCCAAGGCCGTGTTGCAAGGCCGCGACGAGTTGGGCGGGCTTACCCGTTCGTTTGCCGACATGACCCAGCAATTGGCCGATGCCCGTGCCACGGTTGAAAAAAGCATGCGGCAGGTCAGCACCGCCCGGGCCAATCTGCAGACCATCCTGGACAACCTCACGGCTGGGGTGATCGTGCTGGACGCACAAGGGCAGGTCCAGTCTTCCAACCCAGGCGCGACCCGCATCCTCAAAGTGCCACTCGCTGCCTACGAAGGTCGCCCGCTGGCCGCCGTGCCCAGCCTGGAAAATTTTGCCCAGCGTGTGCAGAGTCAGTTCGACGCTTTTCTGGGCGAAAACGCCCAGCAGCACGGGCTGGACCACTGGCAGCAATCCTTTGAACTGCCCGACGGGCAAAACGGTGCTGCTGCCGGCATGATCACCTTGGTGGCCCGGGGGGCTGAGATGCCCGGGTCGGCTCGTTTGCTGGTGTTTGACGACATCTCTGAAATCGTTTCGGCCCAGCGTGCCCAGGCCTGGGGCGAGGTGGCGCGCCGCCTGGCCCATGAAATCAAGAACCCGCTGACCCCCATCCAGCTGTCGGCCGAACGCCTCGAAATGAAGCTCAACGGCAAGCTGGCCGCGCCCGAGCAGGCCGTGCTTACCAAATCCGTCAAGACCATCGTGGACCAGGTGGACGGCATGAAGCGCCTGGTCAACGAGTTCCGTGACTACGCCCGCTTGCCCGCCGCCGAGCTCAAGCCCCTGGACCTCAATGCCCTGGTGCAGGACATCCTGCACCTGTATGGCCCTGAGAATGCCTCCGTGCCCGTGCGTGCCGAACTCGATCCGCGCTGCCTGCCTGTGTTGGGTGACGCCCAGCAGCTGCGCCAGGTCATCCACAACCTGTTGCAGAATGCGCAGGACGCTACCGAGGGCGTGCCCGTCGCGGACCGACAGCCGGTTGAGATCCGCACCCGTTGGGGCGAAAGCTCGCGCCGGGTGCGCTTGCTGGTGCGCGATCATGGCACCGGCTTTCCTGACTACATCCTCAAGCGGGCCTTCGAGCCCTATGTCACCACCAAGTCCAAAGGCACTGGCCTGGGACTTGCAGTGGTCAAGAAAATCGCAGACGAGCATGGCGCACGGATCGATCTCTCCAATCACATGAGCGGCGACAACATCGCCGGGGCTCAAGTGTCGCTATCATTCGCCACTGCGCCGGCATCCGCTGCCTGACGCAACATCTTCCCTGGAACCGCTTTCTTTCAATCATGGCAAACATACTGGTGGTCGACGACGAACTGGGCATCCGGGATCTGCTGTCCGAAATCCTCAACGATGAGGGCCACAACGTCGAACTTGCCGAAAACGCTTCGCAAGCCCGCAACGCACGGCAGCGCGATGAGTTCGACCTGGTCCTGCTCGACATCTGGATGCCAGACACCGACGGCGTCAGCCTCCTCAAGGAGTGGGCGGCCGGAGGCCTGTTGTCCATGCCCGTGATCATGATGAGCGGCCACGCCACCATCGACACCGCCGTCGAGGCCACCCGCATCGGGGCTTTCTCCTTTCTCGAAAAGCCCATCACCTTGCAAAAGCTGCTGAAGGCGGTGGAGCAGGGCCTGGCCCGCAACCAGTTGCGCAAGACCGCAGTCCCGGTCGTCAACGCGCCCGAACCCAGAATCGAAGCCCAGGCCCACCCCGTCACCCTGATGGTCGAAGTGCAGACCCAGGCCCAGCAGTTGTTTGATCTGGACAAGCCCCTGCGCGAAGCGCGCGATGGCTTCGAGAAAGCCTATTTCGAATTCCACTTGCTGCAAGAAAACGGCTCCATGACCCGCGTCGCCGAAAAGACCGGGCTTGAGCGCACCCACCTGTACCGCAAGTTGCGCCAGCTCGGCGTCGACCTGTCGCGCAGCAAAAAAAATGCAATTTGAGGGTTTTTCGTTTTTGCCTCAAAAAAGCTTGCTATAATTTATTTCTCAGCAGGCCCGGTAGCTCAGTTGGTAGAGCAGCGGATTGAAAATCCGCGTGTCGATGGTTCGATTCCGTCCCAGGCCACCAGTACACAGTTTGTAGTCGTCCATAGACGTCCGCAAACGCCAAAAAGCCCTAAGTAAATCAACTACTTAGGGCTTTTTTCATTCCAGACTCGTCCGTACTCATCCGCACCAAGCCGGTGATTTTTGGGGGCAAGTTTGGGGGCAACTGCTAGAGTTGGGGGCAACCCCCGTAAAAGTTGCCCCCAATGCCTCTGACAGACACAGCCATACGTAAGGCTCAGCCCGGCCCCAAACCTCAAAAGCTCGCCGACGGCAAGGGCATGTATCTTGAGATCTCGCCTGCGGGTGGGCGCTGGTGGCGGTTGAAGTACCGCATCGCAGGCAAAGAAAAGCGGATCTCCCTGGGTACCTACCCCGAGACAGGTCTTCGCCAGGCACGTGAGAAGGCCGAGGCAGCTCGCGCCATGCTGGCGGAAGGGCTTGACCCCAGTGAGCAGCGAAAGGCGGACAAGGCCCGCTTGGCCGTACAGGTGGCAGCCACCGAACGGGCCGACGCCGGCCTACCCGCCGAAGACAGCTTTGAGCATGTCGCCCGCGAGTGGTTTGCAACGCGCCGCGAGGAATGGGCGCCAAGCTACGGCGACAAGATCATGCGGCGCCTTGAGGTGGACGTGTTCCCCTGGGTCGGTGCCGAGCCCATCGAGTCGATCAAGCCGCCCCAGCTCCTTGCAGTGTTGCGCCGCATTGAATCGCGTGGTGTGGTCGAGACGGCGCACCGGGCACTTGAGAACTGCAGCCAGGTCTTCCGCTACGGCGTGGCCACGGGCCGCATTCAAAGCAACCCGGCGCGCGATCTCAAAGATGCCTTGCGCAAACCCATGGTGAAGCACTTCCCGGCCATCACTGATCCCGCACGCCTCGGCCAATTGCTCCGCGCAATTGACTCCTACAAGGGCACGTATGTCGTCCGGACAGCCCTCTATCTGCTGCCCCGTGTGCTGCTGAGGCCTGGTGACCGGAGTTCGACACGTTTTGCCTCATTTGGCCTGTTTTAGGCACCCTGGCCTATATGAATCAACGGCTTATCTGCTG
>NZ_JBYTDE010000037.1:0-16904 GCF_058791075.1 Curvibacter sp. EU05-FHT14A10
CACCAGGGCCGCGCGAACCGAAGGGGCCACCCGGGCCGCCGGGGCCGGGGCGTCCGCCCGGGCCGCTGCGGGGGCCGGCCCCTGGGCCGCGGCGGTCGCCCGCGTCGCGGTTGCCGCCCGGGGCGGGGCCACGGCGGCCGGCCGAGGGCGGGCGGGCTGCGCCGCCGCTGCGGGGGCTGGCGGCCTTGTCGCCTTCGGGGCGCGGTGCGCGCAGGGTGAGTCGGGGTTTGGAATCGGACATGCTGATGAGGTGAAAGCCGCAGCACCTGCCTCTCGGGCCAGATGGCTGCGTGTTGGAATCGGGAAACTCAGGCGGCGGTGGCTGCCATTGCCGTCTGCTGTGCGCACCAGGTCAGGAACGCCTCGGCCGGCAGGGGCCGGCTGATGTGATAGCCCTGGGCTTCATCGCACTGGAGCTGGCCCAGCCGCTCCATGATGGCGGCGCTTTCGACGCCTTCAGCCACCACGCTGAGGCCCAGATTGTGCGCGAGGTCGATGGTCGAGCGCACGATCTTGGCATCGTCTTCGTCTTTTTCCATGCCCATGACGAAAGATTTGTCGATCTTCAACTCGTCGACCGGCAGTCGCTTGAGGTAGGCGAGCGACGAATAACCCGTGCCGAAATCATCGATCGACAGCTTGAAACCCTGCTCGGAGAGGCGGTTGAGCATGGTTTCAGCCCGCTGCGGGTCGTCCATGATGGCGCTCTCGGTGATTTCCAGGCAAAAGCGCGCGGGCTGCACCTCGTGGCGTTGCAGCAGCGCCCCCAGCCGGGTGCTGAGTTCGGGGTCGAGCAGGTCACGGGTGGACAGGTTGATCGAGACGCGCAGGCCCGACAGGGCTTCGGGCAGACCGGCGATCAGGCGGGTGGCGGCCTCGAACATCCACAGCGTGAGCTGGCGCACAAAGCCGGTCTGCTCTGCAAAGGGGATGAAGTCCATGGGCGGCACCAGGCCGCGCTGCGGGTGCTGCCAGCGCACCAGGGCCTCGGCCGCCAGCACCTCGCCACCGGGCAGCCGGACCTTGGGTTGCAGGAACAGGCGCAGTTCGTTTTGCTCTACCGCGCGGCGCATCTCGGTCAGCAGCGACAGCATCTGGCCGCTGGCCGAATCGAAGGCGGGGTCGTACAACAAGGCCCCGCTGAGCTTGCGCTTGGCGGTGTACATGGCGATTTCGGAGCGGCTCAGCAGCAGGTCGGCGTTGTCGGCGTCGGCGGGCCAGCAGGCCACGCCCATGCCGGCGCTCAAGTCGATGGTCTGATCGTCAAACGCCAGGGGGACTTCAAAAGCCCCTGCGATGCGCTGGGTGAACTCCAGGGCTGCCTTGGCGTCGCTGCCCTGCAGCAGCACGGCAAATTCGTTGCCGCCGCGCCGGGCCACCAGGTCACCGGGCTGGGTGACCAGGTTCTGCAGCCGCCCGGCCACGGCCTGCAGCAGGCGGTCGCCAAAAGCGTAGCCCAGCACATCGTTGACGTGTTTGAAGCGGTCCAGGTCCAGCGACACCACGGCCAACGGACGGGCCAGCGGGGTGCTGTCGCGGATGGCTTGCTCCAGCGCCTCGCGGAAGCGCTCGCGGTTGGGCAGACCGGTCAGTCGGTCCCAGTAGGCCAGGTGGCGGATTTCGCGTTGCTGGTGATCGATGTCGACACGCATGTGGTCGAAGGCGCGCGCCAGGTTGCCGATCTCGTCGCGCCGCTCCAGGTGGGCGATGGGGGTCTGGTACTCACCCACGGCCAGGCGCTGGGTGGCCAGCAGCAGGTCGCGCAGCGGGGTGGTGATGCGCCGCGCCACCAGCGAGCTGCCCAGCGCCACCAGCAACAGGCCGCCGCCACTGATCAGCGCCAGCAGCCACTGCAGGCGCCGGTAGGGGGCCAGCACCTCTTCGGCCGAGCGCAGCAGAATCGTCTCGACCTCGCCGTTGCGGCTTTTCATGGGCACGTGGCGGGTCAGCACCAGCTCGCCGCTGCCGCTGAGTTCCGCCCCACCCGCCTGGGCCAGGGCCCGCCCGGTGACCTCGGAGGCGGCGGTGGAAAAGGCCAGCGTGCGCCGGCCTTCGGATTGGGTGACCAGCACCACCTCGACCTGCAGCAGCAGCCCCATTTCCTTGCCCAGATCCTGCGACACCGGAAACCCCATCAGCACCCAGCCGATGGTGAGCGGGGCGCGCATGGGCACCATGACGAACTGGTGGGGCACGCCTTTGATGACGATCAGCGGGGCTCCGGTGGGGTTTCGGCTCAGGTAGGCCGGCAGATCGGCGATGAGCTGTTGATCCAGGCCCATGTGCTCGTCGGCCAGGCTGGAGGCCGTGACCTTGAACTGTGGATCCAGGAAAGCCGTGACCGTGGCGCCAATGCGGCTGCCATGGTTCTCCAGCACCGATTGCACGGTCTGCACATCGCCCGAGTTGATGGCCGAACGAAAGCCGTAGTCGGCAGCCAGCAGGGTGGCGCTGTCGCGCAGCTGCTCCACCTTTTGCGCCAGCATGCGTTCCCACACGTGCTCGGCAATGTCGAGCTCGCGGGCCACCTGGCGCCGCGCGTTGGCCTCGATGCTCTGGCGCACCACGCCAAAGCCGGCGATCTGCACCACCAGCAGCAGCAACAGGGACAAGCCCACCAGCCGGGTGATCAGGCTGGCAGCACCGCGCTGGAGACGCGGAATCACGGCGTCAGCCCCGTCATGCGCACACTGGCCGTGACGCTGCCGCTGGCCGGCACCACCAGGGCCTGGTCCAGCGCGGCCGCCCCCACCGGCAGGCCGGGGTGCCAGCTGCGCAGGCGGTAATTGCCCGCCGGCACGTTGTCCAGCGTCAGGCGACCGGCCTGGCTCAGCCCGTGGTACGGGGTGTTGACCACCAGCACCCAGCCCACCATCGAGTCATGGATGTTGCAGCCCAACAGCACCACCCCCGGCTGATCGAACAGCACCGGGTTGGCCGGCGTGCCGGCATACAGCTTGAGCTCGAACTTCTTGGCGGGCGAAAAGGAATAGACGTGGTGGCGCACCTTGTCACGGTTGGGAAACGCCAGCTCGGTGCCCTTGGTCACCACCAGCACCCGGGGCACGAACTCTTTGCCCTGCTGCGCCATCTCGGCGCCCTGCAGGGGCTTGACGGCCCGCGCCGCCTCAGGCGAATCGAGAAACACCACGGCGTCGGACAAGGGTTTGCCGGCCTCGTCGCGCAACTCGACCTGAACACTGGCGGCGGCGCACGCCGCAGCAGCCAAGCAAGCCCCGACCCCGACCCAAACGCTTTTCATTGCCTTCTCCAGCCAAGCCCAAATGCCCCGCGCAGCCCCTGCGTGCGCACCAGCTTTGTTACAGGTCTCCATCCTACAAGCAAGCGCCGTCCCGCTGGTGGTGGATCGGCGAAGCCCCCGAGGCTCAATCACCCATGAAGGCCTGCAGCCGTTCCTGCGCGCCCCGAGGCAGGGCCTGAAACTGCACACCGACCCGAAAACCGCCATCGCGCTGGCTCAGCACGCTGTATGTGACCACGCCCTGCACGGCGAGCATGGGCTGAGGCGGTTGGGCCGGCAGGGCGATGCGAACCAGGCAACGGCCGCCGGGCCTGATGTTCAAAGCGCTGCTCAAGGCCACGCCGCTCGCCGAGACCTCCACGGTGCGCACGGCCAGGGGGGCGGCACCATCCACCTCCAGGACGGCGGTCAATCGGACCAGTTTTCGGAAAGCGCTGCGCCGCTCGGACGGGGCGGAATGGACGGGGGAGTTCATATCGGGGGCAGGCCCGCGGGTCTCGCGGGTCTCGCGGGTCTCGCGGGTCTCGCGGGTCTCGCGGGTCTCAGGTTCTGCGGGGCGTTGCTCGGTTCAGCGCCCCATCACGGAGGGGCGGTATTATCGTTGCCCCCGAGCGGATCCAACCCAGAGTCCGGCTGATCAAAGGGTTTTGCATCAGATTGCGCACTTTTGTGCGCAATAAGAAGGGGATTCCCGCCTCAGCCCGAAGCCTGCAGGGTTGATCGCAGGCCCTCGGCCGACAGCACGCGCAGACCGCCGTACTCCACCCGGATGATCTGCTGGCGCTCCAGGTTGCGCAGCGCCTCGTTCACGCGCTGGCGTGACAGGCCCACCAGGTAGGCCAGCTCTTGCTGGGTGATGCGCAGCACCTCACCCACACCGGGGTACAGCACGGGGTTGAACAGCGCGGCCAGGCTGCGCGCCACGCGCACGTCGGGGTTGTTCATGCGGTCAATCTCACGCGCAGCAATGAACTGCCCCAGGCGCTCATTGAGCTGGTTCATGACAAAGCGGTTGAAGCCCAGCGAATGGTCCAGCAGCCAGTGGAACCCCTCCAGCGGCAGGCCTGCCACCACGCTGCGGCGCAACGCCTGGATGTTGTAGCGGTAGGGCTCACGCTTCATCGCCGTGCCCTCGCCAAACCAGCCCCCGGGGGGCACCCCGGTGAAGGTGATGGGATGGCCCTGGGCACTGTCGGCGCTCATCTTGAGCAAACCTTCAACCACACCGAACCAGTAGTTCACGGGCCGGCCCATGCGGCAGATGTAGTCGCCCGGCAGGGCATCGCCCACCACCAGCATCGGCAAGATGCGGTCGCGCTCGGTGGGCTGCAGATGGTGCAGCCAGGGGATGCCGGCCATTTCCTCGGCCGTGGGGGGGCGACGACGCTGATACAACGCAGACTCGCTGGCCATGCAACACCTCCGGGACAGAACTGGGGAAAGTCCGAACAAGGGACAACCCGCAAATTGTCATTGCAACGACAACATGGCGTCAAACCCCTGCTTACGATTCATTGCATATCGGCGGCGACCGCAGAGTCCGCCCCATCCAACTGGAGACAAGGAACCGTCATGCACACCACGTTTCCCCGCTTGCTGCAAAAGCACGCGAGCGAGCGCCCTCAGGCGCCAGCGATCCGAGAAAAGGAATACGGCATCTGGCAGACCCGCAGCTGGTCTGACCTGGCCCACCTGGTCGAACACATTGCCTGCGGCCTTCACCAAGCCGGTCTGGTGAGGGGCGAGCACATGGTGGTGATCGGGGCCAACCGCCCGCGCCTGTACGCCACCATGCTGGCAGCACAGTCGCTGGGCGCGATCCCGATCCCCCTGTACCAGGACGCGGCCGCCGCCGAGTGCGTGTTCCCGCTCAACAACGCCGAGGTTCGCTACTGCCTGGTGGAAGACCAGGAGCAGGTCGACAAGATGCTGGAGGTGCGTGAGCAGTACCCCGCCCTCAGCCACATCTATTACGACGACCCACGCGGCCTGCGCAACTACACCGACCCGGGCCTGGGCGCGCTCGACGAGCTCGTGGCCAGCGGCCAGGTGTTTGC
This sequence comes from Curvibacter sp. EU05-FHT14A10, assembly GCF_058791075.1. Lineage (NCBI taxonomy): Bacteria > Pseudomonadati > Pseudomonadota > Betaproteobacteria > Burkholderiales > Comamonadaceae > Curvibacter > Curvibacter sp. EU05-FHT14A10. Next base: position 5,320 of record NZ_JBYTDE010000037.1, read on the forward strand.
CCAGAACCACCCCGACTTCTGGCGCGAAGAGGTCGAGAAGGCCCAGCCTGACGACGTGGCGGCCATGTTCTTCACCTCGGGCACCACGGGCAACCCCAAGGGCGTGGTGCACACCCACCGGGCGCTGGTCGATCGCGCCCAGGCCGGGGCGAGCTTTGACAAGCTGAGCTCGGCCGAAGAGGTGCTGGCCTACCTGCCACCGGCCTGGATCGGGCAGAACATCTTCAGCTACTCGCAATGGTTGAGCTGCGGCTACGTGGTCAACTGCCCCGAGTCGAGCGCCACCGTGGCCATCGACCTGCGCGAAGTGGGCCCCACTTACTACTTTGCGCCGCCGCGCGTGTTTGAAGGCCTGCTGACCAGCGTGATGATCCGCATGGAAGACGCGGGCTGGCTCAAGCGCACGCTGTTCCACAAGTGCATGGCCATTGCCAAGCGCTTTGGCCCCGACCGCATGGACGGCAAGCCCATCGGCTTGCTGGGCGCGCTGCAGTATGGCCTGGGCAATCTGCTGATCTACGGGCCGCTGCGCAACACGCTGGGCCTGTCGCGGGTGCGGGTGGCCTACACCGCGGGCGAGGCCATCGGGCCCGACCTGTTCACCTTCTACCGCTCGATCGGCATCAACCTCAAGCAGCTGTATGGCTCCACCGAGACCGCCGTGTTCGTGTGCCTGCAGCCCGACCACGAGGCCCGCGCCGACACCGTGGGCGTGCCCTGCCAGGGGGTGGAGATCAAGGTGGCCGACAACGGCGAGATCCTGGTCAAGTCACCCGGCCTGCTGAAGGAGTATTACAAGAACCCCAAGGCCACGGCCGAGGTGCTCAGTGACGACGGCTGGTACCACACCAGTGACGCCGGCTTCATCGACGCCCACGGTCACCTGAAGATCATCGACCGCGTGAAAGACGTGGGCCGCCTCAAGGGCGGGGCCAACGACGGCGCCATGTTTGCGCCCAAGTACGTGGAGAACAAGCTCAAGTTTTTCCCGCACATCAAGGAGGCCGTGGCCCTGGGCGACGGGCGAGACCGGGTGTGCGTGATGCTCAACATCGACTTCGATGCGGTGGGCAACTGGGCCGAACGGCGCAACCTGCCCTACGCGGGCTACACCGATCTGGCGCAGAAGCCCCAGGTGTACCAACTGATGCTCGAGTGCGTGGAAAAGGTCAATGCTGACCTGGCCGCCGATGCGCTGCTGGCGGGTTCGCAGATCAGCCGCTTCCTGGTGCTGCACAAAGAGCTGGACGCCGACGATGGCGAGCTGACCCGCACCAACAAGGTCCGCCGTGGCTACATCGGAGAGAAGTACGCGGTGCTGGTCGACGCCCTGTATGGCGGCGCCACCGAGCAGTACATCGAGACCCAGGTCAAGTTCGAGGATGGCCGCACCGGCAGCGTCAGCGCCACGCTGAAGCTGTCGGACGCCAAGACCTTTGCCCCGGTGAAGACCGCAGCCTGACCCACAGCGAAGCAACATGAGCACCAAAAAGATTGGCGACGTCATCCTCGACGTCAAGAACATCAGCCTGCGGTTTGGCGGCGTGAAGGCCCTGACCGACATCTCGTTCAATGTGCGCGAGCACGAGATCCGCTCCATCATCGGCCCCAACGGCGCCGGCAAGAGCTCGATGCTCAACTGCATCAACGGGGTGTACACCCCGTCGGAGGGATCGATCACCTTCCGCGGCAAGACCTTCGACCACATGAACTCGCGTCAGGTGGCCGAAATGGGCGTGGCCCGCACCTTCCAGAATCTGGCCTTGTTCAAGGGCATGAGCGTGCTCGACAACATCATGTCGGGGCGCAACCTGAAGATCAAAAGCAACCTGCTGCTGCAGGCCCTGCGCATCGGCCCGGCCGAGCGCGAGGAGATCCGGCACCGCGAGTTCGTGGAACGCATCATCGACTTCCTGGAGATCCAGGCCTTTCGCAAGACCCCGGTGGGCCAGCTGCCCTACGGCCTGCAAAAGCGGGTCGACCTGGGCCGCGCCCTGGCCATGGAGCCACAGGTGCTGCTGCTCGATGAACCCATGGCCGGCATGAACGTGGAAGAGAAGCAGGACATGTGCCGCTTCATCCTCGATGTGAACGACGAATTCGGCACCACCATCGTGCTGATCGAGCACGACATGGGCGTGGTGATGGACATCTCGGACCGCGTGGTGGTGCTGGACTACGGCAAGAAGATCGGCGACGGCGCACCCGACGAAGTTCGCAACAACGAAGACGTGATCCGCGCCTACCTCGGCGCCGGCCACTGATCAAGAGAGGCAGGACATGGCATTTTTTCTAGAAACCCTGATTGGCGGCCTCATGGCCGGCATGCTGTACTCGCTGGTCGCACTGGGCTTTGTGCTGATCTACAAGGCCTCGGGCGTGTTCAACTTTGCGCAAGGCGCGATGGTGCTGTTCGCCGCCCTGGCCATGGCGCGCTTTGCCGAGTGGATTCCGGCCTGGACGGGCCTGGACAACGCCATCGTGGCCAATCTGCTGGCCTTTGTGGCGGCGGGCGTGGTGATGTTCGTGGTGGCCTGGGCCATCGAGTTTCTGGTGCTGCGCCACCTGGTCAACCAGGAGGGCGCCACCCTGCTGATGGCCACGCTGGGCATCACCTACTTCATGGAAGGCCTGGGCCAGGCCTTGTTCGGCAGCGACGTCTACAAGATCGACGTGGGCATGCCCAAAGACCCGATGTTCGCACTCGAGTCGATCTTCCAGGGCGGCATCCTGATCAACAAGGAAGACGTGATCGCCGCAGCCATCGCCGCCGCCCTGGTGGCCGCACTGAGCGTGTTCTTTCAGAAGACCGCCACCGGCCGCGCCCTGCGCGCCGTGGCCGACGACCACCAGGCGGCCCAGTCGATCGGCATCCCGCTCAACCGCATCTGGGTGATCGTGTGGTGCGTGGCCGGCGTGGTGGCCCTGGTGGCCGGGATGATCTGGGGCAGCAAGCTGGGCGTGCAGTTCTCGCTCGCCACCGTGGCCCTGCGCGCCCTGCCCGTGGTGATCCTGGGCGGCCTGACCTCGGTGCCCGGCGCCATCATCGGCGGCCTGATCATCGGCGTGGGCGAAAAGCTCTCCGAGGTCTACCTCGGCCCCTTCGTGGGCGGCGGCATCGAGATCTGGTTCGCCTACGTCCTGGCCCTCGTGTTCCTCCTCTTCAGACCCCAAGGTTTGTTCGGGGAAAAGATCATCGATCGCGTATGAAATACGCGATGAATCTGCAGGATTCCGGGCCGGCAACGGCCAGCGATGAGCTTTCGGCGCAGGCTGACTTGCACTGCAAGTCAAGCGCAGCGGGCCGAAGCCAAAAGACCTTTCACATCCGTATGAAATACGCGATGAATCCGCAGGATTCCGGGCCGGCAACGGCCAGCGATGAGCTTTCGGCGAAGGCTGACTTGCATCGCAAGTCAAGCGCAGCGGGCCATAGCCAAAAGATCATCCACCACGTCTAAGCCACAACAAGAACACCAGGAGACACACCATGCTCTACCGTGAGAACGGCCAGTTCAAGACCACCTACCGCGCTGACCAGCAGATCTTCCCGATCGCGCAGGACCGCTTCTTCATGCTGGCCCTGCTGGCACTGGCCTTCGTGGTGGTACCGCTGACAGCCAGCGACTACCTGTTCCGCGCCATCCTGATCCCGTTTGTGATCATGTCGCTGGCAGCCCTGGGGGTGAACATCCTGGTCGGCTACTGCGGCCAGATCTCGCTGGGCTCGGGCGCCTTCATGGCGGTGGGGGCCTATGGCGCCTACAACTTCTTTGCCCGCATCCCGGGCATGCCGCTGATCCCCACGCTGATCCTCGGCGGCCTGTGTGCCACGGCCTTCGGCATCCTGTTCGGGCTGCCCAGCCTGCGCGTGAAGGGCTTGTACCTGGCCGTGGCCACGCTGGCGGCGCAGTTCTTTGCCGACTGGATGTTCCTGCGCATCAAGTGGTTCACGCTGGACAACTCTTCGGGCTCGGTGGCGGTGTCCAACCTGCAGGTGTTCGGCTTTGCGCTCGAAAGCGACGTGAGCAAGTACCTGTTCTGCCTGTGTGCCCTGGCCGTGATCGCCCTGGGGGCCAAGAACCTGGTGCGCGGCGCCATCGGCCGCGAGTGGATGGCCATCCGCGACATGGACGTGGCCGCCTCGGTGATCGGCATCCGCCCCATGTACGCCAAGCTCAGCGCCTTCGCGGTCAGCTCGTTCATCATCGGCGTGGCCGGCGCGCTGTGGGCCTTCTTCTACCTGGGGGCCTGGGAGCCGGGTGCGTTCTCGGTCGACCTGTCGTTCAAGCTGCTGTTCATGGTGATCATCGGCGGGCTGGGTTCGATCATGGGCAGCTTCTTCGGCGCCGCCTTCATCGTGGTGCTGCCGATCGCGCTGAGCCAGTTCCTGCCCTTCCTGGCCGGCCTGGTCGGGCGAGACATCAGCACCACCGCGGCCTCGCACGCCGAGCTGATGATCTTTGGCGGCCTGATCGTGTGGTTTTTGATCGTCGAGCCGCATGGGCTGGCCAAGCTGTGGTCCACCGCCAAGCAAAAGCTCAGACTCTGGCCCTTCCCCCATTGATTTCCTGACCGTGCCTTCATCCATTCAACAACGGAGACAACCATGAAGATTCGCCAACTGGCCCTCGCTGCCACCCTGCTTGCCGCAGGCGTTTCCTCCCTCGTCAGCACATCGGCCTTCGCGCAGGCGAAGGAGCAGTACATGCCGGTGCTGTCGTACCGCACGGGCCCCTACGCGCCCAACGGCACGCCGATTGCCAACGGCATCGTCGACTACTACAAGCTCGTCAACGCGCGCGGCGGCATCAATGGCGTGAAGCTGCTGATCGAAGAATGCGAGACCGGCTACGACACCGCCCGCAGCGTGGAATGCTATGAACGCCTCAAGGGCAACCATGGCGGTGCCGCCGTGATCCAGCCCTGGTCCACCGGCGCCACCTTTGCCATCACCGAGAAGGCGCCCACCGACAAGATCCCGCTGGTGACCCTGGGCTATGGCCGCAGCGAAAGCGCCGACGGCACGGTGTTCAAGTGGAACTTCCCCTTGGCCGGCAACTACTGGGTGGCGGGCGACGTGATCGTGCAGGCCATCGGCAAGAAGGAAGGCGGGCTGGACAAGCTCAAGGGCAAGAAGATCGCCCTGGTCTACCACGACAGCCCCTTCGGCAAGGAAGCCCTGCCCATCATCCAGGAACGTGCCAAGGCCCATGGCTTCGAGCTGCAACTGCTGCCGGTGACGGCCCCGGGCGTGGAGCAAAAAGCCACCTGGCTGCAGATCCGCCAGTCGCGTCCCGACTACACCATTCTGTGGGGCTTTGGCGTGATGAACTCCACCGCCCTGAAGGAAGCCCAGGCCACTGGCTACCCGCGCGAGAAGATGTACGGCGTGTGGTGGTCGGGTGCCGAACCCGATGTGCGTGACGTGGGCGAAGGCGCCAAGGGCTACAACGCCGTGGCGCTGCAAAACAGCTCCGACTTCGATGCCAAGCTGGTCAAGGAGGCCCTGGCCACCCTGCACGCCAAGGGCCAGGGCACGGGCCCCAAGGAAGAGGTTGGCCAGGTGCTGTGGCTGCGCGGCGCCATGAGCGCGATGCTGACCGTGGAAGGCATCCGGGCCGCCCAGGAGCGCTATGGCAAGGGCAAGGTCATGAACGGCGATCAGGTGCGCTGGGGCCTGGAAAACCTGAACCTGACCCAGGCCAAGCTCGATGCGCTGGGCTTTGGCGGCGTGCTGCGCCCCATCAGCACCTCGTGCCAGGACCACATGGGCGCCTACTGGGCCCGCATGCACAGCTGGGACGGCAAGGCCTGGAAGATCACCAGCGACTGGATGCAGGGTGATGAGCAAATCATCAAGCCCATGGTCAAGGCCGCTGCCGCCAAGTACGCCGCAGAAAAGAAGCTGACCCCGCGCACCCCGGCCGACTGCCAGTCGTGATGCGGTCGTGATGGCTTGACGCAATGGTTCCGTGCCGGGCAAGCGCCCGGCACGCCCCGACCTCTCCACAAAGAAGTGCCATGGACAAACCCAACATCGTTCTCAACGTCAACGGCATCGAGGTGATCTACAACCACGTGATCCTCGTGCTCAAAGGCGTCTCCCTGCAGGTGCCCGAAGGCGGCATCGTGGCCATCCTGGGTGGCAATGGCGCCGGCAAGACGACCACGCTGCGCGCCATCTCCAACCTGCTCAAGGGTGAACGCGGCGAAGTCACCAAGGGCTCGATCGAGCTGCGCGGCGAGCGCATCGAGAACCTGTCGCCGGCCGACCTGGTCAAGCGCGGTGTGGTGCAGGTGATGGAGGGCCGGCACTGCTTTGCCCACCTCACGATCGAAGAGAACCTCATGACCGGCTCTTACACCCGCGCCGACAAGGGCGAGGTGGCGGCCAACCTTGAGAAGGTCTACAACTACTTTCCGCGCCTCAAGACCCGCCGCACCTCACAGGCGGCCTACACCTCGGGCGGCGAGCAGCAGATGTGCGCCATCGGCCGCGCCTTGATGGCCAACCCCAGCATGGTGCTGCTCGACGAGCCCTCGATGGGCCTGGCGCCGCAGATCGTCGAAGAGGTGTTCAACATCGTGAAAGACCTCAACGCCAAAGAGAAAGTCACTTTCCTGCTGGCCGAACAGAACACCAACATGGCCCTGAAGTACGCCGACTACGGCTACATCATGGAAAGCGGCCGCGTGGTGATGGACGGTGCCGCCAGCGACCTGGCCAGCAACGAAGACGTGAAAGAGTTCTACCTCGGCGTGGGCGGCGGCGAGCGCAAGAGTTTCAAAGACGTGAAAAGCTACAAGCGCCGCAAGCGTTGGCTGGCATGAAATGGCCCCCACGCTCCCTCACTGCGTGTGGTCGCTGCCCCCCGAGGGGGGCCCAGCCGCCTTGGGGCGGCCCGGCGGCGGTTGGATTTCCCCAAGCGCGCACGCCCTGCTTTTGCGAGCAGGCGCCCCTTTTTCACACTGTATTGAACTGACCAGGTCTTGAGTCCATGCCCCCGAATACGTCGATACCGAACCCGAGCACGACATGGCAGTTTGCTTGTGCCTGGGCTCAGCCGGATGGGCTGCATAGCCCTTGGCCAGGTTTGAATCTCCCGATGAGAACCCGTTGCACATGGTCTGCTGCTGCGGCCCACGGCATGCCTGGATGGATCTTGCCCGTTCTCACGCCTTCTCTGTTTCCGCAAGCCCTGCCCGAGTGCACCCCTGACAGGAATTCACCATGACCTCAAGCTACGACGCGCTGGAAACGCGCACGCCGGCCGACCGCGAAGCAGCGCTGATGGCCGCCCTGCCCACACAAGTGGCCCATGCACAGACCCGCACCACCGCCTTTGGCGCCTTGCTGGCCGGCGTGGACGCGGCGCGCATCGACAGCCGGGCCGCCCTGGCCCAGTTGCCGGTGACCCGCAAGCACGAGCTGCTGGAGCGCCAGCAGGCCGCGCGTGCCGCAGCAGGCAATGTGTTCGGCGGCTTCAGCGCACTGGGCTTTGGCGCCGCCATGCCGCGTGTGTTTGCCAGCCCCGGCACGCTGTACGAACCCGAGGGCACACGCCGCGACTACTGGCGCATGGCGCGCGCCATCCACGCCGCGGGCTTCCGGCCCGGGGAGTTGATCCACAACAGCTTCAGCTACCACTTCGTGCCGGCAGGCTCGATGATGGAGAGCGGCGCCCACGCCCTGGGTTGCACCGTGTTCCCAGGTGGCACCGGCCAGACCGAACAACAGGTGCAGGCCATGGCCGAGCTGCAGCCCGCGGGCTACATCGGCACCCCCAGCTTTCTGAAGATCCTGGTCGAAAAAGCAGCCGAACTGGGCCTGCCCCTGCCCAGCCTGCGCAAGGCCCTGGTCAGCGGCGAGGCCTTCCCGCCCTCCTTGCGCGACTGGCTGCAGGCCCGCGGCGTGGACGGCTACCAGTGCTATGCCACGGCCGACCTGGGCCTGATCGCCTACGAAACCACCGCTCGCGAAGGCCTGGTGTTGGATGAGGGCGTGATCGTCGAGATCGTGCGCCCCGGCACCGGCGACCCGGTGCCCGAAGGCGAGGTGGGCGAGCTGGTGGTGACCACGCTGAACCCCGACTACCCGCTGATCCGCTTCGGCACGGGCGACCTGTCGGCGGTGCTGCCGGGCCCCTGCCCCACGGGCCGCACCAACACCCGCATCAAGGGCTGGATGGGCCGGGCCGACCAGACCACCAAGGTGCGCGGCATGTTTGTGCATCCGGGCCAGGTGGCCGAAGTGGCTCGTCGTTTCCCGCAGGTGCGCAAGGCCCGCCTGGTGGTCAGCGGTGAGATGGCCAACGACCAGATGGTGCTGCAGGTGGAGACCACCGAGATGGCAGAAGGCCTGGCCGGCGCCATTGCCGACGCCATCCGCGAGGTGACCAAGCTGCGTGGCGAGGTCGAGCTGGTCAACCCCGGCAGCCTGCCCAACGACGGCAAGGTGATCGAGGACGCGCGCAGCTACCGCTGAGTCAGGCCACGCCCGGCGGCAGGCTGTCAAAGACCTGACGACCGGGCGACCCCATCGGCCCTAAACCTTTGATGACAAAGGGTTTTCTGGCCAGTCGGATACGTAGTTCCCGGGATGCCGACCGCCGCGTGCAGTGGCTATCATCCTTCGCACCATCAAGAAGGAGACCCTCATGACCAAGCTGCTGCCCCTGGTGGCCCTGATCGCTGCATCGTTCAGCGCCCTGGCCGCCGACTTCCCCCTCAAGGACAAGCCGATCACCCTGGTGGTGCCCTTCTCGGCCGGTGGCCCCACCGACCGCGTGGCCCGTGACCTGTCCGAAGCCCTGCGCAAGCAACTGGGAACCTCGGTGGTGATCGAGAACGCAGCCGGCGCCGGCAGCTCCATCGGTGCCGCCAAGGTGGCCCGCGCCACACCCGACGGCCACACCCTGCTGGTCAACCACATCGCCATGGCCACCATGCCGGCGCTGGTGCGCAACCTGCCATTCAAGGTCGATTCCGACTTCGAGTACCTGGGCATCATCAACGACGTGCCCATGACCCTGATTGCCAAGCCCAGCATGCCGGCCAACAACTACAAAGAGCTGGCCACCTGGATCGGCCAGAACAAGGGCAAGATCAACCTGGGCAATGCGGGCGTCGGCTCGGCCTCGCACCTGTGCGGCCTGCTGTACCAGAACGCCATCGAGACGGACATGACCACCGTGCCCTACAAGGGCACCGCCCCCGCCATCACCGACCTGATCGGCGGCCAGATCGATCTGCTGTGCGACCAGACCACCAACACCACCAGCCAGATCGAAGGCAAAAAAGTCAAGGCCTATGCGGTGACCACGGCCAAACGCCTGAACACCCCCTTGCTGAAAGACCTGCCCACCCTGGCTGAGTCGGGTGTGAAGGACTTCCAGATCACCATCTGGCACGGCCTGTACGCGCCCAAGGGCACGCCGGCCGACATCCAGGTCAAGATCAACACGGCCCTGAAGGCCGCCCTGAAAGACCCCGACTTCATCAAGAAGCAGGAAGGCCTGGGTGCCGTGGTGGCCACCGACCGGCGCATCGAGCCCGCCGAGCACAAGAAGTTTGTGCAAGCTGAAATCGCCAAGTGGACGCCCATCATCAAGGCCGCGGGCGTGTACGCCGACTGATGCGCCCCGAGGGGCACGCCCTGCACTGAAAGCCCGCCCGGTTTTCGTGCCCAACAGACCGTCTGCCTCGTCCGCGAGCCAGGCGGTTTTTTTTGAGGCTTGAAAGCCAGGGAAAGCCCGGGTGTTCGGCTTGGTAACGATCGTTACCATCGCTTAAAACACCCTCCGGTCGCACGACCAACACCGCTGATCTCCATGAATTCGCCCGATGCCCCGCTGTTTTCCAAGCTGGTCCGCTTGATGAACCTCACGGTGCGCCCCTTTCATGACCAGGTCGGACGCCAGTACCACCTGACGCTCAATGAATGGCGGGTGATGGCCTTGCTGGCGGTGCAACCCGGTTTGTCGGCGGCCCGTCTGTCCGAGTTGACCGGCCTGGACAAGATGTCGATCAGCCGCGCGCTCGCAGGCCTGACGGCGCAGGACCGGCTGCTGCGCAGCCCCGACCCGCACGATCAACGCCGCCAGTGCCTGCAGCTGAGCCCGCAGGGGCTGGCACTGCACCAGCAGATCCAGCCCCTGGCCAATGAGCGGGAGGCCGAGTTGTTCCGTGGCCTGAACCCGGCACGCCGGGTGCGGCTCGAAAAAAGCCTGGACGACCTGATCGAAGTGCTGTCGCATGAGCAGGCCCTGCGTGGGCGCCCCCACTGAGCACGCGCCCGGTGCGCCGCTGACCTGAACCTGAAACTACCGGGCGGCCCGTGTCGCCGCCCACCTCACGGAGACCCGCCACATGACCCATCCCCGCCACCCCAACCGGCCCGCCGCCCCCCAGCGCCGCACCTGGCTGCGCCGCCTGCCAGGCAGCCTGCTCGGCCTGGCCATGCTGCTGGGGCCTCTGGCCGCCCAGCAGGCCCTGGCCCAGAGCGCCTGGCCCAGCAAACCCGTGCGCATCGTGGTGCCCTTTGCCCCTGGCGGCACCACCGACCTGCTGGCCCGCGCCATGGCACCCGAGTTGCAGAAGGCCTTTGGCCAGGCCTTCGTGATCGACAACCGAACCGGCGCCGGCGGCAATGTGGGTGCCGACATCGTGGCCAAATCACCGGCCGACGGCTACACCCTTCTGATGGGCACGGTGGGCACGCACGGCATCAACCGGGCCCTGTACGAGAAAATGCCCTACGACCCGATCAAGGACTTCGCACCCATCACGCTGGTGGCGGCGGTGCCCAATGTGATGGTGGTCAACGCCGAAAAGGCACGCGAGATGAACATCAACAGCGTGCAGGATTTCATCCGCATGGCCAAGGCCAGCCCGGGCAAGCTGAACATGGCGTCCAGCGGCAACGGCACGTCCATCCACCTGGCGGGCGAGCTGTTCAAGAGCATGACGGGCACCTACATGATCCACTTCCCCTACCGCGGCTCGGGCCCCGCCCTGATGGACCTGGTGGGCGGCAACATGGACGTGATGTTCGACAACCTGCCCTCGGCGCTGCAGCAGATCAAGGCCGGCAAGCTCAAGGCCCTCGCCGTGACCAGTGCACAACGCTCGCCGGCCCTGCCCGACGTGCCCACCGTGGAACAGGCCGGCGGCCCCAGCCTGAAGGGCTTCGAGGCCAGCTCCTGGTTCGGCCTGCTGGCCCCGGCCGGCACGCCGCCCGAGATCGTCAACCGCATCCAGCAGGAGGTGGCCAAGTCGCTCGCGGCCCCGGCCTTCAAGGAAAAGCTGCAGGCGCAGGGGGCGATACCGAGTGGTATCACCCCGGCAGAGTTTGCCAAGCTGATCGACAGCGAGCATCGGAAGTGGGCTCAGGTGGTGAAGGCTTCTGGGGCGAAAGTGGATTGAGGTCGGGCGTCCGCTGCGGGCGTTTGGTACGCGGATTGGCGTCTCCGCTGCGCTCTGTTCCTTCTGTCATTTGTTTCAGGTCGGAGGCCGGGGTTGCGGCCCGGCGGCCGCCTCACTTTCTTTGCTTCGCCAAAGAAAGTAAGCAAAGAAAGGCGACC
>NZ_JBYTDE010000038.1:0-9709 GCF_058791075.1 Curvibacter sp. EU05-FHT14A10
CTTTTGGGTACTTTGCTTTGGCGAAGCAAAGAAAAGTGCCTCGGCCGCCGGGACGAATCCCCGGCCTCCGCCCTCAAATAAAGAACAGAACGACCAGAGCGCAGCGGCAACAAAGAACCCACAACCATTGGACAAGCCCCACGTCAGTTGCGCCTCGGTGGCAACACCGGCCGCCCCTCACAACCCCCTGGGCAAACTCGCAAACACATCCGGCAAATCCTCGTGGAAGGCAAACCCCGTCTGCCCATCCTGCTTGACGTGGTACATCGCCCGATCCGCCGCCCGCAGCAGCCCCGGCAGATTGGCCCCGTCGTCCGGGAAGCGCGCCAGGCCCAGGCTGGCCCCCACGCTCAGGGGGTGGCCTTGCCACGCCATCGGGGCACGCAGCGACTGCAGCACGCGGTGGGCCACCTGCCCCAGGCGCTGGCGCTCGTGCAGGCCGGTGAGCAGGATCACGAACTCGTCCCCTCCCAGGCGGGCCACGACGTCGGCGGGCCGGACCTGCTCACGCAGGCGCCGCGCGACCTCCTGCAGCATCTGGTCGCCGGCTTCGTGGCCGAAGCGGTCGTTGATCGGCTTGAAGTCGTCCAGGTCCAGCAACAGCAGCGCATGCCGCTGGCCGGGCTGCAGCAGTCGCTGCGCCACCTGGGCCAGTCCGGCCCGGTTGGCGGCCCCAGTCAGGGTGTCGGTTTCGGCCACGATGGCCAGGTGCTCGGCACGGGCATGCAGTTCGGTCTGCGCACGGCGCAGCACACGGATGCGGGTGCCCAGGGCCACGGAGAACACCAGCAGCTCGGCCGCCACCCCCAACTGCAGCACGTTCAGATGCATCGCCGTCCAATGCAGCACGCCCCAGTTCGACAGCACCAGCAAAAAAGCCGCAACAAAGACCACGATCAGCCCCAGGATGTAAAGACCCGCCGGCCGGTAGCCATGGCGCAACCCGAGCAAGGCCCCGGCCAGACCCGTGACGGCCCCCACCATGGAGCCGATCTCGGTGGCCGACACCAGCCAGCGCCAGTGCCCCATGAGGCCCAGCACCATCGACAGCAGCATCAAACCCATCAGGCCCTGTGCCAGGCGATCGACCAGCGGGGCATAGCGGGCCAGGTCCAGAAAACGGCGGGCGAACAGGATGGCCCCCACAATCCACGTCGCCGGCGCCAGCACATAGACCCACTCGGCCCACCCGGGCTGGTCTGGCCACAGGTAACGCGCCACATGACCATTGAAGCTGGCAATCGTGAGCAGCGCGCTGGCGCAATTCAGCAGGTAGTACGCGTACACACGGTCACGGAACAACACCAGCAGCACCAGGTTGTAGGCCAGCATGCCCAGCAAAATGCCGTAACTCAAGCCGTCGAACAGGCGCTTGGTCTGCACCCCGGCCATGTACTCGCCGGTGTCCCAGGCCGTCAGCGCATAGATCTGGCCCAGGCGCGAGACGGCACGCAGGTAGATCACGTAGTCGCCGGGCTGCGCCAGGTGAAAGCGGTACACCATGCGCTCCGCGCCCAGCGGGCGGGCACTGTAGGGGTGGGTGATGCCCATGACCACAGGGGGCGCCAAAGCCTGCCCTGCAGAGTCATAGGGGCCGTGAAAAGCCAGCTCGCTGGCAGCCACCGAAGGCACTGAAATCAGCCAGTCGCCATCGCGGCCCAACTGACGCACGGGGATGCGAAACCAGTAGGGCTGGGTGTTCATGTTGGTGGCCACCGGCCGGGTCGGGACTTCAAAGCGCGCCTGGTTCGCAGGGGCGCGCACGTCGTCCACGCTCAAGTGTCCTGTGGTGTCCACGAACACCCCCATCACCCCGGCCAGGGGCAAGCCTTCGGCGCCGGCGCGCAAAGTCAGCTCAGCCCCACCGCCTGGCGACCGGACGGCCTGGCGCCCACCGGCCTGCGAAAGCACCAGTGCCAGCAAGGCCAGCATGAACAAGAGTACGGCCCCGCCGGCCCACCACTGCGCCACGCTCAGACGCCGCGGCTCCCACACGGACGACAGCCAATCACGCAACAACATGCAACAAGTGTAGATGAGGCCGCTGCAGAGGCTCCGTCAGCGTGGCATGATGCTGGCCTCTCGAAACTGCCGGACGCCTCGCCTCTGGCACCGGTCGGGGCCCGGCCCCTGCGGAAGGAAAGCACATGCTCAAGCTGGTGATCGGCAACAAGAATTACTCCTCGTGGTCCATGCGGCCTTGGGTGCTGCTGCGCCAGGCCGGCATCGAGTTCGAAGAGGTCAAGGTGCGCTTCGACTCTTTCGCACCCGATTCTGCTTTCAAGCGCGCGCTGGCCCGCCTCAAGGTGGCCGGCAAGGTGCCCGTGCTGTTGGACGGCGATCTGGCGATCTGGGACACGTTGTCGATCGCCGAGTACCTGGCCGAAGCCTTCCCCGAAAAACAGCTGTGGCCCACCGACCGCAAGGCACGCGCCCGCGCGCGCAGTCTGTGCGCCGAGATGCACTCGGGCTTCACCGCCCTGCGCAGCCACTGCCCCATGAACATCGAAGCCAGCCTGCCCGACGTCGGGGCCCTGGTCTGGCGCGACCACGCCGGCGTGCGCGCCGACGTCGAACGACTGGAAACCCTGTGGCGCGATGCCCTGGCTGACCACGGCGGCCCCCTGCTGTTCGGCGAGTTCAGCGTTGCCGACGCCTACTTCGCACCGATCTGCACCCGCTTGAACACCTACGGGCTGCCCATGTCCGACACGGTGGCCGCCTACGTGCAGCGGGTGATGGCCCTGCCCGGCGTGCGGGCCTGGGTCGACGACGCACTGGCCGAGCAGGACTTTCTGGCCTTTGAAGAACCCTACCGCCTCAAGCGCTGACACCCCGGGACACGTGGCCATGCAGATCTTCCTGGTGGGTGGTGCGGTGCGCGACGCACTGCTGGGCATGCCCGTGCAAGACCGCGACTGGGTGGTGGTGGGTGGCACCCCCGAGGCCATGGCGGGCCTGGGCTTTGCGCCAGTGGGCAAGGATTTTCCGGTGTTCCTGCATCCGCAGACCCATGAGGAATACGCGCTGGCCCGCACCGAACGCAAGAGCGGACGCGGCTACAAGGGTTTTGTGGTGCAGGCCTCCCCCGATGTGCGCCTGGAAGACGACCTGGCCCGGCGCGACCTGACCATCAACGCCATTGCCCAGGCGCTGCACCCCGACCCAGCCACCGGGCGCATCGACCCGGAGCACCCCGGTACGGGCAGCCTGATCGACCCCTGGGGGGGACAACAAGACCTGCAAAAGCGGGTGCTGCGCCATGTGACTCCGGCTTTCCGCGAAGACCCGGTGCGCATCCTGCGCGTGGCCCGCTTTGCCGCCCGCTTCCCCGACTTCACGCTGGCGCCCGAAACCCTGGCCCTGATGCAGGACATGGTCGAGGACGGCGAAGTGGACCACCTGGTGCCCGAGCGGGTGTGGCAGGAGCTGGCGCGCGGCCTGATGACCGAGCGCCCGTCGCGCCAGTTCGAGGTGCTTCGGGCCTGCGGTGCGCTCAAGCGCCTGCTGCCCGAGCTCGACCGCCTGTGGGGCGTGCCCCAGCGGGCCGACTACCACCCCGAGGTGGACACCGGCGTGCACGCCATGATGGTGCTGGACATGTCAGCCCGCCTGCAGGCCCCGCTGGCCGTGCGCTACGCCTGCCTGGGCCACGACCTGGGCAAGGGCACCACGCCGGCCGACGTGCTGCCGCGCCACATCGGGCACGAAGAACGCAGTGCCCGTCTGCTGAAAGACGTGGCCCAGCGTCTGCGCGTGCCAGTGGACTGCCGCGAGCTGGCCGACGTGGTCGCGCGTGAACACGGCAACCTGCACCGCAGCAGCGACTTCGGGGCCGCCGCCCTGGTGCGCCTGCTGGAGCGCTGCGACGCCCTGCGCAAGCCCGAGCGTTTTGAAGAGATCCTGTTGGCCTGTGAATGCGATGCGCGAGGGCGTCTGGGGCTCGAAGAAAAACCCTACCCCCAAGCCGTGCACCTGCGCCAGGTGCTGGCGGCAGCGCGCTCGGTGATCACCGCGGTGGTCGCGGCCGAAGCGGCTGCCCGGGGTGCCCAGGGCAAAGCCGTGGGGGACGCCGTGCACGCGGCCCGGGTGCATGCCGTGGCCCAGTCCATGGGCCTTTGATGAACTGAACCGAGCCTCGGGAGGTCAGCGCCAGTGGCGACCACCACCGTGGTACCCGCCGCGCCAGCCGCCGATGTAGCCCAGCCCCAGGCCGAGACCGAAGGTCATGGCGGGGTAATAGCTTGGGGCGTAGTAGGTGGGCGCGGCATAGACCACCGGCGGTGCGCTCACGTAGGTGGTGGCAGGGTAGGTTTCGGTGTAGACCGTCTGGGCCACGGGCGGGGCATACACCGGTGCAGCGACCGGTGCGGCCACCTGCTGGGCCACCGGGCTGACCTGCAACTGCACCGTGGGGCCCGGATCGCTGGGCATCTGGGCGCTGTACTGGCGGCCACCGTACTCATAGACCACGTTGTAGCCCACGGCACGGTTTTCGTACACGGTCTGGGTGCTGCACTGCTGCAGGTTGCTGACCTGGGCCGGGGCCGAGCCCTCGATGCTGTCGCCCAGGATGGCGCCCCCCATGACCCCGGCCATGGTGGCCACGGCACGCCCGGCGCCACCGCCCACGGCATTGCCCAGCGCCCCGCCAGCCACGGCGCCCATCAGGGCCCCCGCGCCCGACTTGGGGGGTTGCACAGCCACCTGCTGCACCGTGCAGCTGGGGCGTTGCACCGCCACCTGCTGGTAGACCGGGGTGGACGAGATGACGCGACCTTGCTCCTGGGCCTGGGCGCCCGTGGCGGCCAGCAACAGGGCCGAACTGATGACGATGATGGGTTTCATGGTGATGTGCCTCCGGCAAGAATGCCTTGATACCCTGATTTTGAAAGCAAATCGCGCTCAGGGTTCCTGCTCGCCGTGTAAAGAAAATCGGGCCCTTCAGCGCGGTGCCGTGGCCGGCGGGGCCAGCGGAGCATCCCAGCGCCCAGCCGCATTCTTGAGCAACTGCCCCACGGCGAGCAACTGACGGTTCTTCACGCTGGTCAGTGTGTTTTCGGCGCTCAAGGCGGTGGATTGAGCGCTGATCACGTTCAGATAACTCACCGTACCGGCCTTGTACTGGTTCTCGGTGATGGTCAGGGCACGCTGGGCCGCCTCCAGGGCCTCGGCCTGCACGGCCGCCTCGTCACGCAGGGCTGACACGGCCACCAGGTTGTCTTCCACCTCCTGGAAGGCGGTCAGCACCACTTGCCGGTAATTGGCCGCTGCCTGATCCACGGCAGCCAAAGCCTGGTTGGTGACAGCCTCGCGCCCGCCGGCATCAAACAAGGCCAGCGCCAGACTGGGGCCCAGCGACCAGAAGCGATGCGGCAGACTGGTCAGGTCGGCCCATTGGTTGGCCCGGTAGCCCGCGCCGGCCGACAAGGTCAGCGCCGGGAAGAAGGCCGCCTTGGTCACCCCCACCTGGGCGTTGGCGGCCGCCACGCGGCGTTCGGCCGCCGCGATGTCGGGGCGGCGCTGCAACAGCGTGGCCGGCAGCAGTGGCGGGGCCTCGGGCAGCCGGGGCAGGCGGGCCGTCACCGGCAGGCTGAAGTTGGCCGGGGCCTCGCCCAGCACCACGGCGATCGCATGCTCGAGTTGGCTGCGCTGCAGGCGCAGCTCGATCAGCTGGGCCTGGGCCGACTTGAGCTGGGTCTGGGCCTGCGCCACATCGGCCGACGAGGCCACACCGGCGCCGTAGCGGTTGCGGGTCAGCTGCAGCGATTTGTCATAGGCGGCCACGGCCCGCGCCACCGACTCGGCCTGTGACTCGACGCTACGCAAGGAGAAATAGCTTTGCGCCAGCGAGATCTGCACCGACAGGCGCGCGGCCAGCAGGTCGTCACGACTGGCCTGCAACTGGGCACCGGCCACGTCGACCGCACCGGCCAGGCGGCCCCACAGGTCGGCGTCCCAGCTGGCATTGGCCGAGGCCGACACGATGTTGACCGGGCTGGCCGAGGTGCTGGTGCCGGTGCTGCTGGTGGTGCCGCTGCGGCTGCGCGTCTCGCCCAGGCTGCCCGTGACCGTGGGGTAGCGCGCCGCGCGGCTGGAGGCCAGGCTGGCCTCGGCCGTGCGCCACTGGGCCAACACGGTCTGCAGGTTCTGGTTGTTCACCAGCACCCGGGTCTGCAGGCCCGTCAGCACGGGGTCGTCGAACTGCAACCACCAGTCGTCCGGGACGTCGGGGCTGGCGGCATGGGCCGCCTGCCAGCCGGCTTCGCGAAAGGCGGGCGCCGTGGCTACTTCGGGGCGTTGGTAGACGGGCGCTTGCGAGCAGGCGCCAAGGAGCAGCAACAGCGCCAGCGCGGCACACGGGCGCAGCGGGAACCGCGACAAGCTAGGCGGGGAAGACAACATCATGGAGCAGCACTTTCAACAGACAGGGCCGGTCGCGGCAGGGCAACCGCAGCGGCAACGGTGGCAGCGGCACGGCGGCGCGCCCGGCGTTGGCGCAGGCGGTCCATGCAGACAAACACCACCGGCGTGGTGTAGAGCGTGAGCAGTTGGCTGAACAGCAGGCCGCCCACGATGGCAATGCCCAGCGGGCGGCGCAGCTCGGCCCCGTCACCGGCGCCCAGTGCCAAAGGCACCGCGCCGAAGATGGCCGCCACCGTGGTCATCAGGATGGGGCGCACCCGCAGCTGACAAGCGCGGTAGATGGCCTGGGCCGCCGTGAGCCGGGCCCCGGTCTCGGCCGCCCGCCGCTGCCGGGTGATGGCAAAGTCGATCATCATGATGGCGTTCTTCTTCACGATGCCGATCAGCAGGATGACCCCGATCAGCGCGATGATCGAGAACTCGGTGTCGGTCAGCATCAGCGCCAGCAAGGCGCCCACGCCGGCCGAAGGCAGCGTGGAGAGAATCGTCACCGGGTGGATCAGGTCCTCGTACAGGATGCCCAGCACCAGGTAGATGGTGATCAGCGCCGCCAGGATCAGCAAGGGCTGGCTGGACATGGACTTCTGGAACGCCCCCGCCGTGCCGCCAAACGAGCCGCGCACACTGACCGGCACCCCCAGGGACGCCACGGCGTTGTTCACCGCCTCGGTGGCCTGCGACAGCGACACCCCGGGCGCCAGCGCAAAGCTGATGGTGGTGTCGGGCGCACCGGCCTCGTGCGTGACCGACAGCGGCGTGTTGGTCAGCTCTACCCGGGCGAAGGCCGACAGCGGCACCTGCGCCCCGCTGCTGCTGGTGAAGCGCAGCTGCAGCAGCGACTCGGGCGACTGCTGGTACTCGGGCGCCAGCTCCATCACCACGCGGTACTGGTTGAGCGGGTTGTAGATCACCCCCACCTGGCGCTGCCCGAAGGCATCGTTGAGCGTGGTGTCGATGGCCGCCAGGCTCAGCCCCAGGCGGCTGGCCTGATCGCGGTCGATCACCAGCGAGTTCTGCAAGCCCTTTTCCTGCATGTCGGAGTTCACGTCCACCAACTCGGGCAGCTGCATGATGGCGCGCCGGATCGGCGGCTCCCAGGCGCGCAGGTCTTCCAGCGTGTCGGCCAGCAAGGTGTACTCGTACTGCGAATTGGAGCCCCGCGCCCCGATGCGGATGTCCTGCACCGGCACCATGAACAGGGTGGCGCCCGGCTCCTTCGAGAGCTTGGCCCGCAGGCGGGCCACCACCTGGTCGGCGCTCACGCCGCGCACGGCCAGCGGCTTGAGCGAGATGAACATCGACGCGGTGTTGCGTTGCCCACCGCCCGTGAAGCCGCTCACCGACTCCACCGCCGGGTCGCTGCGCACGATGCCCATGAAGCGATCCAGCCGACGCTGCATGGCCTGAAACGAGGTGGCCTGGTCAGCGCGGATGTTGCCCATGATGCGGCCCGTGTCCTGCTGCGGGAAAAAGCCCTTGGGCACCTCGCGGTACAGGTAGACGTTCAGCCCCACCACACCGGCCAGCAGCAGCAGCGTGATCGGTTGCCAGCGCATGGCCAGCGCCAGCGTACGCCGGTAGGCACGCTGCGCACCGCGTCGCAGCCGCAGTCCCAGGCGCGCCCAGCGCCCGGGTTGGGCCGCCGGCGCATGGGATTTGAGCAGCACCGAACACATCATGGGTGTGGTGCTGAGCGACACCACCATCGACACCAGGATGGCCACCGACAGCACCACGGCAAACTCACGGAACAAACGCCCCACCACCCCCCCCATGAGCAGCACCGGGATGAACACCGCGATCAGCGAGAGGCTGATGGACACCACGGTGAAGCCAATCTCACGGCTGCCCGCCAGCGCGGCCTGCAAAGGCGTCTTGCCGCGCTCGATGTGGCGCGAGATGTTTTCCAGCACCACGATGGCGTCGTCCACCACAAAGCCGGTGGCCACAGTGAGGGCCATCAACGAGAGGTTGTCCAGGCTGTAGCCGCACAGGTACATGACACCGAAGGTGCCGGCCAGCGAGGCCGGCACCGCCACGCTGGGGATCAACGCCGAGCGCAAGTGGCGCAGGAACACGAACACCACCAGGATCACCAGCCCCACCGAGATCGCCAGCGAGCGCTCCACCTCGCGCAGCGAAGCACGGATGGTGGGGGTGCGGTCCACCGCCACCCCCAGGTCGATGGCCGTCGGGATCGAGGCGCGCAGCTGCGGCAGCAGGGCCCGCACCTCGTCCACGGTCTGGATGATGTTGGCCCCAGGCTGCTTGAAAAGGATCAGCAGGATGGCCGGCTTGCCGTCGGACACGCCGTAGTTGCGCACGTCCTGCACCGAGTCGATGACCTGGCCCACGTCGCGCAGCCGGATCGCGTTGCCGTTGGCATAGCGCAGCACCACGGGCGCGTACTCAGCCGCGCTGAAGGCCTGGTCGTTGGCGCCGATCTGCCAGTTGCGGGCACCGTCTTCCACATTGCCTTTGGGCCGGTTGGTGTTGGTGGCCACCAGGGCGGCCCGCACGTTGTCGATGGCAATGCCACTGGCCGCCAGCCGGCCCGGGTCCAGTTCGACCCGCACCGCGGGCAGAGCCCCGCCCCCCACCACCACCTGGCCAATGCCGTTGACCTGGGCCAGGCGCTGCGCCAGCACGGTGGAGGCGGCGTCGTACATCTGGTCGCGCGCCAACACGTCCGAGGTCATGGACAGGATCAGGATGGGCGAATCGGCCGGGTTCACCTTGCGGTAGGTGGGGTTGCTGGGCAGGCCCGTGGGCAACAGGGCGCGCGAGGCATTGATGGCGGCCTGCACATCGCGCGCGGCGCCATTGATGTCGCGGTCCAGATCGAACTGCAGCGTGACCCGCGTGTTGCCCAGCGAGGACGAGGAGGTGATCTCGGACACCCCCGCAATGCTGCCCAGCGCGCGCTCCAGCGGCGTGGCCACCGTGGTGGCCATGGTCTCGGGGCTGGCGCCGGGCAGGCTGGCCGACACCGAGATGGTGGGGAAGTCGACCTGCGGCAGGGGGGCCACCGGCAGCATGAAGAAGGCGATGATGCCGGCCAGGATGATGCCCATCGTGATCAGGGTGGTCGCGATGGGGCGGCGGATGAATGGTTCGGAGAAGTTCATGTTTTGAGCCTCTCAGTTGCGCAGCTGGCGCTTGCTGGCGCTGGTTGTGTTCGCCGCTGCGCTCTGGTGGTTCTGCTCTTTGTTTCAGGTCGGAGGCCGGGGTTGCGGCCCGGCGGCCGCCTCACTTTCTTTGCTTCGCCAAAGAAAGTAAGCAA
>NZ_JBYTDE010000039.1:0-5667 GCF_058791075.1 Curvibacter sp. EU05-FHT14A10
GCGAATTCATAGAGTTTGGAATCAGATTTTATTTTTTGTATTGCGTCTTGGCATAACCAGACTTTGAATTGGATTCAAAGTTATAGGGTCAAGCCGCACGAGCAATTAGTATCAGTTAGCTTAACGCATTACTGCGCTTCCACACCTGACCTATCAACGTCCTGGTCTTGAACGACTCTTTAGGGGGGTCAAGCCCCCGGCAGATCTCATCTTGAAACGAGTTTCCCGCTTAGATGCTTTCAGCGGTTATCTCTTCCACACATAGCTACTCGGCAATGCCACTGGCGTGACAACCGATACACCAGAGGTGTGTCCACTCCGGTCCTCTCGTACTAGGAGCAGGCTTCCTCAAATCTGCAGCGCCCACGGAAGATAGGGACCAAACTGTCTCACGACGTTTTAAACCCAGCTCACGTACCTCTTTAAATGGCGAACAGCCATACCCTTGGGACCGGCTACAGCCCCAGGATGAGATGAGCCGACATCGAGGTGCCAAACACCGCCGTCGATATGAACTCTTGGGCGGTATCAGCCTGTTATCCCCAGAGTACCTTTTATCCGTTGAGCGATGGCCCTTCCATACAGAACCACCGGATCACTATGTCCTGCTTTCGCATCTGCTCGACTTGTCAGTCTCGCAGTTAAGCACGCTTATGCCATTGCACTATTAGCACGATGTCCGACCGTACCTAGCGTACCTTCGAACTCCTCCGTTACACTTTGGGAGGAGACCGCCCCAGTCAAACTGCCTACCATGCACTGTCCCCGATCCCGATAAGGGACCTAGGTTAGAACCTCAAACACACCAGGGTGGTATTTCAACGTTGGCTCCATGAGAACTAGCGTCCTCACTTCAAAGCCTCCCACCTATCCTACACAGATCTGTTCAAAGTCCAATACAAAGCTACAGTAAAGGTTCATGGGGTCTTTCCGTCTTTCCGCGGGGAGATTGCATCATCACAAACATTTCAACTTCGCTGAGTCTCAGGAGGAGACAGTGTGGCCATCGTTACGCCATTCGTGCAGGTCGGAACTTACCCGACAAGGAATTTCGCTACCTTAGGACCGTTATAGTTACGGCCGCCGTTTACTGGGACTTCAATCAAGAGCTTGCACCCCATCATTTAATCTTCCAGCACCGGGCAGGCGTCACACCCTATACGTCCACTTTCGTGTTTGCAGAGTGCTGTGTTTTTATTAAACAGTCGCAGCCACCGATTTTTTGCAACCCCTTTGAGCTCCCTCTGTACGAGTTCACCTACTTGGGGCATACCTTCTCCCGAAGTTACGGTATCAATTTGCCGAGTTCCTTCTCCTGAGTTCTCTCAAGCGCCTTAGAATACTCATCTCGCGCACCAGTGTCGGTTTGCGGTACGGTCGTGTGTAGCTGAAGCTTAGTGGCTTTTCCTGGAAGCAGGGTATCACTCACTTCGGCTGCAAGCAGCCTCGTTATCACTCCTCATCTAAGCCCGGCGGATTTGCCTACCAGGCACGACTACAAGCTTGAACCAACATATCCAACAGTTGGCTGAGTTAACCTTCTCCGTCCCCACATCGCACTACACATCGGTACAGGAATATTGACCTGTTTCCCATCAACTACGCATCTCTGCCTCGCCTTAGGGGCCGACTCACTCTACGCCGATGAACGTTGCGTAGAAAACCTTGCGCTTACGGCGAGCGGGCTTTTCACCCGCTTTAACGCTACTCATGTCAGCATTCGCACTTCTGATACCTCCAGCAGGCTTCACAACCCACCTTCACAGGCTTACAGAACGCTCTCCTACCACTTGCAATAAATTGCAAATCCGCAGCTTCGGTAACTGGCTTAGCCCCGTTACATCTTCCGCGCAGGACGACTCGATCAGTGAGCTATTACGCTTTCTTTAAATGATGGCTGCTTCTAAGCCAACATCCTGACTGTTTTAGCCTTCCCACTTCGTTTCCCACTTAGCCAATTTTAGGGACCTTAGCTGGCGGTCTGGGTTGTTTCCCTCTTGAGTCCGGACGTTAGCACCCGGTGCTCTGTCTCCCAAGCTGTACTCGTCGGTATTCGGAGTTTGCATAGGTTTGGTAAGTCGCCATGACCCCCTAGCCTAAACAGTGCTCTACCCCCGACGGTAATACTTGAGGCACTACCTAAATAGTTTTCGGAGAGAACCAGCTATTTCCAAGTTTGTTTAGCCTTTCACCCCTATCCACAGCTCATCCGCTAGTTTTGCAACACTAGTCGGTTCGGACCTCCAGTACCTGTTACGGCACCTTCATCCTGGCCATGGATAGATCACTTGGTTTCGGGTCTACACCCAGCGACTGAACGCCCTATTCGGACTCGATTTCTCTACGGCTTCCCTATTCGGTTAACCTTGCCACTGAATGTAAGTCGCTGACCCATTATACAAAAGGTACGCAGTCACCCTTGCGGGCTCCTACTTTTTGTAAGCATGCGGTTTCAGGATCTATTTCACTCCCCTCCCGGGGTTCTTTTCGCCTTTCCCTCACGGTACTAGTTCACTATCGGTCGATGATGAGTATTTAGCCTTGGAGGATGGTCCCCCCATATTCAGACAGGATTTCTCGTGTCCCGCCCTACTTTTCGCTAGCTCAGTACCACCACGATCTTTTCACATACGGGACTATCACCCACTGTGGTCGACCTTTCCAAGTCGTTCTGTTAAGTTCGTAGCTATCACTAGCAGGCTTCTCCGATTTCGCTCGCCACTACTTTCGGAATCTCGGTTGATGTCTTTTCCTCGAGCTACTGAGATGTTTCAGTTCACCCGGTTCGCCTCGCATGACTATGTATTCATCATGCGATACCTTTCGGTGGGTTTCCCCATTCGGATATCTCCGGATCAAAGCTAATTTGCCAGCTCCCCGAAGCTTTTCGCAGGCTATCACGTCCTTCGTCGCCTATCATCGCCAAGGCATCCACCACATGCTCTTAGTCACTTGACCCTATAACTTTGACGTCTCAAGAATCTTTCAACTCTAAAAACATCTCCATCTATTTCAAGGACTGATGTCAGGTCTTTCACCTGACGCGTTATGCCGTAATGTGAATACTCCTCGATCACAGTCATCACTGACCACTTTCAAGAAGATTCGTCATTACTGAATTTCAACTTCATACAGCTCTCACCGTACA
Organism: Curvibacter sp. EU05-FHT14A10; assembly: GCF_058791075.1. NCBI lineage: Bacteria > Pseudomonadati > Pseudomonadota > Betaproteobacteria > Burkholderiales > Comamonadaceae > Curvibacter > Curvibacter sp. EU05-FHT14A10. The sequence continues at coordinate 3,149 of NZ_JBYTDE010000039.1, forward strand.
AACCATTGAATATTCGTTTTGACGCAATCAAAAAATTGTCGCCAGAGGCACGGTCTGCACTAAACCTTTACGAATGTGCAGTTTCCTCTGACAACTCTGATTCGACTCTATGAATTTTTAAAGAACAGCCGTGGCAATCGTCTTTCAACAACCACCTCATCAATCGCACTATCGCAATCAATAACAAAACAACCTGATTCACCATCAAGTCGCTTTGTTATTGAAACACTCTTCAATCAACCATCTTCATTCATTGGTGGAGGATGACGGGATCGAACCGACGACCCCCTGCTTGCAAAGCAGGTGCTCTCCCAGCTGAGCTAATCCCCCGGGATCCCCACAACCAGACATTGGAATCTTGGTGGGTCTAGTTGGGCTCGAACCAACGACCCCCGCCTTATCAAGACGGTGCTCTAACCAGCTGAGCTACAGACCCATTCCACTTCACCGCTCTCGCAGCTCAGCAGACTGTTCCAACAACCGATAAGTGTGGGTGTTCAAATTAAATTGCAAATTTTCCAGAAAGGAGGTGATCCAGCCGCACCTTCCGATACGGCTACCTTGTTACGACTTCACCCCAGTCACGAACCCTGCCGTGGTAATCGCCCTCCTTGCGGTTAGGCTAACTACTTCTGGCAGAACCCGCTCCCATGGTGTGACGGGCGGTGTGTACAAGACCCGGGAACGTATTCACCGCGACATTCTGATCCGCGATTACTAGCGATTCCGACTTCACGCAGTCGAGTTGCAGACTGCGATCCGGACTACGACTGGTTTTATGGGATTAGCTCCCCCTCGCGGGTTGGCAACCCTCTGTACCAGCCATTGTATGACGTGTGTAGCCCCACCTATAAGGGCCATGAGGACTTGACGTCATCCCCACCTTCCTCCGGTTTGTCACCGGCAGTCTCATTAGAGTGCCCTTTCGTAGCAACTAATGACAAGGGTTGCGCTCGTTGCGGGACTTAACCCAACATCTCACGACACGAGCTGACGACAGCCATGCAGCACCTGTGTTACGGTTCTCTTTCGAGCACGAAACCATCTCTGGTAACTTCCGTACATGTCAAAGGTGGGTAAGGTTTTTCGCGTTGCATCGAATTAAACCACATCATCCACCGCTTGTGCGGGTCCCCGTCAATTCCTTTGAGTTTCAACCTTGCGGCCGTACTCCCCAGGCGGTCAACTTCACGCGTTAGCTTCGTTACTGAGTCAGTGAAGACCCAACAACCAGTTGACATCGTTTAGGGCGTGGACTACCAGGGTATCTAATCCTGTTTGCTCCCCACGCTTTCGTGCATGAGCGTCAGTACAGGCCCAGGGGATTGCCTTCGCCATCGGTGTTCCTCCGCATATCTACGCATTTCACTGCTACACGCGGAATTCCATCCCCCTCTGCCGTACTCCAGCTATGCAGTCACTAATGCAGTTCCCAGGTTGAGCCCGGGGATTTCACATCTGTCTTACATAACCGCCTGCGCACGCTTTACGCCCAGTAATTCCGATTAACGCTCGCACCCTACGTATTACCGCGGCTGCTGGCACGTAGTTAGCCGGTGCTTATTCTTACGGTACCGTCATGGGTCCAGCTTATTAGGCCAAACCTTTTCGTTCCGTACAAAAGCAGTTTACAACCCGAAGGCCTTCATCCTGCACGCGGCATGGCTGGATCAGGCTTGCGCCCATTGTCCAAAATTCCCCACTGCTGCCTCCCGTAGGAGTCTGGGCCGTGTCTCAGTCCCAGTGTGGCTGGTCGTCCTCTCAGACCAGCTACAGATCGTCGGCTTGGTGAGCCTTTACCCCACCAACTACCTAATCTGATATCAGCCGCTCCAATCGCGCGAGGTCTTGCGATCCCCCGCTTTCATCCGTAGATCGTATGCGGTATTAGCGTAACTTTCGCTACGTTATCCCCCACGACTGGGCACGTTCCGATACTTTACTCACCCGTTCGCCACTCGCCACCAGGATTGCTCCCGTGCTGCCGTTCGACTTGCATGTGTAAGGCATGCCGCCAGCGTTCAATCTGAGCCAGGATCAAACTCTACAGTTCGATCTTGAATTTTTCGCATGACATCGCTGCCACGCATTACTCATAAAAACGGAATTGAAGTGAACTTCACTTCTATTCTCATGAGTGTTTAAAGTGCTAAGCACTAGTTCCAAAGAACTTGGCAATCGCCTTCAAACACCCACGCTTATCGGCTGTATATTTTTAAGGATCAAACTACTCAGAATCTCTTCTTTTCGCTTCAGCTCGCTGCGATCAGCGAAGCCCTCTATCTTAGCACAGTTTTTAAGTAACTGGCAAAACTTTTTTTCTTTTCTACCTCAGCAGCATCACCATCTGGTAACCACCGCTTTCAGCAGAGCCTCGAATTATACATCGCTTTTTACAGCAGCAAACTCAAAACCAGAAAACTTCTCAAACCACTCTCAACATCCACTCAACCAAGCACCCAGAGCCATCAGACCCCAGCCACCTCGCTAAGCACTGTTCTGTGCAGTCGAGCCCGCTA
>NZ_JBYTDE010000040.1:0-2613 GCF_058791075.1 Curvibacter sp. EU05-FHT14A10
GTGAGCGGCTAGCCGCACCATCTTGACGGCGACGCTGCGCTCAGGCCTGGCCCGAGGTCCAGCGATGAGGCAGCAGTTCCTCAAGCAGACGGTTGGGCAGCATTGGCAGCCGCTCCAACACGTCTCGCAAGTAGGCCCACGGGTCGAGCCCGTTCAGGCGTGCCGACTGCACCAGGGTCATCACGATGGCCGCGCGCTGGCCGGCGAGTTCGCTGCCCACAAACTGCCATGCACGGCGCCCCATGGCCCAGGGCTTGATCTGGCGCTCCAGATGGTTGTTGTCGATGGCGACCGCGCCGTCCTGCAGGTGTCGCGTCAACGCCGCCCAGTGCCCCAGCGTGTAGTCGATCGCCTTGGCCGTGGCTCCGCCATCCGGGACGAGGCGCCGCTCCAGGCCAAGCCACTGCTGGAGGTCCTCCCACAGCGGCTTGGCCAGCCGCTGCCGCTGGGCTCTGCGTTCTTCGTCGCTGAGGCCCTTGAGCTCACCCTCAACTTCGTAGATGCGAGCAAACCGCCGCAGCGCGTCCAGTCCGATAGGGCTCGTTGCGGCCTTGGTCAGCTCTTCGAAGTTCCGACGTGCGTGCGCGGCGCAGGCGGCGCTGAGGCGCCCTGGGTAATGCCGCGGGTCGACCACGGTGTCATACGCCCCGTAGCGGTCGGTGAGCAGCGTGCCGCTCCATCGCCTTTCGCCGAGCTTCTCGTCGCCGTTCAGGAAGGCCACCGGGTACTGCGCCCCGCGCCCTCGACAGAAGTCGTAGATGACGCCCGGCACCGCGTCGTGCCAACTTCGCGCGTACGCCCACATGTAGGCTTTGCGGGTCTTGCCTGCTCCGGGATCCAGCAAGGCCACCGGCGTCTCGTCGGCGTGCAGGACACGACTATCGAGGACGAAGTGCTTTTGCAGCTCGTACAGCGGCTCCAGCGCCGCGCCGACATGCCCCGTCCCGGCGGCCAATGTCGAGCGCGGGGTGTGCACGCCCGAGCGGGCGTTGATGCTCTCCTGCCGGTAGTACGGCAGGTGATCCACGAATCGACTGATCGCCGTGTGTGCCAGCAGCCCGCTGGCGGCGATGCCGCCCTCGATGATCTCCGGCACGCTCGGTGCCTGCTTGAGGACCTGGCAGTGCCGGCAGGCCCACTTGCCGTAGATGTGGCGATGCACGAAGAACTCGGCCGGCACGATGTCCAGTCGCTCGGTGACGTCTTCACCGATGCGCTTCATAGGCCGTCCGCAGCCGTGCTCCTGGCAGTCGGTGCTGTCGGGTTCGTGGCGATGCTCCACACGGCGCAGATGCTCCGGCAGTGCATTGCGGCGGGGCTTGCGTGGCGCTGCCTTGGGCTTGGTGCCAGCGGCCGCTGCAGCCGCCTCGGCTTCACGGCGCAGGCGCTCGAGCTGCGCACGCAGCGCCGCCTCGTCCTCGGCCAGGGTCTCCTCGAACAGGCGGCGCTGGTCAGCGTTCATGGCCTCGGACTTCGCGCCGTAGGTCCAGCGCTTCAGGCGGGACAGCTCGAACTGGATCTTCTCGATCTTGGCTTCGCGCAAGGCGATCTCGCGGTCCTTGCGCAGCAGCAGCGCGTCGCGCTGGGCCAGCGCCTGGTCACGTTCAGACAGTTGCTGCGCCTGGTCCTGCACCTGCTGCTGCAATCGGGCAATCAGTACCACGACCTCGGGCGAGAGGCCAGCAGAATCAGAAGGAGGAAGACCACGCATGCTGTGCATGCGTGGCATCGTGCCAAAGCTTGCCGACAAGGGCTATCGGCACATGCACTGTCAACCGATTCACGGGTGACGTGCAGGCGAAGCTCAGGCCCGGGTGATGCAGCTGAGCTCAGGCAGGCGCTGCCACGGCAGGCCCAGCACCAGGGCATTGAACTGCGCGGCCGTGAGCGCCAGAGAAGGCGTGACGCCCGCCACCGGCCAGACGAAGCGGCCGGTGTTCAGGCGCCGTGCGGCGCACCACACGCCGAAGCCGTCGTGCACGAGCAGCTTGATGCGGGTGCCGCGCGCATTGGCGAAGAGATATCCGTGGTGGGCTTGGGCGACACCGAACACCTGCACCACGCGGGCGAGCAGCCGCTCGGTGCCGGCGCGCATGTCGATGGGCTCGGCCGACAGCCACATGGCGTCGATGCGGATCATCGAAGCAACTCGCGCATCCAGGCCGCGCACTCGCTGGCCGCACTGGCAGGCCACGTCACCGTGACAGCCGTCGCACCACGCTGCAGCTCGATGCGGATGTCTGCCATTTGCGCGGGTGCCTCAGGTGCTGGCAGGCTCACCGGGACAAATGCCGCCTTCACAGGTGCGACCTGCACATTGGGCAAGTTCTTCCCGGGCGCGTCAACCAACGGCGTCATCTCCGCCTGACGCACCCAGCGGCGCAGCAGGTTGGCGTTGACGCCATGGGCCATCGCCACGGCGGCCATGGACATCCCCGGCTGCATGCAGGCTGCCACGGCATTGGCCTTGAACTCGTCGCTGTGCAGGCGACGACGGCGCCGGGTCCCGGCGGGTTGATCGGGAAAGGTCATACGTATCCACCAAAAGTTGAGGTGGACACGAGACTCCTATGTGCCTAACGATTCCTCAAGATGGTCTGACTGGACGCTCAC
>NZ_JBYTDE010000041.1:0-1911 GCF_058791075.1 Curvibacter sp. EU05-FHT14A10
CCGGAGTTCGACACGTTTTGCCTCATTTGGCCTGTTTTAGGCACCCTGGCCTATATGAATCAACGGCTTATCTGCTGTTTTTTGAATTTCTTTGTAGTGTAAACATTTCATGTCCTGGGTAGCACCCGATGCGTCGTCTTCCGCTACACTCCAAACATGTTCGTCAAGCTTGCCCGCAGCCGTGGTCACACCTACGCCCAGATCGTGGAATCCTTCCGCGACGCCAATGGGCAACCACGTCAGCGCAACCTGCTCACCCTGGGACGCGTCGACGAGAACGATGGCCAGGTGGACAAGGTTCTGCAGGCCCTGCTCAAGGCCCGTGGACATGGCCCCACCGACACGGCCACCCCGCAATTGCAGTTCGAATCCGCCCTGGCGCTGGGCGATGTGTGGGCGCTGGATCAACTCTGGCGCGAGATCGGCTTTGATTGCCTGGCTGGCGTCTTTCGCCAGGCCCGCTACACCTCCCCGGTTGAGCATGCCATTCGCGTGATGGTCTTCAACCGCCTGTGTGACGCCGACTCCAAGCTGGGCACACTGCGCTGGCTCCAGACGGTCTCAATGCCGGGTGTGGAACCCTCCAAGATCACCCATCAACACCTGCTTCGCAGCATGGATGCGCTCATGGATCATCAAGGCGCGGTCGATGATTGTGTCGCCCATCTGCTGCGGCCCCTGATTGATGATGAACTGTCAGTGGTGTTCTATGACTTGACCACCGTGCGTTGTGAAGGCCACAGCGTTCAAGACGGTGACGTGCGCCACTTCGGCATGTCCAAAGAGGGCACCGTGGCTCGCCAGTTCATGCTGGGCGTGGTTCAAACGGCCGATGGGATGCCGATCTACCACGAGGTGTTCGACGGCAACACGGCTGAGGCCCCCACCATGATGCCCACTGTGCGCAAGGTGTTGGCCCGCTATCCCCACATTCAGCGGCTGGTGATGGTGGCCGACAGGGGCTTGTTGTCCATCGACAATCTTGACGAACTGGCCTCCATCACCTTGCCCAGCGGCAAGCCGCTGGAGTTCATCCTGGCCGTGCCGGGGCGGCGATACAACGAGTTCGTTGAGTTGCTCCAGCCTGTGCATGAGGCCGCAGCAGAAGAGACTGGCGAGACCATTGCACAAGCCTCTTGGCAAGGCCATCGCTTGATCGTGGCACACGACCCCGCGCGAGCGCAGGAGCAAACGGCGCTGCGTGCCAAGCGCATGGCAAGCTTGCTGACACGGGCAGAACAACTGGCCAGCAAACTCGATGGACAAGACGCGGGAGAAGTTCACCGGGGCCGCAAGCTCAGCGATTCGGGTGCCAAGGCGCGCTTCTTCCATGAGGTGGCCGAAGCGCATCTGTCCAAGATCATCAAGGTCGATCTGAAGTCGGACCTGTTCACTTACGACATTGACGCCAAGGCTTTGGCCCGCGCGCAAATGATGGACGGTAAGCTGTTGCTGGTCACCAATGTGGCCGATCTGGGCCCCGAGCAAATCGTGCGGCGCTACAAAAGCCTGGCCGATATTGAGCGTGGCTTCAAGGTGCTGAAGTCGGAAATTGAAATTGCACCGGTGTATCACCGGCTGCCCGAGAGAATTCGAGCCCATGCCAGCATCTGCTTCATGGCCCTGATCCTGTACCGGGTGATGCGTCAGCGCTTGAAGGCGGCAGGCCAGGGGGTCTCACCGGAGACGGCCTTGGCGCAATTGCGAAGGATTCAACGCCAAAGTGTCTCCATCAACCAAGGTGCGCCCATCAGCGGCATCTCCAACATCAACCGCGAGCAGGCCGAACTGTTCTCGGCGCTGAACCTCAGAAAGCCCGTACCAGACACGCAATTGCCCCTGTTGTAGTGGAAATATTCAAGCGGTTTCTAATGAAATCAAGCACTTGCCGCACTTCGTGTCGAACTCGGG
>NZ_JBYTDE010000042.1:0-1824 GCF_058791075.1 Curvibacter sp. EU05-FHT14A10
CCCAGTTCCAGCAGCGAGCGGCCGGGCCGGCCCTGCATCTCGGGCCTGGGGTCGATCCCCGCGCCCTGCAGGATGGTGGGAAACAGGTCCAGCAAATCCACCGGCGTCTCGCAGACCCTGGGCTGCACGCCCGGGCCCACCACGATCATCGGCACACGCACGCTCTCCTGGTAGAGGGTGGACTTGCCCCACAGCCCGCGCGTGCCGAGGTTGTCACCATGGTCCGAGGTGTAGACCAGCGTGGTGTCCCCCTCCAGCCCCGCGTCGCGCAGCGCCTGGGTGATGCGGCCCACGTTGTGGTCCAGAAAGCTGCACAGCGCGTAGTAGGCGACAAAGGCCTGGCGCCGCTCCTCGGGGCTCTTGAAATCGCCCTCGTTGTCCATGAAGTCGGCATACGCCTGCACCCAGGGGTGGCGCTGGTAGCCGCTCTGGGGCTGCAGCTTGGGCTCGGGCATCACTTCGTCAGAGTACAGCGCAAAGAACGCTTCGGGCGCCACCAGCGGAAAGTGCGGCGCCACCAGACCCACGTAGAGCACAAAGGGCTCTTCGGGTCGGGTGCCGGCGTCGTGGATCCAGTCGACGGCGCGGCCAGTCACCTCCCGGTCGTAGGCGGTGTAGTGCGATTCGCCTGCGCCAATGTGCTCACCCAGCATGCGCTTGCCGCTGGGGCTTGATATGTAAGGATCGCGGATCGATGCCCACACCATGCCATGGCCGCCCACCACGTGCATGGGAATGTGCTCCTTGTCAAAGCCGGCGGGGTCCTCATCGGCTCGGTAATGCAGCTTGCCGATGCTTTCGACCCGGATGCCTTGGCGCTGCAACACGTGGCCCCAGCCGCGCGGGTCGCCCACATAGGGCATGGCATTGTCCCAGTGCCGCGTCTGGTGCACGCGCAGGCCGGTGGCAAAGGCGGCGCGCGCGGGCACGCAGATGGGGCTGGGGGTGTACGCATCGGTGAAGCGCACGCCGCGCGCGGCCAGTGCGTCCAGATGGGGCGTCTTGACGAAGGCGTGGCCGGCACAGCCCATGATGCGGGGATCATGTTCGTCGGACATGATCACGATGACGTTGCGGCGGGACATAAGGCAGTGATCTCTCTTCAAGTTACGAGTCTTCAGGCGTGTAGCCGGAGGCCTTCACAATCTGGCCCCAGCGCGCATGGTCCTCGCGCAGCAGCCTGTCAAGGGCCTCGGTGGTGGCGGTCTGGGGCTGGTACTCGAGCTTGCGCAGCAGCGAGCCGATCTTGTCGGACTGCACCGCCTCGGTGATGCTTTTGTTCAACTGCGCGACCAGGGGGGCGGGTGTACCAGCCCTGGCGAACAGGGCGAAGGTCTCTGTGATCGCCAGGTCGCTGAAGCCCAGTGACTTGAAGGTGGGCACGCCAGGCAGGGCCGCCAGCGGCGCTTCGTCAGAGATCGCCAGGATGCGCAGCTTGCCTGACTGGTGCATGGGCAGCAGGTTGGGCAGCGTGGTGATCACGCAAGGCAGCACACCGCCGACCGCATCGGTCACCGCGGCCGAGCCGCCGCGGTAGGCCACGTGAGCCAGCGGCACCTTGGCGGCCTTGCCCAGCAGCTGGCCGATGAAGTGCATGGCCGTGCCCGCGCCGGGTGTGCCGTAGGCAGCCAGGGCGTTGTCCTTGCGTGCCAGGTCCAAGAAATCCTTGAGCGTCTTTGCGGTGCTGTTGACGCCCACGGCCAGGCCAAAGCTCATGCTGCAGACCTTGCCCACGCCGACGAACTGCTTGAGCGGGTCGTACGACAGGGACTTGAAGACGTGGGGGTAAAGGGTCAGGTTGCCCATGGGCGTCATGAGCAGGGT
>NZ_JBYTDE010000043.1:0-1809 GCF_058791075.1 Curvibacter sp. EU05-FHT14A10
ACTGCTGCCTCATCGCTGGACCTCGGGCCAGGCCTGAGCGCAGCGTCGCCGTCAAGATGGTGCGGCTAGCCGCTCACGACGTACAGGCTTGCGCAGAAGGAAGGGAAGCCCCTCACCAAATTTGGGCCGCATGACCTGCGGCGGACGGCCAGCACGCTATTGCATGAGGCTGGCTACAACACGGACTGGATTGAGAAATGCCTTGCTCACGAGCAACGTGGTGTGCGGGCGGTCTACAACAAGGCCGAATACCGCGAGCAGCGCACGGCCATGCTGCAGGATTGGGCCAACATGATTGACGAGTGGACTGCTAAACGGCCGCTGCAACAGGGCTGACGCTGGGGCGCATGGCGTGAGCACCAGAAGACCTTCGCGCCTCGATCCACAGCTCCACCTCGGCCAAGTCCCAGGCGACATTCCGGCTGGTGAGCGCGATGCGGCGCGGGAACTCCCCTCTCTGCTCCATGTTGAAAATCGTGCGCTCGGAAAGCGGGATCATCGCCAGCAGCTTCTTGCGGTTGATGAGCGTTTTGCATTTCGCCTCGATATGCATACGGTAGCTTTCATTCGATTACGTATTGGTTAATCGAAGAATGCCCGGCGGTGCGTTTCGAGTGGGTGCGAAAAATTAGAAAAATGTTGTCATTTTAGGCGGCGCGCAGGAAGGTGCCGGGAACCAGAGCGTGTACACGCATCGGAATTTCATCGAAGCTAGTCCGCCTGGCGATGATGCTCTAGCTGGCATTCAGGCCGTGGCGTTTGATCGCTATTGAAATCGTCTGCCGGGAAACGCCCAGCTTGCGCGCGATTTCTGATTGATTTGTGACCCCGCGACTCAACTCGGCGGCAATGATGCCTTTCGTGGACTTCATGGCATGAAGCAACCGATACGCTTCAGTCCTGACGTATGCGTGTGCCTCAATGTCCCAAGCGGCTAGACGGCTAGCGTTCTGACTCCAAATCATGGCCATCAGGTCTTCGTACTCGGCGATTAGCCGGCGGTCTCGTTGATACGCTCTCCTTGACTCAACGCTTCGACTCGGATTGTGGTCTTCGCAGTAAAACTTGCTTGGCTTGGGCTCGCCTTCCTTCTGGCCTGGCAAAAGAGTCGCGCCAAGCACGTCACCATGTAATGCCCAAGCCGCAGTGAGTGCCTTTCGCTCGACCTGGTCGCGGAAGGTCTCCACGTCCAAGAGTTCTCCTCGCATGTCCCGAATGTTGCAGCACGTGGCGACCATTCGGGCGGCTTCATAAAGACCATATTCGCCGGCAAGGGCCTTCTCGAAACGGACAACCAAAGCATCAGCGGCGCGTTGCGCTGCAGCACGCATTGCTTCCGTGATCGGTACAGGCTTGTCATTTCGCACGGACATCTTCTTGAAGACTTTTCGAGCTTCAAGGGCGACGGCGTACTCCGTTAGCTTTCCACACAGATCACAAAAGCACCACGCATAGCCGTTTGATAGCTTGGCGTGGACTCTCGCTGATGTGGTTTCGCATTCCGCCACTAGCACTCCCAACAACGGGTGCATGCGGCGTACTCGGGAGATGCTTTTCATGATGTCAACATTTTACTAAAAATTCGCGCTATGTGAAACACGACTTGCCGGCATCCTGCAGGAATCAACGGAAGTTATCCGTAATTCACTGGAAGGATGCAGCGACATGCAAATAGAAGAGGCGCTAACTAAGCAGTACGGCCCACTGCTGAGCATCGCCCAACTGGCGAAAGTGAGGTTGCCCCTGAAAATCGGAGTGCATAACCGGTCTTCAAGCGGCAGATTTGTGCTGCGCCGCCAACCAGCGATT
>NZ_JBYTDE010000044.1:0-1556 GCF_058791075.1 Curvibacter sp. EU05-FHT14A10
GGTGAGCCAATCGAGCCCGGTGTCGAAGTTGCTTGAGATGGACACCGCGTCGCGGTTGAAGCGGGCCTCGGGGCGCAGCTCAGGTGCGCCGGGCTGGGTGGTGCCCACCACGCGCCCCTGGCCTTCGACCACGGCCACCGCAAAGAGGGCGCCCACCACCAGCAGGCACACCGCGGCGTTGCGCGGCTCGGCCACCCGCGCCAGCGTGCGCAGCCAGCCCGAGCGGGCCTCGCGCTTGAGCATGGCGCGGTCAGCGTAGGCCTTGCTCACGTTGAAGAACGAGGCCGCCACCGGCAGCATCACCAGGTTGGTGATGATCTTGAACGCCACCCCCAGTGACGCGGTGATGGCCAGCTCGCGCACCATCGGGATGGGGATCATCACCAGGGTCACAAAGCTCACAAAGGCCGTCACCAACGCCAGCGTGCCCGGGATCAGCAGCCCGGTGAAGCTGCCCCGGCAGGCCTCGTAGCAGCTCTTGCCGTGCGAGATCTCGCGCACGATGAAGTTGATTTGCTGCACCCCGTGCGACACGCCAATGGCAAACACCAGAAACGGCACCAGCACGCCCAGCGGGTCCAGCCCGTAGCCCAGCAGGTGCAGCGCACCAAACTGCCACACCAGCGAGGTGAGCGAGCACACGATGGGCAGCACGGTGAAGCGCAGCGAGTGGCAGTACCAGTACACAGCCGCGGCCGTCAGCAGCAGCGCGATGACGCAAAACTCAAGCACCGCCGAAGCGCCGTCGGCGATGTCGCCGATCTGTTTGGCAAAGCCGATGATCTGCACCTCAAAGTTCGCGTCTTCGAACTTCTGGCGGATCTGGGCTTCGAGCACTCGGTTGTAGGCCACGTAGTCGACCTTCTTGCCCTCGCGGTCGTACTCGATGATCTCGGCGGTGACCATGGCCGAGCTCTCGTCGCGCGAGACCAGGGTGCCGATGAAGCCGCCGCGCGCGGTGGCCTCGCGGATCTTCTTGACGGTGGCCTCGTCGAGCTGGCCCGGGGAGATGGTGCCGTCGATCAGCGGGTCGGCCCGAAAGCCCTCTTCGGTGATCTCGTTGACAAAGCTGTTGGGCGTCCACAGCGATTGAACGCCCAGGCGCTCGATGCTGGGCAGGAACACCACGCCCTGGGTCACTTCGTAGAGCTTTTGCAGGCCCGCCACCGTGAAGATGCTGCCCTGGCGGGCCTTGACCACGATGTTCAGGCGGTTGGCGCCCAGCACGTCGGCGCGGTACTTCTGGAAGGTCTGGATGTAGGGGTGGTCGCTGGGCATCTGCTTCTCAAAGCCCGCGTCCATGCGCAGTTGCAGCGCAAAGAAGGCCATCAAAGCGGTCAGCGCCAGCAGCAGGCCCAGCGTGGCGCGGCGGTACAGGAAGAAGAAGCGCTCAAGGCCTGCGACCCATTGATTCAGCATAGTGTGTGGCCCTTGGCAAACTGCTCAGGCAGGGGAAGAAAAAAGGCCATCGCCCACCCGGGGCAGGCCCCGGGGGGCGATGGCCGTGAAGGCGGGGGTATCAACCCCCCCGCCACCCTTCTCGGAGAAAGAAGAGA
>NZ_JBYTDE010000045.1:0-1306 GCF_058791075.1 Curvibacter sp. EU05-FHT14A10
TGAGGTTGCCCTCGAATTTCGGAGTTCATAGCTCAGCCCGGAGAATGCCGGGAAAGGAGAGAAGAGATGAACGCTGGAGTGATGAGCAGAGCCAAGTACACCTTGGAGTTCAAGCAAGAAGCCGTCAGACAGGTCAAGGCAGGACGGCCTGCCGCAGTGGTGGCCAAGACCTTGGGGATGCCCAGTGCTAGCTTGACCAACTGGGTTCGGGCGGATGCAAAGGGGCAGCTTGGCGTATCGACAGATGGCAAACCTGCTGCGGTGGTGAGCCCTGAACAGGCAGAGATCGCGAGGCTGAAGGCGGAGGTGGCGCGCCTGAAGATGGAGCGCGATATTGCAAAAAAAGCGGCGGCGTACTTTGCACAGGATGTGCTGCAAAGTACGCCTGGATTCAATCGATGAAGCAACGCTGGCCGATCACGCTGATGTGTGAGGTTTTGCAGGTCAGTCCCAGTGGGTATTTCAGTTGGGACAGGGCTGGCAAGAGAGGCCACGGTGGGCTCACGCGGTTTCACAGCGACGAAGCCTTGCTTGCCCATATGCGAGCCATACATGCTCAGGTCAAAGGTGAATACGGCTGGCCACGCATGCACAAGGAACTGCTGGGCAGGGGCATCAGGGTCGGCAAAGACCGGGTGCGCAAGCTGATGCACCAACACGGGATTCGTGCCAGGACAAAGCGCAAATTCGTGGTCACCACCGACAGTAAACACCGTTTGCCGGTGGCGGCCGACTTGGTGCAGCGACGATTCAATCCGCCGGCACCCAACCAACTGTGGAGCGGCGACATCACGTATATCGCCACGGACGAGGGGTGGCTGTACCTGGCAGCAGTGCTGGACCTGCACAGTCGTCAGGTGGTGGGCTGGAGCCTGCAAACGCACATGCAAACGAGCCTGGTCAAGGATGCATTGCTGATGGCCTGCTGGCGTCGTCGAGCTGCCAGGGGCCTGATCTTTCACAGTGACAGGGGCAGTCAATATTGCAGTGATGACTTCCAGCGCACACTCAAGCAGTGGGGCATTCTCAGCTCAATGAGTCGCAAGGGGAATTGCTGGGATAACGCCCCGACCGAGAGCCTGTGGGGGCACTTGAAGACGGCGTGTGTTCATGGCCGAAAGTTCGCGACCAGAGCCCAAGCAAGGCAGGTGATTTTGGATTGGATCGGGTTCTACAACCATTCCCGGCTACATTCGACATTGGGCTACATGAGCCCCATGCAGTACGAGAATCGCTGGTTGGCGGCGCAGCACAAATCTGCCGCTTGAAGACCGGTTATGCACTCCGATTTTCAGGGGCAACCTCA
>NZ_JBYTDE010000046.1:0-1225 GCF_058791075.1 Curvibacter sp. EU05-FHT14A10
CTTCAGCCCGCCCGCTCCAGCATGGCCTGCAGCAGCACGTTGCAGCCGGCGGTGATGTGCTCGGGTTTGGCGTCTTCGATCTCGTTGTGGCTGATGCCATCTTTGCAGGGGATGAAGATCATGCCCGTGGGCGCCAGCTTGGCCATGTAGACCGCGTCGTGGCCCGCGCCTGACACGGCGGGCATGTGGCTGTAGCCCAGGCGCTCGGCGGCGCGCTGCACCGCATTCACGCAGTCGGCGTGGAAGGGCTGGGCCGGGTAGTGCGACACCAGTTCGACCTCGATCTTCAGCCCGGTCTCGGCGGCCACCTGGGCCGCGTAGGCGCGGATGTCGGCGTCCATCTGGTCGACCAGCGCGTCGGTGCTGTTGCGCAGGTCCATCGAGAACTTGACCCGGCCCGGGATCACGTTGCGGCTGTTGGGGTGCACGTTGACCATGCCCACGGTGCCACGCCCGTGCGGGGCGTAGCGGTTGCCGATGGCCACCACCTCTTGCATCACGCGGGTAGCGACCTGCAGCGCGTCCTTGCGCAGGCCCATGGGGGTGGGGCCGGCGTGGGCTTCCATGCCGGTCACGGTGCAGTCGTACCAGCGGATGCCCAGCACCGCGCTGACCACGCCGATGGTCTTGTCGTGGTCCTCCAGCACCGGGCCCTGCTCGATGTGGGTCTCGAAGTAGGCGCCGATGGGGTGCTGGCCCGGCACCTGGTCCCCGATGTAGCCGATGTGGGCCAGCTCGTCCTTGACGCTCTTGCCCTCGGTGTCGGTGGCGGCGTAGGCGTGTTCCAGGGTGAAGGCGCCGGCGAACACGCCCGAGCCCATCATCACGGGCACGAAGCGCGAGCCCTCTTCGTTGGTCCAGAAGGCGACCTCGATCGGGGCCTCGGTCTGGATGCCGTGGTCGTTCAAGGTGCGCACCACCTCCAGGCCGGCCAGCACGCCGTAGTTGCCGTCGAACTTGCCGCCGGTCGGCTGGGTGTCGATGTGGCTGCCGGTCATGACGGGGGGCAGGCTGTTGTTGCGGCCGGGGCGGCGCATGAACACGTTGCCGATCTGGTCGACGGTGATGCTCAGGCCGGCGTCGCGGGCCCAGCCCACGACCAGGTCACGGCCCTGGCGGTCGAGCTCGGTCAGGGCCAGGCGGCACACGCCGCCCTTGTCGGTGCCGCCGATGCGGGCCAGGGTCATCAGGCTGTCCCACAGGCGTTCGCCGTTGATGCGCAGGG
>NZ_JBYTDE010000047.1:0-953 GCF_058791075.1 Curvibacter sp. EU05-FHT14A10
AAAATGGCAAAAGGCAAGTTTGAACGTACCAAGCCGCACGTGAACGTCGGCACCATCGGTCACGTTGACCACGGCAAGACCACCCTGACGGCTGCGATCGCAACCGTTCTGGCAGCCAAGTTCGGCGGCGAAGCCAAGGCTTACGACCAGATCGACGCAGCGCCCGAAGAAAAGGCCCGCGGCATTACCATCAACACCGCCCACGTTGAATACGAAACTGCCAACCGCCACTACGCTCACGTGGACTGCCCTGGCCACGCTGACTATGTGAAGAACATGATCACTGGCGCTGCTCAGATGGACGGCGCTATTTTGGTGTGCTCGGCCGCTGACGGCCCGATGCCCCAAACCCGTGAACACATCCTGCTGTCCCGCCAGGTGGGCGTTCCTTACATCATCGTCTTCCTGAACAAGGCTGACCTGGTGGACGACGCTGAACTGCTGGAACTGGTGGAAATGGAAGTGCGCGAGCTGCTTTCCAAGTACGAATTCCCTGGCGACGACACCCCGATCATCAAGGGTTCGGCACGTCTGGCGCTGGACGGCGACAAGGGCGAGTTGGGCGAGCAAGCCATCATGAAGCTGGCTGAAGCTCTGGACACCTACATTCCCACGCCTGAGCGCGCTGTGGACGGTGCCTTCCTGATGCCTGTGGAAGACGTGTTCTCGATCTCGGGTCGTGGCACTGTGGTGACCGGTCGTGTGGAACGCGGCATCATCAAGGTCGGCGAAGAAATCGAAATCGTGGGTATCAAGCCCACCGTCAAGACCACCTGCACTGGCGTGGAAATGTTCCGCAAGCTGCTGGATCAAGGTCAGGCTGGTGACAACGTCGGCATCTTGCTGCGTGGTACCAAGCGTGAAGACGTCGAGCGCGGCCAAGTGCTGTGCAAGCCGGGCAGCGTCAAGCCGCACACCCACTTCACCGCAGAAATCTACGTTCTGTCGAAGGA
>NZ_JBYTDE010000048.1:0-780 GCF_058791075.1 Curvibacter sp. EU05-FHT14A10
TGGTGTACCGAGACTTCAGGGCGGTGCTGGCGTGCTGCCTGCCGCTGACGGTGGGCACCTTCATCGGCTACTGGTTCATGAAGGAGTTGGACATTGGCCTGACGGTGGCCACCTTGCCGGTGATGGTGCTGGCGGTGGGCATTGGGGTGGACTATGCGTTCTACATCTACAACCGACTGCAGCTGCACCTGTCGCAGGGGCAGCCGATCGTGAAGGCGCTGGAGCACTCGATCCTGGAGGTGGGCACGGCCACGATCTTCACGGCCATCACGCTGGCGGTGGGGGTGGCGACGTGGTCGTTCTCGGAGCTGAAGTTCCAGGCCGACATGGGCAAGCTGCTGGCGTTCATGTTCATGGTGAACATGGTGATGGCGATGACGGCGCTGCCGGCGTTTGCGGTGTGGCTGGAGCGGCTGTTCCCGCGCAAGAAGCCCGTCAAGGCCCCAGGCCTGGCGCACTGAGCGGGGTGAACATGAAGACGATGATGAAGAAACTGATGAAGCAGCCCCTGAGCTTGCTGCCACTGGTGCAGATCGCTGCCATGGCCGCATGCCTGGCGATGCCTGCGGCGCAGGCCCAGGAACCCAACCCCAACGCCCCTCGGCTGGTGCCAGCGGCGCGCGTGGCCCATGCCGGCACAGCCTCTTTGCTGGGGGCCACGCGAGCGGGCGATCGCCTGGTGGCGGTGGGCGACCACGGCGTGGTGATGCTGTCCGACGACGGGGGCCGCCAATGGCGCCAGGCCAAGAGCGTGCCGGTGGACAGCACCCTGACCAGCGT
>NZ_JBYTDE010000049.1:0-683 GCF_058791075.1 Curvibacter sp. EU05-FHT14A10
ATGTGCACCCGCGTGGACGGCCACACCTACCCCACCCCCACCCACCTCAACTACACCCTGTTCCACCCCGTGGGCGTGTGCGCCCTCATCAGCCCCTGGAACGTGCCCTTCATGACCGCCACCTGGAAGGTGGCCCCCTGCCTGGCCTTCGGCAACACCGCCGTGCTCAAGATGAGCGAGCTCTCCCCCCTGTCCGCCGCCCGCCTGGGCGAGCTGGCCCTGGAGGCCGGCATCCCCGCCGGCGTGCTCAACATCGTGCACGGCTATGGCCAGCAGGCCGGCGAACCCCTGTGCAGCCACCCCGATGTGCGCGCCATCAGCTTCACCGGCTCCACCGCCACCGGCAACCGCATCGTGCAAAGCGCGGGCCTCAAGAAATTCAGCATGGAGCTGGGCGGCAAGAGCCCCTTCGTGATCTTTGCCGACGCCGACCTGGACCGCGCCCTGGACGCCGCCGTGTTCATGATCTTCAGCAACAACGGCGAGCGCTGCACCGCCGGCAGCCGCATCCTGGTGCAAAAGTCGATCTACGCCGACTTTGCGCAGAAGTTCGCCGAGCGCGCCCGCCGCATCACCGTGGGCGACCCGCTGGACGAAAAAACCATCGTGGGCCCCATGATCAGCCCCGCCCACCTGGCCAAGGTGCGCAGCTACATCGAGCTGGGCCCCAAGGAAGGCGCCAC
>NZ_JBYTDE010000050.1:151-658 GCF_058791075.1 Curvibacter sp. EU05-FHT14A10
TCGGTGGCGCAAAGCCTGCAGGGCGAGTGGCAGCGTGTGGGCGAGCAGGCCCTGGCGCAGCAGCAAACCCTGAGCCGCACGCTGGAGCAGACGGCCGCCGCCATCGGCGAGCGCAGCGCCGAGCAAGCGGCCCGCACCCGGGCCGACCTGGACCAACTGGTGACCCGCTTCGAGCAACTGGCCCAGGCCCGGCTCGATGCCGAGGCCCAGGCCCAGGCCGAGCAAGTGGCGGCTGACCGCCAGCGCCTGGAAGCCTGGGGCCAGGCCCTGGGCTCGGTGGCGCAAAGCCTGCAGGGCGAGTGGCAGCGTGTGGGCGAGCAGGCCCTGGCGCAGCAGCAAACCCTGAGCCGAACACTGGAGCAGACGGCCGTCGCCATCGGCGAGCGCAGCGCCGAGCAGGCGGCCCGCACCCGGGCCGACCTGGACCAACTGGTGGCCCGCTTCGAACAACTGGCCCAGGCCCGGCTCGATGCCGAGGCCCAGGCCCAGGCCGAGCAAGTGGCGGCT
>NZ_JBYTDE010000051.1:0-590 GCF_058791075.1 Curvibacter sp. EU05-FHT14A10
GAACACCAGGATCACGATGGCCGCGTACACGTACAGCATCATCGGCAGCTCGCTCTTCTCCACCTCGTCGTTGATGGCGGCCAGCACCCCCGCGTTGCCCGAGGCCAGGCGGATCTGCACGCCTTCGCCTGGCCCGTCACCCGGGTTGGCCTTCTTGAAGGCCTCCACCGCCGCAATCACCCGGTTGATGGTGGCAGCCTTGTGGTCGGTCAGGAACAGGTGCACCGCCGTCATGCTGCAGTCTTTGCGCATGGTGCCGCGGATGCGCCCGATCTCGGTGGCCAGCGCCGCGTAGTTGCCCGGGTCGATGGGCACCACGCTCATCTTGGGGTTGCCTTCGTTGTAGCCCTCGTTGTACAGCCGCATCTGGCCCGAGAACGAGGACACCGACAGCACCCCCTGCACGGGCTGCAGCGCCCAGGTGAAGCGGTCCTGGTACAGGCCCAGGTTCACGTTCTCGCACAGGCTGGCGGCCTCGGGGCTGCCTTCTTTGGCGGTGCTCTCGAAGACCACGGTGAGCCAATCGAGCCCGGTGTCGAAGTTGCTTGAGATGGACACCGCGTCGCGGTTGAAGCGGGCCTCGGGGCGCA
>NZ_JBYTDE010000052.1:0-567 GCF_058791075.1 Curvibacter sp. EU05-FHT14A10
GGGCAGGCCCCGGGGGGCGATGGCCGTGAAGGCGGGGGTATCAACCCCCCCGCCACCCTTCTCGGAGAAAGAAGAGAAAAACACGGAGTCCATCCAAAGCCTCAGCGGGCCTCAGAAGTTGCGCGAGGCGTACACGCCCACGAAGTTGCGGTCACGCAGGGGCTGGTCGTACACCGTCTTGCCGCCCCAGAAGGCCGCGTAGTTGACGCCAAACTGCCAGGTCGCCGGGTTCTGGATGAAGCTCACGATCAGGTTGACCGAGCTGGCCCCCTGCATGAAGGTGGCCGCCGTGTTGGGCGTGCGCCCCGACAGCGCCCTGAAGTACGCCACCTCGGGCACCACCTGCCAGCCCTTGAGCAGCTTGCCGTCGTACACCCAGCTGTAGTCCAGGCTGATGCCCGAGGAGTTGCGCGTGCCGGCCGCGATCTGCGCGGCACTGGCCGAGTATTGCTGGCCCCAGTTGTAGCCCCCAGCCGAGACCAGCTCGCCGTTGTAGCTCGACTTCAGGCCCGGGTAGCGGATCAGCACCAGCTCGCCCATGAAGGTGCCGGTGTCCGCGCCCAGGAA
>NZ_JBYTDE010000053.1:0-541 GCF_058791075.1 Curvibacter sp. EU05-FHT14A10
CGGGCAGCCTGAGCACGGCGCGATATTTACACACAGCGACCCTGCTGCCCTCAGGCCAGGTGCTGGTCGTGGGGGGGCAGGGCAACAGCGGAACGCTTGCCAGCGCTGAGCTGTACGACCCGGCCACACGGACCTGGAGTGCTGCGGGTAGCCTGAGCACGGCGCGATATTTACACACAGCGACCCTGCTGCCCTCAGGCCAGGTGCTGGTCGTGGGGGGACAGGTCAACTACGTAGCGCTTGCCAACGCTGAGCTGTATGACCCGGCCACACGGACCTGGAGTGCTGCGGGCAGCCTGAGCACGGCGCGATATTTACACACAGCGACCCTGCTGCCCTCAGGCCAGGTGCTGGTCGTGGGCGGCCTGGGCAGTGGCGGAGCGCGTGCCAGCGCCGAACTGTACGACCCGGCGACCCAGACCTGGAGTGCTACGGGCAGCCTGAGCACGGCGCGATATTTACACACAGCGACCCTGCTGCCCTCAGGCCAGGTGCTGGTCGTGGGGGGGCAGGGCAACAGCGGAACGCTTGCCAGCGCTGA